>NZ_QLMG01000056.1 GCF_003259905.1 Salipiger aestuarii | reverse complement strand
CCCTTCAGCCATCGATTCCGCATCTGACACGGTCGGCGCTCCATCTGGCCTTCAGCGGCACGGCATCTCTCGCTTGCCGGACGTCGAGGGTGACAAACCAAAGCGCCAGAAGGTCAAGCGCTACCCCATCGGCTTCTTTCATATCGATATCGCCGAAGTTCAGACTGTGGAGGGCAAGCTCTTTCTCTTTGTGGGCATTGACCGGACCAGCAAATTTGTAGTCACGCAACTCGCGGATAAGGCGGATCGCAAGACAGCGTGGGAGGTCCTCGAACTGCTGCTCAAGGCTGTCCCCTATCGCATCCACACGATTCTGACGGACAACGGCATCCAGTTCGCCGAGCAGCCTCGCAACCGAAACACAGCATATTCGCGGCAGATGCGCTTCGACATGATCTGCAAGGCCAATGAGATTGAGCACCGGCTGACCAAGCCAAACCATCCGTGGACGAATGGCCAGGTCGAGCGGATGAACCGCACGATCAAGGAAGCGACGGTGAAACGATACCATTACGACAGCCACGACCAACTGTGCACGCACCTCGCCGACTTCATGGCGGCCTGCAACTTCGCACGCAGGCTGAAGACGCTCAGCGGCCTCACGCCCTACGAATACATCTGCAAGATCTGGACTTCGGAGCCAGACAGATTCATCCTGAATCCGATCCACCAGATGCCGGGACTAAACACCTAGGGCGCAGGGTGGGGCGGGTCGGATTCTGGCAGCACACCTGTCATCACCGTCAGCTCGGACCAAAACCGCGCAAGGTCGGCGCAGGCGGTGACGTCAAAGATCAGCGCCTCGGGAGTGCCGCCGGTGACAAGCAGCCCGATGCCCAGCGGCGGTTCGTCCAGGGCAAGGACCATCAGTTCGTCGCGACCGAGCCTGTGGGCCAGGCCGCCGGGCGCAAGCCAGCCGCCGACGCAATCCAGCACGTCTGGCGGCACCCGAGCGCCAGATTCTGACATGAGTACTGGCGTGATTTCTGGCGTGAGTTCTGGCGGGTCGGTCGCGGACAGCACCGCGATGATCACGTCATCGGCCGCCGCCAGCAAGGCGGCGCGCCGCGCGTCTGCGCTGTGATCCATCGGCGCAAGACCCAATGCGGCGTAAAGATCGCTGGCCGCGATTCCGGTGTGTGACGCGTCGATCGCACGGTCCAGCGGCAGCGAGGTTACGGTCACCAGCCCCCCCGTCAATCGCCCACGCAGCAGCTCCGCCACGGATGTCGCCGTATCGCTGCGCGGATCACCTTCAGCCCCGCCTCCCGTCGCTTGCTCAAGCCCAAGCAAACGCCCCCCCGCCGCCAGCAGGTCGATCACCGGAGAGCCGTCCAGCGCCAGCGTCAGACGGCGGGGCAAGATACAGCCGCGCACCGCCTGCACGGCATGGCCCAGAGCATCCTCGGCGCAGGCCGCGTGATGGGCAACCGGCGCCGCAAGCCCGTGCGCCGCCGCCCGGTCAAGAAGGCTGCGCAGATCGGCGCCGACGGGTGGCGCGGTCATTCGCCGGCCCCGGCAGCGGCAAAGACCGCCCTTGCGGCATCGGCGACCCCGCTGGCATCGGCCCCCGGCGCAAGCAGGCAGCAAAGCGCCTCGGGCGACGGGCCGGGGGCCAGAAGGAACACCCGCAACCCGCGCGGTCCGGCCACCATCACCGGCGCCACGGCGCCCGCATCGAAGATCCGCCGCGCCTCGGCTTCGAGCACATCAAGATGTTCCTGCCCCAACCGCACCGCGCTGTCGGACAACAACACGGTGCGCGCTCCAAGATCGAACAGCGCCGCGAGTTCACAGCCGGGCACCGCAGCGCGAACATCGGCAAGGGTGGTTCTGGTCATTCGGGCCGCCTCCGGCGTTCCGAATGCCACAGGCACGGTTAAAACCGATTTAACTCAGCGGAAATTCACCCGGTTCAGGCCATCCCGGCCTGCGGTCGTTCCCGCCGCGGCACGGCGCGCCTTTCGATGCGGCGCGGCACGATCTTGCGTGTCAGCGTCGTGCCCGCCGCGCTGGCGGTGTCGGGTGCGGCGGGAAACGCGGCCGCGTCGCACAGCCCGCCCGCCGCGTCGAGCGCGCTTTCCAGAACGCGCATCAGCGCCCCCGCGCCGGTATCTTCCAGCGCCTCGGAATCGTTTCGCCCGGCGATGGCGGCGGGCAACGCGATCGGCAGCACGTCGCGGAACATCGCCCCCGCCTCGGCGCGCACCCGCGACAGCACGCGGCGGCGGTCGAGTTCGCTTTGCATCTTGTCCATGCGGGTCACCAGCAGCAGGCTGCTTTGCCAAAGTTCGGGACGCACCTGTTCCCACATCGCCGCTTCGGATTGCCGCCACGCCTGATTGGCGGGCGTGCACCAGATCACCATGTCCACCAGCGGCAGCACCCGCGACCAGGTGTCGGTCGTCATGCAGGGGTCGGACGTGCCGGGCATGTCCACCAGATCGACGGCATAAAGCAGATCGGCTTCGATGCCGACGCGGATCATCTCGGTGTTGGCAGGATCGGCGGTGGCCCAGTCGGTCAGCGAAATCGGCTCGGTGGCGCCGCTGGTCAGCACGCGTTCGGCCTGCCCGGTGCCCAGCGTGTACCAGATCGGCGGCAGCTGCGTTGCCGTGACCTGAACGGGAGAGCTGTCCTGTTCCAGCAACAGATTGGCCAGGGTGCTTTTTCCGGCGCTGAATTCCCCCATCAGGGCGATGCGAGGCTTGCGGGGGGGATCGACGATCATGATGCGGACCTCAGCTTTTGTTGATCGGTGGAGGCTTCGGACAGGCCAAGAATCAGGTCGCGCTGCGCGGCGATGAAATCGACCAGGACACCGCGCAGCGCGCATACATAGGGGTCGGCGCAGTCGCGGCGCAGCGCCTCGACCACGGGGGCGGTTTCCTCGTGAATGAGGCTGGCAAAGTCTTCGGCCATGGCCCGATACCCTTTGCGACGGCGCCAGAACTGCCGCCACCAGCTGCCCTTGAGATCAAGCGCGATGGTCTGGCCCAGCGACATCGGCGCGGCAGGGTCCGGCAGCGGCGGTGGCGTGATACCGGGCGCATCGGTCGGCAGATCGAACACCTCGCGAAACAGCGCGTCGATTTCGGTGGCGGCGCCATCCAGCGCCTCGCCCCCCGCCTTGCCGGCGCCGTGCACAAAAACCTTGTAGGCGGTGCGCAACAGCATCCGCAGGCCCGAGGGATCATAGCTCCAGACCTGGTTTTCGCCCTGGGCTTCGAAATGCCGCGCCAGCGACGCGGTGGCGCGCCCCAGAAACGTGAGGCGCGCAGATTCGGTGCGGCTGGCAAAGGTGTCCTGTACCGCGTGCATCCGCTGTTCCAGATGGCCCAGGGCGCGGTCGGCGATGGCGGCAAAACGCGCCTCGATCTCGTCCGGATCAAGCGCGCAACCAGGGGGCACCCGCGCGCCGATCATCTGCGCATCCAGACGCGCCGCGCGCGCCGCCACACCCGCACGCAGGTTGCGCAAGCCCGTGCCAACAGCGGTTTCAAGCGCCGCACCGGCATCGTTTTCGATACGTTCGCAGATGGCGCGGCCCAGTTCGGGAATGCCGGACATGGTCCAGATGATTTCCGCCGGTGGCCGCCGGGCCAGATCGCCCGAAAGATGCGCTTCGAGCCACGACATCAGCGCCTCGGCGCTGGAATCGCCCAGCGCGTCGATGCTGCCGTCCACCGCGTGGCTTGCCCAGTGACCCGAACCAAAGAGGATTTCGGCATCCACCGGGCCCTGAAACCGCTCCAGCGTGGCACGGATGCTGTCGCGGATCTGCGGCACCTCGCGCACCGGGTCGTTCAGTTCGTCGATGCGGTTGACAAAGATCACGATCTGGCGCGATTTCACGTTTGAAATCAACCGGATCAATCCAAGATCCACCGCCGAAAGCGCCTGACTGGCAGACAGCACCATCACGCACAACCGGCTGGCACGCAGGGCGTTGATGGTGATCTGCTCGCGGATCAGAAAGGTATCGTTGACCCCCGGCGTATCCTGAATGCACATCCCCACCGGCACGCCGGGTGCGCCGAACCACAGGTCGGCGGACCTGGTGATGTCGGCAAAGCGACCCCTGTCGCGGTCGCGCGCCGCCTCAAGATGTTCCGCGACGGCGCTGACATGGGCCGGTTCGTCCCAGAAATCGTCCCCAAGGCAGACGTAGCGCGCGATCAGATCCTTGTCGAAGCGGTCGTAGTCATGGGTCTGGCCCAGCAGCATCTGAAACCGCCGTCCCAGCCGCGCGCGGGATTTGCTACGCATCTGTTCCAGCTGGGCGCGCACCTTTTCCAGCTCGTCCTCGGCGCCCGCGCGCGCGGCAAGCTCGCCCACGCGCCCACCCTGACGCAACAGCGCGTCCCATTCGTCATTGCTGAAAAAGCGAAAGGCCGAGCGGCGGTCGTCGTGCCCGCCCTGGGGCGACAGATGCAGCGAGGTCACCACCGAGGTCCAGGGGTTGACGTCGGCAGGCAGCAGGTCAGGCCAGCCCACCAGCGCATTGACCAGCGTGGTCTTGCCCGCCTTGACCTGCCCGATGAAGGTGACCGCCGGTTCGAAATCGCGGATATCCTTGTGCAGGCGCCGGGCCTGCCGCGCGATGGCGCGCTCGTCGCTGCCCGCAAGCTGCGCCAGTTCGGTATTGAATGCGTCAAGCCGGTCGGCCAGACCGGCCAGTGCCGCAAAGGCGGCGCCGGGGGCTGGAGGCGGGATCTTGTCCGTGTGGGTCATCTTGGTCTGCCTCTTCATCCTTTCCCTATGCGGGGTCCCTTTGCGGGTGGGGCATCAGGCCGCGAGCCTGACTTCCATGTCGTGCCTCAGTTGCAAGAGCAGGCGCGCGGCGTCGGCGGCCTGCTCGGCGCCGCCTTCCATCCGCAGCAACAGCGCCATATCCTGCGCTTCGAACAGCACAGCCGCGAGGTCGGGCCAGGTTTCCTGCGCGCGGTCCAGGTCGGAGGCTCTTTCGCTCAGCGTGTCAAAGATACCGGCCAGCGCGTCCAGAAGCCCGCGACAGGCCTCACCGCTCAGCGGACCATCGCCAAGCCCGTCAGAGATCCGCGCGGCCGCACCGCGAAGATACTGGAACAGCCGCCCCAGTTCCGCCTTCGCGTCTGGCGGCGGGGTTTCCGGCGCGGTCTGGCGCAGGGTTTGGCCCAGCGCCCGGGGCATGGTCGGGCGCATAGTCGGGGGCGCGGTCGGGGGCAACGGACCACGCTGTGCAGGATTCGGGGCGGCAGAGGCCACCGCCGATCCCGCAGGCATCTTGGCAATCGGTTCCGACGCAAGGCCGTGGCGCTGCAACATCCACTCGGCCGCAGCCAGATCGTGGTGCGCGGCCTCGGCAGCGGTCTGGTCAAGATGCCGCGCGATGCCCTCGGGGTCGGCGCGGAACACCGCCTCGAACCCCTCGGCGCCGTGCCACCCGCCTGCATGGGCCGCGTCGCCCGTGAGCACGAGAGCGGCATGGTTGGCAAGGCTTTCGGGCGCGGTGCCCCAGAGCTGCGCGTCCAGTCCCGACCACCCCCGCGCGCACCACAGCGCAATGTCCACGCGCGGCGCCGCCCAGCCCAGCGCGGCGGCGAATTCGCGCAGGTCCGCGTCGCAGTCGACCAGCAGAAAGCGCCGCCCCTGCAACGCGGGCAAGGGGGCGTGCACTCGCAAGAACGCGGGCGCCCGGGACAGAGTATCGGCGTCGGGCAGGCCCACACTCTGGACTGCTGAGCCGTCGGGCAGTATCGCCTCGGTCCGCAGCTCGTGGCCGTGCGCCAGTTCGAGGGTCGGCAACGGCGCAAGCGGCGCAAGCCTGCTGGCGCACAGCGCGTCAAGAAGCGCCAGCTTGCCCGCGCCCGGCAGTCCGAACAGCCCGATGCGCACCGGCTCGCCCAGACGCGCGGCCAGCGCGGCGCAATTCGCCGCCAGCCGTGGCGATACGCCCGGCACGCCCTGCAAGGCCCGCAGCCGCGCTGTCACCCGCATGACATCCGACGCCCCGGTCATCGGCCTGCCCCCTCTGTGCCGGGCAGCGCCAGGGCCCGCTCGAACCGACGCGGACACCGGCCCATTGCCGCGCACAGACGTTGCGCAAACCCGGCGGTCGGGGCCCGGGGCGCCCGCATCCGGATCACCACCACCGAGGTGTTGTCCTGATCGGCGCGCCTGGTGCCCGCGACCGCCGCCAACAGCGTCCCGGCGATGTCGGACGCAGGCTTGTGGCGCCACTTGTGCAGCAGGTTGCGCAGGCTGTCGCCATCCAGCGTTTCGATCCCGTCACTGGCCAGCAACAACAGATCGCCCGCGCGCAGCGCAAGCGGAGTATCGGGGCAATCTATGCGCGCGATGCTGCCCCCCGTCACGGCCGAGGTCAACGCGCTGCGGCCAGCATGGCTCCGCGCGCTTTGCGCATCAATCTCACCGGCGGCGAGCATAAGATCAAGCTGGGGGGCCATGGAATGGTTCTCGTTCAGGCGAGTCAGCGTGCCGTCGCGCAGCAACCACAGCGGGCTGTCGCCCACCGAAAGCCAGCGCGCATGATCCCCGGACACGATCAGCGACACCAGCGTCCCGCCGGTGTTTTCCGACAGATGCCCCTGATGGATATGATGCTGAAGCTTGCGGTTGGCGTTTCCCAGCGCCGACCCGAACACCGCCCTGGCATCGTGGTGCAGCAGGTCGCGGCGGGTGTCGGACAAAAACAGGTCCGCGAACATCTCGCCGGCGATGATACGCCCGGCAAGGTCGCCATCGTCATGCCCGCCCATGCCGTCGGACAACACAGCAATGCCGCTGGCGGCGCCGCAGCCGAAATGGGCGATGGCGGCGTCTTCCTGGCGCGCGCGGCACCCGATGTCCTGCGCCAGGGCGGCATCGGCCACGAGGTCAGGCATCGCCCGCCCCCGGATTGCCCTGCGGTGACGAAATCTCCTGTCCCCACGAAAACCCCTGATCGCACAGCGCCACATAGCGCAGCAGCGTCTTGCCGATGCGCAGGATGTCGCCGCCATGCAATTCCTCGGTCGTCAGCAAGGGGCGGTCGTTCAGACGTACGATATTGGCCTTGCCGCCATGGCCCACCCAGGTGCGCCCGTCCTGATGGTCATGGGCGATGGACATATGCCCCTCACGCGAGATGGCGTCATCGCCGAAATCAAGGCTGACCGTCTGGCCCGCGTCGCGCCCGATGCTCGACAGCCCGGTGGTCAGGGTAAAGCTTGCGCCGCGCCCCGGACCGTCAACCACGACAAGCCAGCCAATCGGAAAGCGCGGTGCCGCGGCACTCGGCGCCGCGGGCTGGTCGGCAACGACATCGGGCGCGGCGTCGCCGTGAAATCCCAAAAGGCGGGTGCGTGCGCGTACGGGGTGCGAAGCGATGCGCTGCGCGCTGGTGCGGGGGTCCGCACGAAAGGCCGGATGGGTCTGGTCGTGATGGGTCTGGTCCTGCCTGTGCGATGCGGACGTGTGCGGATGATCGCGCCCCCCGGTCGGCGCCTCGGCGCAGCGCGCCAGCACCGCCCCCGAATGGGCTGTGGCGGCGGTCGCGGGTGGCACCGGGTCCATGTCCCATATGCGCAGCGCGCATGAGGGTGCCGGCGTATGTGGACGCGCGCTTTCCATGGTGGGCGGTACCGGCGCGTGCCGGGTCTGGTCCGGGCCGGGCACATGCGACAGACCGGCGCGGATGGTTTGCAGATTGCGATCATCTTGCGTGCACAAAGTCGCCTGCGGAGCGTCTCCCGGAGCGCGCGGTTGGCCCGGCGGCGGCGTGACGGGCACGGCCGCGGTCCCGCCCGCATCGGCGCCGGGCGCTTCCGTCTGAAAGCGCATGGCGGAAACCACCTGTCGTGCCCCGGCGTCGGATTCGCCGTCGCACGCGCGCCCGGTTTCCACGCTCCGCGCGTTCGCACCCACGGCCTCGGCCCGCCCCCCGGCCTCGGCCGATGTACGCCGCTTTGCGATCCGCCCCTTGAACCCCAGCATTTTCCGCTCGCCTTCCGTCAGATGATCTTGTCGATTCGCGCCCTCGGGCGCATCCAGCCAAACAGCGCCGCAAGCGACAGCCTGTGGCGGCGATCCGGCGCATCGTTGTCAGCCACGGCGCCGCGCGCAGTCGTCGACTTGGCCGAACTGTCGCGCCAGTGTGCCGGGTCTTCGTTAAGAATTGCCCAGTAATCACGCTCTTCTTCGCGCCTGGCCTCTTCGCGGGCGCGCTCGGCGGCGTCTTCGCAGCGGACAATGGCCGTTGCCGCGCCTGCCTGCGCGACCACCTTGTGGTTTTCCTTCACCAGCGCCGCGATGGCCGCGGTGGTCTGCGTATCCAGCACGGCGGGCGCGATGTGCATGGTGCGCGCCGCGCCGGGACCGCGCCCCTCCAGCGCCGCCTTGCCGCGCAAGACGTCAAGCCAGGCGTCGGCAGTGGGCAGGCGGTCGCGGGAAAACAGGCTCATGCAGCGGTCGATCGACGCCAGCAACGCCGGGTCGTGGGCCGCAAAGCGCCCCGAAAGCGGCAGATAGGGGTCGGGGCGACCCTCGGCCACTGCCGCCAGGCGAAGCGAGCTGTTGGGCGGCGGATTGCCGTCGATCAGGTGCACAAGCGTCGCCGCGAGCGCATACAGATCCGACGCCGCCGACTGGGCGCTGCCGGCGAAATAGAATTCCTGCGGCGAATAGCCATCCTTGACGGTATAGACCCGCGACAGGATGCGGCTGGCCATGGTGGCCCCCTGCCGCGCCGCCCCGAAATCGATCAGAACCGGCGTGCCCGAGGTGTCCAGCAGGATGTTGTCGGGAGAAATGTCGCGGTGCAGGATGCCGCTGCGATGCACATAGGCCAGCGCCTCCAGCAGGATCCCGGCCAGTTCGCTGACGGCGGCGGGCGAGCGCAGTTCGGGATGCCTGTGCGACAGGTCCAGCAGATCCAGCCCTTCGACGAAATCCAGGGCCATGTAAGCGGTGCCATTGGCCTCGAATATCTGGTGAACACCGACGATATTGGGATGATCCAGCGCCGCCAGCGCCCGCGCCTCTTTCTTGAACAGATCGACCGCCTGGCCGAAATCGGTCTGGTAGCTGTGCGAGCGCAGGCGCACCGTCGCGTCGGTGCGCCAGCAGATGGCGTTGGGAAAGCACTCCTTGATCACCAGCTTGCGCCCAAGGCTGTCACGCGCAAGATAGGTGATGCCAAAGCCGCCGCAGTTGAGGTATTTCTCGATGGTGTACTGACCGCCGCACAGCGCGGTGCCGGGCGCCAGCTCATCGCCCACCGCCCCCGCAAGGGCCGGAGGCTGGATATTCGACTGATCGCTCATCGCACCGCCTCCTGTCTGCGGGTTTCGTCGGCGCCGGATTGCGGCTCGGGCCGTCAGGCACGCACCACCGGCCGAAATCGGCTGGCGGCCCCGCGATACGCGCCGGGGGATGCCGGTTCACACAGACCAAATCAGTGGCGGTCGGCTGAGCGGTGTTGGAATTGGAACCGAAATGTGTCTCTTCGGCTGAATGCGTGTCGAGTTTTAGGTATCTTGTCGCGTGACCACACCGCTGCCTTGGACTTCGCTGCCGCGCATCCTGCGCGCATCGCGTCCAACAGGGTGGCCCTTTTGCTGCCACCACAGGCGCAAGCAAACCTCGTGCCCACCGCCCGCCGCCAGCGCCACCGACAGGAAAATGCCGGTCATACCCGCGTTCGATGGAAAAATTGCGCCCGTCCCACGGGAGTGGCACGGCTCTTTCATCGCCGCTGTGAACCGCCACCTTTCAAAAGCCAAAAGGCCGGCGCCCGCGCCCGTGCGGAACGCCCCCGCCTAAACATGATCCGCGACACAGATCGCCGGAACCGGCAAGCCGAACCGCCCCCGCCGCGCCCGATCCGGCGGCATGAAACGCTTTCGATTTCCGATGGCCTCCGGTCCCGCGCCCGGCGCAGGCGCCAATCCGGCATGTCAGTCCTCTCCGGCGCGCGCGCCCCTTGGAACCGCGAAACCGGGGGCACGGCGCGCCCCTGCTTCATCTTGCCCGAAAAACTCCCGCCGGAGGCGATCCCGCCCGCGCGGCAAGATCTCACACCGCGGAGGGCGCGTCCCGGACCCAATAGCCCGCCGCCTTGAGCCAGGGCAGCGGATGCCCCTGCACCAGCAGCGCCTCGCGCAGGGCGCGCGCGACGCCAGCTTCGGCGGCGATCCAGGCAAAACAGCGGTCAGGCAGCGTCTTGGGCAGAACATCGACAAGCGGCGCGGCATCTGCCGACGCCGTTGCCGGGCGGTGGACCCAGATCGCGTCAAGTACGGCCTTCGTGGGCAAGGGCTGTTCCTCGACAGGGCCCTCGATGGCGATGATCGCGGTGGCCCTGCTGCCATCGGGCAGCTCTTCGAGACGGCGGGCGATGGCGGGGATGGCGGTTTCGTCGCCGATCAGCAGCCAGTGGCCGATGTCGCCGTCGACGATCACGGATCCGCGCGGACCGCCGATGGTGACGGTGTCGCCCACCTGCGCGCTGCGCCCCCAATCGGCGGCCGGGCCGCCCGGATGGTCGTAGACATCGACGATCAGCTCAGCGCCGTCATAGCCGCGCGGGGTGTAATCGCGGCCCGCCTGTCCGCCCTGCCCGTCCGGCACGAACAGCTTGAAATGATCGTCGGGTGCGGCGCTGGTGAATCCCGCCAGCTCGGGGCCCGTCAGGGCAAGGCGAATCATCTTTGGCGTCAGCCGCGTGCTGCGCGATACGGTCAGCGCGCGGCGGACCAGCGCGTGACGCTGGCGCGTGATGCGGGGGGAATCGTGCGTGGCGGTGGTCATCGGGTCGTCCTTCGGATTTGGCGGTCGGGAAAAGCACGCCGGTCCGAAGACACACACGCGCCGCCCCCGCCCGACGGCATTCGGGTCTGGCGCGCTGGGTCACGTCAACGCTTGGGGGGATATCCCCGCAAAGTACCATAGTCATTTTGTCAGGATTTGTGCCAGACCTCGACTCGCAACCTCACGGCAACGTGAGGCGCCCCCTTCAGCCCAGTTCCATCGTCGCAATCGCGTGCTGGCTCGCGGATGTGCCGGGCGCCGCGCCGCGATACATGCGGGCCGTGGCGAAGGTTTCGACAAAGCCGGCCGCGCGCAGCAACGCCTCGAACCCGGTGGCGTGGTCCGGCAGGTCGACTATCGCCGTGCCCGCAGGCAGCTCCGCCAGCGCCGCACGGGCAAGCGTCAGCGCCGCTCCGGGCGTCGGCGCCACGATCGGGCCGATCTTGATGCCGTCGCCGCACAGCCGCGCGGTGGCAAAGCCGGTGTCGCTGCGCACGCTCACCCGGTCGCGCGTCCCGTCCAGCCAGGCGCGCAGAAAGGCCGGGCGCGCATAGCCGCACGCCCTGGCATCAAGCGCGCTGACGGCGTCGAAGTCACCGGGCCGCAGAAGCGAAACCGCCCCGTCGCGCGCGGGCTCCAGCGACCCTTCGAACCGTCGCGTCGCCCCTGCCCGCACAAAGCCCGAGCGGGCGTAATTATCCTGTTGCGCGGCCACCCCGTCCAACCCGACCGTGCGCGCGCCCGCATGGGCCAGCGCATGGCGCCACAGGTCGTAACCGATGCCCCGGCCCCGGTATGCGGCCCGGCACAGGTACAGGCCCAGAAAGGCCATGTCGTCGGAGTGATTCACCACGGCGATGGCCGCCACCGGATCCGGCCCATGGCTCGCCGCAAAAAATCCGCCGGGATCGGCGGCCAGGAACGCCGCCGCATCGGACAGACCGGGATTCCACCCTTCGTCGGCGGCCCAGTCCAGCACCTGTGCCAGCTCTTGTTCGCTTGCGATCTGCCTGTGACGGATCATGCCAGCGCCGCCTTCAGCGAGCCGGGCTGCGAGCTTTGGTTGCGCAGGTCAAGCGAGGTAACGAGGTCAAGCAGGTGGTGGGCCATCAGTTCCTCGGCCAGGGCGCCGTCGCGGGCGGCGAACGCGTCGATCAGCGCGCCATGCGCATGGCTTTCGCACAGCGCGGCGCGGCGGCGCCAGTACAGCGCGATGATAAGGGATGACCGCACCACAAGCTGCTGGACGATGGCCTCGATGGTGGATTGGTCGGCGATGCGGGCGATCTCGATATGAAATTCTCCGGACAGCGACAGCGCACGCCCGCTTTCGCCCGCGTGCAGCGCCGCATGTTCGGCATCTATATGGGCCTGCAACGCGGTAACATGTGCATCGGTCATGCGGATCGCCGCCGAACGCGCGGTGCGCGGTTCCAGAAGAGCGCGCGCCTCGAACACCTCGTGTGCCTCGCGCACCGTGGGTTGTGCGACAAAGGCCCCCCGGTTGCGTTGGTGTTCCACCAACCGGCGATGCGACAACGCCTGAAGCGCGGCCCGGATCCGGGTGCGGCTGACGCCATAGATTTCGGACAGCTCGTCTTCGCCGAGCTTGGTGCCGGGGGGCAGGCGATGTTCATGGATGGCGCGTTCCAGCGACTCGGCGACGGTGTCGGCCGTTCCGGACTTGGGCTGTATCTCGGTCATTCGGGCGATCCTTTTCTGCCCCGAATCCTATCGCGCACCCGGCGAAGGGCAAGCGCGGCGCGGCGCGGCAGGATCGTGGCCGATGTTGTATACAATCATGTGCACCATTTCGCGCAAACACGGGATGAAACTGCGCAAAAAACGGGCATTCGGTGTTTCCAGCCTGCCGACCGCGCGGTTTCGACTGACACAGGCCCCGCGCCGGGGCCAGCGTCGGGTCAGCAAGCGCGAACGGGGGGCGTCATGGCCACGGGCAACGATCTGGAACTTGTGCATCTGACCAAACGCTACGGCAATACCGTGGCGGTCGCGGACATCAACCACAGGTTCCCCACGGGCGCCTATGTCTGCCTGCTGGGCCCATCGGGCTGCGGCAAGTCGACCACGCTGCGCATGATCGCCGGGCACGAAGAGGTCAGCGACGGGTCCATCCTGCTGGGCGGGCAGGATATCTCGCATCTGCCCCCGGCGCGGCGCGGCACCGCGATGATGTTTCAAAGCTATGCGCTGTTTCCCCACCTTTCCGTGCGCGACAACGTCGCCTTTTCGCTGCGGATGAAAGGCGTCGACAAGGCCGCCCGCCACGCCCGCGCCGACAGCATGCTGGAACTGGTCGACATGGGCGCCCTCGCGGACCGCCTGCCCGCCCAGCTGTCGGGCGGCCAGCAGCAGCGCGTGGCCCTGGCCCGTGCGCTGGTGACGGACCCCAAGGTGCTGCTGCTGGACGAGCCTCTTTCAGCGCTTGACCCGTTCCTGCGCATCCGGATGCGCGCCGAACTGAAGAAGCTGCAGCGCGAACTGGGCATTCCGTTCATCCATGTCACCCACGGCCAGGACGAGGCGCTGGCGCTGGCCGACGAAGTGGTGGTGATGAACAACGCGGTGATCGAACAGGCCGGCCCCGCCCGCGAGGTCTGGGCGCGACCGCGCACCGAATTCGTCGCGCGGTTCATGGGCGGCCACAACGTGATTGCCACCGCTTCGGGCAAGTTGTCGTTTCGCGCCGACGAGGTGCGCCTGATCGAACCCGGCCTGACGGATACAGGTCTGCCCGCCACGGTGACGGCGGTGGAATATCAGGGCGCGTCGGTCGCGATGACCGCCGCGCTGGACAGCGGCGAAGAGCTGCTCGCCCTGTTGCCCGAAGAGGCGTTCTTTGCGGCGCCGAAAAACCCTGGCGAGGCCGTGCGCCTGTCCTGGGACGAAGGACGGGCCAACCGTCTGCAAGCGTAAGAGACATATAACGGGGAGACACCACATGATGTCGAAGATGAGATACAGCCGCCGATCCATGCTGAAAGGCGGCGCAGCCGCCGTGGCGGCATCGGCCCTGCCCGCGCCGATGGTCTGGGCGCAGGAAATCAAGGACGTGACCCTGCGCCAGTTCGGCACCGGCGTGTCCAACCTTAACGAGGTCGGCCAGAAGGTGAAGGAAGATCTGGGCTTCACGCTGGAAATGACGGCGCTGGATTCCGACAGCGTGACCCAGCGCGCGGCGACCCAGCCCGACAGTTTCGACATCGCCGACATCGAATACTGGATCTGCAAGAAGGTCTGGCCGACTGGCAACCTTCAGGCGATGGACACCGGCAAGATCGCCAATTACGACAAGATCGTCGGCCTGTTCAAGGACGGCCGGCTGACGCCAGAGTCGGAAATCGCGCAGGGCACCGCGCCGCATACCGTGGGTTTTATCCCCGAGCCGGGCGCCACCAGCTTTGCCGACGAGCCCACCGAGTGGATGACGCTGATCCCGACCATCTACAACGCCGACACGCTGGGCATCCGCCCCGACCTGATCGGGCGGCCGATCAACAACTGGTCCGAGCTGCTGAACCCCGAGTTCAAGGGCAAGGCCTCGATCCTGGATATTTCGTCGATCGGGATCATGGACATGGCCATGGTCTGCGAATCCATGGGCGAGATCCAGTATGGCGACAAGGGCAACATGACCCGAGAGGAGATCGACAAGACCTTTGCGATCTTCACTGAAGCCAAGCAGAACGGCCAGTTCCGCGCCTTTTGGAAATCCTTCGACGAGAGCGTCAACCTGATGGCGTCCGGCGAGGTGGTGATCCAGTCGATGTGGTCGCCCGCGATCACCGCTGTCAAGTCGCGCGGCATCCCTTGCGTCTACCAGCCGCTGGAAGAGGGCTATCGGTCCTGGGGCGGCGGCATCGGCCTGTCGAAATCCTTGAGCGGGCTCGAGCTTGACGCGGCCTATGAATACATCAACTGGTATCTGTCTGGCTGGGTCGGTGGGTTCTTGATGCGCCAGGGCTACTATTCGGCCGTTCCCGAAACGTCGAAAGACCACATGTCCGCCAATGAATGGGGCTACTGGTTCGAGGGCAAGCCTGCGACCGACGAGATCGCATCGCCCTTCGGTGACGTGCTGGCGCAGGCCGGAGACGTGCGCGACGGCGGCTCGTTCTATGACCGTATGGGATCGGTCGCGTGCTGGAACGCGGTGATGGACGAGAACCAGTACATGGTGCGCAAGTGGAACGAATTCATCGCGTCCTGACGCCGGACTGTTCAGCGTCCCGACGCCCTGTTTCATGGTGTTTCGCCGCGTTCCGCGCCGACCCGCCGGGGGGCATTCTGCCCCCCCGACCCCCTGAGAGTTTACTTGGCAAGATGAAGAGGCGGAACATGCTGAGAGGATTGGCGCAATGATCGGACGACGCGCTCTTTTGGGGTGGATGCAGGCGGCGCCGCTAACGCTGGTGCTGTTGTGCTTTCTTGTTGCGCCGATTGCGATGATCGTGGTGGTCAGTTTCTGGGGGGCGACGGAATTTTCGATCTACCCGGCCTTTCAGCTGGACAACTACGCCTTTCTGTTCGGCTCGCCCGTGACCTACAAGGTGTTTCTGGCGACCTTTAAATATGCGCTGATCACCTGGGCGTTGACGCTGGCGATCGGCTTTACCGTCGCGTATTTCCTGGCCTTTCATGTGCGGTCGCAAACCATGCAGATCGCGCTGTTCTTGCTGTGCACGATCCCGTTCTGGACATCGAACATCATTCGGATGATTTCGTGGATCCCATTTCTGGGGCGCAACGGCATTGCCAACACCGCCTTGCAGAACTGGGGCGTGACCGATGCGCCGCTGGACTGGTTGCTGTATTCGGATTTCGCGGTGATCCTGGCATTCGTGCATCTGTATACGCTGTTCATGGTGGTGCCGATCTTCAACACGATGATGAGGATCGACCCGGCCTTGCTGGAGGCGGCGCGCGACAATGGGGCGAGCGGCGCGCAGACATTGCGTCATGTGATCCTGCCGCTGACCAAGCCCGGCATCATGATCGGCACCATCTTTGTCGTGACGCTGGTGATGGGCGATTTCATCACTGTGCGGTTCATGAGCGGGTCGCAGAAGGCCAATGTGGGGCGGCTGATTTCCAACGATATCGCACTGTTGCAATACCCGTCCGCCGCCGCCACAGCCGTGGTGTTGCTGGCCACGGTGTTGTTGATCATCGCGGTTCTGCTGCGTTTCGTGAACATCCGAAAGGAGCTGTGAGCCATGAAAAGACGCCCTCGGAGTTTTTATGTGCTGGCGGTGTTTTTCGCGCTGTTCGTGTTGTTTCTTTACGGTCCCACCGTGACCATCGGCATCCTGAGCTTTCAGGGGCCGCAGGGGGGGCTGACCTTTCCGATGAACGGCGTGTCGTTGCACTGGTTCCGGGACCTGTTCGAACAGCAGGCGGTGGGGGACATCTGGGGCGCCTTCCGACGCAGTCTGGCGCTGGGGTTGCTTGTGATGGTCACCACCGTGGTGGTGTCGGTGATGGCGGGGCTGGCGTTTCGAAAGCGGTTCGCCGGATCGGCGCTGCTGTTTTATCTGGCCATCACCTCGCTGGTGATTCCGTCGATCCTCGTGTCGCTGGGCGTGGGGCTGATCTTTCAGCAACTGGGGCTGCGGGTGCATTGGGCGACCAGCGGGTTCGGGTCGCAACTGACCTGGACGCTGCCCTTCGGCCTGCTGATCATGTTCGCGGTGTTCAACCGTTTCGACCGCAGCTTCGAAGAGGCCGCGCGCGATCAGGGCGCCAGTGCCTGGCAGACCATCCGGTATGTGGTGCTGCCGATCATCGCGCCGTCGCTGATCGGGGTGGCGCTGTTCGGCTTTACCCTCAGCTATGACGAATTCGCGCGCACGCTGCTGACCTCGGGCAGCTACAACACCCTGCCGCTTGAAATCTTCGGGATGACCACCAACGTGACGACCCCGGTGATCTATGCGCTGGGCACGCTGACCACGCTGTTTTCGCTGGGCATCATCGGGGTGTTCCTGCTGGCGGGCTGGGGCATGGCCAGGCGCCGCGAGCGCCTCGGGTCGGATGCGGGCAAGGGCGTGTGAATGCGGCTGCTGTACGTCAATCCCAACGCCACCGTGTCGATGACCGGCGCCATCGTCGCGGCGGCGCGGGCGGCCCTGCCGGGCGCGCGGATCAGCGGCGAGACCAACGCGACCGGCCCGATGGCGATCCAGGGCGCCCAAGACGGCGCTGCGGCCATTCCCGGCGTGCTTGATCTGCTGTCGCGCGCCGATGCGGATGCCGCCGTGATCGCGTGTTTCGACGACACCGGTCTGGAAGAAGCGCAGGCGCGCGTGCCGTTCCCCGTGCTGGGCATCGGGCAGTCGGCCTATGTGATGGCCGGGCTGATGGGGCGGCGGTTTTCGGTGGTGACCTCGCTTGCCGTGTCGGTGCCGGTGATCGAGCACAACATCGCGCGTGGGGGATTTGCGGCGCGCTGCGTTTCGGTGCGCGCCTCGGGGCTGCCGGTGCTGACCATCGACGAAGGCGGCGCAGCGGTGCTGGACCGCCTGAGCCACGAGATCGCCCGCGCGCGGGATGAGGGCGCGGGCGCGGTGGTGCTGGGCTGTGCCGGGATGGCGCCGCTGACCGCGCCTCTGGCGGCGCGGACCGGCGTGGTGCTGATCGACGGTGTGGCCGCCTCGGCGCATCTGGCCGCTGCAGCGGCGGGGTTTGCCGGGGGCGCCGAGCGTCGTCCGGGCGGTGATGTTTCAGGCTGACGTTTCAGGGCAATGACACCGCGCCCGGCGCGGCCAGGGCCGCCATGAATGCATCGCGCGTGTCCGTCCGCGCGCCAGTCATCTCCGGCGGGCGCGGCAAGAATGAAGTGCATCTCATAACCCGGCAAACGCAGTTCAGCGTAATCGGCGCCCGGCCTGTCGCGGGCGGCGCCGCAAAGGCCGGGGAAGTGGCGGTGGTAACAAGGTTGCCGCGCGCCAGCACCGGCACCAGATCGGGGGACCCCCCGATCGCCTCGGCCTGCACCCCTGCCCCGGACAACACGGTGACGAGATCGCCGCTCACCCTGGTTCGGACGGCGGTGCCGATGCGCTTGCCCGCAAGATCCGCCAGGCCGGTCACGGTGCCGGGCGCGGCATCGACGATCCCCCGCTGCCGGTGAAACGCGCCAGGTCGCCGACGATGGCAAATTCCAACCCGGGCAGCGCGCCGACGGCGGCGGGAAATCCCGCCATGAAGGTCACGTCGACCTGGCCACCGATCATCGCCTCGAAGCCTTCGCACCCGGTGCGGAAGGCCGCGAGTTCCACATCCAACCCGGCATCGTCGAAATCGCCCTTTTCGATGGCGATATCAACCTGCGGGGTCTGCGGGTCCGGGGCGAGGCAAAGGTCAGTGGTCCGGCGACGGCCAGAACGGGGACCGGGGTCGCGAAGGTGGTGGACGCGATCAGTTTCACGGCGGACCGTTCGGATGGGGAGGTCTTCGGACACCGGGGGCGCCGGGCGCAACAGCCCAAGAATGTCGTCGCAAACGCGCGACAACGCATCCCCCGATTGCGAGAGCGCGTGGTGGCGGATCAACCGCCCCGGAGCCTGGCTCATGACGCGGATGTCGTCGGCCAGTAGCACGGCGTCGTCCACGTCACGGGTCGCGAACAGCACCGTGGCGCGATGCTTGCGCCGGGCCCGCAGCGACAGGTCGTGCATGACGATGCGCATCCGGGCGTCCGGGACTCCGGGCATCCAGCGCGCCGAACGGTTCATCCATCGGCAACAGCTCCGCGGTGGTATTCATCATTGACCCACCGCGCGAATAAAGCGCTTTAACAATCGCTCCTCAAAGTGCGCGCTGGTGTAAAATGTTTTACTGATACGCTGGGGCGAACATCCTTCCCCCTGTCCGGAAAGCGCGCATAAGATGGGCGTGAGGGCACGCAAACCGGGCAGGCTGCGCATGGTGGAACAGCTAAGGCGCCCTCGGCGGCGGGTAACGGTGGTGGATGTTGCAAGTGCTGCGGGCGTGTCGGCGGGCACTGTTTCGAACGCAATCAGCGGCAAGCGCAAGGTCAATTCGCAAACGCGCGCGCGGATCGACAAGGCGATCCGGGAACTGGGTTATGTGCCCAATCTTGCCGCGCGGGGAATGCGGACCAGGCGCGCGAATACGCTCGCGATCTATTCGTCGATGCCGTCCGCGATGGCGCCCGGATCGGCGCGGCTCGGCTTTCTGATGGAAATCGCGGCCTCGGTGGCGGTGTCGGCGCTGGAACACAACTGGCGCTCATGCTGGTGCCTCCCATCGCCGAGGCCAGCACCGTGCTGTCCAGCCGGCCCTTTGACGGCATGCTGATGATCGAACCCGAAGAGGATGACGCCACTCTGGCCAATCTGCACGACCGGGGGACCCCGACGCTGATGATCGGCCTTGGCGAGGGCGCCCCCGGCCCCGGCGTGCGGTTCGATTACGCCGGCATGGCCGAGATGCTGATCGCGCACATGCTGGATGCCGGAACACGACACATGCCCCTGATCGTCGGACAAAGCAGGCGCCCGTCGAACCTGGCGTTCCGCCAGACCTATGAACGGATGATGGCCGGGGCCGGGCTGACCGCCCGCGTGCATGTGGTGCCCGAGGTCTATTCCGAACGCGGCGCGGCGGCGGCGGTGCTGGGCGATCTGGACGCGGGTCTGCCGCTGGACGGTGTACTGGCCCCGATCGACGCCATGGCATCGGGGGCGATGGCGGCGCTGCGTCAGGTGGGCCTGTCGGTGCCCGGCGACATGCACCTTGCCACGCGTTACGACGGTTTTCGCGGCCGCAGCGAGACCCCACCCCTGACCGCGCTGAACCTGGGTCTGGAAGAGGTCGCGCAGATCGCCACCGCAGCCCTGATCAAGGTGATCGAAACCGGCAGCGCGCCGGTGCTGCACGCCTCCGACCCGCTGCTGGTGATCCGCGCCTCGACCGCCGGCTAGTCCAGCGCGATCACCCGCAGCCCCGCAATCCGCTCGCGCGCGAGCGCGACCAGATGCGCGTGGTGGGTGAACATGATCGCCTGGCCCAACTGACCCATACCGGCCGTCATTTCCAGCGTGGCGGCGGCGCGCGTGTCATCAAACGTTTCAAGGATGTCGTCGGTCACAAAGGGCAGCGGCCCAAAGCGGCGGGTGAAATCCGCGTGCCCCGCGATGCGCAGCGCAAGATACAATTGCGCGCGGGTGCCAGTCGACATCGCATCGGCCGGCACCTTGCGGTCGTGGCGCACCCCGACCAGCTGCTCGCCGGTGCCGCCGGGGCGGGTTTCCAGCCGGGGCCATTCGCCGCCGGTGACGGTGGCAAAGGCGTGCTGCGCAGCGGTCAGCATCGGCCCGCGACGATCCTCACGCAGGCGCGACAGCGCGCCCTGCGCGGCCATCAGTCCGACGCGCGCCAGCACCGCGCCACGGGCCTGTTCGCGCAGCGTCTCCAACAGCGCCGCGCGCGTCTGGGCCAGCTCGGCGGCGCCGGTGCGGCGCAAGGCGGCGTCCAGCGCCTGGCGCGCCTCGGCGCGGGTTTCAAGGGCGGCGTCGCGGTCGGTGCGCGCCGCCTCAAGCGCATCGGCAAGATGCACGCTGCGGGCGGAGTCGGCATCCGCTTCTTCCAGCGCAAGCGCACGCGCATCGTGATCCGCCGCCAGCGCGTCGCGCTGACGCTCGGCGTCGCGACGGCGGGCACGCAGCGCATCGCGGGCGGCCAGGTGCTGTGCCTGGGTTTCCGGGTCGGCGTCCTCGGGCAGCGCCTGACCGTCGAGCAGGCGGGCAATGTCGGCCCGCGCGGCGGCGATCAGGCGGCCCTGGGTGTCGGCGTCGGCGCGGGCGCGCGTCTGGCGGTCGCGCGCCGCCGCGGTTTCACGCTGGATGCGCTCGGCTTCGCTGCCGCGCCGGGCCGCCTCGCGCAGCAGCTCGGTCGGTCCGGCGTCGGGCAGATCAAGCACCTTGCGCAGCGCCCCTGCCCGCATATCGAACCCGCGCAGAGCGCTTTGCATCTGCCCCACCCTGCGGGCAAGGCCGCGCGCATCGTCCAGCATTTCGCGCAGGCGGGCGACCTCGTCCAGACGGGCCAGCAGTTCGGGGGGCGCAAGCGTTTCGCACCATAACCCCGACACGGCTTGCGCGTAGCCCGCCTGCGCGGCGGTCTTGGCGCGCCCTGACGCCTCGCAGGTCTTGCGCAGATCCGCGACAAGCGTTCCCGCCTTTTCCCGCTGCGCGATGCGCGCAGCGCTTGCCTCAAGGTCAGCCCGCAGCCGGCGCGCCTCGGGAAGCGTGGGCGCGGTCGGCGCCAGCGGCAAGGCTGCGGCAAGGACGGCGTCAAGCGCGGCCTCATGTGCGCGCCGGGCGGTATCAAGGCTGCGCCCGGCGGCGGTGGCGGCCAGGGCCGCATCCAGCGCAACGCGCAACGCATCGCAGCGCGGTGCGAAGGCGGCGGGCGCGGTCCCTTCGGGCAGCCCAAGCCGCGCCGCCATGCCGCTGGCACGGGCGGCAACGTCGCGCGCCGTGGCGGCGGCGCTGGCCGCGCTTGCCTCGCGCCGCGCCACCCGCGCGGCCAGCGTATCGATTTCGACGCCAAGCCGGCCCAGCAGCGCACGCTGTTCCATGGTGGCCGCGTGACGTGCGCGCGTGGAGTCGTCGGCCAGCATCGACGTCTCGAACGCGCCGGCGGTCTGGGCCGACAGCCGCGCGCTGTGCTCGGCCCAAAGCGCATCGCGCCGCGCCCGCGTGGCGGCGATTTCGGCATCGGTGACGACCGCGCCAAGCTGGCCTTCGGCGGTGCGGCGCGCCTGTGCATCGGCATGCGCGTCGCGAGCCTCTTGCAGCCGGTCCCGCGCTTCGGCCATCGCGGCGGTGGCGCTGTGCGCGTCGGTTTCGATCTGGCGCAGTTCGGCAGCGACCGGCAGGCCCGCCGCCGCCAGCGTGTCCCATCCGGGCGGCAATCCCGCCGCAAGGCGGGCCGCGTCCGCCGTGGCCTGCGCCGCGGCGTCGCGCAACGGCGCGGGATCCTCGGGCAGGGCATCAAGCGCGTCGCCCAGGCGTTGCCAACCGTCCGGCAGGGTTTCGACGGGCCCAAGCCGGGCCTCGGCATCCGCCAGCGCGGCGATGGCGCGGTCGCTGTCGCGCGCGGCGACCCGTGCGGATTCGGCGGCCTCGCGCAGCGTGGCGAGCGCGGCGCGCGACAAGGCCACCGTTTCGGGCGCGGCGCCCGGCCCGCCAAGGGTCTGTGCCAGCGCCGCCGCCGCGTCGCGGGTGTCGTGCAGATCTTTGGCCAGCTTGTCCACGTCCGGTTCGGCTGCAAGCACGCGGGTGACAAGCAGCGTGCCGTCTTCGAACTCCGCCGCGCCGATTTCGGCGGCAAGGGCCGCTGCCTCAACCCCGGCGGGGTCCGGCGTCAGCCCCGCCAGCGCGTCGGTCGCGGCGGCTTCGGCGGTCTGCGCCTCGGCCTGGGCGTGGCGTGCGGCACGGATCGCCGCCGCCGCCACCCGCACCCCCGACAGCGCATCGGCGGGCAGATCCGGCCCACGGGGAAAGGCCTGCAGATCGGTGTCGATCCGGTCGATCTGTCCGGCAAGCGCGCGCCGGGCATCCGCCGCCTTGCGCAGGGCCAGCGCGCGGGTGGCATCGGCCTGCGCCTGAGACGCGGCATCGTAGCGGGCCTGCGTTTCGGTCACGTTCTGGCGCAGGCGATCGTAATCGCGCGGATCGAGACGCGCCTGCGCCATCGCCGCGTCCAGCCGCGCCAGTTCCGCCCTGGTTTGGGCAAGCGTGGTCTTACGCGCGCGGGGCTTGTGAAATTCATCCATCTCCCGCGCGGCCTCGGCCAGCGTTTCGGTCAAACCCGAAAGCCCCGAAGACCCCGCGTGCAGCAGCTGCCCCAGATCGCCCCGCGCATCCGCGATGTCTTTGCCGCCGCGCCGCAGAGTCTCGTCATCCAGCGAAAACCGCGTGCGAAAGGCATCCCGGTCAAGCCCGTGCAGCAGCCCCGCAAGGCGCGCCTCATCGACCTCACGGCCCGCCTCATCCGTCAGCGAGCCGTGGCGCTTGCCGGTTCGCCGCAGGGTCAGCGGGCCATCCGGGGTGTCGAGCACCGCGCCCACCATCAGTTCGTTTCGGGAAAACCGGAAATCGTAGGGATGCTGAAGCGGCAAGCCGTAGAGCAGGTCGAGCCAGGCGGAAAACGCGGTGCTTTTGCCCGCCTCGTTTTCGCCGAACACCAACGTGACATCGGGGCCGTCCCCGGCCTCGCCAAAGTCAAGAACGCGGTCTTCGAAGCGCCCGTAGCGGATCAGGTCCAGACGGCGCAGCCTCATGTCTCGCCCCCCCCGCCCAGACGCAGGGCCATCGTCTCGACACCCTCGTCGATCAGCGCATCCAGACGGTCGTCATCCAGTAGATCCGCAATGTCGCGCGGCAGCGCGGTGCGCCAGTCGGCCAGCGCCGCCCGCGCCTGATCGCGAAACCCTGGGGTCGCGGCATCCTCGCGCATCAGCTGTGCCAGATCGCCGGCCGCGCCGTCGGGGCGGGCGGCATGGGCGAGATGCGGGCGCACCGCCTCGATGAACACACCGTCAAGCTCGGACGCCAGATCCTGCGCCTGCGCCGTCGCAAAGCGGATGTCGCCGATGTCGGCCGCGCCGCCCGTCAAGTCCAGCCGCGCCGCCAGCAACACGCCCGGTGTCATCGCGCTGTCCAGCGCGCGGCGCATCGCGTCCCTGCGCGCAGCCGCATCATTGGCCCCGGTCAGCGGCACCGGCAGACGGGCAAAGCGCAACAGTTCGACCGGCAGCGGCGTGGCGCGCACGCCGTTCAGATCAAGGTCGACCAGCGTCACCGATCCGCCGTCGGTTTCGCGCACGCTGCGGCCTTGCGGTATGCCGGGCATCACCGCAAGGCCGCGCTCGCCCCGGTGTTCGGCGCGCTTGTGGATATGCCCCAGCGCCCAGTAATCGTAGCCATGGCCCAGCAAGGCTGACAGCGCGCAGGGCGCATAAGGGTCGTGGCCCGACGCCCCGTCCAGCGAGCTGTGCATCAGTCCGATGTTCCATCGCCCGGGTTCGGGCGCGGGATAGCGCGGCAGCAGGCTTTCGGGCATGTGCGGCGCAGAAAAACCCAAGCCGTGAAACGAGGCGTCGCCCAGCCGCAGCGTCGGGTTTTCCGGTGTCAGCTGGGTCAGCCCCTTCATCGGGCCAAAGCGCCCGAGGTCAAGCAGCGCGTCGTGGTTGCCCTGAATCAGAACCGACGCAATCCCGGCCGCATCCAGACGCGCCACCGCAGCCGCCAGCGCCGCCCGCGCCGCCACATCCGCCACCCCCGAATCAAATGTGTCGCCCGCGAACAGCACCGCATCCACCCGGTGTTCGACCGCCTTGTCCACGATCCGTGACAGCACCCGGCGCGAGGCATCGCGAAGCGCCGCCCCCATATCCGGGTTGCGCGCGGCCTGGGCGCGCAGGGGGCTGTCCAGATGCAGATCGGCAAGGTGAAGGAATTTCATCGGGGCTCCGGAATTGGCGTCGCCCCATCATGCCCCTGCGCCCGACGGCTGCAAGGGCTCATCGTTTCCGCGAAACCAAGCCGGGGTGCCGACCGGTCTGCGCGCCAAAGTAATGCAGCACGCCGGATCGTAGCCCGTGCCGATGGGCGCGCGCCCCGCTCTATCGGCAGGCCCGATGCCCCCAACCGCGGGAAGACGACCCTGTCGGCAAGCGTCATCGCCCCGGTCTGATTGCAGGTGACATAGACGGCCAAGGCAGCGCGTGCAGGCGCGAGTTCTGGATACGCGTCTTCAGCACCAAGCTGGCGGCAGCGCCCACGGTCATATGCGGGGACGGCGCGTAAACCTGAAACACCATGGCCACGTCGGCGATCCCGTCCACCGGCCTGCGGCCTATCTTCATGGTGGCGATGGCGAATGGCAAGCCCGCAAGCATGGCTGGCAGGACTATCGCTGCTGGCGCAAGCGCCCTCCGGCCACGGGCCCGGCGAGCTTCGGCATCCGCGCCGTAACACTTCCCCCGGTGCGTCGGGACCTGCTTGGCCGGATCCCGAACAACGAAGAGACCGGCAGCGGGACCCTGGGGTGGGGCGCATGACGCGCGCCGTTGCGCCCTCGCCATCCTTGACCGTGGCGTCGTCCC
>NZ_QLMG01000055.1 GCF_003259905.1 Salipiger aestuarii | reverse complement strand
CGGCCTGCCGGTCACGCTGAAGCTGACCGCCGGGCAGGCCCATGACGGCCGCTCTGCCGACGACATGCTCGCAACCATCGGGCCGGGCCAGACCCTGCTGGTCGATGCCGCTTATGACAGCAACCGGCTGCGCGAACACCTCGCGGAAATCGGGGCCAGGGCCGTCATTCGCCCGATCCCTCGCCGACGCGACCCGCCGCCGCTGGACCGGGACGCCTGCCGACGCCGCAATCGGATCGATCGGTTTTTCTCCAAACTCAAGCATTACAGGGCTATAGCCACGCGCTACGAAAAGCACGACGCCAACTTCCTCGCCCTCGTCAAACTCGCCGCAACACGCATCTGGTTGCGTGTTTATGAGTCGGTGACCTAGCCCAGATGCACGCGCCCTTCTGGAAAACGGACGAGAGGGGTGGAGCGTGTGGCCAGAAAATAGCCCAGTGTCAGCGGGCCGACCCGGCCGATGAACATGATCGCGACGATGACGGCGCGGCCCAGCTCTGTCAGCTCTGTGGTAAAGCCGCGCGACAGGCCGACGGTGCCGAAAGCCGATGCGACCTCGAAGCTGACGTCCAGAAAGTGGCCTTCTTGCGTGGCGGCCAGCACGAAGACCCCGGTGAAGCAGATCACGACGCTGATCGCGGTCAGCGCCATGACCTTGAGAACCTCGGTGAGGCTGATGGACCGCCCGAACGCGTTCAACTGGGTGCGGCGCTGAAAGAATGCCGCCGTGGCAAGGCACATGACCACGAAGGTGGTGACCTTGATGCCGCCGGCGGTCGAGGTCGGCCCGCCCCCAATCAGCATCATCGAGATCATCATCAGCGCGGTGCTGTCGTGGATTCCGGCCATGTCGACGGTGTTGAACCCGGCGGTGCGGGTGGTGACGCCCTGGAACCACGACACCCAGAGGCGGGTCGCGGTGCTGTCGATGTCCGCCAGGGTGCGGGGGTTGTGCCATTCCAGCACGGCAAAGCCGACACAGCCCCAGCCGATCAGCGCGAGCGTGCCGGTCAGCATGATCTTGGTGTGCAGCGAAAACGCGGACCAGCGGCGCAGCCGGGCGATGTCGTCGATCACCACGAAGCCGATGCCGCCGATGATGAACAACACCGGGATCACCACATTGACCAGCGGAGTTCCCGCAAACGACATGAGCCCGTTCGAAAAGGTGCTGAACCCGGCATTGTTGAAGGCCGAGATCGAATGGAACAGCGCGGTCCACAGCCCGTCCTTCCAGCCCAACAACGGCACGAAGGTGATCGCGAGCAGCGCGGCGCCGACCAGTTCACAGACCGCCACCACCTGAAAGATGCGCTTTACCAGCGCCATGATGCGGTGCAGCGAGGTCTGGTTCAGCTCTTCGCGCAGGTAGATCTGCCCGGTGATGCCGACCGGCACCCTGAGCGCCGCCAGCACCAGCACGGCAAAGGTCATCAGCCCCAGCCCGCCCAGCTGGATCAGCCCCATCAGCACCGCCTCGCCGAGGGGGGTGAACCGCATGCCCGTATCGAACAGAGACAGCCCCGTGACGGTGACCGCCGAGGCGGCGGTAAAGAACGCCTCCGACCAGGTGATCGGGGTATAGGTCGCGACTGGCAGTTTGAACAACAGCCCGCCCAGCACGATGAACACGGCGTAAAGCGCGGCCAGGCTCAGCGGGGGCGAGACATACAGGATCTTGCGCAGCAGCCGCGTGCGTTTACGGGCCATCAGGGCGACCGGACACTGTCAGAGCGCATCGCCAAAGGCGCGCAGTTCGGCGCGCTTACCCATGATGATGAGCCGGTCGTCCCGGCACAGAACGCGGCGCGGATCGGTGCAGGGCATGAATTCGGTCCCGCGCATCATGCCGATCAACCGCAGCCCGCGGGACTCGTCGATCCGCAGCTTTTCCGGGGTCGTGCCCTCGTGTCTTTCGGGCAGCACCACGTTGACGACGCTGTAGCCGTTGCCCAGCGTCATGTAATCCTGAATCGATGGATTGTTGAGCATCTGCGCGGTGTGCCGACCCATTTCCTGTTCGGGCAGGATCACCCGGTCGACGCCGAGCTTGGACAGGATGCGGTGGTGGGTGCGGCTTATGGCCTTGACCCAGATCTTTTCCACGCCGAGCAGCCTGAGATTCATCGTTGTCAGGATCGACGCCTCGATGTTGGTGCCGATCGCCACCAGCGCGACGCCATAGCGATCGACCCCCGCCTCGCGCAGGGCGGCGTCGTCGGTGCTGTCGAGAATCGCCGAAGAGGTCAGCGTGTCGGCATGGCGCGACACCAGCTTTTCGTTGGTGTCGATTCCCATGACATGGTTTCCAAAGCGGATGAGTTCCTGCGCGACGGTGCTGCCAAAGCCGCCAAGGCCGATGACGACAAAACTGGTTTGCGGTCGCGCCAAGCTGGTTCTCCGGAACGGGATTGCGGGAATGCCAAGGGTATTGCCGCGCCCGGCGGTGTCAATGGGGGCCGTCGGGGCGATCCCGCTAACGGCTATACATCCTGCACGTCCTGCCGTAGAAAGCCCGGCGAAAGACCAACACCTGAGCGGGCAAGGCCAATCATGTCAGAAGATTTCGAACTCGACACAGACGATCTCAAGCGGCGCATGGATGGCGCCATGGCGAACTTGCGCACGGAATTCGCGTCGCTGCGCACCGGGCGCGCCTCGGCTTCGATGCTGGAGCCTGTGCAGGTCGATGCTTATGGGCAGATGACACCGATCAACCAGGTCGGCACGGTCAACGTGCCCGAGCCGCGTATGGTCACCATCAACGTCTGGGACAAGGGCCTTGTGAACAAGGTGGAAAAGGCGATCCGCGAATCCGGGCTGGGCATCAACCCGCAGATGAACGGCACCATCATCATGCTGCCAATTCCCGAGCTGAACGAGGAACGCCGCCGCGAGCTGACCAAGGTCGCCGGGCATTACGCCGAAAGCGCCCGCGTGTCGATCCGCAACGTGCGTCGCGACGGCATGGACCAGATCAAGAAGGCCAAGGCCGACGGCATGGCCGAAGACGACCAGAAATTCTGGGAATCCGAGGTTCAGGATCTGACCGACACCTACATCAAGAAGGTGGACGCTTCGCTTGAGACCAAGCAGGAAGAGATCATGCAGGTCTGAGGATCTGCCTTTTTCGTTCCTGTTGCCCGAGGGAGGGCCAATCTCATGCCCAAGCCGATCCGCGACGGTGCCGGACCGCGCCATGTGGCCGTCATCATGGATGGCAATGGCCGCTGGGCGCAAAAGCGCGGCCGCCCGCGGCTGTTCGGCCACCACGCGGGCGCCAAACGGGTGCGCGAGATCGTCGAGGCCTGCCCGGCGGCGGGCGTCAAATATCTGACGATCTTTGCCTTTTCGACCGAGAACTGGAAGCGCACGCAATCCGAGGTTGCCGGACTCATGAGCCTGTTCCGGCGGTACATCACCAAGGAAGCCCGCGCGCTCAAGGAAGAGAATGTCCAGGTTCGGTTCATCGGCGATCGGGTGCAGCTGGATGACAAGCTGGTGCGGCTGATGGACGAGCTGGAACAGATGACGGCCCATTGCACGGGCGTGAACCTGACCATTGCCATCAACTACGGCGGGCGCGACGAGGTGGCCCGCGCCACCAAGCGGCTGGCCGAAGACGTGGCGGCGGGGCGGCTGGACCCGGCGAGCGTGAACGAGGAAACGCTGCCCAAATATCTGGACACCTGCGTGCTGCCCGATCCCGACCTGGTGATCCGGACCAGCGGCGAGGCGCGGATCTCGAATTTCCTTTTGTGGCAGTCGGCCTATGCTGAATACGAGTTCGTCGATACCCTGTGGCCTGATTTCGGCGCCGAGGAGTTTTCCAGTCTCACCGCAGCCTACGGGACGCGCGAACGCCGCTACGGAGGAGTGAAGGCATGAGCGCATCGCGTTGGACGGATCTGCGCCCGAGGATGATCTCGGCCGCGGTGCTGATCGGGCTGGCGCTCGGGGCGGTCTGGATCGGCGGTTTCGCCTGGCGCGGGTTCATCTCGCTCGCCTGCGGTATCATGGTGTGGGAACTGGTGCGCATGGTCGATACCGCGCGCGACAGATCCGCGCCGGTACTGGGGCTTGTGGCCGGGGTCTGTGCCATCGCGACGCCGTACCTGCCGCCCGCGCTGGCGCTGCCGCTGCTGCTGCTTCCGTCGATGGCAGGTTTCGGGCGGATGGAACGGGGCGGCGTGACCTACGCCGTGTTCACCGCGCTGATCCTGCTGGCGGGTTACGGGTTCATGAAGCTGCGCGCGGATTTCGGGCTTGTCTGGATGTTGTGGCTGGTCTGTGTGGTGGTCATCACCGACGTTGGCGGCTATTTTGCGGGCCGCATGATCGGCGGGCCGAAGCTGTGGCCGCGCGTGTCGCCCAAGAAAACCTGGTCGGGCGCGGTTGCGGGCTGGATCGGGGCGGCGATTGTGGGGCTGATCTTTGCCGGAACCACGCACGCCGGGGTCGGCCTGATGGGGATTTCGGTGGCGATTTCAATGGCCAGCCAGATCGGTGACTTGGCCGAAAGCACCGTCAAGCGGCGGGCAGGGGTCAAGGACAGCTCGAACCTGCTGCCGGGTCATGGCGGGTTGCTGGATCGCTTTGACGGAATGCTGGGGGCGGCGCTGTTCCTGCTGATCGCGGGGCAGATCGTCGATTTCCCTCCGGGGCTTGAATGAGACGCATTTCGATACTGGGGGCCACCGGCTCGATCGGTCGGAACACCATCGACCTGATCGCGCGCGAGCCCGACGCCTATCGCGTGGTGGCGCTGACCGGGGGCAGGAATGTCGCGCAACTGGCTGCCGACGCCCGCAGATTACACGCCGAAATCGCGGTTTGCGCGGATCCGGCCTGTTTGCCGGAACTGCGCGCGCGCCTTGCGGGCACCGGCATCGAAGCGGCGGCCGGTGAGGCCGCGCTGGTCGAGGCGGCGCAGCGCCCCGCCGATTGGGTGATGTCGGCCATCGTGGGGGCGGCGGGGCTGGCGCCGGGGCTGGCCGCGCTGGAAACCGGCGCCACGCTGGCGCTGGCCAACAAGGAAAGCATGGTCTGCGCCGGGCCTCTGGTGATGCAGACCGCGCGCCACCACGGCGCGGCGGTACTCCCCGTGGACAGCGAGCACAGCGCGGTGTTTCAGGCGTTGATGGGTGAAGACCTCGGCACCGTCGAGCGTGTCATCATCACCGCCAGTGGCGGCGCCTTTCGCGACTGGCCGCTGGACAAGCTGGCCGACGCCACGCCCGAACAGGCCGCCACCCATCCCAACTGGGACATGGGCCAGCGCATCACCATCGATTCCGCATCCATGTTCAACAAGGCGCTGGAAGTCATTGAAACCAAGGAATTCTTTGATCTCGATCCCAGCATGATCGAGGTCGTCGTCCACCCGGAATCGATGATTCACGCGCTGGTCGGGTTTTGCGATGGCGCCCTGATGGCGCATGTCGGCCCGGCCGACATGCGCCATGCCATCGGCTATGCGCTGCACCACCCGGCCCGCAAGACGCTGCCGGTGGCGCGGCTTGATCTGGTGGAACTGGGGCAGTTCACCTTTCGCGAGGCCTGTGAAACGCGCTGGCCCGCGCTGCGCCTTGCGCGCGAGGTGATGCAGGCGGGCGGGCTGTCGGGTGCGGTGTTCAACGCCGCCAAGGAACGCGCGCTGGACGCGTTTATCGACAAACGCATAAGCTTTACCCGCATGACAGACGTGGTCGAAGAAACACTTAACCGTGTTTCGGCGCAAACCGGCCTCATTCATGCCGGTATGAGCCTTGATAACGTGCGTCACGCGGACCATCTCGGCCGGGAGACCGCGGACAGCGTCATGGCCGATCTGTAAAGAACCTATCAAGAACCGATCAAGTATCTATCAAGACAAGGGGCCGCAGTTTTGGATATCGCGCAGATGAGTTCGCAGTTCGGGGGGCTTTTGTTCACCCTGATCTTCTTCGTGATCGCCCTTTCGGTGATCGTCGCGATCCATGAATACGGGCATTACATCGTCGGTCGCTGGTCCGGCATCGACGCGGACGTGTTCTCGCTGGGGTTTGGCCCGGTGATCTGGTCCCGCATGGACAAGCGCGGCACCAGATGGCAGATCGCCGCGCTGCCTTTTGGCGGCTACGTCAAGTTTCGCGGCGATTCCAACGCCTCGGGGGGATCGGACGAAACCGCGCTGGCGCAGATGACCGACGAAGAACTGCGCCACACGATGAACGGCGCCCCGCTTTGGGCGCGCTCGGCCACGGTCGCGGCCGGCCCGCTGTTCAATTTCGCACTGTCGATCCTGGTGTTCACCGGGGTGTTCATGTTTCAGGGCAAGGTGGCGGAGCCGTTCGCCGTGGGCGATCTGCGCGCGCTGCCGATTGCCCAGGAGCTGCGTACCGGCGACGTGATCCTTGAAATCGACGGCAAGCCGCTGCCGGGATTCGACGACGCCGACGTCTATGGCGACTACATGAAATCGCTGCCGTATCAACCTGTTCTGCCTTATACTGTGGAACGGGACGGGGTGCGCATGGTGGTTGACGGCCCCTATGTCTATCCGCCGCTGGTCAGTCAGGTCGTGCCGCGCTCTGCCGCGTTCGACGCCGGGCTGGAGGCGGGCGACACGATCCTGTCGATCAACGGTGAACGGGCCTTTGCCTTTGCCCAGCTCAAGGATGTGGTCGAAGGGTCCGAGGGTGACCCCGTGGATCTGACCGTCTGGCGCGACGGCGAGACGTTCGAGGTGGTCATGACGCCCAAGCGCACCGATGAACCGCTGCCCGAGGGCGGGTTTCAGGCGGTCTACAGAATCGGCATCGTGGGCGACATCGCGTTTTATCCGGCGACCACGATGATGAATCCGCTGGATGCGGCCTGGGCCGGGGTCAAACGCACCTGGGGCATCGTCGAGGGGTCTCTGTCCGGTCTCAAGCATATGATTGTCGGCAATATCTCGTCGTGCAACCTGAGCGGGCCGATCGGCATCGCGCAAACGTCAGGGGCGATGGCGAGCCAGGGCGGGCAAAGCTTCATCACATTCATCGCCGTCCTGTCGACCGCCGTGGGCCTGCTGAACCTGTTTCCGGTGCCGGTGCTGGACGGCGGGCACCTGGTGTTCCACGCCTGGGAAGCGGTGACCGGCAAGCCGCCGTCGGACCGGGCGATGAATGTCGCCATGTCGATCGGCCTGGCGCTGATTCTGGGGTTGATGGTGTTTGCGCTGACGAACGATCTGTTCTGTCCGTAATCCGACGCCAAAAACAAGCGGGCAGGGGGCAGAAGGTTTCCATCCCCCTGCCGTGGTTTTCGCCCAAATTCCGCCATAAACGCCCGTTATATTTGCGTTTCAGATCAACTCAACGGCGGGCCTATGTCCATGCAAACCATTCAAAACGGATATCGCGGGCTTCACCTTCTGTTCGACATCAACATGGACAGGGTGCTTTTTCTCGCGGCCATTCCGGCGGCATTGTATATCGGCGCCTTCCTGGGTTCGCTGTGACACCGCCGCCTTTATGCCTTGCGCGGCGGGGTTTGTCGCGGTGAGCCTTGCAACGTTGGCATTTCCATGCCGCACGGTGCCTCTAACGTTTTGACACGCCGTCCCGATCCCGGTACTCACTAAAAAAAAATACGGCGGAATGGATTGGTGGCATGACCTACGGGCTCGCGGGGCAAGGCCCCTTGCGCGTGATGCGCAAATTTTCGAACGGTTTCAGGAAAGGCGTTTCCTTGGCGGCGCTTTCCGTCGCTCTTTCGGTTGGTGTCACGGCATTGCCGGACGCGGCCGACGCGCAGACGTTTTCGTTTGGCAATGTTTCCATCGAGGGCAATGAACGCATCGAGCCAGGCACCATCCTGAGCTATGCTGGGATTGCGCGCGGTCAGGCCGTCAGCGCCGCCGAGCTGAACGACGCCTATCAGCGCATCGTCGCCTCGGGCCTGTTCGAAACCGTGGAAATCGTGCCGCAGGGCAACACGCTGGTGATCCGTGTGGTGGAATATCCCACTGTCAATGTCATCGCGTTCGAAGGCAACGGCCGCATCAAGGATGACGATCTGGCGCCGCTGGTGCGGTCGCAACCCCGCCGCGTCTACAATCCGCGCGTTGCTGAAGAAGACGCCGCCGCCATCGCCGCCGCCTACACCCAGCAGGGCCGGATCGCCGCGCGCGTGACGCCCAAGCTTATCAAACGGTCGGAGAACCGCGTCGATCTGGTGTATGAGATTTTCGAAGGCGGCGTGACCGAAATCGAGCGTATCGCCATCGTCGGCAACGAGGCCTATTCCGACCGTCGCCTGCGCCGGGTTCTGGGAACCAAACAGGCCGGGCTGCTGCGCGCGATCATCCGGTCCGACACCTTTGTTCAGGATCGCATCGCGTTCGACCGCCAGCTGCTACAGGATTTCTATGCATCGCGTGGCTATGTGGATTTTCGGATCACCGGTGTGAACGCCGAGCTGTCCGAAGAGCGCGACGGCTATTTCGTGACCTTCAACGTGCAGGAAGGCCAGCAGTTCACCTTTGGCGCCGTAACGGTCGATTCCGATCTGCCCGAGGTCGATGTCGACGTCTTCGCCTCGGCGATCAAGCTCAAGCCCGGCAAGGTCTATTCCCCGTCCGAGGTTGAATACGAAATCGCCCGGCTGGAACGTCTGGCGATCAAGCAAGGGCTGCAGTTCGTTCGCGTCGATCCGCAGATCAGCCGCAATGACCGCGAACTGACGCTGGATGTAAATTTCCAGCTGACCCGCGGCGAGCGCATCTTTGTCGAACGCATCGACATCGAAGGCAACACCACCACGCTGGACCGCGTCGTGCGCCGCCAGTTCGACACCGCCGAGGGCGATCCGTTCAACCCGCGCGCCATCCGCGAGGCTGCCGAACGCATCCGTGCGCTGGGGTATTTCAACAGTGCCGACGTGAACGCGCGCGAAGGCTCGACTCCCCAGCAGGTGATCGTCGATGTGAACGTCGAAGAACAACCCACCGGCGCGATCAGTTTTGGCGGGTCGTATTCCACCTCCAACGGTTTTGGCGCGGCGATCTCGTTCAGCGAACAGAACTTCCTGGGGCGTGGCCAGAAGCTGTCGCTGGGGATCAACACGGCCAGCTCGGCGCAAAGCTACAGTTTCAACTTTGTCGAGCCGTTCTTCCTCGGCCGCGACGTGGCATTCGGGCTTGGACTCAGCTATTCCGAGACCAACAATCTTTATTCCCGCTACGACACGGCCAAGGGTCTTTTCCGGCCCAGCGTCACCTTTCCGGTGAACGATGAAACCAGCCTGTCGCTGCGTTACAGCCTGCAATATGACGAGATCACGGACACTGACAGCGGCGACATCGGCGACATCATCTCTTCCGAAATGGATGACGGTCCGCGCTACGAAAGCTCTGTGGGCTACACGCTGAGCTATGACACCCGGCGCACCGGCCTCGACCCCAACGCCGGCGTGCTGCTGGAGTTCGGCCAGGATATTGGCGGGTTGGGAGGCGATTCCAACTTTATCAAGACCAACGTCCGGGCCGTCGCCCAAACCAAGGTGATGAACGAAGAAGTCACCCTGCGTGCCTCGTTCCAGGGTGGGGTTATCAACTACACCAGTGGCGACAGCCGGGTGACGGACCGCTTTCTGCTGAGCGATTCGACCATGCGCGGCTTTGAATACGGCGGCATCGGGCCGCGCGAATACGACGACGGCTCCGATGTCGACGACTCGCTGGGTGGCGACAAATTCGCGGTGCTGAGCTTCGAGGCCGAATTTCCGCTTGGCTTGCCCGAGGAATACGGCGTCAGCGGCGGCGTGTTTTATGACATAGGTTCGGTTTGGGGGCTGTCGGATTCGACGCTGTCCTCCACGTCCAACGACGTGCTCTATACCGATTTCAGCGCGCGCCACGTCATGGGGGTTGCGGTGCTGTGGGATTCCATCCTCGGACCGCTTCGGTTGAATTTCTCGCGTGCGCTCCAGAAAGAGAAATACGACAACGATCAGAACTTCAGCCTGACGATCTCGGCCGAGTTCTAGAACATGCGAACGGCGCTTCTTTGCGCGGGGCTGGCGCTTGGGATCGCGGGGCAGACGCCTTCGGCCCGGGCGCAATCCCCCACCGGGCAGGACGGTCCGGACCGCGCGCAGCCCGGCGCCGCGCGCAGCGTCCAGCAACCCCAGGGAGTCGTGCGCAGCGCGCTTCTGACCATCGAGATCGACCGGCTTTTTGCCGAAAGCGCCTATGGCGCTCGCGTGGCGGCGATGATCGAAGACGAAGGCACGCAGATCGCCGCCGAAAACCGCCGGATCGAGGCGGAACTGACGGAAGAGGAACGCGCGCTGACCGAACAGCGCGCCGCGCTTGAGCCGGCACGGTTTCGCAGCCTCGCCGATGCGTTCGACCAGAAGGTGCAGGCGTTGCGCCAGGAACAGGATGCCAAGGCGCGCGCGCTTGGCACCCTGTCCGAAGAAAGCCGTCGGCAGTTCTTGCAATTGGCCGAACCGGTTCTGGGCGAGATCATGCAGCAGGCCGGTGCCGCCGTGCTGCTGGACAAACGCACGGTGTTTTTGTCCGCCGACGTGATCGACATCACCGATGTCGCCATTTCACGGATTGACGAAGCCATCGGCGACGGGGCCGGCACGGCGTTGCCGCAACCTTCTGCCGTGCCGCCCGGCTCTGCCGACTGATACGGGTTGCACCGCTTGCCCCCCGGGGCGGGGATTGCTAGGGACACAGCACCTGAGTTGAAGGGAAAAGACCCGAGATGACCGACACGCTTCCCTCTGCGGATATTCAGCTGATCCAGCGTATCCTGCCGCACCGCTACCCGTTTTTGCTGGTTGATCGTGTCGAATGCATCGACGGCTGCCAATCTGCGGTCGGCATCAAGAATGTCACCATGAACGAGCCGCATTTCCAGGGTCATTTCCCCGGAAAACCGATCATGCCCGGCGTCACCATCGTCGAGGCGATGGCACAGACCTCGGCCGTGATGGTCGGCGTGGCGCTGGATCTGGCGGACAAGGAACTGAAGGTCTATTTCATGGCCATCGACAAGTGCAAGTTCCGCCGCATGGTCGTGCCCGGCGATCAACTTCGCATGACAGTGACCACCACGCGGGGCAAGCCCGGCGGCAAGGTCTGGAAATTCTTCGGGCGCGCCGAGGTCGATGGCGACATGGCCGCCGAGGTCGAATTTACCGCGATGATGGATCTTCCGGCATGACCCGGACCGTCATCCATCCCGCCGCCATCGTCGAAGACGGCGCGCAGATCGGGGACGGCTGCAAGATCGGCCCGTTCTGTTACATCGGCCCCGAGGTCGTGCTTGGCCCGCGTGTCGAGCTGAAATCGCATGTGGTGGTGACCGGCCGCACCGCGATCGGCGACGACAGCGTGGTGTTTTCCTTTGCGGTGATCGGCGAGATACCGCAGGATCTCAAATTCCGGGGGGAGCAGACGTCGTTGCAGATCGGCAAGCGCAACCGCATCCGCGAGCATGTCACCATGAACTGCGGCACCGAGGGCGGCGGCGGCATTACCCGAGTGGGCGACGACGGGCTGTTCATGGCGGGCTGCCATGTGGCGCATGACGCGCAGGTGGGCGACCGGGTCATTCTGGTGAACAATTCCGCACTGGCGGGCCATTGCATCATCGAGGACGAGGTGATCGTCGGCGGGCTGTCGGGTGTGCACCAGTGGGTGCGGATCGGGCGCGGCGCCATCATCGGCGCGGTGAGCATGGTGACCAATGACGTGATCCCCTACGGGCTGGTTCAGGGGCCGCGCGGCAAGCTGGACGGGCTGAACCTTGTGGGGCTGAAACGCCGGGGCGTCAGCCGCGCCGACATCACGGCGCTGCGCGCGGCCTTTCAGATGCTGGCGCAGGGCGAAGGCGCCTTTGCCGATCGTGCGCGCAAGCTGGGGGATGAAACCCAAAGCGATTATGTGCGCGAGATCGTCACCTTCATTCTGGGCGAGAGCGACCGCCATTTCCTGACCCCGTGACCCGGCTGGCGCTGATCGCCGGGCAGGGCGCCTTGCCGGGGGCTGTCGCGAAGGCCTGCGCCACAGCCCCGGTGATCTGCGCCTTGCAGGGGTTCGCCCCGGATCGGCTGTGCCCCGACCTGACATTCCGCCTGGAAACGCTGGGGACGCTGCTGGCGCAGCTGGAGGGGCTTGGCGTCGCCCGCCTGTGCATGTGCGGCACGATCCGGCGCCCGAAGATCGACCCGGCGGCCATCGACGACGCGACCCGGCCGCTTGTGCCGCGACTGACGCAGGCGCTTGCGCTTGGTGACGACGGCGCGCTGCGGGCGGTCATCGAAGTTTTCGAAGACGCGGGCATCTCGGTCATCGGCGCGCATCAGGCTGCGCCCGATCTGTTGCCAGCGCCCGGCGTTCCGACCAGGGCGCGCCCCGGCCCGGATGTTGCCGCTCAGGCGGCCCTGGGTGACCGGGTCAGCGCGGATCAGGCGGCGGACGACCTTGGGCAATCCTGCGTTATCCTCGGCGAAACCGTTATCGCGCGCGAGGGGGACGCCGGCACCGATGCCATGATTTCGCAACTTCCCGAAATGAGTGGAGGCATTCTTTACAAAGCCGAAAAGCCCGGTCAGGACCGACGCGCCGATCTGCCGGTCATCGGCCCGCGCACGGCTGATGGCGCCATTGCCGCGGGCTTGTCGGGCATTGTGATTTCGGCGGGCGGAGTCATGCTGCTGGAGCGCGACAGCACCATCGCGGCGCTCGACGCGGCGGGGCTGTTTCTCTGGATCCGGGAGAGAGCGTGATGCGCGTCTTCATCACTGCGGGCGAACCTTCGGGCGACCGGCTTGGCGCCGCGCTGATGAACGGGTTGCGCGATATGGCGCCGGACGTTCAGTTCAGCGGCATCGGCGGAGATTTGATGATCGGGGAGGGGCTGGACAGTCTGTTCCCGATGGATGAGATCAGCGTGATGGGCGTGGCCGAGATCCTGCGCCGGTACGGTGCGCTCAGGGCGCGCGTCCGCCAGACGGCGGAAGCGGTCATCGCGGCGGCGCCCGACGTGCTGATTACCGTCGACCTTCCCGAATTTTCCCTGCGTGTGGCGCGCCTTGTCCGCCAGGCGTCGGACATTCGCATCGTTCATTATGTGGCGCCGACGGTCTGGGCCTGGCGCCCCGGACGCGCCGCCAGAATGGCGCGGCACGTCGATCAGGTGCTGGCGCTGCTGCCATTCGAACCGCCCTATATGGAAGCCGCCGGGATGCGTTGCGATTTTGTCGGCCATCCGCTGGTGACCGAACCCGTCGCCACCCCCGACGAAGCCGCGCGCTTTCGCGCCGCCCATGCCATCGCAGACCGCCCCGTGGCGCTGATGCTTCCCGGATCGCGCAAATCCGAAGTGGCCCGGCTGGCGCCGATCTTTGGCGAGGTGGCCGCAAGGCTGCAAGCGCGGCGCCCCGATCTGCAACTGGTGATCCCCGCGGCCGGGCCGGTCGCGCAAATGGTGCAAGACCTGTGTGCGGGCTGGGCGGGCGATCCGGTCATCCTTGACCCGCGCGAAGCGGGCGATTTCGCGCCGGCGCAAAAGCGCGCCGCCTTCGGGGCCGCAGATGTCGCCCTTGCGGCATCCGGGACCGTGTCGCTGGAGCTTGCCGCCGCGAATACGCCCATGGTGATCGGCTATGACATGGGCTGGCTGTCGCGCCAGATCATCGGGCGCTTGCTGCTGGTGGACACGGTGACCCTGGTCAACCTTGTGTCCGAAACCCGCACAGTGCCTGAATTCATCGGCAGGAACTGCCGTCCGGGTCCGATCGCGGATGCGCTTCTGGCTGTTCTGGAATTGCCCCAGGCGCAGTCCGACGCGATGCAGCTGACAATGCAACGGCTGGGCCGCGGCGGGCCGCCGCCCGGACAACGCGCGGCCTGGGCGGTGCTGGACGGGCTGCGCGGTCCGGCGTGAAAAAGCCGCGCAAGGCAGACCCTTGCGCGGCTTTCATCATTCTGTCGCCAAGGCGTTATTGCCGCAGCTGCGAGGTCTCTTCGATGGCTGCGGTAAAGCCCGCCAGCGACATGGTCAGCTCGACCTTCTGATCGGGGGCCAGCGCGGGGGCGATGGTGATCTTGGCAGTGTTGCCGGCCTTGAACTGCGCGATCTCATCGGCGGTGAAACCGACACGGGCGTAGCACCCGACCTGCGTGCAGAACGAGAAATCATACCGCTTGGCCTGTGCCCCATCGACCGCGACCGACAGTTTCTGCGTCAGCAGCGTTTCCAGAGGCACCACAAAGGTGCCGCCAGCCGCGACCTGCCCGCCGTTTTCCAGGCGGAACAGGCTGACCTCGGCCACGTTGCCCCCATTGCCGTCCTTCAGAAGTTGGTACATCTGGCAGGGATCTTCGGCGTCGGTGCCTTCGGGCACGCGCAGGCATTGCAGCTGCCAGTCGCCGTGGCTGGTCTTGATATAGGTCTCGGGGGCGGCGGGCTGCGCCGGGGCGGTGCCCTCGGTTTCGCCAAGCGTCAGATCGCCGCCGATGTTGGTGGACCCGCTGCCGGCGGCAGAGTCGGCCGGGGGCTGGGGTGTGGTATCGTCGGACGTGCCGGTCGCGGTGCCCTCGGTCGTGGTGTCCGCGGCGGTCGTGTCTTCGGTCGCCGTGTCGTCGGTCGTCGTGTCCTGGGCAAAGGCCGGTGCGGCGGCAAGCCCCGCAACAAGCGGCAGCGCCCAAAGGAGCGAAAGCGGTTTGGTCATGGAAACTCCCCTAGAAAGTCAGGTCATTGTCTCGGCCCCGATTACCACGGCACGGCGCAACTGTCAGGGTGGAAATGCACGCAATCACGGATTGGCGATGCTGCGCTTATCGGCTTGCACTGCCTTGATAACATGAGAAAAGGGGCCTTTCGGCCCCTTTTCCCTTATCTCCCTGCCGGACCGGCCGACTTTGTCATTGGCCGAACGCTACGAAACTCTGGTGCACCGGTCAACAGCCTTGTCACATCCGCGCGAACAGTTTTGCGATAAAAAAAGACCGCGCCCATGGGCGCGGCCAGTCTGACAGGGAGGAAGTCTGCCCGCAGCAGGAGAGGACATGTTGCTTCGGGCAAAATCCATACTGGCGTCAACTGGTTAAGATTGTATGGTCACCATCGGTCGGCCAGAGAGGGACAGCGCATGGACAACGGAATATTTCTTGGCGGCGGCGGCCCGGATTACACCGTCAGGCAGTACCTGCCCAACAAATACGCAAACCGCCACGGGTTGATCGCGGGGGCAACCGGGACAGGAAAGACCGTGACGCTTCAGATCCTTGCCGAAGGGTTCAGCGACGCCGGGGTGCCGGTGTTCATGGCCGATGTAAAAGGCGATCTCGCGGGACTGTCGCGCCCCGGTACCGAATCCGGAAAGCTGCACGATGCTTTTGTTGCGCGCAACACCACCATCGGCGTTACCGATTTTGGCTATAAATCCTTTCCCACCGTGTTCTGGGACCTGTTCGGCGTGCAGGGCCATCCGGTGCGCACCACCATTGCCGAGATGGGCCCGCTGCTGCTGTCGCGCCCGCTTGGCCTGTCCGATGCGCAGGAAGGCGTTCTGAACATTGCCTTCCGTCTGTCCGACGAAGAGGGGCTGCCGCTTCTCGATCTCAAGGATCTGCGCGCGCTTCTGCGGTGGGCCGGCGAAAACGCAAAGGATCTGTCGCTGCGCTATGGCAACGTGTCGACGGCGTCCGTGGGCGCGATCCAGCGACGTTTGCTGGTGCTGGAAAACCAAGGGGGCGCCAGGCTTTTCGGGGAACCGGCGCTGGCCCTGACCGACCTTATGCAATGCGACGCACGGGGGCGCGGTCAGGTGAACATCCTTGCCGCCGATGTGCTGATGACATCGCCCCGGCTTTACGCCACCTTTCTGCTGTGGCTGCTGTCGGAATTGTTCGAAGAGCTGCCCGAGGTGGGAAACCCCGAAAAACCCAGGCTGGTGTTCTTCTTCGACGAGGCGCATCTGCTGTTCGATGGTGCGCCCAAGGCACTGGTCGACAAGGTCGAACAGGTCGCGAGGCTGATCCGGTCCAAGGGCGTGGGGGTGTATTTCGTCACCCAGAACCCGGACGATATCCCCGAGGATATACTTGGCCAGCTTGGCAACCGGGTGCAACACGCCCTGCGCGCCTTTACCGCGCGCGACCGCAAGGCGCTGACCCTTGCGGCGCAAACCTATCGGCCCAATCCGGCCTTCGACACCGAAGAGGCGATCCGCACCGTGGGCACCGGCGAAGCGGTGACGTCGATGTTGCAGGACAAGGGCGTGCCGGGCATCGTGCAGCGCACGCTGATCCGCCCCCCGGCATCGCGTCTTGGCCCGGTTTCGGATCAGGAGCGGGCCGAGACCATTGCTGCCTCGCCGCTGCTGGGACGCTACGACACCGCCTTGGACAGGCATTCGGCCTACGAGATGCTGAAGGCCCGCACCGAACGTGCCGCAAACGAGGCAGAACTTGCTGAAAACACGCCGGAAAAGCCATACAGTCGGGCCCGCCGATACGAGCCTCCGGGGCGTGCGACCCCGGCTGGCACCACGACGGCGCGCCGCTACAACGCGCCGGGGTCGATTGGCGAGGCGCTGGGGCAGGCGGTCCTGAAAGAGTTGTCGGGGACCACCGGAAAGCGGCTTGTCCGGGGCATTCTGGGCGGCCTGTTCAAGGCGCGCTGATCGCTGCGCCACGGCGCGTGGCGGCGCCCGGATCACCGCATCGAAAACCGGCCCGTCATCCTGCTCAGCACCACGCACGCGGTGATTGCCGAAAAATACCAGGCCGAGATGTGTGTCGACCTCGCCATGCATCGCACGGGATGGGCTTTGCCCCAGGCGCACCACCCCCCGGACGGGGGGCAAAGCGAAAGGTATCAAGCCGGACCGGTGCTCGCCCGGAAGGCGCGTGTATTCCGTCGCGGCCGGTTTTGCGTCAATTGCTTGCACCGTGCGGTGTTGCGGATCGGCGTGCGCGTGGGGCGACTCTCGGCAAGATCGCCAGCAGCGACGCCCACGGCCCGCCAGAACGGCCAAAAGCACGGCGACGCGGTCAGAACCAGCTCTGAACCGTGCGCGATGCCGATGAGATATCCTGCCCCACGCCGTCGACGGTGCCGCAGCCCGCCACAAGCGCCGCCAGCGCGGTCACGATGATTGCCTGTCTCAACACGGTCTTGTCCTTGCTGTTGTTCCTGCCAAAGACTCTCTGCTCAGTCTTCTTCCCACCACCAGGCATTTGGCATCCAGTCGAACCAGTCGCCATAGACGGGGATCCGATTGGGATAATGCAGCTGCCGGGCGTGGGCAATACGCGCGATGTTCCACTGATAGATCGGAATCACATAACGCCCCGATGTCAACACCCGGTCCAGCGCGCGCGCCGCGGCGATGAAATCTTCCTGGCTGGAGGCGTCCAGCAGCACGTCGATCATCGCGTCGGCCGCCGGGCTTTGCATCCCCATCAGGTTGCGCGACCCTGGCGTGTCCGCCGCCTGCGATCCCCAGTACAGCCGCTGCTCGTTGCCCGGAGACAGCGACAGTCCGCGCCGGAAAAACGTCATGTCGAAATCGAACTGGTTGATCCGTTCGTTATACTGGGCGCTGTCGATCACCGTGATGGTCGGAATGATCCCCATGCGTTGCAGCGCCTGGCCAAAGATGTCGATGATCGACTGTTCCTCGCCCGAGCCTTGCGAGAGCACGATTTCGAACCGCATCGGCGCGCCTTGCGGGGTCATCATCATTCCGTTTTGCACCGCATAGCCCGCGTCCTGCATCAAGCGCATCGCTGTGCGCAGATTGGCACGGTTGCGCGCGCTGCCATCGCCTTCGGGCAGCGCGTAGCCGTCCAGTGCGCCCGGCAGCAGGGTATCGGCGAACGGGGCCAACAGATCGCGCACCCGCCCCGTGGCGGGACCGGGCTGCATCCCTAGATCGGAATTGGAAAAATACGATTCGATGCGCGGCTGAATCGATCCGGTCATCGTCTCGTTGATATATTCGAAATTGAACGCATGCAGCATCGCGTCGCGCACCCGCCAGTCGGCAAACACCCCGTCGCGGGTGTTCATCACAAAGCCGGTCATGCCGGTGGGGCGTCCGTGCGGGATTTCCGATTTCACCACGTCGCCGCGCTGCACGGCGGGGAAATCGTACTGGCGTTGCCATTTCTCGGCGTTGGTTTCACGCATGACATTCAGCGTGCCCGCCTTGAACGCTTCGAACTGCACGGCGCCGTCGCCGAAAAACTCCATGCGGATTTCGTCAAGGTTGGCCTGCCCCTTCATGAAGGGCAGATCCTTGCCCCAATATCCGGGATCGCGCTTCAGCGTGACGTGGCGGCCGGGCTCGAAGCTGTCGATGACGTAAGGGGCGGTGCTGATCGGGATCACGTCCAGCCCGCTGTCGGCGAAATCCAGGCCCTCCCATTGCGCCTTTTTCAGGATGGGGGACATGCCGGCGATCAGCGCCAGTTCGCGGTCGTCGGTGTTGAAGGTAAAGCGCACGGAACGCGGGCCAGTCTGTTCCATGCTCTGGATTTTCTGCCAGGCGCCGCGATAGCGCGGGTGCCCCTGCGTGCCCAGCGTCTCATAGCTCCACATCACGTCGGCGACGGTGACGGGACTGCCGTCAGAAAACCGCGCCTCGGGCCGCAGGGTAAATTCGACCCATTCGCGGTCCGGACCGGTTTCGATGGTCTCGGCCAGCAGGCCATAGAGCGTGAACGGCTCGTCCCAACTGCGCCCCATCAGCGATTCATAGGCCAGAAACCGCAGCTGCCAGGGCGTCGATCCCTTCAGGATATGGGGATTGAGGCTGTCAAAGCTGCCGGTCTCGCCCGTGACCATACGCCCGCCCTTGGGCGCATCGGCGCGCGCATAGGGCAGATGATCGAAATCCTGAGCAAGGGCAGGGACGCCGTACATGGAAATCCCGTGCATCGGTTCGGCATGGGCGAATCCCCCCAGCCCAAGGCTTGCCCCGACCACCCCCGCAATCACCGTTCGGTAATGGAAACAATCTGCCAACATTGATGAGACGCCTCTTGCCTGCCCTTGTTTTCTTGGCTTCGGACCGTACCGCCGGTTTTACGCCTTTTCAAACTTTTACCTTGGACTCTGACTGTAAAGCGCGTATAAAGAGGGCACTGCTCGATAGGTTTCTTGCCTGTATGAAACCTGCCTCAATGACTTAACGCCGGCTTCGTGCCGGCGTTTTTTTTGCCAGCCAGCCCGCCGCTTTCGTTGGCCTGCCGCTTTTGTCGGCGTTCGCGGCGGCAACGGGGCTTCGTAGCGATCCCGGCGCCGGTTTTCCAGTCGAGAAAGCGTGATCGCCATTGGCAGGAACCCGCGCGCATTCGCCTCTTATATTGCAGGCGCGGCATGCTATGTTGTTCCAGAATATCAGGGAGATTTCCGACATGTCACTCAAGGGCAAAACCGCTGTCGTCACCGGATCGAACTCTGGCATCGGGCTTGGCGTCGCGCGCGAGCTGGCGCGCGCCGGCGCATCCGTGGTGCTGAATTCGTTCACCGACAACGACGACGATCACAAGCTGGCTGCCGACATGGCCAGGGAATTCGGTGTGGATGTCCGCTACATCAAGGCCGATATGTCCAGGGGCGACGAATGTCGCGCGCTGATCGAAACCGCGGGGGCCTGCGATATTCTGGTGAACAACGCGGGCATCCAGTATGTTGCCCCGATCGACGAGTTTCCGGTCGAGAAATGGGATGCGATCATCGCCATCAACATGAGCTCGGCGTTCCATTGCACCGCGGTGGCGCTGCCGATGATGCGCAAGGCAGGCTGGGGGCGGGTGGTCAACATTGCCTCGGCGCACGGGCTGACCGCGTCACCCTACAAATCGGCCTATGTCGCGGCCAAACACGGCGTTGTGGGCATGTCCAAGGTTGTCGCGCTGGAAACCGCCAAAGAGCCGATCACCTGCAATGCAATCTGTCCGGGCTATGTAAAAACCCCGCTGGTCGAAGCGCAGATCCCCGACACCGCCAGCAAATACGACATGACCGAAGAAGAGGTGATCGAAAAGGTGATGCTTGAACGGCAGCCGTCCAAGCAATTCGCCACCGTCGAACAGATTGGCGGCACGACCGTGTTCCTGTGTTCGGACGCCGCAGAGCAGATCACCGGCACAACGATCTCTGTCGATGGCGGCTGGACGGCGCTGTAGGCATTCATCGGCGCGCTACGGACCGGATTTTGACACGGCTGAGGGGCACAAGGCATGACCACCCGGATCAATCTGGCGCTTCAGGGCGGCGGAGCGCATGGCGCATTCACCTGGGGCGTGCTTGATCGGATCCTCGAAGAGGACTGGATCGAGATTTCGGCGATCTCCGGCACGTCGGCGGGGGCGCTGAACGGCGCAGCGCTCAAGGCGGGGCTGGCCCGCGGCGGACGGGCCGAGGCGCGCGCGCTGCTCGACTGGCTGTGGCGCGAAATATCGGGGGTGCGCGACATGGCGATCCCCGAATGGATGTCGGCCTGGTTGCCCGATCCGGGGCTTCTGAGCCGCAGAGTGCAATACTCTCTGCCTTTCGCCGCGAGCGAGACAATCACGCGGGCGATGTCGCCCTATATCTGGGGGCCGTTCTATCGCAATCCGCTGGAAAAAATCATCGAGCATCTGGATTTCGAAAGCATCTGCTGCGCCGAGGGGCCGGAATTCTATGTCTGCGCCACCGCAGTACGGGACGGAAAGGTGCGGATTTTCGGCGGCGACACCCTGAGTCCCGGTGCGATCATGGCGTCAGCCTGCCTGCCGACGGTCTTTCAGGCGGTCGAAATAGAAGATCCCGAAACCGGAGAACCCGGCGCGTTCTGGGACGGCGGCTATTCCGGCAACCCGGCGCTGTTTCCGCTTTTCAAACCAAGCCTTCCCGACGACCTGCTTATCATCAACATCAACCCCCTCGTGCGCGAGGCGCTGCCGGTGACTCCGCCAGAAATACAGAACCGTATCAACGAGATAAGCTTTAATTCCGCCCTGTTGCGCGAACTACGGGCGATAGACTTCGTTCAGCGCCTTCTGGACGCCGGATCGCTGAAGCCGGGCGCGATGAAAAAGCTGCGGGTTCACATGATCTCCGACGATTCCCTGATGAACCGTCTGTCCGTGGCGACCAAGATCGTGCCGTTCCCCTCCGTCATCTCACAGCTGAAAGAAGCGGGCCGGGATGCGGCCGATGCCTTTCTGGGCGAACACGGTGATGCAATCGGGCACCGTCAGACGGTGGATCTTCGGGCGATGTTCGCGTGACCGAATAGATCAAGGTTCAGGGAGCAAGCCCCCAGAATTGCAGGATTTTTTGCGCGGCACAGATCGTGCCTTCGGCCATGTGGTCGGCACTGCCGATGCCACAGGGCGGCGTGGCGTTCTGATTGACAGGGACCGCATGGTCAAGGGTTTCGATCTGCCATGTTTCCAGACGCGCATCGCCGGAAGTCAGACGCCACACACGGCGCGTGGCCCCATCGACGGTGTCATCGGTTTCGGGAATATCCACCAGGTCAGGCTGAAGGCCGGTCCATTGATCCGTCAGCTCGTCAAGGTTGTGCGGGTGCACCGTGTCGTCCGCGCCACCCTGCCAGATCGACAGGCGCGGCCAGACTGCGGGCGGGGTTTCAAGCACGTCGGTGACGTAGCCGGCCCATGTCTTCGGGCTGCGATCCACCGGGGCAAGGCCGGATTTCACACCGCAGGCATAGGCGGCATCCGCCCCGTCGAGAAACCGGCGCGACGCGCGCAGAACGCTCCACCACCCATCGAACGCGGCGCGGGGACGGTTGCAGTCGAACGGTAATCCCGCAATGATCGCGCCTCCGGCAAAGCGTGACGGGTAGTTGGCCAGCATCACCGACGTCATCGCGCCCCCGGCGGACAACCCCATGATATGCACGCGCTCCGGGTCGATTTCGTCGGTATCCAGGGCGTGGTCGATCATCTGCAAGAGCGACGCGCTTTCGCCAAGGCCGGGCCTGTTGTGACTTTTGTCGTACCAGCGAAAGCAACCGTTCGACTGGTTTTCCGGGATCTGCTGCGCAAGAAGAAGCACAAACGGCACCGCTTCGCCCAGGGCGGCCAGCCCGGTTTCATTGTCGAACGACGCGGCGTCCATGGTGCAGCCATGCAGCGCGACGACCAGCGGCATGTCGTCGACGGGCTGAGACGGACGCTGAAGAAACATCCGCAAGCCACCGGGATTTGGGCCGAAATCCACGATTTCCTCTAGCGCGAACACGGGCGCGGGCAGGGCCATGATACTGGCAAACAGCATTGACTTGACTGGAAAATGCATCGGTCCTCCAAATGCTGTGCGGACGGTTTCAGTTTTCCGTGGGGCGTGTGGATGCGCAACCCCGCAAAGCATCCGGTCGGGCGCCCTCAGGACGCTTTGCGCACCGGCGTGTCCTGCGGCGGGGCGTCAGCGCGTTCGGGGGGGTACACCAGACCCGCCGAGATCACCAGCTTTGCCGCGTCCTCGATGCTCATATCCAGTTCGACCACGTCTTCTTCGGGGAAATACAGCAAGAAGCCCGAGGTCGGGTTGGGCGTGGTCGGCACAAAGACCGACACCAGCGCGCCCATGGTTTCGGCGCGCGCCGCGATTTCGCCCCGCGCTTCGGTCGAGATGAACCCGATCGCCCAGATCCCCTTGCGCGGATACTGCACCAGGCACGCCTTTTCAAAGCTGCGCTCGGACTGGGCAAACACCGTTTCGGCGATCTGCTTGATCCCAGAATAGATCGTGCGCACCACAGGGGTACGCGCCACGAGGGTTTCGCCAAACCGGATCAACGACCGCCCGATCAGCCCCTTTGCGACCCAGCCCACCACGATGGTGAAGACCAGGAAAAAGATCACGCCGATGCCGCGCAGATTGATCCCGACGTATTCCTCGGGGTTGAACCGGTCGGGAACAAGCGGCAACACAAAGCCGTCGACCCAGCCGAACAAGGTCCAGATCAGCCAAATGGTCATGCCCACCGGCGTGATGACCACCAGACCGGTCAGAAAACTAGCACGCAGCGAGGCAAGCAAGCCCCGTTTCCGCGGAAGATCGTCGAAGGGCGTGTTCATCAGGGTCCCGGCACTGGCTTTGCCACGTTAACGTAAGGGCTTGGCCGGGCCGCTGCAATGGGCGCTGCGCTGCCGCACGATCAATCGCGGGGCAGGGTGCTGATTTCCCGCGCGATCCTTGCCCCAAGCCGGGCATTGTTCAGAACCAGCTCGATGTTGGACGCCAGCGAACGCCCCTCGGTCAGCTCGAAGATGCGCTGCAACAGATAAGGGGTGAGCTGCTTGCCGCGTATGCCATGGGTTCTTGCGTCCTCATTGGCCCGCGCGATGACCGGGGCAAGGACGTCTCGGGGGATCTCGGCGCTTTGCGGGATCGGATTGGCGACAAGCTGACCGCCCGGAAGGCCAAGGGCGGCGCGCGTGGCGGCGGCGCGGGCGATCTCGGCCGGGCTGTCCATGCGCAGCGGCGCGCGCAGACCCGCCTCGCGCGACCAGAAGGCCGGCAGCTGGTCCTGACCGTAGGCGATCACCGGAACCCCAAGTGTTTCAAGCACTTCCAGGGTTTTCGGAAGGTCCAGAATAGCCTTGGCACCGGCGCAGACAACGGTGACGGCGGTCTGGGCAAGCTCTTGCAGATCGGCAGAAACGTCAAAGCTTTTCTCGGCGCCCTGATGCACGCCGCCGATGCCGCCGGTGGCGAATGTCCTGATCCCGGCGCGCGCGGCCGCGATCATCGTGGCGGCGACCGTGGTGGCGCCGGTGCCGCCCTGAGACATGCACACAGCGAGATCCGCGCGGCTAAGCTTGGCGACGCCGCGCGCCTGGGCCAGCGCTTCAAGCTGCGCCGCGTCCAGCCCGACGCACAGCGTGCCGTCGATCACCGCGATGGTCGCGGGAACAGCACCTTCATCGCGCACCGTGTTTTCGACTTTACGCGCCATCTCAAGGTTTTGCGGCCAGGGCATGCCGTGGGTGATGATGGTCGATTCCAGCGCCACGACAGGGGCGCCTTGGGCAACGGCCTCGGCGACGGGGGCGGACAGCGACAGAAGGCTCATGAGGGGATGTCTCCGGATACATATTGCGCGGCGGCTGTCAGCGCCAAAGTCAGCGCCTCGTCGCGCGTGGTGTCGTGCATTTCGGCCACGATATGCGCGGCCATAAAGGTGTCGCCGGCGCCGGTGACGCGGGTCACGAGCACCTCCGGCGGGCGTTCGGCGATCAGGCCGTCCGGCGTGGCATCGCAGGCCGCGTCGCCGCCATTGGTGACCACGGCACGCGCGGCCCCGCGTTCGACCAGACGGGCCGCTGCCTCCGGGGCGCTGGTGAACCGGGTCTGGCACAGCAGCCCGGCTTCTTCCAGGTTCACATACAGGGTGCCGCGGCTGGTGCGCAGGAACGGCATCAGGCGTTCGGCCTTTCCGGGGCTGGCAGGCGCGATGCGCAGATCGGCCTTGGCCAGCGCCGGGTCGCGCGACACCTCGTCCAGCAGGAATTCGGTCAGGTTGCCGTCCAGTGCGACGATGCCGGTAAACGGCGCCTCGGCGCTGCCGAGCGTGCCATCGCGCAACGGTTGCAGAATGCGCGCGCCGGCCCGCTCCAGCGAATGGGCATCCGCGATGGCCGCGATCAAGCCGTTGGCGCCTTCGACGGCCATATAGCGATCGGTCGGAAGATCCTCGGAGCGATACAGATACGCGGTGTTGCAGCCCAGTGTCTCGCAGGCGGCGGCAAGTTCATCGCCCTCGGGGTCGCGTCCGACGGCGCTGAGCAACGACGGCGTCATGCCGAAGCGCGCGAAGGTCATGGCGATGTTCGCCGCAACGCCGCCGGGAAGCCGGGTGATATGTCCGGGCACGTCCGAGCCCTGGCGCATGTGGCTGGCCGACCGGCCGATCACATCCCAAAGAACGGACCCAATGCAAAGGATTTGAGGAAACTTGACCATGCCCGCTTTTTGACCGAGGTTGCGGGCGACGGCAAGCCGCGAGCGATGATCCAATACGTTTCGCGAATGGACGAAATGGGATTCAGGAATGTGTCGCGCCCGCCGCATTGTTGCAACCAGGTAGAAATGTCCCACTGGGGCGCTGACGGGAGCGCAGCCTGGCAGGGCGGAGGCCTCACATGTCGCAGCCCTGGCTGGCTGCGCGGGCCTCTCGCTCGGCGCGTTTTCGGGCGTAATAGGCGTCGAGTTTTGATGGTCTTCCCGGCGGTTTGTGGCCGGTCGGTTCGTAGCGCGTCCGCTGCTTTCCCGCACGCGGTTTCCTGGGCGGCGCCTTGTCCTGCTCCTCCTTGAGGAACTCGAGCACCGCGCTCAGATGCTTGTTCTCGGTGATCGCGGCGTGGGTCACGCGCTGATCCTTGTCGAAGGCGGAATAGGGATAGGGGTAGGGATAGGGGAGAGAGACA
>NZ_QLMG01000054.1 GCF_003259905.1 Salipiger aestuarii | reverse complement strand
TGTCGAAGCACAACCCCGTCGCCAGGGCCATCAGCGACATGTTCAAGACGGACCGGTGGAACGCCTTCACGTTGTTCCTTGAGGATGGGCGCGTCCGCCTGACAAACAACGCGGCCGAGCGCGCGCTGCGCGGTATCGCCTTGGGACGGAAATCCTGGCTCTTCGTCGGCTCCGAGCGTGGAGGCGACCGTGCCGCCTTCATGTATTCCCTGATCGCCACCGCCAGGATAAACGACATCGCCCCGCAAGCTTGGCGCGCCGACGTCCGCGACAAGCTCCCCAACACAACGGCTTCACGGGTGCCGGACCTTCTGCCATGGAACTGGCAGACATCGCAGCGCCAACTCGCTGCATGACCGCGGCCTACGCCGGATGCTTACGAAACACGCCGTTGCAAACCATGGAAAACGAATGAAAACCCTAACAGGAACTGTTCCGGAAACAGCCATACTGCCCAACGGGATGTGACCGCCCATTCATGGCAGGGCACATGATCAACCGTTCGCGGGTCGTCTATCCATCAGTCGCTTTTTCCAAAGGGCGGCACCGGCGATTCCGGTGCCGCCAGTTGGTCGACCACAGAAAGGTGACAGAGGCGGTATTCTACAAGAATACCGATATGCGCCCATGCCGTTTCGGGCCATTGTGTTTGGCGTTGAAACGGCAGATCTGCGGTTGCATCCCCGTGGACGTATCAGAGTCCCGGCTGGGGTGTCCCCTTACCGGACATCTGTCAGAACCACCGGAGAAATCGCTTTTGCAAGGGCGCTCTGGCGATTGGGCAGGTTCACAGTCTCAGTGGCCACAAGACGGTCATCGCATTTCAGATGCACCTCCAAGGATGGTGGATGCTGCGAGGCATTGCTTCGCACCAGATCGTAACCGGCCGCTATTCCAACGGCCTGAACCTTCATGTCCTTGAGATCGGACCAGAACCGGGGGGCCACAGGCGCGGGTCGTTCCCTGGCGCAAATCGCTGCTGCGGCAATCTGAGCCTGCGTGATTGCATTATGAACGGTTTCAATACGCAGTTTCCCAGGCGCGAATTTGCTGTCACCGCTGGCGCAATCGCCGATCGCAAATATTTTCGGGTCGGATGTCCGCATATCCTGATCGACGCAGATACCATTGTCACAGTCCAGACCTGCGGCCTCGGCAAGCTCCACATTGGGTGTGGCGCCGATGCCCGCGAGCACCAGATCGGCCTTTACCACCGTCCCATCGCCAAGACTGACCGAGGAAACGCGGCAACCAGAGGCGCCAAACCCCTGGATTTTCTTGTTGAACAGGAACCTGACACCGGCTTCCGTCAACCTCTGGGTGATGAAATTTGTTGTCGCGGGGGACGCCACGCGAGCCATCGCGCGTGCGGCGGACTCGATGACCGTGGCGGTCTTTGCCAGTTCGATTGCCGCAGAGGCCACCTCGAGTCCGATAACACCGGCACCAATGATGACAACGTCGCGACAGTCGGGGTCAGTCAGCGCGTGACGAAGCCCCGCCGAATCGCCAAGATTTCGCAGATAGCGAACCCCTTTCAGGTCCCCCCCCGGCAAATCAAGACGGCGAGGCGACGCCCCTGTCGCAAGAATGAGCGTATCGAATGTCGTCGTCTTCCCATCGGAAAAGCGTATATCCCGCGCGGTCCTGTCAATGCCGACGACTTTTCGCGCCCGTATCAGCTCGATGCGATTGGCTTCGAAAAAGGAAAGCGGGCGTATCGGAATCGGGTGCGGCCTGTCCGGGCCAAGCAGCCAGGTCTTGGATAGAGGCGGACGCTGATAGGGAAGCGCCACCTCCTCGCCAATAAGCTTTATCGCGCCTGCATATCCATTTTTTCGCAAGGCCGCGGCAGCATTTGTGCCGGCTGCGCCGTTGCCGATGATGACAGTTGTGTCCATGTTCTTGTTCCCCCCGTGTATGTCGAACGTTCAGATAAGGCCACGCGATCGTGCGATCAGCACGGCCTCGGTACGATTGCCGGCTTTTAGGCCTCGCATTACTTTTTTGAAGTGCCACTTCACGGTGTCTTCCGTGATATGCAGGCGCGCTGCAATTTCCTTGTTGCTCAACCCAAGCGCCGCATATTGCAAAACCCGGACTTGTTTTTGGCTGATCACGGCCGACCTGTCCGCAATTTCGCATTGATCGCCCTGCGCCTTGTTCGGCGGTTCCGCAAACGCGGAAATTTCGATTGCCGTCTGTCTCAGCAACGCTCTGGAATCCGGGCAAATGACCCGCAGAAAATGGTGCCTGTTCAGCAAAGTTCTGAAACTACCCAGTTGTTGCGCCTTGTGATTGGCTTCGGCGATTCGTTTCTGCGCCTGCTTTTCCTCTCCCATCAGGTAAAGTGTGGCGGCAAGGGTATATTCCGCCCGGATTTCTCCGCGTTGGTCCTTGACGGCGGTGAAATCCGAAAGAGCCTTGCGCGCCTGTCTTTCCGCCAGACCCAGTTTGCCGTCACGCAAAAATCGTGAGGCTTGCAGCAAAGCGCTTTCCGCCTGGATGGCACGGTTCTGGTTTGGCAGAAACGGCAGGTCTTCGTCCGACGGAAGAGGCTCGGCCGCCAGCGCGGTGCTCGTTCGGGTCCCCATGGCAAAGACTTCAGTGCCCAACCGAACCAGCATGCCCAAGCGTTTCAGCCCGCTTTCCTTCGCCAGCAGGCGGCAGCGTTCAAGCAACAAAAAGGCCCGCGATGTGTCGCCCTGACGGATATAGATTTCGTACGCGGTTCGAACGGTGTTCCAAACCACATCCGTCACCCCGAATTCGAGCGCGAAATCCAAAGCTTCCTGCACGGTGCTTTCATCGGGGGTCACCGATCCGTCTTCTGCCTGAATCTGCAGCTCCATGGTCGCGATCATGCCCTTTACAAAGGGCGTTCGCTTATAGGCAACGTTTTCATTTTCCTGTGCACTCCGAATTTCGCGGCGCGCCCCATGAATGTCGCCATTGAGCAGCCTGGCCAGAACCCCGGCGGCGGCAAGCCAGCCAAACGCATAGCGGTGACGGACTGCGCCGCTCACGACCGTGGCAGAGGCAATTTGATCTGAAAGCACGGAAAACTGCCTGTCAGAGGCGGCAATGAACGCTCTGCAAGTCTGCGCGGCGGCCCGACCGACCGGGTTGGCCAATCCATAGGTATCAATCCAGGCCGCGCAACTTTCGTCGCTTTCCTTCAACGCATCATGAGTGGCAAGACCAATGGACCGAACCAGTTCAGCCCATCCATTCGGGTCGTCCTGCGCCGTTAAGGCGGCCCCCCGGAACGTGTTCAACTTCTCCAGAATATCATGTGCTTCCCCTGCACGCTGACTGAAGAAAAGCACCCAGGCATACCCGATGGCCAAGGATGGCATCCCAAACAGCTTGGCCCGTGGAATCCCGGTGAACCAGATCGTCAAGGCTTCGATCTCTCCCTGCCTTAACGCAAGGTCCAACAGAGCCTGGTCGGTCAGCCGTTGGGCCCAGTTGTGATCCTGGGCCCGCAGAGCGACATCAACGACCAGGCGATGCTCGCTCCGTCGCCAATGCCAGAATGCGATGCGTTTCAGAAAATACGATCGACGCGACCCGTATTCCTCGATGAAACGATTGCGCAGGTAGGCGCGCAGCGTGGGATTGAGTTCAAAGCAGTTTGGCCGGTCACTGCTCGTCGTCAAGAGACTGTTAAGAGATGCGAGTTCCGCCAGCTTGCCAGCTGAATCATGTGTCTTGAACACATAATCGCAGGCTTCCGCGGTGATTTCTTCCAGCCAGCTGGCGTTGACAAGGCACTCGCGAAGCGGCCGGGATACCTGTGCCAGAACGTCGTTTTCAAAATAGGCCTGAATTTCCGGCAGGTGAACGATAGCCTCGCCGGACGTATTCGATTGTCCGGCCAGCGTACACAACAGCGGCCAACCGCCTGCCATGTCGAATATCTTCTCTGCACGGTCGGTTTCCACAGAAAGAACCGACTGCGTCTCATCGAGAGTGAAGCTCAATTCTCCTGGACCGATTGTCACGACATCCGAAAGCACCGACAGGGTGACCATCGTACCGGGCAGGCGCTCGCTTACCGCCAGGCGAACGGTTTCGGGCGTCTCCAGCGTGATCGTTTTCAAAAACCTCTGGATGGTGAAGATGTCCGTCACACCGTCAAGGCAAATTGTAACAGGCTCTTTGCGGCCCAGAAGCAGGCGCAGCGCGGCGTTTTTCAGGCTGGGTCGGGCCTGCATGCCGCGGAACGCCTTCGGCGCCAGCACCGCGACAATCGCGCGCGCAACGAACTCGGCTTCGCTGACGCCTTCTTGCCAGAACGACGACAGATCCAGATAGACGCAATCCTCGCCCCGGTCGATCGCGGCCTGGGCGCACAGGGCGATCTGCACCGACTTGCCGAAGCCGCGGGGCGCCTTGAAAAGGAGACACTTCGCGCCGGGGTGCGCCGCAAAATCCAGCCTGTCACGTCTCAGGCAGCCCTGAGCCAGCTTTTTCCGGCGGGTATCCATCCGATCCACAAAGTCGGCAAGGTCGTCAGGGGCTGCACTGGAGGTTGTGATCATCCCTCCCTCCCCGAAGTGACGTATCATTGCTGTATGTTGCAACGTACCGGAAGCACGCGAAACCCGAAACTACACGAACGTGTAGTTGTTCTGCGCCGCGGCTGGAACGATCACTATTGTCCAGCGCCCAGTGGCAGGACGACGCAATGCGAGACGCATGGCCTCATGACCGTCACCGAGCCTAACAACGGGTTTCAAGGGAGGAACAACCGATGAAGGATCTGAACGAAGCGGGCACGGCAGACGTCGCAACCGCAGAGGCATATGTGGACAAGAAAAGATATTTCTGGATCTTGTCCGTATTCTGGCCCGCAACGCCGCTGATCGGGCTTTATCTGGTATCGGTAACCGGGTGGAGCGTCTGGTACGGGACTGTGTTGATCCTGTGGTATCTTGCGGTGCCATTGCTGGACGCGATGTTCGGCGAGGATTTTTCGAATCCTCCCGAATCGGCGGTGCCCGATCTTGAAAAAGACCGCTATTACCGCGTGCTTACCTATCTGACCGTCCCCATGCACTACGCGGCCCTGATCGGGTGCTGCTGGTGGGTTGCGACCCATTCGGTCAATGCGTTCGAGTTTGTCGCGCTGGCTTTGTCGCTGGGTGTTGTCAACGGATTGGCCCTGAACACCGGCCATGAACTGGGACACAAAAAGGAAACCTTTGACCGCTGGATGGCCAAGCTGGTTCTGGCAGTCGTCGGCTATGGCCACTTCTTCATCGAGCACAACAAAGGGCACCACCGCGATGTGGCCACCCCGAACGATCCGGCGACCTCCAGAATGGGTGAAAGCATTTACGCCTTTTCGACCCGCGAGATCCCCGGCGCCTTCAAACGGGCGTGGGAGCTTGAAGAGGTCCGCCTTGAAAGAAGCGGCAAGAGCGTCTGGTCTTTGGACAACGAAATCCTTCAGCCGCTGATCCTGACGGCGGTTCTTTACGCCGGGCTGCTGGCGTTCTTCGGGCCGATCATGCTGGTGTTCCTGCCCATTCAGATGGCGTATGGATGGTGGCAGCTTACTTCGGCCAACTACATCGAACACTATGGCCTGCTGCGCGAAAAGATGCCCAACGGAAAGTACGAGCATCAGAAACCGCATCATTCGTGGAACTCGAACCACATCATGTCGAACCTGATTCTGTTCCACCTGCAACGGCACTCGGACCACCACGCGCACCCCACCCGGTCCTATCAATCGCTGCGCGATTTCAAGGACTTGCCCGCACTGCCCTCGGGCTATCCCGGAATGTTCTTCGCGGCCCTGATTCCGGCGTGGTTCCGGTCGATCATGGATCACCGTGTCCTGGGCTGGGCCAAGGGCGATCTGAACAAGATCCAGATCGAGCCCGGCATGCGCGAATACTATGAGCGCAAGTTCGGATCGGTCGCACCCGCGCAGGCTGTCGCTGTGCCTGCCGAATAAACTTCTGGCACACCGCGTGACACGCAGGGGTTGGCTCGGATCGGGCCAACCCCGACCTGCCCGATAGCATCCCGCCTTCCCCCGAAGGCCGGACCGCAGCAACAACCCACAGAAAAAAAGAACACGACGCGCATGCTCGCCTGTTGGCGCGCATGTGAATGGGAGGAATGAACGATGGCGACATATGAATGCCCGGATTGCGGATACACCTATGATGAGATCCAGGGGCATCCGCACGAAGGTTTTCCGCCAGGAACACCCTGGTCACAAGTGCCCGACGATTTTGCGTGCCCGGATTGCGCGGTACGCGACAAGCAAGACTTTATCCTGATCGGCGGATCTCCGTCAGGCGAGACTGCACCCGCTCAGGTCGTTGAACCCGCCCCCGCGCCAATCCCGGAACCCGCACCAGCACCAGCACCCGTGGCTGTGGCTGTGGCTGTGGCCCCTGCCGCGCCGCCGACGCCTCAGGCTGCCCCGGCAGCGCAGGCGACCCCGGTTGCGGGAACGGCCTACCGGAAATGGCTCTGCATCACCTGCGGTCATATCTATGACGAAGCCCTTGGCGACGAACACGAAGGGTTTCCACCGGGAACGCTGTTCAGTCAGATCCCCGACGACTGGTGCTGCCCTGACTGCGGCGCCACGAAAGAGGACTACGTCCTCTACGAAGAAAACTAGGAGATCTCGCATGAATCAGATTGCATCGTTTCCTGGCAACACAACCAGCGCGGATGCCATCCGGTCCGCATTCGACGCCCAGGTGCGGGCTCAACTTGCCCGGCGGGGCAGTTTCGACCGCAAGGCGCGCATTGCACAGCTGGATCGCCTGGCAGACGCCGTCAAGCGGAACCAGGACAGGATCATCGCGGCCTGCGCCGCTGATTTCCGCAAACCCGCTGAAGAAGTGAAATTGACCGAGATCTTTCCCGTCCTTCAGGAAATCCGGCACACCAGGCATCACCTGAAATCGTGGATGCGCGACAAACGGGCGCACGCGACTCTGGGCGTATTCGGCACCAGGGCCCGCGTTCGCCCCGAGGCCAAGGGTGTGTGCCTGATCATCGCGCCGTGGAATTATCCGGTGAACCTTTCGCTCGGACCGCTCGTCTCTGCCATCGCGGCGGGCAACAGCGCGATCATCAAACCGTCCGAGATGACGCCGAACGCGGCCCAGGTCGTTGTCGACATCGTGCAAGACGCCTTTACCCCGGATCTGGTCAAGGTCATCGAAGGCGACGCGGCCGTTTCGCAGGAGCTTCTTTCGCTGCCTTTCGACCATATTTTCTTCACCGGCAGCCCGGCAATCGGCAAGGTCGTCATGCAGGCCGCGGCGAAAAACCTGACATCGGTCACACTGGAGCTTGGCGGCAAGTCGCCCACCATCGTCGGCCCGAATGCCAATATCAAGAAGGCCGTGCGCAACATCGTCTGGGGCAAGTTCTCAAACAACGGACAGACCTGTATCGCACCCGACCATGTCTATGTGCACCGCGATGTGCTGGCCGCATTCAAGACTGCGATCAAGGCCGAGATTGGCCGGGTCTATGGAAAAACGCCCGAGGCCCAGAAAACCACGCCCGACTATTGCCGGATCGTGAATGAACGGCACTTTGACCGGGTGCGCAACCTGATTGAAGACGCCCGCAGCAAAGGCGCCAGCATCCTTCAGGGCGGTCAGACCGATGCAAGCCAGAATTTCATCGCCCCGACGCTGATTTCCGAAATCTCGGACGATATGGAAATCACCCAGGAAGAGCTGTTCGGACCGATCCTGCCGATCATCGAATATATCGACCTGGACAAGGTCATCGACAAGATCAACGCGAACCCCAAGCCGCTTGCCCTTTATATCTTCGACAAAAGCAAGAGTTTCGCCGATCAGATCATCGCGCGCACCTCATCGGGCGCGGTGGGCATCAACCTCACCGTGGTGCATTTCCTGCATCCGAATCTGCCATTTGGCGGAGTCAACAACTCCGGCATCGGGGCGGCGCATGGCGAATACGGCTTCAAGGCCTTTTCCCATGAAAAAGCCGTGCTGGAGGAACAGCATTCCATCACGCACATGCTGTTCCCGCCTTACACGGGCTTTGTGCGCCGCCTTATCAATATCGTGGTCCGGGTGCTCGGCTAAACGCCGCGCCGAACCAACAGGGAGAGAAGAAATGTACGACTATATCATCGTCGGCGCCGGATCCGCCGGTTGCGTTCTGGCCAACCGCCTGTCGGCAGACCCGGCAAAACGCATCGCGCTTATCGAAGCGGGCCCAAAGGATAAAAACCCGCTGATACACATGCCGCTGGGGATCGCCTTGCTGGCCAACAGCAAGAAACTGAACTGGGCATTCGACACCGAACCGCAAGAGCACCTGAATGGCCGCAAGCTGTTCTGGCCCCGCGGCAAGACGCTGGGCGGCTCGTCGTCGATCAACGCCATGGTCTATATTCGCGGGCACAAGTCCGATTACGACTATTGGGCGTCAGAGGCGGGCACGGATGTCTGGGGCTGGGACCGTATGACAGACCTGTTCAAGCGGATCGAGGACAACCACCGCTTCGGGGCAACCGACGCCCACGGCAAGGGCGGCGAGCTTTCCGTCAGCGAGTTGCAGACCGCGAACCCCCTGAGCCGCGATTTCGTGCAGGCCGGACGCGAACTGCAAATCCCCCATAACGGCGACTTCAACAGCGGCACCCAGGACGGCCTGGGCATGTACCAGGTCACGCAAAAGGACGGTCGGCGCTGGAGCTCGGCGCAAGCCTTTCTGCGCGGGGCGGAATCGCGGTCCAACCTCGAAATCTTCACCGATGCCCGCGTCACGCGGGTCGTCATGGAGGACAAGACAGCAACCGGTGTCACCTTGCGGGTAGGCGGCGAATATCGCCAGCTGCGCCTGAATGACGGCGGCGAGGTGATCCTGTCCGGCGGCGCCGTCAATTCACCGCAGCTTCTGCTGCTGTCCGGTATCGGGGACGCGGCGGAAATCAAGCGTCACGGCCTTGCGGTGGTTCACGATCTTCCCGAGGTTGGCAAGAATCTGGCCGACCATCTTGACGTGACGATCATGCATGCTGCAAGTTCAAGGCGTCCGATCGGTGTCGCGCTCAGCTTTTTGCCGCGTGCCATTGGCGGGTTTTTCTCCTACAACTTCAAGCGCAAGGGATTCATGACGTCGAATGTCGCGGAAAGCGGGGGGTTCATCAAGTCGTCGCCCGATCGCGACCGGCCGAACGTGCAGTTTCACTTCCTGCCGACCTACCTGAAGGATCATGGCCGCAAGATCGCTTTCGGCTATGGCTATACCCTTCACATTTGCGATCTGTTGCCCAAAAGCCGGGGCTATATCGGACTCAAAAGCCCGGACCCTATGGACGATCCGCTGATTCAGCCGAATTATCTGAGCGATCCGGAAGATCTGAAGACGATGGTTGACGCGTTCAAGGCGGCGCGCAGGATACTCGACGCTCCGGCGATGTCCGCGCATAGCAAATACGAGGTCCAGCCCGGAAAGTCCGTACAGTCCGACGCGGAAATCGCGGCCTTCATCCGCGAAGGCGCCGAGACGATTTATCACCCGGTCGGCACATGCCGGATGGGGGCGGACAAAGAGTCGGTAGTCGACCCTGAACTGAAAGTTCGCGGCGTTTCGGGGTTGCGGGTGGTGGATGCGTCGATCATGCCAAGCCTTGTCGCCGGAAACACCAACGCGCCCACCATGGTCATTGCCGAGAACGCCGCCGAGATCATTCTGGGGCAGGTGCGCGTCCTGGATCGGAGCAGGTCGGTTGCCTGAGCACGGTAAAGAGAAAAGAAGACAGTCACATGTCACGGATGCGATGGCGTTCGTTGCAGGAAACCGCAAGCCGCAACCGGCACATCCCAGGCCGTCCAGAGCGATCGAATAAGCGCCAAAAATCAAAGAGGAAGCTAAATGCACGGACAAATGATGGCGATGCCGCTGACAATCCACTCTCTTATAGATCACGGTGCTCGCTACCATGGAGACACCGAGATCGTGTCGGTGGAGACGGATGGCTCAAAGGCAAGGACGACATGGAAAGGCGTTTCTGATCGCGCGCGGCAACTCGGCTCGGCGCTTGCGAAACTGGGGCTTTTCAAAGGGGATCGCGTGGCAACGATCGCGTGGAACAACGCGCGGCATCTGGAGTGCTACTTTGGCATCTCGTGCAGCGGGATGGTGTGCCACACGATCAATCCGCGTCTCTTTCCCGAACAGCTTGTCTATATCATCAACCACGCGCAAGACCGGGTGATCTTTTTCGACAAGACCTTCCTGCCGATCATCCAGGGCATCAGGGAAAAGCTGACGACAGTCGACACGTTCGTTCTTATGTCGAAACGCGACGACGAGGCGGCAGACAAAATCCCCGGACTTGTGTTTTACGAGGATTTCCTGGCCACGGGGGATGAAAATGCCGATTGGGTGGATGTCGACGAAACGGACGCATCCAGCCTTTGCTATACCTCCGGCACCACGGGAAGCCCCAAAGGTGTGCTCTATTCTCATCGCTCCACTGTCCTGCATTCGCTGGGCGCCGCGTTGCCCGACACGCTGAACTTTTCAGCGCGCGAGGTGATGATGCCGGTTGTTCCGATGTTCCACGTCAATGCCTGGGGCGTTCCCTATGCCGCGGCAATGGTCGGCGCCAAGCTGGTCTTGCCGGGGCCTGGGCTTGACGGTGACAGCCTTGCACGGCTCATCGACGACGAAGGCGTCACGGTTGCGCTTGGTGTGCCAACCATCTGGCAAGGGCTGCTCGCCTCGCTCGACAAGCTTGGCTCCAAAGCCGAGTCGCTCAAACGCACCGTGGTCGGGGGAACGGCGTGCCCGCCTTCGATGATCGCCGAGTTCCGCGACAAATACGGCACCGAAGTTGTCCACGCCTGGGGCATGACCGAAACTTCGCCTCTCGGAACTGCAAATGCGCTGCTTGAACGCCATGTGGGCATGACCGAAGAAGAACAGGCGAAAGTTCGCGAAAGCCAGGGCCGCCCGCCCTACGGTGTCGAACTCAAGATCGTGGACGACGAAGGCACCACACTTCCCGAGGATGGGGCCGCGCAAGGCAATCTGCGCATTCGTGGCCATTGGGTCGTAGACAGCTACTTCGGCGCGGAACCCGGCACGACTTTGGAATCCGATGGCTGGTTCGAAACCGGCGATGTGGCCTCGATTGACGCGGATGGATTCATGACCATTCGGGACCGTTCCAAGGACATCATCAAATCGGGCGGCGAATGGATTTCCACCGTCGAACTCGAGGGCATCGCCGTCGGGCATCCGGATATCGCCGATGCCGCCGTCATCGCCGCGAAGCACGAGAAATGGGACGAACGTCCGGTAATCGTTGCGGTTCGCGCGCCCGGAACAAACCTGACGGAACAGGATTTGAAGGCCTTTTTCTTTGACAAGGTCGCCAAATGGCAGATCCCCGATGCCGTCGTTTTCGTCGAGGCATTGCCGAGAAACGCAACTGGCAAGGTGATGAAGAACAAGTTGCGGGAGACCTACGGCGACGTGCTTCTGGCGTAACTTGAAAACATGCGGGCGAAATTGCAGATCGCATTTTTTCGCCCGCGTGTTGCAGCACGTCAAGCCCGGCAAAGCAACCAGGGGAAGGACGAAATGAAACACGCTGGTTTGGTGGCAAAGCGGCCTCGGGCCGTCGAAATCATGACGGTTGGCTGCCTTGTACCGCCCGGCGCCACAAACGCGGATTTCTTTCCGTCAGGCTCGGGCCTTCGGCAACGGGTCCGTCTCCGTCAGGCGATTTCACTTTGATTTCGGATAGGTTCGTTTCTATGAACCGACCACGCACTGCTCTGCGAACGGTGCAAGCGCGGCTCCGTGGTTGGTCGCGCAGTTGAAGCGCCTAGAACGAATGGTCGGGCGTCACGGGTGTGTGCCGTCGATCACGCGCGGCGCGGATCGCTGGACGCCGACGCAGTGCCGGAAGCAATGGCACGTCGTCGTCGTCATCCGGCACCTGCGGGGTCTCATCGGGCGGTCTATTCACTTCATCCCGCCTACTCTGCGGAACCCAGGAGGCATACTTGATGGCGCCGAGGGTCAGTTTGCCCCACCAAAGGTTTTGCCTTGCGCTCTTCTTTTCGGGCAGCGCAATTGACGCCGGGCTGAAAAGCACACCGTGGCCAGTAACGCAATCTAGACCTTTGCAGCCGCACATAAGGTCGAGCGGCACCACATCGCGTCCCGCTGCCCGGCGGGGTCATGCGAAGCGTGATCCCGAGAGGGGGCAAACCCATGCGGAATGGCTTTGTGGAACGCGTCAACCACCGCCTGCGCGACGAATGCCCGCGGTCTCGGGGAACAAATGCGCCAGGTGACCTCACAGGCTTGAAAGTTCCGGTTTTCATGGCCCATGACGCTGGCGAACCGATGCGTCGTGGTCAAGCGTCTGACGCAAAAGCAAATGGATGATCTTGCCCACGGGGCGCCCGTCGTTTAAACGTCAGGGCGCGCCGCAGGCCCCTTAGCTCAGCTGGATAGAGCATCCGCCTTCTAAGCGGACGGCCGAGGGTTCGAATCCTTCAGGGGCCGCGCGCCAATTGCATTGCAGTCAGAGAAAGCAGATGAATGCGCAAACGGAAGCATAAGTCTGCGCAAGGGGTGTCAAGGGCGAAACGTATCGGCTGGTGTCCTTGGGCTACTCTCTGAAAGACGGTGACAGAGGCGCTGGAGCAGACGCTCCGGCGCCTTTCGCGTATGAAGGGGATGTGCGGTTCGTGGCATGAGGCGGGGGATCTGGCGGAGGGCCGTCGTGCTCTCCCTGTAAGAGCCTGAGCATGGCGCAGTGGGGCTGGCTTGCGATGGTGAGACCCTGGATACCAGGTCGCTTAGAAGCAGTGGGAACTCCGATGAAGACCATTAAGCCGACGCAAGCTGTCGCTACGATCCTCAGCCGATATCAGCGTCGGAGAAATTGTCAGGTGCCCGTCACAGCAACAGACGTCTACGCCGATACCCTTGCTCGCGTCTGTGGAGACGACGTTGACCTCGACCCGGTCGAACGGGGCCTCATCCACCTCAAGCGCCAGAAGGTGATTTCCGGCCGGAGACTGGTCACGCTTCTTGCGCGCCATCAGCGCGAGATCAGACCTGAGTGACGCCTCCCGAGGGCTTCCCGGGGTACTGGGCTCCACACCAGTTAGGAATACACCTCGCGTCATCGCTCTTGGGGGCGAATGGTTTGCTTCAAGGGGGCGTAGTCCCCGCTCACGTCCGGCGCTGCATGATGATCTGTCCTCGAAGGGCGGACAGCCGACATTCGTTGCTTCTACGAAGGTTCCATGCCGACTAGGTGAAAGCAGACATTCAAGCCCAAGCAGATCGAAACCTGCATGCTCCGCCGCGCACCAACATCGTCTACGCGCAGATCGCTACGTTTTCTCATCTCGGCCTCAGACGCACGGCGTCCGTCCATATCCAAGCAATGGCCTATCATACGTGCAAAGCGCCAGTCGTCTCTATGGGACGCTAGTCGCATCCTCATCGCAGCGCCATCAGCGTCTTTGTAAATTCCCGCACCAGCTTTGATTTTTGCTTCTCCACCGGGAAAATGAGCAACGACCTGAATATCACCGATGGCCGGAATGGGCGGAACGCGACGCGGTTGGGGTGGGCGCTGTCAATGACCATGGGGTTTATCAGTCCGACGGCATTGCCGCTCTCCGCCAGCGCGCAGATGGTCGCGGAGTTGGGAGTCTCGACGATATAGTCGGGTACTACATTATGTTGCGCGAGTAAGGTATCAAGCCTTTGACGCGCCCGGTCCTCTGGCACCAGTCCAAGCAATGGCAGATCGGACAAATGCTCCGGCTTGATCGTTTCCTTCGACGCAAGGGGGTGGTCCATCGGCATCGCGACGACACCGGGAGAAGAGGCGAAGGTTTGGGTGTCGACACCGGCCTTGTCGATCTCATCCGCCGCGAGGCCAATATCATATTGCCCGTCCACGATTCCATTGCGGATGTCGGCCGAGGATTTGACGTGGAACGTGATGCGGATCTTGGGGTGACTCTCTCGAAAGAGGCGGATCGCAGAGGGTATGAGAGCGACACTCCCCGCCGCCAAACCACCAATCCTGAGCGTGCCTTCGCCATAGTCGCGGATCCCGGCGGCGGCAGCGCGCAGACGATCCATGCCGCGAAAGCTCTCCTCGACCTCGCGAAAGAAGAGCCGTGCTTCTGGCGTCGGGACCAGTCTGCCCCGGACACGGTCGAAAAGAGGAAACCTAACGGAGTGCTCCAACTCTGCGATCAGCCGGGACACGGCCGGCTGCGTGATCCCCATGATCTCTGCCGCGCGCACGGTCGAACCAGAGATGATCAGGGCGTGAAAGGCTTCAACTTGTCGATGTTTCATGGCCGGTAGCTCTATAAGGTTAAGGCATACAGCTATGCTATCAGATCAGTATTAAGCCTAGGCCATTTCTGTAAGTCTACGAGAAATACACTCGGAGATCATGATGCGCGACGCGACACTTACCGTTCACCACCCTAAAGTCGATGACCGCGAATTCGCGTCGCTGGCCCCCGGCGTCGAGCGCGCCTCCACGATCGTCTTTGACAGCGCAGCCGCTTATGCGACCCGAGGCCAGCGCGATCTCGACAGCTATTCCTACGGGATGCATGGGACGCCCACACAGCGGGTGCTGGAGGCACAGCTCACCGCGCTTGAGGGCGGTGCCAAGACGGTCGTACTTCCCTCCGGGCAGGCAGCCATCGCCGTTGTGTTCCTCAGCGTTCTGAAACCGGGTGATCATGTTCTGGTGGCCGAAACCGCCTATCCGCCAGTTGCCGGCTTGTGCCGCAACTTCCTTGATACCCTAGGGATCGTATGGTCCACCTATCCGCCCGGCACAGGTGCGGCGATCGCGGATCATATCCGCCCTGAAACCCGCCTGATATGGACCGAAAGCCCCGGCTCGACCACAATGGAGATCGAGGATATCCCCGCAATTGTCAAAGTGGCGAAAGCCAAGGGGATCTATACCGGCATCGACAACACTTGGGCCACGCCGCTGTTGTTCAAACCGCTGGCGCATGGGGTGGATTTCTCAATGCAGGCCCTGACGAAGTACCCCGGCGGCCACTCCGACATCCTCATGGGGTCAGTTTCCGTCAGCGACCCCGACCTGCGCAAGGGCCTGCGGGACGTCATGCGGATGCTGGGCTTTCATACGGCGCCAGATGCGATTTCCCTCGTCTTGCGCGGGCTTGAAACCATGGCAGTGCGCCTGGCCCACGCAGGCCGCGTGGCCACCGATCTCGCGTTTGCAATCGACAGTGCCCATCCGGTCGAGGTTTTGACCCCGGTGCTGCCCGATAGCCCCGGTCACGTGCTCTGGAAGCGTGATTTCATAGGTGCCTCGGGCCTGTTCTCGGTGGTCCTGCCCGAAGCCTGGGAGTCCAGGCTCGACGCGGCGCTGGATGCGTTGGAGGTCTTTGCCATCGGCGCGTCCTGGGGCGGCACTCGCAGCCTGATCGCACCGATGAGCGTGGCTGCGCACCGAGTGACGTCCGAGCCCCGCAACAGCCGCATCATTCTACGGCTGAGTATCGGCCTTGAAGATCCGAAGGACCTCAAGGCCGATCTCGACAGGTTCTTCGGCATCCTCGCCGAGGCCTGATCAACGCCGCCCGAAAGAGGCGGCTTCCACCGACAGGAGAAGAAACATGAAAACAAAGATGAAAATTCTGACCGCGCTGGCCATGCCTGCGATGCTGCTCGCTGGCACGGCCCAAGCTCAGAGCGGTGGCACACTTGCCGCTGTCAAGGAGCGCGGTCGCATGGTTTGCGGCGCAAGCCAGGGCACCCCGGGGTTCGGTGCGCCAGACGACAACGGGTATTGGCGCGGCCTCGACGTTGAAACCTGCCGAGCCGTTGCTGTGGCAGTGCTGGGCGACATGGATGCGGTGGATTTCGTTCCGCTTTCCGGCCAGCAGCGCATTCCGGCGTTGCAGACCGGCGAGGTAGACATGCTACCCCGGACCATGACTTGGACGCTGCAGCGCGACGCCAACGGTATCAATTTCACCACGCCCAACTACTATGAGTACACGGGCTTCATGATGCCGAAATCGCTGGGGATCAGCGAGGTTGAAGGCATGACTGGCGCCACGGTCTGCGTGCAGACAGGCTCGACCACGGAATTGGTCGTCAATGACGTGTCGACCAAACATGATCTGGACCTCAGCCCGGTGGTTTTCGACAATACCTCTGCGGCGCGCCAGGCCTTCTTCTCAGGGCGCTGCGATGCGTTGATCACCGATGCCGGGGCGCTGGCGTCGGTCCGGGCGAGCATGGCCGACAATCCGGACGATTACATCATCTTCCCCGCAACGCCCTATGCCGACGCTCTGACGCCGGCCGTGCGGCAGGGGGACGATCAGTGGATGGATATCGTCACATGGTCGATCCAGGCGCTGATCGCTGCCGAGAACTTCGGCATTACGCAGGCTAACGTCGATGAGATGTTGGAAAGCGATGACCCGCGCATCCGCCGCTTTCTGGGTACCGATCCGGGCAATGGCGCAGCACTCGGCCTGAGCGAGGATTTCGCCTATCAGATCGTTAAGGCGCTGGGGAACTACGGCGAGGTCTTTGAGCGCAACGTCGGCATGGACAGCCCGCTGAAGCTGGAGCGCGGATATAACGCACTTTACAGTGATGGCGGGGTCATGTTCCCGCTGGCCTTCCAGTGATGCTAAGGACCCTATGGTACTCTGACCGGCTGCGCAGCCTGGTCGCACAGGTCGCCCTTCTGGGCGGCCTCGTGGGTCTTTTGTTCTGGCTTGGCAACAACACAGCGTCCAACCTGGCAGAACGCGGTATCCGCACAGGGCTTGATTTCTTGTCCAGGCCCGCCCGGTTTCCGATTTCCGAAAGCGTTATCCGGTATGATCCATCCGATAGTTTCCTCTGGGCCTTTGCGGTCGGCATAGGAAATACGCTCTGGCTGTCCTTCCTGACAATCGTCCTCGCCACTTTGGGCGGGTTGCTGCTGGCGCTTGCCCGGCTGTCTGGGCATCCGCTTCTGACCCGCCTGGGCCGCAGCTATGTGACCTTGTTCCGCAACATCCCCCTGATCGTTCAGCTGCTGTTCTTCTACGGAATCGCGACCTCGGTCTTTCCCGCGCCGCGCGATGCGCTGAACCCGGTTCCAGGCGTATTCCTGTCGTTGCGAGGCGTATATGCACCTGCGCTTGAGATCGCGCCGGGTGGCGGATTGTTCCTGGTGCTGTGCGGATTGTCACTGGTGGGAGTGGCTTTGGCTCTTCGCAGCCGTCATCTGCGCGGCCGCCACATGCCCAGGGCACTGCGGCTGGTGTTGGGAGTGGCCGGCTGGGCCGGTTTTTGCGTCGCGCTATGGGCTGCCATGGAGCGCCCGATCGGGCTTGATTTGCCGGAACTCACCGGACTGAATTTTCGCGGCGGCACCTATCTCAGCCCGGAGTTCGCAGCGGTGCTGATCGGCCTGGTGCTCTACACCTCTGCCTTTACCGGAGAGATCATCCGCGGCGGTATCGAAGCCATCGCCCGAGGCCAGTGGGAGGCCGGGCGCGCACTGGGTCTGTCTGAACGTCATATCATGTTTCGGATCATCCTGCCGCAGGCGCTTCGGGTGATCGTCCCGCCTATGACGTCTCAATACCTGTCGACGGTCAAAAACACGACCCTGGCGGTTGCTGTGGGCTATCCTGAACTTGGCCTGATCGTGAACACGGTGACCAACCAGACCGGCCAGGCGCTGGAGAGCATCTTGATCATGCTGGCGGTCTTCCTGACGATCTCGCTGTCGGTCTCCGCCCTGATGAACCTTTACAATGCGCGTATCGCGCTCGTGGAGCGCTGAGACATCATGACGAACAATCGCACAAATGCCACAGCTCAGCCCTCCACCAGCCCATCTATGGTGAGCCGTGGTGTCCGAATCTTTTTCGGCAGCTGGCTTTCCGCCCTGCTGACGCTCCTCTCCGTTGCGATCATACTGGCGCTGATCCCGGCCTTTCGCTGGGCCGTACTGGATGCGCAATGGCAAGCAGGCCCCCCGGAACTCTGCCACGGAGCCGGGGCCTGCTGGAGCTTCATCCATGCCAAGCTTCGTTTGATCCTCTTCGGTCTGTATCCGCCCGAAGCCCAATGGCGGGCGTTCACGGTGATCGTTCTGATCATCGCGCTGGTGCTCGCCACGCTGTGGCCACGCCTCTGGGGGCTTCGGATCATTGGCCTCTGGGCAGTGGGGCTGGCGGTCATGCTGGTGCTGATGCAGGGCGGTGTCTTCGGCATGTCCTACGTGCCCACCTCGAAATGGGGCGGGCTGCCGATCACCCTGCTACTTGCGGTGCTGTCCCTTGGTCTTGGCTTTCCGATTGCCGTGGTGCTTGCGCTTGGCCGACGCAGCAAGCTGCCGGTGGCGAGAGCTGTTTCTATCCTGATGATCGAACTCGTCAGAGGCCTGCCTCTGGTCGGTCTCTTGTTCGTTGCGGCCATTCTGCTGCCACTCTTCCTGCCGCCGGACTGGACCATCGACAAGCTGGGCCGCACGCTCGCAGCGCTCACGATCTTTGCGGCCGCCTACTTGGCCGAAGTGATCCGCGGCGGGCTGCAAGGTCTGTCCGGCGGGCAAGTCGAAGCGGCACAGGCCCTCGGCATTCCGTACTGGAAAACCGTCTGGCATATCGTCCTTCCGCAAGCGATCCAGAAAGTTATTCCGCCGCTGACCAATACCGCCATTGTGATGGTCAAGAACACGTCGCTGGTTCTGATTGTGGGTGTCTTCGACATTCTCAGCGCGGCGCGTAGCGCCGCCACGGACCCGGCCTGGCCCGCCCCATCGACAGAGGCGTATCTGTTCGTAGCGGCGATCTATTTTATTATCTGCACCGCTATCGGCTGGTACTCCCAGCACCTCGAAGCCGGTGTCAAAGCAAGGAGCCATTGATGACAAGGGCGATCGAAGTATCAGGGCTGAACAAGTACTACGGCACCTTCCATGCCCTGCGCGATGTGGACTTCTCAGTGGCGGAAGGCGAGCGGGTGGTGATCTGTGGTCCCTCCGGGTCTGGAAAGTCGACACTGATCCGATGCCTCAACCGCTTGGAGGTGCATGACGCGGGCACCATCCGGGTGCGTGGCATAGAACTAGGCGACAACCTGCGCAATCTGGACGAGGTCCGGCGTGAGGCAGGCATGGTGTTCCAGCACTTCAACCTCTTTCCCCATCTCACGGTTCTGGAGAACTGCGCGTTGCCGCAGATTCTCTCGCGCCGTACGGCCCGGGCCGAGGCGGAGGCACGCGGGCGTGACTTCCTTGAGCGTGTGCAGATCCTCGATCAGGCCGACAAATATCCCGGCCAGCTGTCGGGCGGCCAGCAGCAACGGGTGGCCATCGCCCGGGCCCTGTGCATGCGGCCCAAGGTGATGCTTTTTGACGAGCCGACATCGGCGCTCGACCCTGAAATGATCCGGGAGGTTCTGGATACCATGGTCACGCTGGCGCAGGAGGGGATGACCATGGTCGTGGTGACTCATGAAATGGGGTTCGCCCGTCAGGTCGCGGATCGCGTGGTCTACATGGAAGCGGGTGAAATCGTCGAAACGGCGGCCCCCGCGACTTTTTTCGACAGCCCCCAGGACGACCGCAGCCGTCGGTTCTTGTCAAAACTCGTCACGGCCTGAACAGCGCTCCGAAAGAATCCGACATGATTACACGACTTGAAACCGGCCCCCGCATGAGCAAGATCGTCAAGCATAATGGCACCGCCTATCTCTGCGGGCAGGTCGGTGCAGGCGACAGCGTCGCCGAGCAGACACGGGATTGCCTTGGCCGTGTCGATGCCCTGCTTCAGGAGGCCGGGTCGTCGCGAGAGCAGATGTTGCAGGTCATCATCTGGCTGTCCTCCATGGAGGACTTTGCCGAAATGAACGCGGTCTGGGATGCCTGGGTGCCCGAGGGTCACGCGCCCGCCCGCGCATGCGGCGAAGCGCGCCTCGCCCGCCTTGGGCTGAAGGTCGAGGTGATCGTGACCGCCGCGTACTGAGCCCTTGCAGGGTCCGTTCTTCGGACCAGCCGACCTTCAGCGGCCACCAATTCTGGACATTATGCCCAACACCCGCTCTGCAGTAGCTGCGTTGCTGCGTTTGGAGTCTTGGCCTCAGGCAGCAACGCGCCGGGACCGACGCCGCGCGAGGGATTTCAAGGCGCCTAACCCCGAGGCACAGCAAAGATCGAGAATCCGACCTTTGCTGTGCTGGCAATCGGATCATCCGGATACATGGAAGCCGACTTCCGGGGCTGGCAAGGCTCGAGCTATCCGGCAAACCCACAAGCCCGCTTCGAGCTCCATGGTGCCGTCGTCGGGGCGGCACCGCGCTCTTCCCGGCTGCTTTCGGTCATTCGCCTTGAACCTCTCTCAAACAGGTGCGCGAAATATCCCGCCGATTTCCGGGTATGACTACCTTTCTATCCGCTCAGAGCCTGATCAAGCCGCTCCATCGGGCAGGATACTGCTGTTCTTTCTCCGACACCATCCAGCGGCGACTGCGAGGACAAACGTCCATGTTTCGCTTCTTGCGATATCTGCGTACAACGCTCGTCCGCACCGCGTGCCCCAAGCCGCAGCGATAGCGGCTTGGGGCACTGTGGTCAGTTCAGGATGCGCCTGAGCGCGGGAACCTTTGTCAGAAGCAGCACGTCAAGCGCCACCACTCCAAGCAAGGCGATACCCGCCATGGGAAAGGCCATCGCAAGCGCCAGCGCGACCAGCACCGCGCCTTTCCAAAGCGGCATGTCGCGCGGCATCGGAGGAGCAGCCAGCCGACCGGCACCCGAAGGGCGACGTTTCCACCACATGGCGATCCCGGTGACGCAGGTCATGATGACCAAGAGCAAGAACACCAAGTTGAAGGCAAAGTTCAGCGGTCCCACTAGACCTTTGTGCAGCCCGATACCCCAGGCCATCGCCTTGGCCATGAGAGAGTACTCCGCGTAATGGACATCGGCGAGCACGTTGCCGGTATACTGGTCAAGATGTGTCGTTCGGTCTTGCCAAGGCATCACGTCATCTTCGTTTCGAACCTCCGCCATGACGGTGAAAACGCCGGCTTCATCCTGCGGAATGGAGATCTTGTACTGCCCCGAGAAACCGTTCTCGACAGCCCAGGCGCTTATCGTGTCCAGCGTGACCCTATCGGAAACACCGGCGGCCCCGGCATCGCTTCCCGAGGCGGGCATCGGCACCTGCTCCATGCCCCATGCCACGTCCTGGTGCCCAGCGTGGTTCATCGAAGCGTGGGTCCGGTCGGAGAGGGGAATGTTGGTCCAGGATTTCTCGGCCGGGAACGACGCCCAAGGCTGCACAAACTGCGCGCCCCAGATCCCCGACCAAGACAGGCCCGACAGGACGAACAAAAGAAGGAATAGCGACATCACTGTCCCCACACTGGTATGCAGCGACTTGAACAGGTTCCGCCCGCGCGCTCGAATGTCCGGGACGACGGCGCGGATGCCTGCCTTGGGAAGCCACATCCAGAGCCCGGTGACAATCAGGAGAACGATCAACGACGCCGTGGTTTCCATGATCCGGTCTCCGGTATCCCCGATCAGGAGCGTTCCGTGGATGCGGTTGGCAATGGCATAGAGCGTCGTGGTCTTGTCCTGGCTGTTCAGCACCGTCCCGGTATATGGGTTCACGGCGACAGACATGACGGCGTTGCCCTGCTCGATGGCGAAGAAGGCAGGGCGGTCCGGGGCTTCGGGGGCGACATACTGGTTCAGCGTGCCGCCAGGAACAGACGCAAGTGCGGCGTCCGCCTGTTGGGTCACGGGAACCGCGGTACCCGTCATCGCGACATCCGCGACGTTACCGAGCTGGTTTGACGTTGCAGTGGAGATCATCATGATCATGCCGGTCACGGCAAGGATCAGAAGGAAGGGCACGACGAAGAGCCCTGCATAAAAATGCCATCGCCATGCGGCAAAGTAGAGTTTGTTCGCCTGCGGCTGCGACGCCTCACGTGGCGGATTGGTTGATTGGGTCGTCATATTGGTCAGTCTCCTTGGAGAGAGCGGTGCTGGTGAATATCGGTCAGGCCATTTGTCTGTAACCACGCGGCAAAGTCCTCAAACCAGTGGTCGCTTGCCTTTCCCTGAGGTTCGAGGCCGAAGCCGTGACCGCCGTTCTGATAGACATGCAGCTCTGCCGGAACGTCCGCTTCGCCCCAGGCGATGTAGATGCGCAGGCTGTCATCCGGCAAAAAGGCGTCATCTGCAGCCGCCGCGATGAAGGCCGGCGAGGCGTGGGCGGGTACGGGTGTGCGCAGACCGCCGTAGAGGAAAGCGACGAAGTCCGGCCGGGTCTCGGCATCGCCGATGGCCAGGTCGGCGGCCAGGAAGGCGCCAGAGGAGAACCCAAGTAAGCCGATCTTCGCCGGGTCGATGCCCCAGTCTGCCGCACCTTCCCTCAACAGGCTCATGGCGCGGCGACCATCCTCGACCGCGGAGGGTTCGCCTGCGAAGATCGGAGCCTCCGCAGGCTGGCCCGTTTCCGCCCTTTGCATCAGGACATTCATTTCCTGAACATGGACTTCGGGCATGTGCATGCCGTCGTCCGGGCTTTCGATGGTGCGGTATTTCAGGACGAATGCCGTGATGCCCAGATCGGCAAGGCGGTGTGCGACCGCCATGCTCTGCTCATAAGCCAACCCCACGAAACCACCGCCGGGCGCGACGATCACCGCCGTGCCGTTGGCAGTCGCATCCGTTGGCCGAACGATCTCCAGCGTAGGGGCGCTGACGTTGAAGACGAAGATCTCGCCTTCGATCCGATCCCGGCTTTCAGGGCGGTTCAGAGGCGCGGCTCTGCCGTCGGGATAAAGCGGGATGACCGGATCAGCCATTGCGGTCATGGGCAAGAGAAATGCGCAAAGCGCAAGGGTGCGGAGCATCTCAGAACCTCTTGCTGATGTTGAAGAGGATCTGTCGCTCGGCACCGGGAACCACACGTCCCCCCATGTAGCCATACATCGGCAGGTCGTATTCCGTGTCGAAGAGGTTCTTCACGGCCAGTGCATAGGTCATTCCGCCCTGCGTATAGCTGGCAGAGGCGTTCACTGTGGCATAGCCATCTGTCTCGTAGGTGTTTGCCTGATCGAGCTTGGAGGACGAGACCGCATGCAGCCCGGCCCCCGCGCGCCAGCCTTCATCGTTGTCAGCCCGTGCATCGTAATCGACCCAGAGACCGCCGGAATGACGCGGCACACCGGGAAGCTTTGACCCGGCAGGGGCGCCCATCGGGATATCCGCCGTCAGCTCGGCATCGGTATAGGCGTAGTTCACCATGACCTTCCAGGCGCCCCCCGGCTGCCAGACGGCATCAAGTTCGACACCCTGAGAGCGCTGCTGCCCCTCGGTAACGCTGGTCAGCATCATGGGGTCGTTGGGGTCGGTGACAGGAACATTCTCACGCTCGATCCGGAAGGCGGCAATGCTGCCCGAGACGGCGCTTCCATCATATTTCAGGCCGATCTCGGCCTGGCGGGAAAACTCCGGCTTAGGTGTCGATGAATAAAAATAGAACGCATTGGCCTTCATGCCCTCGCTGTAGCTGGCAAAGGCCGACCATTGATCCGTGAGGTCATAGACCGCGCCGATCCTGGGCAAGAGCTTTGTTTCTTCCAAGGTGTCGCGCCGACCGTAGCCTTCGGAATCGTAGATCGTCTCCAAGTGGGCCAACCGCAGCCCGCCCAGGAGGTGCAGCCGCCCGACGGAAGATTGCATCTGCACAAAGGCCCCGGAGGTCGTGTAGGTGCCGTTGCCTTCGCCCATAGCCAGCGTCGAAGGCATGGTCCATGCGGGCCATGCGCCCGGGTTCGCCAGATCGTTGCTCCCGGCGTAGTCCATGTACATCAGAGAATAATCTTCGATCCGGGAATAGTCCGCGCCAAATAGCAGCACGTGATCCCAATTCCCGGTGCTGAAACGCCCCTCGAAGGAGGTGTTGAAGCTGTACTCGGTCTGCTCGCCGGGCACGTAGGAATTGTAGAGGCCCCAGTCGGTCGGCCCCGCATCAGGGGCATTCGACAGGATGATCTGGGTGATCTGTTCCACTTCGTTTTCGCCATAGCGGAACTGCGTGCGGTTGGACCATTGACCGTTGAAATCATGCTCCAGCGTAAAAGTCAGCTTGCGCGTTTCCGTGTGGCTTTCCGGAATATCGGGATCGCCGATGTAGAGGTCCCGGTCGATGCTGAAATCCCCGGTCACCGTACCGACGGCGGGCAGGCCCTGATATTCCTTTTGCTCCCAACGGGACAGGTAGCCCTCGATCGTGAGGCGGGTATCCGTCCCGTAGCCGAAGGTCAGCGAGGGGCTGAACGAGTAGCGGTCCGTCTCAATCACGTCCTGGTCTGCTTCGGACCAGACGTAACTGCCGTTCATGCGGAAGAGCACGGTGTCGGACAGCTGGCGATTGATATCGAAGGACGGCTCTATGTAGTTGTTTGTCCCATAGGTCAGGCCAAGCTCGGTGAAGTTTTCCGGCTCGGGTTTCTTGGTCACGATGTTGACCAGGCCGCCAAGGGGCGTGCCGATACCGCCGCCGTAGAGGATGGCATTCGGCCCCTTCAGCACCTCGATCCGCTCGACACCTGCCATGGCATTGGCGTCGCCCGTATTGATGTAACTGGTCATGCCGTCCTGGTAGAACTCGGCAGGGAAGCCGCGCAACAGGGTGGATTCGAAGGCAGGCGTCTGAAGAGGGATCGTGCCTTGGGCCCCACTGACATTGCCAAGTGCCTCGGACATGGTGGTGATGGCCTGATCCTCCAGCAGTTCGGGCGACAGGACCTGAACGGATTGCGGCGTCTGCTGGAGCGGGGTTGCCGTGCGCGTGGCGCTCGAGATCGCATCCGCACGGTAACCGTCGATGACTGCGCCGTTCTCAAGACCCTGAATGAGGATCGGATCGAGAGTGATGGTGCCGAGGTCCATAACCTCTTGGGCAAAAGCGATCGTGGCGCAGAGAGATGTGCTGGCGAGCAGGAGCCCGGCCAGTTTCAGGGGATGTTTCATGGGGTTTCCGAAATGAACACGCCATGTCAGTGTACGTCGTCAGGCCACCGACATGCCGTAGGAAGGTAAACCCGGACGTGACGCATCGCGTCCGGCATTGCCGCTTCAGATCATTTCAGGAGGGGCACGAGGCGCATGGCAGTGGTCTCGTGCCTGTGCTTCGCGATAGAGAGCCGCGCTCTCCTTCCAGCCGGCGCTCGGAATGAAAACGCGCCAGATTCCGACTGGAGCCGGTAAGGGCGTATCCGGGGTCAGATGGCAGAATGGGCAGCGATGCTCGTGCCCAAGGTGATCGCCGCAAATATCGTCGAGGGAAAGGCCAAGCGCCGCGACCTCGGCACGGATGATGGTGTTCTCGTCGGGCGCCATCATGCGTGCGGACGCAATGCTACCGACTGCCAGAAGCAGTACGGCAAACAGCGTTATTACGATATGTCTCGCGCGGGAACTCATCGCTGCCAGATACATGATCGGCGCATGTCATGTCATCATGTTAAGAACCTGATGATGTGGTATGCGACGAATAACCTCGCCTTTATTCCGAAGTATCCTGACCGGTTTGCGTCTTCGAGCAAACCGTCCCCGCCCGCTATCTCGTCACGGGAGAATCGTGGGCTGACGTTAAAGAAAGTGTGCCAGTCATACGGTCTGGGTTCAAATAGGGAGAAAGCAGATAATGGCGGGATAGCTACCGAGAACAGTGGACGTATGGCCCCCGCTGTTGCGAGTGCAGCGAACGACCGTTTTGCCCGCCCCACTGACCTTGTGCCGTCAGACCATGCTGCGCGATGCCACCAGTGTCCGGTATGGGTAAACTGCGGCGCAGCGAGGCCCAACCTGATGAATGTCCGGAATGGGCCGGAAGCAGCGGCGCGTCCGGTTGAGGTCCCACACCTGCACAGCAAGCCCCTAACCGACTCGCGAAGGTCTCGAGGCGAAGTCACTTCTCCGCTGTATCGTCAGCCGCTGTTGAGAGGAGGGCTTCAAAGAGCCCTGGTTCAAGCCAATTCCTGTCTTCCAGAACCTCTGCATCGACAACGCTCTGCTGACGCTTCAGCTCTGTCAGGCCAGCCGCCATGATGCGTGACATGCGATATCCGCCGCGTCGGCATAGATAGACGGAACCTGATCGACCAAGGAAGCGGTATGCGCGGTCGTCCGCATGAACGGTTTGGATGCCTGAGTTTATTCGCCAGGCATCCCCGTCGAGATAACCACCGTGCCAGCCGCCTAATACTCTGAGCTGAGTGAAAGTTCTGTCCCGCGTCGGGTCGTGTCGCGGAAGTGGTGGAAATTCGAAGGCGGCGTAATCTCCGGGTGACCTGAAACCCACCCAACCGGCGGCGCCAACCGCCAGGGAGATC
>NZ_QLMG01000053.1 GCF_003259905.1 Salipiger aestuarii | reverse complement strand
AAGTATTTGTTGTCGGCTGATCCGCCGACTCTTCCCCGCGGGAAGTTGGCATTCGCGGAGCCCAGCTTTCAGTCCCCGACCATCCCGGGGATCGGGACGAACGCCGAAATGGGCGCATTGTGGGTTCCGGCAAAAGTTCACATCCACCCCGAAAAACGGGAGTGGAAGCCGTCTCTTTCCGGCTGTCGCAGATTTTTGCGGGACAGACTTCACCTGAACCTGACACCTCCATTTCAGAGTTCCGTCAAGCTAAGTTTCTAAGGAAAGGATTGGCCACGATGTGGCCAACCGAAGTATTTTTTCCACACATCTGGTAAGGGGCTTGGATCCGTCGCGGCGCCCTTTTCTGTTTCCGAAACCCCGTGATCGGGCGCGGGAATTTCGGTTATAACATTCTTCGCTTTTGGGGTGGCCTAGATCCCCAGCGCGCAGCCGTCCTTGCGGGTGTCGCTGCCCCCGGTCAGAAACCCGGTTTCGGGATCAATGCGGATCGCCTGGCTGCCGCCGATGGGGCTGGACTGCACCGCCAGACGATGGCCGCGTGCCTCAAGCTCGACGCGCGCGCGCTCCGACACGCCCGGTTCGATTTGCAATACGCCGTCATGGGCAAAGCTGCGCGGGGCGTCCATCGCCTCTTGCACGCCCATTCCAAGGTCCAGCAGACCCGACAGGAACGCCGCGTGCCCGGCGGCTTGATACTGCCCGCCCATCACGCCGAACGGCATCACCGCCGCGCCATCCCTGCACAGCATTCCCGGAATGATCGTGTGCATCGGACGTTTCATCGGCGCGATCGCATTGGGGTGCCCCTCGATCAGCCGGAAGCTTGCGCCGCGTGAATGGAACAGCACTCCGGTCGCCGGGTCGAGCCGGGTCGAGCCAAACCCGTGAAAGATCGAATTGATGAAGCTTATCGCGTTGCCGTTCTTGTCGATCACGCACAGATAGATCGTGTCCTTGTGTTCCGGTTCGTCCCACAGAACAGGGGGCAGGGCGCGGGTCATGTCGATCCTGGCCGCAAGCGCATCCACAACCGCATCCGACAGCAGCACCCCGGTCACGTCCCTGGCCTGCGCCGGATCGGCGATCAGCGCGTCCCGGTGGTGATAGGCCAGCTTTGTCGCCTCGGCATGCAGGTGAATGCGGTCGGCCTCGGACAGATCCGCTCCCAGATCGAATTTCGACAGGATGCGCAGGATCAGCAGCGCCGCGAGGCCCTGTCCGTTGGGCGGGCATTCCACCACATCGTAGCCGCCATAAGGGGCGGAGATCGGGTCGGTCCAGATCGCGGCATCCTTGCCGGCGTGGAAATCTTCTTCGGTGTGCAGACCGCCAAGCGCGCGCAGATGCGCGGCCATCCTGGCAGCGGTCTCGCCCTCGTAGAATCCGGCGGCGCCTTTGGCCGCGATTTCGCGCAGGCGCGCGCCGACCAGCGGCTGGGCGTGGCGTTCCCCGGCCAGCGGTGCGCGGCCGTCGGGCAGAAACAGCGCGGCGGCATTCGCATCGCCGCTGACCAGTTCCGCATTCGCGGCCCAGTCCATGGCAACGCGCGGCATCACCGGATAGCCGTCTTCGGCATAGCGGATGGCGCTGGCAAAAATCCGGTCCAGCGGCAGCGAGCCGTGACTTTCATGCAGCAGGCACCAGGCCGAAATGGCGCCGGGCACCGTCACCGCGTGGGGGCTGGTTTGCGGGATCTCGTCGGTCAGGCCCGCCTTGCGCAGCGCCTCGACCGTCGCAGCGGCGGGCGCCCGGCCCGAGCCGTTCAACGCCTTAACCGGGCCGCCCTTCGGGGCATAAAGCGCGAAGCAGTCGCCGCCGATTCCGGTCATCAACGGATCGACAACGCATTGCACCGCCACGGCGGCAAGCGCGGCATCCACCGCGTTTCCGCCCGTGTTCAGCATCCGAAGACCGGCCGCGGTGGCAAGCGGATGCGATGTGGCGATCATCGCCTCTGTCGCGACCGGAGCGGGGCGGCGGGCTGAGAAGAAATCGAAGGTCATGTTCTCTCCTGTGGAATGGCCGTCGGGTTCCGTGAGTGGTGCAAGAGCGCCCCCTATGGCCTGCCCACACAGCGCCCCGACCCGGTCGCGGTCGGATCTGGATTCAATTAGACCCGACATGTATACATATGAAGGATTCGCACCGCCCGATCAACCGCCGATCCGCAGGAGCCCGCCCGCCCGTGAACATTCGCACCGCGCAAGACTGTCTGAAGGTCCACGCAGCCCAAACGATGGCCCGTCCTGCGGTGCCGCGAGGGAGCGTTCCGGCGGAGGGGCTGTTCGGGGGCAGGCAGGCATGCGACATCAGACCGCCGGCGCGGGGCGATTCCGGGCAAAACATCCTGGGCGGCGAACGCGACGCCGCGTTGACCGGGACAACAAGGAGAGACTGGGAATGGACATGACCCTGATGATCGAGCTGCTGCTCTTTCTCGTGGTGATCGGAGGCATCGCCGGCGTGCTCGCAGGGCTGCTTGGCGTCGGAGGCGGTGTCGTTCTGGTGCCCGCGTTTTTCTACGCGTTTCAGTCGATGGGCTACGGAGGGCCGCAACTGATGCAGGTTTGCCTGGCGACATCGCTGGCGACGATCGTCGTCACCTCGATGCGGTCGGTCGCGAGTCACAACCGCAAGGGCGCGGTCGACTGGGATGTGCTGAAAACCTGGGCGCCCGGCATCGTCATCGGCGCCGTTGTCGGAGTGATCGCGGCCTCGGCTCTGCGCTCGGTCACCCTGCAGTTCATCTTTGGCGGGCTGGGGCTGTTCATCGGGGCCTATATGGCGTTCGGCAAAACAAGCTGGCAGGTGGCCGAACGGATGCCCTCTGGCGGACGCCAGTTCCTGTTCTCGCCGGTGGTCGGGTTTCTGTCGGTGCTGATGGGAATCGGCGGCGGCAGCTTTGGCGTGCCGCTCATGAGCCTGCACGGAACGCCGATCCATCGGGCGGTGGCGACGGCTGCGGGCTTTGGGCTGCTGATCGCATTTCCCTCGGCGGTGGGCTTCCTGTTTGTGGACATCGCCGCCGACTCGCGTCCGCCCCTGACGATGGGCGCGGTGAACCTGCCGGGCTTTCTGGTGGTGATCGCGATGACCCTGCTGACCGCTCCGCTGGGGGTCAAGCTGGCCCATGCCACCAATGCCGCGCGGCTCAAGCGGTTTTTTGGCGGCTTTCTGATGCTTGTGGCGCTCAATATGCTGCGCAAGGCGCTGATGGGCTGATCGCCGCGCCGCATGCAAAAACGCCGGGCTTTTGACAAGGCCCGGCGTTTTCCCGTGTCGTGTTCTGCGCAGGCGCGCCTTAGCTTGCCGGCGTCTCGGGGGCACCGTTCGGTGCGGCGGGCTTGGGCGCGCCGGTCTTGCCGCGCGTGGACAGCGGATCGTCCTGGCGCTGCACGGAGCCTTCGAAATGGGCGCCGCTTTCGATCGCGATGGTCTTGTGAATGATGTCACCTTCGACGCGGGCGGTGGCGGTCAGCCGCACCTTGAGGCCACGCACGCGACCGACGATCCGACCGTTGATGACCACATCATCGGCGACAACCTCGCCCTTGATGGTGGCCGACTCGCCGATGGTCAGCAGATGCGCGCGGATGTCGCCTTCGACGGTGCCTTCGACGTTGATGTCGCCGGTGGTGCGCAGGTTGCCGGTGATGTGCAGATCGCTCGAGAGCACCGACGCCGGGGGCTTGGCCTTGGGGGGCGCCGTCGGCTTGAATTCCGGATTGGGAGTGCGCGGAGCTTCGGACGTGGGCGCCGGTTTCGGTGCGGTGTCGTCAGCCTTGTGCCCGGGCTCGTTGATCTTGCTCTTAGAAAACATCGTTTGCAGCCTTGATGTAGATCATGGGATTTACGGGCTCACCTCCGACGCGAACCTCGTAGTGAAGATGCGTCCCGGTCGACCGTCCGGTATTTCCCATATCACCGATGCGTTCCCCGCGCGAGACCCTTTGGCCGACCTTCACGCGGATTTTGGATTGATGGGCGTAGCGCGTCTCGATTCCGAAGGCGTGCTGGATCTTGACCAGCCGCCCATAGCCCGACTGCCAGCCCGCCCAAGTGACGACACCGTCGGCGGTGGCGTAGATCGGCGTGCCATGAGGCGCGGCGAAATCCGTGCCCGCGTGCAGGCGACCCCAGCGGCGGCCAAAGCCCGAGGTAAAGCGGAAGGCATCCTTGATCGGCACGGCGAAGGGCGCTTTCTGAGCGGCGATGCGGTACAGGTTCAGCTTGTCCATCTCGCCCAGAATACGGTTGGCGCGCTCGGTATCGGCGGACGGCTCTTCGCCACGGGTCGAAAAGGTCAACGGGGTCAGCGGGCCGCCCTGGCCGGAATACCCCTTGCGGACCTCGCCGATGATGCGGTCGGGGTCCATGCCGGCGGCGGTGAACATCTTGTCGAGCGGTTTGACCGAGACGGTCATCGCCTCTTCGAGTTGGCGGAAGATGCGGTCGTTCTTTTCTTCCATGAGGCGCAATTCGGTGGCCATGTCATCGGCGCGGACCAGCGCATCCTGCGCGTCGGCGACCACCTGGTCGCGCTGTTGGGCAGTGCGGGCCAGCGCCTCGGAGAGCAGATCGAGCGTGCCGTCAGCATCGCCACCGCCAAGCATCGCGACGTCGCCGCCGTCGATCTGGGCCTGAAGCGCGGCAAGCCGGTTGCCCACCTCCTTGCGGTCCTTCATGGTGTCGCGCAACGTGGTCTGGATCACGTCGATCCCGGTTTCCAGCTCGCGGCGGCGGGTTTCGCTGTCCAGCAGGCGGGCCTGCATCGAAGACACCTGCGCCAGGGCGGTGTTGAACCGTTCTTGCGCGGCCAGGGATTCGGCGGCGCGGCTGTCGCGTTCGTCCGACAGTTCGTTCAGGCGGCGCTGATATGTGATCTGATCGCGGCGCGCCTGTTCGCGGAAATTGCCCGCACTGATGCTGTCCATCAGCAGGATCGCCGTGGCGATGATCGCCCAGGACACCAGAAGCGCGCCGCCGAGATAGGCCGCCGCCTGGGTTTCGGGCCGCAGCCGGATAAACCGGGTATCGTTGTCCGATTTCAGAAAGAGCCGACGTTCCGGAAAAAATCGTTCCATCAGCGCATGGGTTCTGATCGCGAAACGCGTTCTCACCAGCTTGTCCCTTTTCCCGTCCCAACTTTTGGCGCGCGGCTCCCCAAAAACCGCGCCCTTGCGATGGGCTTAAAGGTGGGTCCGGGCGAGCGCAAGAATTTTGGGCGGATCATCGGCGGGGCGCCGCGAACCAGAGAAATTCCGGCAAAAATCCGCCGATGCCAAGGGGTTCGCCGTTTGGCTAAGGCGGATCGGACGGGTCTAGCCGGTGGCGAGCGGCCAGTAAAAATCGGGCGGCAGACCGGCTTCGGCGCGCTTTTCCTCGTTGAAGGGCGGCTTGAGCGTGCTGTGGAAATAGGTCCGGACAAGCCTGTGGAACGTCTCTTTGGGGTCCAGATCCTTGCGCCCGCAAAGAAAGTTGAACCATTTGGACCCGTAGGCGACATGGCCGACCTCTTCGGCATAAATGGTTTCGAGGGCGGCAACCGCGCTTGGCACCTTGGCGCTGCGGAACAGCTGAATCATGGCCGGAGTCACGTCCAGCCCGCGCGCCTCCAGCACCATCGGCACCACCGCGAGGCGTCCCATCAGATCGCCGGCCGTGTCTTCGGCGGCACGCCACATGCCCGCATGCGCGGGCAGGGCGCCGTAATGGCTGCCAAGTTCTTCGAGACAGTCGCACATCAGGTTGAAATGCTTGGATTCCTCGTCGGCGGCCCGCACCCAGTCGTCGTAATATCCCAGCGGAAAGGGCACATCGGAAAAACGCGCGATGATGTCCCAGTGCAGATCGACGGCGTTCAGTTCGATATGGGCCACCGCATGCAGCAGCGCGATGCGCCCCTGCGGCGAGCCGGGCTTGCGTTTGGGCACATCGCGCGGGTCCAGCAGGGCGGGACGGGCGGGGCGTGCGGGACGCAAGGGCGGCACCGCGGCGCCGATGTCCAGCGGCGCGCCCGCCGCGCGGGCAGCGCGCCAGGCGGCGGCATGGGCGTGCGAGCGGGCGGTCTTTTCGCGCCCGTCGGCGGTGGTCAGCACATCCAGCGCCATATCGCTAAGCGTTATCATCGGCGGGCCTTTCCCGGCGTTTTCGGGGGGCTCTGATTCGGGCTTGCCAAAGTCGGGCTTGCCAGATGGCGGGCGCGGTCTTGTCGCGCATGGCGTGCACGGGGCTAAAGCGCCCTTGCGGCGTCAAGCACGGCCTGCGCGTGGCCCGGCACCTTCACCTTGCGCCATTCGTGGGCGATGAGACCGTCGCCATCTATCACAAAGGTGCTGCGTTCGATCCCCATGAAGGTCTTGCCGTACATCTTCTTTTCCTTCCACACGCCGAAGGACTTGCAGACCTTTGCGTCCCCGTCGGACAACAGCGGCACGGTCAGATCCTTCTTGGTCATGAACTTGTCGTGGCTGGCAAGGCTGTCGGCCGAAATGCCGAACACCTTTATGCCGGCCGCTTCGAACTGCGGCAACAGGGCGGTGAAATCCTGATTTTCCAACGTACACCCCGAGGTGTCGTCGCGCGGGTAAAAGAACAGCACCACGGGCGCGGGGCGCAGCGCGGACAGCGTGACATCGGTGCCGCCCGTGACGGGAAGCGTGAAATCGGGGGCGGTCTGGGACATGGGGCAAAGGCTCCGGCTATCGTGTTTCGCAATCGTCAGGAAACCATGTAGAACGCCTGAACGGGAATGAAAACGTCAGGGGGCATCGAAAGCGCGTGGCAGGGACACACCCCAGCAGGACCGGGCCGGCACGGCGCTGGCCGCGCCGCGTCGGGCTGTGCCTGGCGGGGCTGTTCACCGCCGGTATCTGCCTGTGGGCGGTGCTGTCGCGCCCCCTGTCGGCGCCCGACTGGCTGCGCGACCGGGTCGAGGCACGGATCGCCGCCGCGATGCCAGGCCTTGATGTCAGCTTCGCCGACCTGCGCCTGCGGATCGAACCGGACGGGCTGGCGCGGCTTGCGGCAAGCGATGTCACGGTGCGCGGCGTCGGGGGCGTGGATGTCGGTTCGCTTGGCAGGTTCGAAATCGGGCTGGACCCGATGGCGTTGCTGCGCGGCGACATTCGGCTGGGGGCGGCGCGCCTGTCCGGCGCGATGCTGACGCTGCGCCGCGACGCGGACGGCAGCGTCGGGCTGGCCATGGGCGATCTGTTCGACGGGGACGGCCCGCCGCCCCGGCTGCCCGATGTGCTTGCGGCCTTTGACGCGGCGCTGGACGATCCGCGCTTTTCCGCGTTGCGCCGCGTCGAGGCCGACGCCCTGACGTTGCGCTACGAAGACGCGCTGAGCGGCCGCACCTGGATCGCGGACGGCGGCCGGCTGAGCCTGGAGCGCGAGGCCGGGCGCCTGCGCCTTGCGGGCGACGTGGCGCTGCTGGGCGAGGGCGACGTACCCGCGCGCCTTGCGGTCAATGTCGAAAGCCCGATCGGGCAGACGACCGCCAGCTTTGGCGTCAACCTGTCCGACCTGCCGGCGCAGGACATCGCCACGCAGACCGCCGCGCTGGCCTGGCTGGGGGCCTTGCGCGCGCCGATCTCGGGGGCGCTGCGGGGCACGCTCCTGGCGGATGGCGGACTGGGCGAGATGTCGGCCACGCTTCGGATCGGCAAGGGCGTGCTGCAACCCACCGCCGGGGCCCAGCCGATCCCGTTCGACAGCGCCCGCACCTACCTGTCGTTCGATCCCGGCCCCGGCGTGCTGCGTGTCGACGAGATCTCGGTCAAAAGCGCCCTCGGCACAATGCTGGCCGATGGCACCGCGCTGGTCGGAATCGGATCGGGCGGGCTGCCCGACGAAATGACCGGACAGTTTCGCATCACCCGTCTTGAGGCGGATCCGGGCGGCATGTTCGACAAGCCGCTGGCGCTGGCGGGGGCCGAGATCGACTGGCGTCTTGCCTTTGATCCGTTCCGGTTCGAATTGGGTCGCCTGCGCAGCAGCGACCCCGATCTGCCGCTGCGCCTGTCGGGCGAGGTTTCGGCGGAACAGGATGGCTGGCGGCTGGCGCTGGACGGCACGATCGAGCGCATGTCACTGGCGACGCTTCTGGATCTGTGGCCCGAAGCGGCACTGGACAAGCCGCGCAACTGGGTGGCTAGGAACATCCACGCGGGGCGGCTGGAACATGGGGTCCTTGCGGTGCGCCTCGCGCCCGGAACCCGGCCGCGATTTTTCATCGACGGGCGGGTCGAGGATGTCGCGCTGACATATGCGCGTACGCTGCCGCAGCTGTCCGGCGGCGCGGGGCAGCTGACCATCGACGGCACGCGGCTAGCGGTGACGCTGGAACGCGGACAGGCGACGCCCGATCAGGGCGGCGTGCTGGACGGGGCCGGAACGCGCTATGTCATTCCCGACATGACGGCGAAACCCGCCGCCGGAGAGCTGACGTTGCACGCCCGTGGCCCGCTGACCGCCGCGCTGTCCTATATCAACAGTCCCGGACTGGAATTTCTGACCAAGGCGGGCAAGCCGGTCGATCTGGGGCAGGGCGAGGCCGAGGTGTCGGGGGTCATCACTGTTCCGCTTATGCCCAAGCCGCCGCGCGAACAGATCACCGTGGACGTGGACGGCGTGGTGACGGGGTTTTCCAGCGATCAGGTGGTGCCGGGGCGGCGGCTGACATCGGACCGGCTGGCGATCGACGTGACCGACGCGCGGCTGGCGATCTCGGGACGCGCCGCGCTCGACGGCATCGGGTTCGACGGCAGTTGGACGCAGCCGCTTGCACCCGACTCGCCCAGCCGTGTCGAAGGGACGATGACGCTGTCGGATGCGGCGGCCCGCGCGCTGGGGCTGTCGCTGGCGCCGGGCACGATTTCGGGCGAGGGCCCGGGGCAGCTGACCATCGACCTGGAAAAGGGGCGTCCGCCGCGCTACGCGCTGACCTCGACGCTGGCGGGCGTCGGGCTGTCGGTGCCACAGATCGGCTGGCGGCTGGGCACGGCCCAGACCGGGCGGCTGGACGTTTCGGGCACGCTTGGCCAGCCGGTCACGGTGGACCGGCTGGCGCTGTCCGGGGCCGGGCTGGACGCGGCGGGCGCCGTGACGCTGGACCGCGCGGGCCGCTTCGAACGGCTGACCCTGCCAGAGCTGAACGTCGGCGGCTGGCTGCGCAGTTCGGCGGTGATCGCGTCGCGCGGGCAGGACCGCGCGCCGGCGGTGACGCTGTCGGGGGGCACGCTGGACATGCGCCGCGCGTCTTTTGGGGCGGGTGGGGGCGGCGGCGGCGCGGGGCCGGTCACGCTGACGCTGGACCGCCTGCAGGTCAGCGACGAAATCTACCTGAGCGATGTCAACGGCAGCTTTCGCGGCGCAACCGGCGGGCTTGCGGGGACGTTTGAGGCGCGTGTCGGCGGCCGCGCCCCGATCACCGGCGCGCTTGAACCGCGCAACGGCGGCAACGCCATCCGTCTGCAAAGCCGTGACGCGGGCGACGTGCTGGCGGGGGCCGGGATCTTTCGCAACGTGCAGGACGGCACCTTCGATCTGACGCTGATTCCGGTGGGCGGACGCCCCGGCGAATACGACGGCGCCTTGCAGATCGGCGGCGCCCGGCTGAAGAACGCGCCCGCCATCGCCGGGCTTCTTGACGCGGTGTCGGTGGTCGGCCTGATCGACGAGATGAACGGCGCCGGCCTCTATTTTTCCGAGGTCGAGGCGCGCTTTCGCCTCACCCCGCGCCAGGTGATCCTGCAACGGTCGAGCGCGGTGGGGCCGTCGATGGGGATCTCGATGGATGGATATTACGATCTGGCGGGGCGGCGCATGGACATGCAGGGGGTGCTGTCGCCAGTCTATATCCTTAACGGCATCGGGCGACTGTTTGCGCGCAAGGGCGAGGGGCTGATCGGGTTCACCTTCAACCTCGGGGGCGGCATTGATGACCCGGACGTGTCGGTCAACCCGCTTTCCGCCTTCACCCCCGGCATGTTCCGTGACATCTTTCGCCGTCCTCCGCCCAGTCCCGGCGACTAGACCAGCCTCCCTGAACAAAGGCCCGACATGCAGCTTTCCGATTTCGATTTCGACCTGCCCGAAGACCGTATCGCGACCCGGCCCGCCGTGCCGCGCTCGTCCGCGCGTCTGTTGGTCGCGACGGGCGATGCGATCACCGATGGCGTCGTGACCGACCTTGTCGACTGGCTGCGCCCCGGAGACCGGCTGGTGCTGAACGACACGCGGGTGATCCCGGCGCGGCTGACGGGTTGGCGCGAGCGCGACAGCGCGCAGGGGCAGACCCGTGCCCGGATCGAAATCACCCTGTTGGAACCGCGCGCCGACGGCAGCTGGGCGGCGCTGGTCAAGCCGCTGAAAAGGCTGCGTGATGGCGAGACCGTGGTGTTTTCCGACGGGCTGTCTGCCAGGATGACCGGGCGCGAGGATGGCCAAGGCCTGTTCCGCTTCAATCTTGCTGGCCCCGATTTCGATGCCGCGCTTGAGGCTGCGGGCGCCATGCCCCTGCCGCCCTATATCGCCGCCAAACGGCAGGCCGATGCTCGCGACAAGAGCGATTACCAGACCGTCTGGGCCGACAGGACCGGTGCCGTGGCCGCCCCCACCGCCTCGTTGCATTTCGACACCGCGCTTCTCGACGCGCTGAGCGCCCGGGGCGTGGATTTCACCCGCGTGACGCTGCATGTGGGCGCGGGCACCTTTTTGCCGGTCAAGGTCGACGATGTGACCACCCACAAGATGCACGGTGAATGGGGCGAGGTGACGCCGCGCGCCGCCGACGAGATCGCCGCCACGCAGGCCGCGGGCGGGCGCATCATCCCCGTTGGGACCACCGCGCTGCGGCTGATCGAAACGGCGGCGCGCGACACCGGCGCCATCGCGCCGTGGCGCGGGGTCACCGATATTTTCATCTATCCGGGGTTCGAATTCCGGGTGACGGATGCGCTGATGACCAATTTTCACCTGCCCAGATCGACGCTGATGATGCTGGTCTCGGCGCTTGTCGGGCGTGACCGGGTGATGCGGATCTACGATCACGCGATCGCGCGGGGCTACCGGTTCTTTTCCTACGGGGATGCGTCGCTGCTGATCCCGTGACGCCACGGCGCCGCGCGATGCCAGGGGGTGTTCGGTCTTGTATGACAGTGCCCAAGATGGCACGGGCAAGGCGGGCGCCCGCCGCCTGAAACGATTCCCAACGACCTGTGAGGCGCGCGATGATCGAGGTTCTGAAACATTCCTGGGCGCTGCTTCTGGGCATGCTGTTGCTGATGCTGGGCAACGGGCTTCAGGGGTCGCTGCTGGGGGTGCGGGGCACGGGCGAAGGGTTTTCGGCCTTTCACATGTCGGTTGTCATGTCGGCCTATTTCGTTGGATTCCTGCTGGCTTCGCGGCTGACGCCGGGCATGATCCGGCGGGTCGGACATGTGCGGGTGTTCGCCGCACTTGCCTCGTTCATCTCGGCGGTGCTGATCCTGTATCCGGCATTTCCGCATCCGATCACCTGGACGATCGAGAGGATGATCATCGGGTTTTGCTACTGCGGCGTCTATGTGACGGCGGAAAGCTGGCTTAACAACGCCTCGTCCAACCAAAGCCGGGGGCAGGCGCTGTCGCTGTACATGATCGTGCAGATGATGGGCGTCATCGCCGCACAGGCGCTGCTGCTGATTCCCGACACGACCGGATTTCTGCTGTTCGTGATTCCCTCGGTTCTGGTATCGATCGCGTTTGCGCCGATTCTGCTGTCGGTTTCGCCCACGCCCGCCTTCGACACGACGCGCCGCATGAGCCTGATCGAGCTTTACCGTGTCTCGCCGCTGGGTTTTGTCGGCATGTTCCTGCTGGGTGGCGTCTATGCCGCGCAATTCGGCATGTCGGCGGTGTTCGCCGCCGAAGCGGGGCTGAAGCTGACACAGATCTCGATGTTCGTGGCGTCGTTCTATGTCGGCGCGCTTGTCACGCAATACCCTCTGGGCTGGCTGTCCGACCGGATGGACCGGCGCAAACTGGTTGCCGCTGTCGCATTTGTCGGCGGAATTGCCAGCCTGCTGGCTGCCTTCGCTCCGGGCAATTTCTACGTTCTGGTTGCGGCCGCGTTTTTCGCCGGTGGCGCGGCGAACCCGCTGTATTCGTTGCTGATCGCCTATACCAACGATTTCCTGCCGCCCGAGAACATGGCGGCGGCGTCCGCCGGGCTGTTGTTCGTGAACGGCGTCGGCGCGATCGCAGGCCCGATCGTGACGGGCTTTGCGATCCAGAAATTCGGGCCGGGCGGGTTTTTCGGGATCATCGCGCTGCTGATGCTGGGTCTGACGGTTTACGCCGGGTGGCGCATGACTCGGCGCCCCGCACCCAAGGTGGCCGACACAAGCGCCTACACTGCGGTCACGCCCTCGGCCACGCCGGTCGCGGTCGAGGTCGCGCAAGAGGTCGCGATCGAAGCCGCAGAGGCCGCCGAAGCGGCGGTGGAGGACGCTGAGGGCGAGGCGGCGGTCTGAACGGCGGTTTCTTGCCGCGCCAGGCGGTCGCTGGCACTGGCGGTATGTCGTGATTGACAGAAATCGTGACTTTTGTTCCCGTGAACGCCCCATGTAACCTGTGTGTGTCACACATGAGGGTGGGTCAGGTGAAAGGAGCACGAGGCCAATGAAAGGGCCTGATGAAATTTTGAAATTCTGGCTCGACGATGTCGGCGCCGAAAAGTGGTACGCGCAGGATGACGCGCTTGATGCGCGCATCCGCGAACAATTCCTTGAAACCTGGGAGGCAGCGATGGAGGGTCGCTTTGGTCTCTGGCTGACCTATCCAAGCGGCGCGATGGCCTATATCGTGCTGCTCGACCAGTTCTCGCGGAACATGTTTCGCGGCGAGGCGCGGGCGTTTTGCGCCGACGAAATCGCGCTTGCGGCGGCCAAACAGGCGATCTGGCGCGGTTGGGATCTCAATATCGACGAGCCGGGGCGGCAGTTCTTCTATCTTCCGCTGATGCATTCGGAAAATCTGTGCGATCAGGATCGCTGCATTCGCCTGATGAAGGATCGCATGCCAGAAACGGGCGCATCGAACCTGCTTCACGCGCGCGCGCACCGCGAGGTGATCCGCGACTTTGGCCGCTTTCCGGCCCGGAACCCGGCGTTGTCGCGTGCCACCACCGCATCGGAACGCGCCTACGTCGACAGCGGCGGCTACGGTGCCACATTGCGAAAACTACAGACCGAGGCCGCCTGACGGCTCGGTGCAGAGGCCCGCGCAGCAATTTGCGCGGGCCTTTTCGGGTAAGCTTCCGGTCAGGCGCGGGACGCCGGCGCCGACACGAACCGCATGCGCGCATGGCTTGACATTGAACCAGCCCGGAAAATGGTTTAATGCCAAACCAATTTGATACGGCAGGAGGGAGCCATGGCTTCGCAAAGCTTCGACATGATCGTTATCGGCGCAGGACCCGGGGGCTATGTGGCCGCCATCCGCGGCGCGCAGCTGGGCCTCAAGGTGGCCTGCGTGGAACGTGAGCACATGGGCGGCATCTGCCTCAACTGGGGCTGCATTCCGACCAAGGCGCTGCTGCGGTCGTCCGAGATCTACCACTTCATGCACCGCGCAAAGGATTACGGCCTGTCCGCGGAAAAGATCGGGTTCGATCTGGATGCCGTGGTCAAACGCTCGCGCGGGGTGGCCAAGCAACTCAATTCCGGCGTCACGCATTTGCTGAAGAAAAACAAGGTGACGGCGATCATGGGCGATGCCACGATCACCGCCAAGGGCCGCGTCACGGTCAAGACCGAGACGGGCAGCGAAGAGCTGACCGCCAAGGCCATCGTTGTCGCTACCGGCGCGCGCGCGCGGGAATTGCCGGGGCTTGAAGCGGATGGCGATCTGGTCTGGACCTACAAGCATGCACTCGTGCCCAAGCGGATGCCGAAAAAGTTGCTGGTCATCGGATCGGGCGCGATTGGCATAGAATTCGCCAGTTTTTACAATACTCTGGGTGCGGATACGACCGTGGTCGAAGTGATGGACCGTGTGCTGCCGGTGGAAGACGAGGAAATCTCGAAATTTGCGAAAAAGCAGTTCGAGAAACAGGGCATGAAGATCCGCGAGAAGACCATGGTCAAGAAGCTTGATCGTGATAACGGCAAGATCACGGCGCATATCGAGGCGGGCGGCAAGACCACGACCGAAGATTTCGACACGGTGATTTCAGCGGTGGGAATCGTCGGCAATACCGAGGGACTGAACCTTGAGGGGGTCGGCGTAAAGGTGGAACGCTCTCATGTCGTCGTCGATGCGCACTGCCGCACTGGCGTCGATGGCATTTACGCCATCGGCGATATTGCGGGGGCGCCCTGGCTGGCGCACAAGGCATCGCACGAGGGGGTGATGGTCGCGGAGTTGATCGCGGGGGGCCATCCGCATGAGGTCGATCCCGACAGCATCGCGGGCTGCACCTATTGTCATCCCCAGGTGGCCAGCGTCGGCATGACCGAAGCGCAGGCGAAAGAGGCCGGGTACAACATCAAGGTCGGACGTTTTCCGTTCATCGGCAATGGCAAGGCGATCGCGCTTGGTGAACCCGAGGGATTGGTCAAGACTGTGTTCGACGCTAAGACCGGCGCGCTGTTGGGTGCACATATGGTGGGGGCCGAGGTGACCGAACTGATTCAGGGCTATGTGGTGGGGCGCCAGCTGGAAACCACTGAAGAAGACCTTATGAACGCCGTCTTCCCACACCCGACGCTGTCCGAAATGATGCACGAATCGGTGCTCGATGCCTGGGATCGGGCCATTCACTATTAAAACCGCGCCGGGCCTGAAGATTTTTCGTACGAAAAATCTTCGGTGCTACGGGAGTGACCAAGAATTTTCGTACGAAAATTCTTGGTCAGCGCGTTGCGAAGAACGCCAGAACCTTTGGTTGCAACCAGGTCCACAGCTTTGGTGCGCCGCGCGAGATCTTGGGGGACAGGCGCGTTTCGAACGTTGCGTAATCGACGTTGTAATCTGTCCAGCTTCCGCCGCCAGACGCCAGATTCAAGTTGGGCGGCTGAAAACGGTCCAGAGATTTGGCGAATTTTGCGTCCGCGGTCTGGTTCGCCTCAAACTCGTTCCAGAGCGTTAGAAGCGCGTCTGCCTGTTCCGCAGGGAGCAGCCCGAACAGGCGCTCGGCGGCGGCGGCTTCGGCAGCCTTTGTGGCGGTTTCGTCGACATTTCCGAAGATCGGCGCGTCACCGGCGTCAATTTCGACGATGTCATGGATCAGGAGCATCTTGATGACCCTCGCCACATCGACCGTTTCATCAGCGTGTTCCGCCAGCACCAGCGCAAACAGCGCGAGATGCCAACTGTGTTCGGCAGAGTTCTCGAATCGCTGGTCGTGATTTCGAGTGGCGCGCGTGACGGCTTTCAGCTTGTCGGCTTCCATCAGGAACGCCATTTGTGCATCAAGCCGCGCGCTCATGCGTCGGCATCCTGCGCCAGGGTGTCGAGCCGTTCCATGATAAAGTTGCGAGCTCTCGCTTCGGCCATGCGCACGCGGACCGACGTCAGGTAGGCCTCTTCCAGCGTTGTGGAAGAGGCCCCGATGATTTCGGCAACCTGCATGAAGAAGCGGTCGTCCCCGGTGGCCTCCATCACCTTGAAGGTGTCTTCGGCAAGCGCATCGGCGAGTTCGGTCGCAAGGCTCATGACGGGGTCCTTACCGGCTGGTTTCGGTCAGACGTCGTTTTACATAGCCGCTGACCGATGAGATCATCGTTTCCATGTACGGCTCTTCGAAGAAGTGGCCGGCGCCTTCGACTTCTTCGTGGCTGATGGTGATGCCCTTCTGTTCCTTGAGCTTGTTCACCAGTGCAGTGGTATCCGAAGGGGGGGCCACCTTGTCGGCGGTGCCGTTGATCACAAGGCCGGACGACGGGCAGGGCGCGAGGAACGAGAAATCGTACATATTCGCGGGCGGGCTGACCGAGACGAATCCGGTGATTTCGGGCCGGCGCATCAGAAGCTGCATGCCGATCCAGGCACCGAACGAAAATCCGGCGACCCAGCAATGCTTTGAGTTGTTGTTCATCGACTGAAGGTAGTCGAGCGCCGAGGCCGCATCCGACAGTTCGCCTATGCCCTGGTCGTATTCGCCCTGGCTGCGGCCGACGCCGCGGAAGTTGAAGCGCAGCACTGTGAAGCCCATCTTGTGGAAGGCGTAGTGCAGGTTATAGACGACCTTGTTGTTCATCGTGCCGCCGAACTGGGGGTGCGGATGCAGGATGATCGCGATTGGTGCGTCTCTTTCCTTTTGCGGGTGATAGCGGCCTTCTAGGCGGCCTTCGGGTCCGGGAAAAATGACCTCGGGCATCGGTGCGATTTGCTCCTGCTGGGTGCCGGCAATTCTTGACGAAACTGCTCGGGTATCTTAGAACCATTCCAGATCCGGAGAGAATTCCGGGCGGGCTGACCGTGCAGATAGGCAATCGGTCCGGGAAGGTCAATTGTCGGCGGGTATGGCCACAGGGAGATGTGACGTGAAACTGAGCACAAAGGGGCGCTACGCGATGGTCGCGCTTGCCGATATCGCACTTCAGCCCGAGGGTCATCTGGTGACACTGGGCGACATATCGCGGCGTCAGGACGTGTCGCTGCCCTATCTGGAACAACTGTTCGTCAAGCTGCGCCGGGCAGGGCTTGTGGCGTCGGTGCGGGGGCCGGGGGGCGGCTATCGTCTGGCGCGGCCCGCATCGGAGATTCGGGTGGTGGATATTCTGGCCGCCGTGGATGAAACGGTGGATGCGATGCACAAGGGGGCCGGCGCGTCCGGCGGGACGTCGGGCAGCCGGGCGCAATCGTTGTCGAACCGTTTGTGGCAGAGCCTTTCCGCGCATGTGTATGTGTTTTTGCATCAGACCCGGCTGTCGGATGTGGTGGACAATTCGATGGTGCCGTGCCCGGTTGTGCCGACGCTTTTCTCGGTTGTTGACGAGCCGTGAGGGCGCTGTGGTATCGGGTGGAAAGACAGGGGCGCTGTCCGCGCGGCGTTGCGATCTTGTCCCCGGCGTTGATCGGGCGAGATGAAGATGGGACGGTGTTGTGAAACGCAGCTATCTCGACTGGAACGCCACTGCCCCTTTGCGCCCCGAATCGCGTGCGGCGATGATCGAGGCGATGGATCTGGTGGGCAACCCGTCTTCGGTTCATGCGGAAGGGCGCGCCGCGAAGGCTTTGCTTGAACGATCACGGGCGACCGTGGCGCGCACGTTCGGGGCGGACGGCGCGGATGTGATCTTTGTCTCGGGGGCGACAGAGGCTGCGGCGCTGGTTTGCGCCGGGCGCGGATTGCTCGGCGCTCCGGTCGAACATGACGCGGTGTTGGCCTGGGTCGATGCGACGCTGGCGGTCGATGCGCGGGGGCAGGTGGCGGTCGGCGACGCATCTCGCTGTGCGGTGCAGGCCGCCAATTCCGAGACGGGCGTTATTCAGGATCTGCCGCAGGGGCTGGCGGTTGTGGATGCGACACAGGCGTTCGGCAAGATCCCGTTCGCCTTCAACTGGACGGGATGCACGGCTGCGCTGATTTCCGCGCACAAGCTGGGCGGCCCCAAGGGAATCGGTGCGCTGGTCGTCGCGCGCGGTACGGACATCGCGGCACAGTTGCGCGGCGGCGGGCAAGAGATGGGGCGCCGCGCCGGCACGGAGAACATCGTCGGGATCGCGGGGTTTGCCGCCGCTGCCGAGGCGGCCGAGCGCGATCTGGACGCCGGAGTGTGGTCCGGAGTGGAAAAACTTAGAAACATTCTAGAGAATGTGATTGAGAATGGCGCGAATGATACTATTTTTGTCGGGAAAGACGCCCGTCGTCTGCCCAACACCTCGTGCTTTGCGGTTCCCGGGTGGAAAGGCGAGACGCAGGTGATGCAGATGGATCTTGCCGGATTCGCGATCAGCGCGGGGTCGGCCTGTTCCAGCGGCAAGCTGCGGCCCAGCGGGGTGCTGTTGGCCATGGGTCATGACGCGGACACGGCGCGCGGCGCGATCCGGGTCAGCCTGGGTCCGCAGGTGACGGAAGAGGACGTGATGCGCTTTGCGACAAGCTGGTTGCGTCAACGCGAGAAATTCGGCGCACGGCGCGCCTGAGGGTCTGCAAGGCCCGCGCAGAGATGAACGCGCCCCAGCGGCGCAGCACAGGAGAGACCACATGTCAGCCTTCGACAATATGACCGTCAAGGACGGGGTCGAGCAAGAGACCGTGGATGCGGTTGAGGCCGTTTCGACCTATAAATACGGCTGGGAAACCGAGATCGAGATGGAATACGCCCCCAAGGGCGTGAACCCCGACATCGTCCGGCTTATTTCGGAAAAGAACGAAGAACCTGAATGGATGACCGAATGGCGCCTTGCCGCTTTCGAGCGCTGGACCGGCATGACCGAACCCGGCTGGGCGATGGTGAACTATCCGACCATCGACTTTCAGGCACAATATTACTACGCCCGCCCCAAGAGCATGGCGGTCAAGCCGCAATCGCTGGACGAGGTCGACCCCAAGCTGCTGGCGACCTATGAAAAGCTGGGCATCCCGCTGAAGGAACAGATGATCCTCGCCGGCGTCGAGGGCGCCGAGAACGCCGCGCCTGCCGACGGCAAGGAACGCCGCGTCGCGGTGGATGCGGTGTTCGATTCCGTGTCCGTCGGCACCACCTTTCAGAAAGAGCTGAAAAAGGCCGGCGTGATCTTTTGCTCGATTTCCGAAGCGATCCGCGAACATCCCGAACTGGTGAAGAAATACCTTGGCTCCGTTGTGCCGGCGTCGGACAATTTCTATGCGACGTTGAACAGCGCGGTGTTCAGCGACGGCTCGTTCGTCTATGTGCCGCCGGGTGTGCGCTGCCCGATGGAGCTTTCGACCTATTTCCGCATCAATGCGGAAAACACCGGTCAGTTCGAACGCACGCTGATCATCGCCGACAAGGGCAGCTATGTCAGCTACCTTGAGGGGTGCACCGCCCCCAAGCGCGACGTGGCTCAGTTGCACGCCGCCGTGGTCGAGATCATCATCGAAGAAGACGCTGAGGTGAAATATTCCACGGTGCAGAACTGGTATCCGGGCGACGAGGACGGCAAGGGTGGCATCTACAACTTTGTCACCAAGCGCGCGGATTGTCGGGGCGACCGGGCCAAGGTGATGTGGACGCAGGTGGAAACCGGCTCGGCCGTGACGTGGAAATACCCGTCCTGCATCCTGCGCGGCAATGAAAGCCAGGGCGAATTCTATTCCATCGCCATCGCCAACAACCACCAGCAGGCCGATACCGGCACCAAGATGGTCCATCTGGGCCGTGACACCCGGTCGCGCATCGTGTCCAAGGGGATCAGCGCAGGGGTGGCGCAGAACACCTATCGCGGGCTGGTTTCGATGCACCCCAGGGCCAAGAATTCGCGCAACTACACCCAATGCGATTCGCTGCTGATCGGCGACAAATGCGGGGCGCACACCGTTCCCTACATCGAGGTCAAGAACAACAGCAGCCGCGTCGAGCACGAGGCGACCACATCCAAGGTCGACGACGAGCAGTTGTTTTATTGCCGTCAGCGCGGCATGGACGAGGAAGCGGCGGTCGCGCTGGTCGTGAACGGGTTCTGCAGGGAGGTGCTTCAGGCGCTGCCGATGGAATTCGCGATGGAAGCGCAGGCGCTTGTGGCGATTTCGCTGGAAGGATCGGTGGGCTGAGATGCTTGCGAGCGAGCTGGCGGAAATCTTGACGGAGCGCTGTGCCGCTGCCGAAAAGCGTGAGAAGGTCGTGGCGATTCATCCGGCCGGCATCGAATTTGCCAACGAACTGGTCGGCCAACCGATCAACGAGATAGCCGAAATCGGAACGGGGCATGCATCGTATGGAACGGAAATCCGCAAGGGTATCCGTTTGGCCCGCTTCGTCGCGCTGAGGGGCTGAACGTATGATCCAGCAACTGGCCATGCAGTCGCTTGGCGCCGGGGTCGGCGTTTTTCTGGGCGTGCTCATCGGGCTTGGCATCCGCAAGCGCAAGGGCAACTCCGAGGGGCTGCTTGGCGGATCGGTGATCCTGACCGCCAGTGCAGCGGCCGGGCTTGCCATGGTGGTGATGATGGCGATGAAACATTTCACCGCGTGAGGAATGAATGCCAAACCCCTGGGACAAACCGGAGCAGACCATGATCGTCACCACGACAAACAGCATCGAAGGCCACGGCATCACCGCCTACAAGGGCATCGTGGTGGGCGAGGCGATCATGGGCGCCAATGTGGTGCGGGACCTGTTCGCGCAGGTGACCGACATCGTCGGGGGCCGGTCGGGCGCGTATGAACGCAAGCTTCAGGACGCGCGCGAGGTTGCCTTTCAGGAACTGGAGCAGCGGGCCGTCAACCTTGGGGGCAATGCGGTCGTGGGCGTCGATATCGACTACGAAGTGGTCGGCAACTCGATGCTGATGGTGTCGGCTTCGGGAACGGCGGTGGTGATCGCGTGACTCTTGCGGCGCCCATATCGCGGCCAGAGCTGACCATGCCCGAGGCGGAAGCGGCGCTGTTGCGCGCTGAATACGCGCGGGCGGGCGTGGTGCTGGAATACGGGTCCGGCGGCTCCACGGTGCTGGCGGGCGAACAGCCGGGCAAGGCGGTGTTTTCGGTCGAATCCGATCACGACTGGGCGCAGATGATGCGCGGCTGGTTTGTGGCGAACCCGCCCGCGCAGGGGGCATCGGTCGATGTCATCTGGTCCGACATCGGCGAGACCAGGGACTGGGGCCATCCCGCGACGGACGCGCAATGGCGCCGCTGGCCGCGTTACCCGCTGGAGGTCTGGGGCCGGTCCGACTTTCGCCAGCCCGACGTGGTGCTGGTCGACGGGCGCTTTCGCGTGGGCTGCGCGCTTGCGGCGGCGTTCCTGAGCGATGCGCCCCTGGTACTGCTGTTCGACGATTACGCGCGCCGCAAACATTACCACAAGGTCGAGCAGTTCCTCGGCCAGCCACAATTGACCGGGCGCATGGCCCGGTTCGACATCACCCCGCAGCCCATCCCGCCGGGAAAGCTGCTGCGGATCATCGAATGGACGATGCGGCCCTAGGCGGCGCCGCGACGGGACACTGCCCGCAAAGGAGCAAAGACATGCTTGAGATCAAGAACCTGCACGTTAAATTGGAAGAAGAGGACAAGCAGATCCTCAAGGGCGTGAACCTGACCGTCGAAGCGGGCAAGGTGCATGCGATCATGGGGCCGAACGGGTCTGGCAAATCGACGCTGAGCTATGTGTTGTCGGGCAAGGACGGCTATGAGGTCACCGAAGGCACGGCCACGCTGGGCGATGTCGACCTGCTGGGCATCGCCCCCGAGGAACGCGCCGCCGCCGGGCTGTTTCTGGCGTTCCAGTACCCGGTGGAAATTCTCGGGGTTGGCAACATGACGTTTCTGCGCACGGCGGTGAACAGCCTGCGCAAGGCGCGCGGGCAAGACGAAATGTCGTCGACGGAATTCCTCAGGGTGGTGCGGGAAAAGGCCAAGAGCCTCAAGATCGACGCCGACATGCTCAAGCGTCCGGTGAACGTGGGCTTCTCGGGCGGCGAGAAAAAGCGCAACGAGATCCTGCAGATGGCGATGCTGGAGCCCAAGATGTGCATTCTTGACGAAACCGACAGCGGGCTTGATGTCGACGCGATGAAACTGGTCGCCGACGGCGTGAACGCGCTGCGTGACGCGGGACGCGGGTTCCTGGTCATCACGCACTACCAGCGGCTGTTGGATCACATCAAACCCGACGTCGTGCACATCATGTCCGATGGCCGCATCATCAAGACCGGCGGACCCGAGCTGGCGCTTGAGGTCGAGCATAACGGTTACTCGGATCTGATCGAAGAGGAGGCGTAAATGGCCCTTCCGCAACTGAAACAGAACGCGACCGAGGCGCGCATCGCGGCGCTTGATCTGCCGACCGGCGGCTGGTCGGCAGCGGCGCGCGGCGATGCGCTGGCGCGGCTGCGGGCCACGGGCTTGCCCGGTGCGCGCGATGAATACTGGAAATACACCCGCCCCGAGACGCTGACCTCGGCCGCGCCCAAGCCCGCCGTGGTGTTCACGCCGGACGAGACTCCGTTATTTGACGGGATCGACCGGCTGAAGATTGTGTTCGTGGACGGCGTGTTCGACACCGACGCGTCGGACGATCTGTCGCTGGACGGGGTCGAGATCGCGCGCCTTGCGGACAGCGCCGATATTCACTGGGCCAGGGACCTGTACGGCACGCTGGAAACCGCCGGGCAGTCCCCGGTGCCGCGCCCGCTGGCGACGCTGAACACGGCGTTTGCAACCGACGGGCTGCTGATACGGGTGACAGGGAAACTGTCCAAGCCCATCGCCATCCGGTATGAACATCGCAACGACAAATCGGATGCGATGATGCATCATGTGGTCAAGGTCGAACAGGGCGGCGATGTCACCATCCTGGAAAACGGCCCCGCGGCGGCGCGGTTCAATCAGGTGATCGAGGTCGACGTGGCCGATGGCGCGGGCTTTCACCATGTCCGCGCGCAGGGGCGCGACCACGAACGCCGCGCGGCCACGCATATCTTTGCGCGGCTGGGCGCCGAAAGCACGTTCAAGACCTTTACCCTGACGGCGAACGGCGTGCTGACACGCAACGAAGTGGTGGTCGAGCTGACAGGCGATGACGCAATGGCCCATATCGCCGGGGCCTGCCTGGGCGACGGCGATTTTCACCATGACGACACGGTGTTCATCACCCATGACGCGGTGAATTGCGAATCGCGCCAGGTGTTCAAGAAGGTGCTGCGCAACGGCGCGACCGGCGTGTTTCAGGGCAAGATCCTGGTTCAGCCCGGCGCGCAGAAGACCGACGGCTACCAGATCTCGCAAAGTCTGCTGCTGGACGGCGACAGTCAGTTTCTGGCCAAGCCCGAGCTGGAAATCTACGCCGACGACGTGGCGTGCTCGCACGGGTCCACCTCGGGCGCGATCGACGACGAGGGGCTGTTCTACCTGCGCGCCCGGGGTCTGCCGCGCGGCATCGCCGAAGACCTTCTGACAATCGCCTTCATCGCCGAAGCGGTGATGGAGATCGACTCGCAAGAGCTTCAGGACGAAATCAACAGCCGGGTCGAAGCCTGGCTGATGCGGCGTCGCGACCAGTGACGCTGACGCGTGAGATCGTGGCCACCTGGCGTGGCCCTGGCGCCGTGGTCTCGCGCCTTTACGCCCAGGGCGTGCGGGAAGATCGTGCGCTGATGATGCTGATGGCGGCCTGCGCGCTGTTCTTCGTGGCGCAACTGCCGGAACTGGCGCGCAAGGCACATCTGGACGGGGCCGAGCTGAACCCGCGTCTGGGCGGAGCGTTGCTCGCTTGGCTGGTGATCGCGCCGCTGGGCTTTTACCTGATTGCCTTTGTCGTGCACTTGCTGGCGCGGCTGTTCGGGGCGCGCGGCACGGCCTATGGCGCACGCCTTGCGCTGTTCTGGGCGCTGCTGGCCTCGTCGCCCCTGGTGCTGCTGAACGGTCTGGTGGCGGGGTTCATCGGCGCAGGGCCCGCGCTGACACTTGTGGGCATGGCCTGGTTCGCCGCCTTCCTGTGGTTCTGGCTGTCGGGGCAGGTGGTGGTGACCAGAGGTGTGGCCGCATGACGGTCGCGGCGCTGGGGCGGCTTGCGCTCGACACGCTGATGACGCCGCGCGACGTCGCGACGCGGATCCTGTCGCTGGGCCTGTCGCGCGAAGCCGTGCTGACGGTGTTCGCGCTTGCGGTGGTGCTGAACGGGATCATGTCCGGGCTGGTGCTTGTGGCGACCGACACGGCGACGTTGCCCATCGCGCTGGGACCGTGGCTGGTCACAGTGGTTTTCGCGGCCATTCTTGGCACGACGATCTGGGCGCTTGGCTGGATCGGGCGGGGCTTTGGCGGCGGCGCAAGCACATTGCAGATCGCGCTGCTGGTGTCCTGGGTGCAGATCCTGCGCGCGTTCGCGCAGCTCGCCATCCTTGTGGCCGGCGCGGTGTTCGGGTCCGCCGCCACGGTTCTTGCCGTGGCGGTGATTATCGCTGGCGCTTGGGTGCTTGCGCATTTCGTCGACGTGGCGCATGGCTTCGGCGACCCGTGGAAGGCCGCGATGGTGCTCATCATGGCCTTTGTCGTCACCGCGTTCGCCCTGATCGCGGTGATGGCAAGCTTCGACATAACCCCGCAGACGGTGGCCAACCATGTATGATGTCCTTGAAATTCGTCGGGATTTCCCGATCCTGTCGCGTGAGGTGAACGGCAAGCCGCTGGTCTATCTCGACAATGGCGCCTCGGCGCAAAAACCCCAGGTGGTGATCGACGCCGTAACGCGCGGCTACGCCGAGGAATATGCCAACGTCCATCGGGGGCTGCATTTCCTGTCCAATCTCGCCACAGAAAAATACGAGGGCACCCGCGGTATCATCGCCCGCTTTCTGGGCGCCCGCGACGAGGATGAGATCGTCTTTACCTCTGGCACCACCGAGGCGATCAACCTCGTGGCCTATTCCTGGGCCATGCCAAGGCTTCAGGCGGGCGATGAAATCGTTCTGTCGGTGATGGAACACCATGCCAATATCGTGCCGTGGCATTTCCTGCGCGAACGGCTTGGCGTGGTGCTGAAATGGGTTGATGTCGATGCGACCGGCGCGCTTGATCCACAGGCGGTGATCGACGCCATCGGCCCCAGGACCAGGCTGGTGGCGATCACCCATCTGTCCAACGTCCTGGGCACGGTGGTCGATGTGAAAGCCATCAGCCACGCTGCCCGCGCACAGGGAGTCGCGGTGCTGGTCGACGGCAGCCAGGGCGCCGTTCACATGCCCGTCGATGTCGATGACATTGGTTGCGATTTCTACGCCGTCACCGGGCACAAGCTGTACGGTCCGTCCGGGTCGGGCGCGGTTCATATCCGCCGCGAACGAATGGCCGAGATGCGCCCCTTCATGGGCGGCGGAGACATGATCCGCGAAGTCCACAAGGACGCCATCACCTACGCCGACCCGCCGATGAAGTTCGAGGCGGGCACCCCCGGCATTGTCCAGCAGATCGGTCTTGGCGTGGCGCTGGACTACCTGATGGATCTGGGCATGGACAACGTGGCCGCCCATGAACATCGCATCGCGTCTTATGCCAGATCCAGGCTGGACGGGCTGAACTGGCTACGGGTACAGGGCAGCGCACCGGGCAGGGCCGCGATTTTTTCGTTCACGCTGGACGGCGCGGCGCATGCGCATGACATCTCGACCATTCTGGACAAGAAAGGCGTCGCGGTGCGCGCCGGGCATCACTGCGCCGGTCCCCTGATGGACCATCTTGGGCTGTCCGCAACCTGCCGCGCCTCGTTCGGGTTGTACAACACCGAAGCCGAGGTCGACACGCTGGTCGACGCGCTGGAGCTGGCGCACGAGCTTTTCGCATGATGTGAACGCAAGGCGGAATCGCCGCGTCTTTTCAGCCTGCGCACTGGACACGCGGGGTCAGCCCTTTAGCCTTGCGCATAGTCAGAAACCGGGATGCGAAGGACCGCAATTGGCACAGCCAGATCAACCGCTGACCGACGCCGATCAGGTGTCGCGCATTGCCTTTGGGTTCATGGGGTCGCAGGCGCTGTTCGCCGCATTGGAATGCGGGGTCTTCACGGCGCTTGCCGAGGAGCCGGGCGACGCCGCCGCGGTCGCCAACCGGATCGGGTTGCACCCGGATCGGGCGGAAACGCTGCTGACCGCCCTTGCGGGACTGGGACTTGTCGCGGTGCACGACGGGGTCTTTGCCAACTCTCCGGCCGCAGCCGCGTTTCTGGTGAAGGGCGTGAAATACGATTTCGGCGATTATCTGCGGCTTCAGGTCGGTCGGCAGATGTACGGGCTGATGGGGCAGTTGGTGCCTGCGGTCACCGGGACATTGCCCGAAACTGCAACGGCGTCCTATGAACAGTGGTTTTCCGATCCCGAACAGGCCCGCCTCTATTCCGAAAGCCAGCACGCCGGCTCGCTTGGTCCGGCGCGGCAGTTGGCGCGGCGCCTTGATCTGTCCGGCGCCCGGCGGATGCTGGACGTAGGCGGCGGCACCGGCGCGTTTGCGATCACCCTGTGCGGCGCCTTTCCGCAGCTTGCCGCCACCATCGTCGATTTTCCCAACGTCGCGACCCTGGGCCGGGGCCATGTGGCCGAGGCGGGGCTGTCCGACCGGATCACCTATGTCGAGGGCAACGCGCTGGACACCCCGTGGCCGGGCGGGCAGGACGTGATTCTAATGTCTTATCTGTTTTCCGGCGTGCCGGGCGATGCGCAGGCGGGGCTGATCGCGCGCGCCTTCGATTGCCTTGCCCCTGGGGGGCGGCTTTTGATCCATGATTTTGTCGTCCACGCCGATCGCACCGGCCCGCCGCTTGCGGCGCTCTGGCAGCTTCAGCACACCGCGTTTACCCCCGAGGCGCGCTCGCTGGATACAGCGGGTCTGAGCACCGCGCTGAACGGGGCAGGGTTCGTGGATGTGCTCATTGACGAGATGATTCCCCAGATGACAATGCTGGCAACCGCGCATCGCCCCGGCTAAGTCGGGCAAACCGCCGAAGGACCGATTTTACCGATTGCGGGCACGGTCGCTTTGCCGTATCAGATCGCACGCGGCAGCCGATATCCGGCCAATGTGCCTGGAAAACTGTTGGTTCCGTAGCCCAGCTGGACCTGATTTTCGCCTCCGAAGGCGGATGTCATGGGGATGCCGTGATGAAGAGGACTAAGAAAGATACGTGATACCAATCTCTTGCCGAGCAGATCGTTTTTCGATTTAAAGGCTGGAGAAGTCGCGTAAGCAGTCAGGGCCTGACGGTTCTACTGCGCACCCATAGCTCAGCTGGATAGAGCGTCGCCCTCCGAAGGCGAAGGCCTCAGGTTCGAATCCTGATGGGTGCGCCATTACCCTCGAAATTCCAAGACGTTGGGGTGGTCGGTTCTCAAGATCGAGCACACGTGCGCCTCGGGTCCAACGTAGGCGGGCCTTACAGCCGCATCACCACATATTGTCGGCAAAGCTCAGTGGTGCAGTTCGAAAGCCTCGCGAGATCGCCGACATTTCTGGTCGTGACCTCCACGGCCCGAACCTCCAGTGTTTCGTCGTCGATCCCCTTCTCGGCGAATGTACCATTCGCCTGCCGGGCAATGGATGTGTCTCTTGCGCCAGACACGCCGCCTGGGACCGCCGTGCTTGCGGGCGTTCCACGCGCCTTCCCCCTCGGCCTTGCTACCGGTGCTATCGATGAGAAGGTTGAGCGGGCCGGTTCCGCCGCGATATGGCAGGCTGACATTCAGTGTTTTCTGGCGGCGGCACAGCGCGCTGAAA
>NZ_QLMG01000052.1 GCF_003259905.1 Salipiger aestuarii | reverse complement strand
GCTGCGAAGGCTTTGCCAAGAAAGGATATGATCTCGGACGGACTCTTAGGATGTCCCGCTCCGCCTTGAGCTTGGCGACCTCTTTCTTCAGGGCCGCGATCTCGGCCAGGTCAGCGCGCTGCTGGCCATAGCCGGGGAACGCTGTGGCTGGCGCCACCGTCGCTTCACGCATCCACCGCCGCAGAACACTCTCCGCCAGGTCCAGATCCCGGCACGCCTGGGCCACCGTCACGCCCCGCTCGGTCACCAGCTTCACCGCCTCGATCTTGAACTCGCGGCTGAACTTCCGTCTCGTCATATCCACTCTCCAGTTCCATGGTCACGATCTTATCTTCGTGTCCACGAAACCGGCAGCAGGCCAGATCGTCACTTTCTTCATGCGATCTACCTTAACCACCGGTCCGAATTCCCGCGACCACCTCCCTGTAAACCACTTTCGATCAAATCAGCCCGTTAAGTCGGTAGTAAGCACCAGCGCTGTATGCATCAAAAAAACCTCACGTTGGACACATGATGTATAGGCTCATACAAAGCATCCCCTTTCGAATTTATGCGATCGCGGTACTTGCCGTAATCTGCTCTTGCGCCCTTGCGGTGCTGCTGTTGTCGCGTGCGGTAGACCAGACCTATCAGATGCAAGAGAAGGAACTTGCCAACATCCTGGAAACCTCCAGCGGGGTGTTGACTGTCCTGAACGAGCGCGTCGATGCCGGCGAAATGACCCTTGACGAAGCCAAGGCCGAGGCAACGGCGCTGCTCTCTGCGCTGCGGTTCGGCGATTCGGGCTACATGTCGGTGTTCGATAACGACATGGTCATGCGCGTGCATCCGTTCAAACCTGACTGGATCGGAGAAGATAAATCGGATTTCGAAGACAGCAAGGGGCTGAGGCTGTTCGATGAAATGCTGAACATCGCGCTTACATCGGGTGCGGGGGTCATACGCTACTGGTTCACGAAGCCCGGCGAGGATGCCCCGGAAGAAAAGATGGGGGCGGTGCGCTACTTTGCACCGTGGGGTTGGGTTGTCGTGACCGGCGCGTATCTGTCTGACATCAAAGCCGATCTTGCGGCGATGAGGGATGCGGGCATCGCGACGCTGTTGGCGACTCTGTGTCTGCTGACAGGGACTTCCATTCTGCTGGTGCGCAGCGTGACCCGGCCGCTGTCGAAACTCATGGACGCTATGCGAAAGGTGTCCGAAGGCGATTACGACCACGAGATCAAGGTGGCGGGCCGCAAGGACGAAATCGGGTTTCTGGGGCGAATCCTTGATAGTTTTCGACAGAAACTGATCGAACGGCGTGAGCTTGAGATCGAACAGCAAAACGAACGCGAGCGCCAGAATCAGGTCGTGCAACGGCTCAGTCGGTCGATGTCCGAACTTGCGTCGTGCAATCTGACCGAGATGATCGATGACGCCTTCCCCGAGGCCTATGAACAGTTGCGGCGGGACTTCAACGCGATCATCGAAACGCTGAACGATGTGGTACGCTCGATCGTCGATAACGCCGACGAAATCAACGCGCGTGCGAACGTCTTGGGCAGTGCTTCTGACGAGCTTTCGCAGCGGACGGAAAATCAGGCGGCGACGCTGGAAGAAACTGCTGCCGCGATGGACGAAATCACCAGCAGTGTCAGAACCGCTGCGACAAGCGCCAGTGACGTCGCCAGGACGGTGGAGGCCGCGCGCGAAGATGCGGTGGCCAGCAGGCAGATCGTGTCGTCGGCAGTCGAAGCAATGTCTGAAATCAAGGTCTCGTCCGATTCGGTGGCCGAAATCATCGGGGTGATCGACGACATCGCCTTTCAGACCAACCTGCTTGCCCTGAATGCGGGGGTGGAAGCAGCGCGTGCGGGCGAGGCCGGCCGAGGTTTTGCGGTGGTCGCCTCAGAAGTGCGTTCGTTGTCGCAGCGATCGTCCGAAGCCGCCAAGGAGATCGCCCGGCTGATCTCGCGCAGCTCTGCGCAGGTCGAAACCGGCGTGGATCAGGTACAGAAATCCGGCGAGGCTCTGGCCAAGATCAGTGAACGTGTCACAAGGATTGCCGACGCCATCCAGAAAATCGCGGCGAGCGCGCAAGAACAATCTGTCGGTATCAACGAAATCAATGTGGCCGTCGGTCAACTCGATCAGGTTACGCAGAAGAACGCCGCGATGGTCGAAGAGGCGGGCGCTTCTACCGTTGCACTGAAGCGTGAGGCAAAGGAAATGCGCGAACTGATTGCGCGATTCGCGCTGAGACCGAGCGCGCCGGCCGACGTGAAGCCCGAAGCGCCGGTGGCACCTGAAAAGGTTGCTGCGGCCCATACGCCTGCGCCGCCGCAGTTTCGCAGGGTCGCGAACGGAGATGCCTGGCAGGATTTCTAGGTCAGGCGTCGGCTGCGGTTGTATCGTTGATTGCCCCTAGCAGGCGGACTCACCTGGTGCAGGCGGAATGGTTGGAACCTTCTGCATGCAAGACATCCCCGAGGCGTGGGGTGGCGCCCAAGCTTTTTTTGCTTCTCCAGGAACTTTTACACCTCCCGCTGCGTTCCGATGTCGAGTTACCGAATTTTTCCAGGAGGTCACCCCCCATGGCAACTGCTCAGACCAACCTTTCGACTGAATCCGCCGCTGGCAAGAACAGCGACATCGATGCGCTCAAGGACCAGATCTCGACCCTGCGCTCGGATGTGAAAGCGCTGACCGAACTTATGGGAGAGGTCGGCAAGGCCCGCGGCACCGAAGCCAGGGAGAAAGCCGAAGCCAAGGTGCACGAACTGCGCGGTCGCGGCGAAGATGCGCTGCATGAAGCCGGGCGCAGGCTGACCGAGCTTGAGGCCGAGACCGCCGGGCATATCCGCACCTCGCCCTTTCAGGCGATCGGCGTTGCCGCAGCGGTCGGATTCCTGATCGGCTATCTCGGTCGGAAGTAACGCGCCAGATGATCTACGCGATACAGGCGCGCATTCATTACACGGTCCGGCGCACCCTCGGCAGCGCGCTGGGCGGTTTTCTCATGGTTATCGGCGCCGGGTTCCTGACGGTCGCGGCATGGATCGCGTTGGTGGATGCCTATGATGCCTTGACGGCGGCTTTGGGCATTGGTGCCGGGTTTATCCTGCTGGGGGTGCTGGTGATCGCGGTGTCGCGGCGCAGGCAGGCGTATGTGCCCCCTCCGGCCGCCGGACTTGGTCCGCTGATCGAGGCGTTCCTTGCGGGCCGTGCCGCAGGTACCTCCATGCGGACAGGCAAGTCCGAACCGGACTGATACGGAAAGAGTTCTGTAACCGGAATGCATCTTGGCCGGTTGCAGGCGTCCATTGCGATTGCGACGCCACGATATCTGTGGCAGAACCGCTTCAGCGAATACTGAACGGAAGAGTTTAGCGGATGACCGACTTCGCAACGCGCCGCCGGGTGATGGTGGACACACAGGTCCGGCCCTCGGACGTTTCAAAATTCCCGATCATTGACGCCATGCTGCGCGTCCCGCGCGAGCTTTTCGTGCCCGATTCCGAGGTCGAGGCTGCCTACGCCGGGGACAACCTGCGTTTGTCTAGCGATCGCGTGGTGCTCGAGCCGCGCACGCTGGCCAAGATCCTTGATGCCCTGGGGGTCGACGCGGACGATCTCGTGCTCGATATCGGTGCGGGGCTGGGGTATTCCTCGGCTGTGATCGCGCGCATCGCCGAAGCGGTGGTTGCCGTCGAAGAAGACGAGGGCCTTGCCGCCGAGGCTCAATCGCTGCTTGGCGAGCACGCGGACAACGTGCTGCTGCACATCGGCCCGCTGGCCGGTGGCGCTGCGGCTCATGGCCCCTATGACGCCATCGTGATCGAAGGCGGCGTTTCCATCCTTCCCGATGCGCTGACCGATCAGCTCAAGGATGGCGGGCGCATTGCCTGCATCTTCATGGAGGGTGCGCTTGGCACCGTCCGCATTGGCTGGAAGATCGACGGCGCCATCACCTGGCGGTTCGCGTTCAACGCAAGCGCGCCTGTGCTTCCGGGTTTCGAAAAAAAGGCGGCCTTCGCGTTCTGAGGGCCGGAATATCCGCGTGAACCGCGGTCAAGCGAGCAGAACAGGCAGCAGGGGGCGTGGCATGACGCGCAAGGTAATCGGGGTGATGGCGGGTGTATGCCTCGCCGTAGCGGCACCCGCGCAGGCAATCGCCGAAACGCTCGCCAGCGCGCTGTCGAGCGCCTATATCACCAGCGGCCTGCTCGATCAGAACCGCGCAGTGCTGCGCGCCGCCGATGAGGATGTCGCGCAGGCCGTCGCGGCGTTGCGCCCCGTTCTGGGATGGCAAAGTGAAATTGTTCGCAACTACGGCTCGTCCAACACGCAGAATTTCCTGACCGGGGAATTTGCTTGGCAGAACGTGTCGGCCACTACCGCAAGCGTCAATATCGTGGCCACGCAAGTGCTCTATCAGGGCGGCGCGCGGGTGCTTCAGCGCGAAGCCGCCAAGGAATCGGTGCTTGCCACGCGCGCCGGGCTGGTCAGCGTCGAACAGCAGGTGCTGCTGAATGCGGTTTCCGCCTTTATGGAGGTGCGCCGGGCCGAGGAAACCGTCGAACTCAGCCGCAACAACGTCCGCGTTCTGGACGAAGAGGTGCGTGCCGCGCGGGACCGGTTCGAGGTTGGCGAAGTCACGCGCACCGATGTCGCCGCCGCCGAAGCGCAGGCCGCGGCTGCGCGCAGCAACCTGACCGCCGCCGAGGGCATGCTTGCCGTGAACCGCGAGATTTACAACGCGGTCATCGGTCATTACCCCGGCCAGCTGGTGCCGCCGGGCGGACTGCCCCGGATGCCGGGATCGGTTGCCGACGCCAAGACGCTTGCGCTGCGCACGCACCCCGATGTCGTGCAACTGCGCCATGCGGTTGCCGCAAGCGATCTGTCGGTGCGCATCGCCGAGGCGCAGAAAAGTCCGCAGATCACGCTTCAGGGCAGTTATGGGCTGACCGACACCTGGGAATCGGAGAGCGCCTCCAGGGGCGGCGCACTGACGCTTGGGATGTCCGGGCCGATCTATCAGGGCGGGGCCATCGCGTCGGGCGTGCGGCAGGCCATGGCGAATCGCGATGCGGCGCGGGCGCAGCTTTACACCGCCGGGCGTTCGGTCGAACAGAGCGTCGGCAGCGCCTACGCCCAGCTGCGCATCGCGCAGGCGTCACAGACATCGGCGCGTGAACAGGTCCGGGCCGCGCGCGTGGCCTTTGACGGCATCCGCGAAGAGGCGACGCTGGGCGCGCGCACCACGCTTGACGTGCTTGACGCGGAACAGAGGTTGCTGGATGCGCACGCCGCGCTGATCTCGTCGCAGGTGGATGAGACGATCGCCGCCTATGCGGTGCTGTCTTCGGTCGGGCAACTGACATCGGAAAGGCTGGCGCTGGATGTGCCGCACTACGATCCCGAAGCCTATTACAGGGCGGTCGAATCCGCGCCGGCCGGGTCACGGCAGGGCGACGATCTGGACCGTGTCCTGCGTGCCTTGGGAAAAAACTAGCTTTCTCTGCATCTGTTGTCTGAAACCGCGGCTCGGGGTACTCTGGTCGCGAGGCAAGAGTGGTACGTGAATGTCGGATCCCGTGACGAATCTGGAAATCGAGGACGTGCTGTCCTCAATCCGCCGCTTGGTGTCCGAGGACGCGAGGCCGCGAAGCAAGGCCCTGACGCGCCGGGTCGATGAAAAGCCCGACCGGCTGGTGCTGACGCCCGCGCAGCGCGTTGTTTCGGCGCCTGAGAGCGAATCGGCTGAAAGCAACCATAGGGCGGGCGATGTACGGCCCGATGCCGCCGCAGACGTTGCCGATGCGCGATTTCTCCATGCAAAGGAATCGCCTGGGGACGAAGATCCGGGCACAGTGGACGCCCCCCGTCAGGACATTTCCGGGCCGGACGATACGCGGGATCGGTCGACCTTCATCGGTCGCCTTGTATCCGAGGAAATGCAGCGGATGCTTTCGTCGGAACAAGAGGATGCGCCGCAGGACCTTGCCACACCTCCCACCGGTGCGGCAGCTGGCAAACCGGTCGGCGTAGAGCCGCCGCAGCCCGGCCCGGCGGATGAAAACAGTCTGGTTGCCAAGATCGCCGCGCTTGAGGGGCTGATTGCAAGCCGTTCTGACGACAGCGCCCCGAAACCGGAAGACGACGGTGAGACGGCAAGCTTTGTGCACCGCGCGGTCGAATCGATGAACTGGGAAGACCACGGCGGCAACGATGCTTCTGCCATCCCCCCCGACTTGGGCCGCGTCGCTGCGTCGTGCGACGAAAACTCCACGCAAGACGCGCTGGTGCTTGGTGGGCCGCCCTGGCGCGGATCGCACACCCCGGATGAGACGGTCGCAAAACACGACGCGCAGCCCGTCGCCATGCAGGCGGCCTCGCCGCAAGGATCTGCCATGGCGGCCATCGACCCGGCAATGTTGCGTGGCCTGGTGTCGGACATTGTTCGCCAAGAGCTTCAGGGCGCGCTGGGGGAACGCATTACCCGCAACGTCCGCAAACTTGTCCGCCGCGAGATTCACCGGATGCTGGTCAGCCAGGAACTGGAATAGACGGCGCACGGCCGAGCTTGGCGCCGCAGAAATCAGCGCAAAATCAAAGGGGTGCCCCACCGGGACACCCCTTTTTCATGACGCGCAATTGCAGTCTGGTCAGGCGGCTTCGGCCTGATCGGCTGCGGCTGCCGCATGGCGACGTTCGCTTTCCTCGCGCGACAGCGCGACCGAGGTGCGCACACCCTTGCCGACGAATTCCATCAGGCCCGAGACCACACGTTCGTTTGGATCGATCCCCGCGCAGCTCAGGACTTCACGGCCATCGCGCGAACGCGCCCAGCGTGCGATCTGTTCGGGACCGTTGCCGTATTTCTTGTCGTCTGCGATTGCGTCGTCGAGCGCAGCCAGCACCACTGCGGCAAAAAGCTTGCGCGCGCGGTTGCCCTGTTCGGCGTTGAAGGCTGTGCTATCCACGAAATCTTTCATGATTCGACCTTTGATTATTGCTCTTGTCTTTTGCGGCGTATGTGGCGTTATGGACCATTCCGAATGATTCGGATACACCGAGGATGCATGGCACCCATGTGACTTTTGCATATCTTACGCCACGCACGCTCAAGATCTCGTTGTCTTGCACGGGAGCGACTCGCCAGATATAGGACCGGCCAGAGAGTCATCAACCTTTTGCCAAAGTTTTGCCCATGCCCAAGATCAACGGTAACGAGATCCGCCCCGGCTACGTGCTGGAGCACAACGGGGGCCTTTGGGCTGCCGTCAAGGTCGACCATGTGAAGCCCGGCAAGGGCGGCGCGTTTGCGCAGGTCGAAATGAAGAACCTGCGCAACGGGTCCAAGCTGAACGAACGCTTCCGGTCCGCCGACAAGGTCGAACGCGTGCGGCTGGAACAAAAGGACATGCAGTTCCTTTACGAAGACAGCGGACAGCTGATTTTCATGGACACCGAAACCTACGATCAGGTCCAGCTGGACGCCGAGATCCTGGGCGAGCGTCGCCCGTTCCTGCAGGATGGCATGACCATCGTCGTTGAATTCCACGAGGCCGAAGCGCTGAGCGCGAGCCTGCCGCAAAAGGTCACCTGCAAGATCGTCGAGACCGAGCCGGTGGTCAAAGGTCAGACCGCCGCGAACAGCTTCAAGCCAGCGGTTCTTGACAATGGCATCCGTGTGCTTGTGCCGCCGTTTGTCGGGCAGGACGAGGACATCATCGTGAACACTGAAACCATGGAGTATTCGGAACGCGCATAACCCGCGCGCCGACTGCTTTGTCCCCGTGCGATCCGGGGGCGACACGACAGACAGCAACGGGCCTCCGGCGCAGTGCCAAGGAGGCCCTTTTCATGATCGACAATCTGCTTCCGGACGACCTGCCGCAGGTCGCGCCGCTGTTGCGCGGGCTGAATGCGCTGCACGCCGCGCAGGTGCCGCACCGTTTTCATCCCGATGCCGGGGATGCCGCGCTTGGGGCATTTCTGGAACGGGAACTGGCGTCGGGCGCGCGAGGGCTGGTCTACCGGACCGAGGGGGTGGTGCGCGGCTACCTTCTGTGGCGCTGCCGAACCGTGCCCTGCACGGCGGTGGAACATGCCCGCACCATCGCGGTTCTGGATCACATCGCCGTGGCGCCTTCGTGGCGGCGGCGCGGCATTGGGCGTCGCCTTGCGGAACGGTTCGAAACGCAGGCCCGTGCGGAGGGCTGTGACGGCTGGATCGTCGCGGTACACAGCTTCAATACCGCCTCGGCAGCGTTGATGCGCGGGCTTGGCGCGCGTGATGCGGTGACGACGCTGGAAAAACCGCTAGGGCCGGGCGTGCCCTAAATCCGCGCGGCCTGCACAAGCCGCGCCACAAGCCCCTGGTAGCTCGCGCCGAACAGCCGATAATGCACCAGCGCCGGAAACAGCTGGTAGATCGGGCGGCGCTCGGCGCGGGCGGGATCGCCGGCGCCGTAGGCGTCGTGAAACGCCTGCGTCGGCGTGCTGAACAGGTCGAGCATCGCCAGATCGACTTCGGCGTCTCCGTAATAGCACGCGGGGTCGATCAGATAGGCACTGGACCCGCTGAACAGGGCGTTGCCGATCCAGAGGTCTCCGTGCAGCAACGCCGGGGCGGGGGTGGCCGGCAGGCGTTCGGGCAGCGCACGGGCCAGCGCCTCGACCCGGCGCGCCATGGCGGGGGGAAGGGCAGGCAGGAACGGCAGCAAACGGCATTCGGCCCAGAACCGGGGCCAGTCGGTCATCGGCGTATTGCGGATCGTGACCCGGCCAAACCCGTAGGTGCAGGGCCAGCCATAGTGGTCGCCCCGAGCCGCGTGCAGGGTGCGCAACCCCGTGCCCAGTGCGCCCCATCCGGCAGGCGAGGCCGGGGTTTCCCCGAGCCATTCAAGACACAGCAGATCGCCGGTCTGGTGCAGAACGCGCGGCACCGGCGCACCGGCGCTGGCCATGCGGCGCAGCATGTCGGCCTCGATGCCGACCAGGGGGCCACGCTTGACCGCAACGCGGGTGCCATCGGACAGATCCATGCGGACCACTTCGGACAGGTCACCCCCGTGCAGCGGCCGGGTCGCAACCACATCCGAGCCGAAAAACCGGGACAGGCCCTGCAAGGTCATGGGGTGTAGCGCAGCCGGGCATCCGCCGCAGTCAACGCGCCGGTTGCACGATCAAAGCGCAGATAGGCGATACCGCGCCCGCCCGACTGGGTATACAGCACCCCGGCCGGACGATCGCCAGACAGGATCGGCGTCCCGATGGGGGCCGTGCCGTCGACCGCGACCGTGGCCAGACCCTTGCGCAGTTCGGTCTTGTGTTTCATCCGGGCGGTGACCTCTTGCCCGACATAGCAGCCCTTCTTGAAATCGACGCCGCTCAGCCGTTCGAACCCTGCCTCCAGGATGAATGTGTCGGGCGTCAGCTCGATCTCGCTTTCGGGGATCAGCGCATCGACGCGCAGTGCGTCCCAGTCGGTTTCGACCGAGGGCCGCCCGTCATAGGCGCGCCAGCCCATCCGAGGGTCGCGGGGATCATCAAAGGCACCGTCCGGCGCGGCCCCCGGTCCGCGGGACACGGTCAGGTCGGTCTCGGCCACGGTGACCTTGGCGCGCAGTTTGTACATGGTCAGCGCGCGCAACAGGTCCGTCGACAACGGCTGCGCGACGTCGATCAGGATGTCGTCGCCATCCGCCACAAGAAAGAAATCGGCGCGATACTTGCCCTGGGGGGTCAGCATCGCGGCATAGACCGGCCCGTCCTTGACGCGCATCACGTCATTCGTGACCAGCCCCTGAAGGAATTGTTCAGCGTCCGGGCCGCTGACCCGCAGCACCTTGCGTTCGCTCATGATCGTCTCCGTTCATTCCTGTGCGTGACTGTATCGACGCGCGGCGGCGGTGACGAGAGCGCCGCGATCAGCTTTCCGCGAACTGCAAGGCGTGAAGCTTGGCAAAGACGCCGTGTTGGGCAAGCAGGGCGTCATGCGTTCCCTGCTCGACGACCATACCGTGGTCCATCACCACGATCTTGTCCGCGTGACGCACCGTAGACAGCCGGTGTGCGATGACCAGCGTGGTGCGCCCTTGCGCCAGGCGGTCAAGCGCAGCCTGCACCACCGCCTCGGATTGCACGTCCAGAGCCGAGGTCGCCTCGTCCAGCAACAGGATCGGCGTGTCGCGCAGCAGGGCGCGGGCAATCGCCACCCGCTGACGCTGACCGCCCGACAACGACGATCCGCGCGGGCCGACGCGGGCGTCCAGCCCGCCTTCGATCCGGGGGATGAAGTCGGCCACATGCGCGGCCTCCAACACCTCTGCCAGGTGGTCCTCTGACACGTCCTTGCGGCCCAAAAGGATGTTTTCGCGCAGGGTTTCGTCAAACAGCAGGGCCTCCTGGCTGACGACCGAAAACAACGCGCGCAGATCGCGCAGGCGCATGTCGGTGACGGGGGTGCCGTCTATCTCGATCACGCCGCTTTCGGGGTCGACCAGCCGGGTGAGCAGGTTGAACACCGTCGATTTGCCCGCGCCGGAGGCCCCGACAAGGGCGGTGGTCTTGCCCGCCTCGGCGGTAAAGCTGGCGCCGCGCAATACGGGAGAATCGCCATAGCTCAGCCGGACATCGCGCAGCGCCACGCCGGGAATGCCCTGCGGCGCCGGGCGCGGCTGCGCCGGGTCGCGCAGGTCGGGCACCATGTCGAGCAGTTCTTTCAGGCGTTCGATCGACGCCGCAGCGATCTGCCAGTTGCCGCTGACGGCGCCCAACCGGCGCAACGGTTCGAAGGCCAGCGCAATGGCGGTGAAGAACGCCATGAAATCGCCAACGGTCTTTTCGCCGGAAATGATCTCGTTTCCGCCATAGATCAGCACGCCGACAAACCCGACGCCGGCCATGATGTCGATCAGCCCCGGAATTGCCGCCTGCCCCATGGCGGCGCGGGTTTCCGTGCGAATGCGCTGATCGGTCAGGTCGCGGTAACGCCTGGCCTGATAGTCTTCGAGCCGGTTCAGCTTGACCGGGACGATGCCGTGGAACACCTCGTTCAGGCGCACCGACAGCGACGCCCCGATATCGCGCGCACGGCGCGCATGGCCGCGCACATAGCGCTGCATCAGGATCGACGGCAACACCATCAGCGGCGCGCCGAGCAGCGCCACCAGCGTCCAGCGCCAGTCGATCCCCAGCGCCACCCCGAACAGCGCCACCAGCGCCACGACGTCGCGCCCCGCGCCTGTGATGATGATGCGCCAGACCTTGCTTATTCCGCCGACGTCACCTTCGATCCGCTGCATCAGGTAGCCCGGGCCGTGCGCCTGGTGAAAACTGCCATCCAGCGTCATCAGATGGCGCACCAGGTCGTTGCGGATGTCGCCGACCGAGCGTTCCGACACCTGCGTCATCACCACCTTTTGCGTGATGCTGGCCACCGCGCGCAGCAGGAACGAGCCGAAGATCGCCATGCCGACCCACCACAGCGCATCGCTGTTGCCGCCGATGAACACCGTGTCGAACATCGGTTTCATCATGTAGCTGAGAAGCCCGAGCATCGAGCCCTCGATGAACATGAACACGATCGCCACGGCCAGCAGCAGCCGGTAGCGCCACAGGTAATTCCACCAAAGCCACAAGAACAGACCGCGCTGCTTTTTGGGCGACGCAACGTGCTGCGGGTCGGCCTTGCTCATGCCAGGTCTTTCGCGATCTCAGCGGGCGGGCGGCGGGCGTCGAACCCGGCCTGCGCGGCCTTTTCGTCGTATTCGGTCGCGACCCAGGTTTCGAACGGGATCGGCGCTTGCGCGTTGCGCGCCGCGTACATGTCCAGCACATAGCCCTGAATGCCCGTGCGGGTGAATTCCAGGTGGATGTATTTCAGGCCCAGCTGCTTGCGCGCGACCTCGACTGGGGTGTTTTCAAACACCATCAGATAGACCGCCGAGGCGAACCCGGCCCGGTCCGCGCCCGATTTACAATGGAACATGAACGGGCGTTCGGCCTGCCGCATCACTGCCAGAAGGGTCTGGATGCGCACGCGGCTGGGTGCCGTGCGGGCCCAAAGCTTGGCGTGCAACAGGGTCAGGCCAAGCTTTTCGCAGCTTTCCTTTTCAAACAGGTAGTGCGAATATTTTTCCTCACCCCGCAGGGTGATGACGGTGCGAATGCCCATGGCGGCGTATTTTTCGAACCGCTTATGTGTGGGGTGATTGGACCGCCACACACCCGGTGCGATCTGCCAGAAATTGGTCCAGACGCTGCGCAGCCAGGCATGGTCGAACAGGTTGTAATGCACTGTCGACAAGGCCCGCGCGCTTGGGGTCGAAATGTCCCTGCCAAACGACCGCCGGACCCTGCGTTCGGCGGTTTCGATCTTGTCCCAGAGGGTCTTGAGCATCGTTTCGGTCCCGGTCCCTTTGGGGGCGGTTTAGTGGCCGTGGCGCTGGGTGGCAAGCACGCGCGCCGCACCGCCGGCGATTGACGCCCGTGTATCGCTGAGTAGGTTGGCGTTGGCCCCGGAATTTCAAGGGGCGCTTCTGCGGAGATCTCCCCCATGTCACTTGCCCACGGCCGCCCTTATCTGGCCATTCCCGGCCCGTCCGTCATGCCCGATGCTGTCCTGCGCGCGATGCACCGCGCCGCGCCGAACATCTACGAAGGTGCCCTTGTCGATATGGTGCGCGGCATCATCCCCGATCTGCGTCATGTCGCGCGGACCGACGGGCACGCCTGCATCTATATCGCCAACGGTCACGGCGCGTGGGAGGCCGCGCTGTCGAACGTGGTGGCCGAGGGGGATAAGGTGCTGGTGGCGGCAACCGGCAGGTTCGGGCATGGCTGGGCGGACATGGCCACGGGACTGGGCGCCGAGGTCGAGCTGATCGACTTCGGCCGCAAATCGCCGATCAACGCGGAACAGGTGTTCGAGGCGCTCAGGGCCGATCCCGGCCACGCCATCCGCGCTGTCCTGATGAGCCATGTGGACACCGCAAGTGCCGTGCGCAACGACGTGGCCGCGGTGCGCCGCGCATTGGACGATGCGGGCCATCCGGCGCTGCTGATGGTCGATTGCATCGCCTCATTGGCCTGCGATGAATTCCGTATGGATGACTGGGGCGCCGACATCATGGTGGCGGGGTCGCAAAAGGGGCTGATGGTGCCGCCTGGGCTCAGCTTTGTGTTCTTCAACGATCACGCGGCGGCGCGGCGCGAGACCATGAAGCGGGTGAGCCGATACTGGGACTGGAAGCCGCGCGCGGATCCGGAGTTCTTTTACCAGTATTTCGGGGGCACTGCCCCGGCGCACCACCTGTATGGCCTGCGCGCGGCGCTCGACATGATCCGCGAAGAGGGGCTTGAGGCGATCTGGTCCCGCCACGCAACGCTGGCCCGCGCGATCTGGGCCGCGGTGGAGGTGTGGGGAGCCGATGGGCCAATGTCGCTGAATATCGCAGACGCCGCCAATCGCAGCCACGCGGTTACCGCCGTGCGGATCGGTGCACCCTATGGCGCACGACTGCGCGAATGGACCGACACCAAGGCCGGCGTGACCCTTGGCCTGGGCATCGGCATGTCCGAACCCGACGACCCCAACGGCACCGGGTTCTTTCGCATCGGGCATATGGGGCATGTCAACGCGCACATGGTGTTGGGCGCGCTCGGGGTGATCGAGGCGGGGCTTCAGGCGCTTGGCGTGCCACATGGGCGCGGCGGCCTTTCCGCGGCCGCGGGCGTGATTGCCGCCGCCTGAGCAGGCCACCGGAAGGGCGTCAGCCCTTCTGGCCGTTCAGGCGATTGTCCAGCATCGTGATCAGGTGATTGACGATCACCCCGGCGATGGCGACGGCACCAAGACCCCAGCTGACCCAAAGCACACCAAAGATCCAGATCATGTTGATGAAGATGAAGAACAGCGCGGAGGTGCTGTAATCGGGCGCTGACTGGCGCGTGCGGTCGTCCATGGCGTCGATCCTCGGTCAGGGGGCCTTTCGGTCGCAGCCGGATGCCCCGGCGTCGCGACCGATCTTGCCCGACCAACCCTTGCCGAATGATTACGGTTCCGCGCTGATCGGAGTCAGTTCGCGACGGCGGCGCGGGCATCCGCCAGAGCCCCCGGCAATTCAGCCGCCAGTATGTCAAGATCGGCGGGCGTTCCCGCGCTGATGCGGATGCACCGGTTCTGAGGCGCGACGAACGGCATCCGCACGAACACGCCCCGCGCTGTCAGCGCCTGAAGCACGGCCTTTGCAAAAGTCCCGTCGCCGCCGCAATCGACCGCCACGAAGTTGGTCGCCGAGGGCAGTGCCGTCAGCCCGTTCGCCAGCGCGATCTCACGGATGCGCGCCCGTGCCGCAACGACCTTGTCGCGGATACCGTCCAGCCAGTTGTCATCCTGCAACGCCGCCAGCGCGCCGGCCTGCGCCGCCCGGTTCATGGCGAAATGATTGCGGATCTTGTCAAAGGCGCGGATCGTGTCCGCCGCGCCGAACGCATATCCCACCCGTGCCCCCGCCATGCCGTAAGCCTTGGAAAAGGTGCGAAAGCGTATGACGCGCGGGTCGTCGATATCAATGTCGGGCGCGGTGCCTTCGGGGGCGAATTCGATATAGGCCTCGTCCAGGGCCAGCACGCAGCCCTCGGGCAGCAGCGGCAGGGCGGCCTGGATGGCGGCACCGCTGTGCCAGCTGCCCATCGGGTTGTCGGGGTTGGCAAGATAGACGATCCTGGCATTGACCTCGGCCGCCTTGGCGAACAGGGCGGCGATGTCTTCGGCGTCGTCGCGATAGCGCACCTTGTGCAGCGTGCCGCCATAGGCGGTGACGTGGAAGCTGAAGGTCGGGTAGGCGCCATCCGAGGTCACCACCGCGTCGCCGGGCGCGACCAGCAACCGGACAAGATAGCCCAGCAGCCCGTCGATGCCTTCGCCGAATACGATATTGGCGGGGGTGCAGCCAAGCCGCGCCGACAGTTCGGCCTTGAGGTCGTGGTGGCTGGGGTCGGCGTATTTCCAGATCTCGGCATCCGCATCGCGCAGGGCGGCGATGGCCTTGGGCGAGGGGCCGAACACGCTTTCATTCGCGCCAAGTCGGGCGCGAAACACCACCCCTTCGGCGCGCTCATGTTGTTCGGGTCCGACAAAGGGCACGGTGGCTGGCAGGTCGGCGATCAGGCGGGGAAAACGAGGTCCAGTCATGGGGCGCGACTATGCCTGCGCCGCGCCCAAGGTCAAGTCGTACGGGGGCGCCCATCCCGACGCAGCCGTCACATATCACGGGAAAGCGCCGCCGCGTGTCCGGCTTGCGCTTGACCGCGGCAAGGGGACGGGCCAGTTGTGACCCGAGCAGACGCAGCAGGAAAGGCCTGTCCCCCGAATGGCCAACACACCGCCCCCCTTTGCCCGCTTTGAATGGATGATCGCCTGGCGCTATCTGCGGGCGCGCCGCGCCGAGGGCGGCGTCAGCGTGATGACTTGGATCAGCCTTGTGGGGATCACGCTGGCGGTGTTCGCGCTGATCGCCACGCTGGCGGTACGTTCGGGGTTTCGGGCTGAATTCGTCGACACGATCCTGGGGGCCAATGCCCATGTCACCGTCTATGCCCAGACGCAGCAGGACGAAGACGGGCGCACCCGGCGCAGCTTTCCCGATTTCGCCGAGCGGGCCGCGCGGGTGGCCGAGGTGGCGGGGGTGACGCGCGTGGCTCCGCTGGTCAAGGGGCAGGTGATGGCCACCGCGAACAGCCGCAACGCCGGGGTCGAGGTGTTCGGCATCCGCGCGGAGGATCTGGCGGCGATCCCGCGCATCGTCGATCCCGAAACCGGGCGCGGGTCGTTGGACAGCTTTGGCGTGCAGCCCGACGCCCCCGCATTCACCATCCCCGACATCGTCGAGGGCGACGATGTGCCCGATGATGAGGCGGACGCCGAGGGTGACGAGGGAATCGTGCCCTTCGACATGCCGCAGGCCACCGGCATCGCCATCGGGTCCGGTGTGGCGCGCGAGCTGGGCATCGGTGTGGGCGACGAGGTCAAGCTGATCTCGCCCGACGGGGTGCGCACCGCCTTTGGGGTCAGCCCGCGGGTCAAGACCTATCCGGTGATCTATATCTTTACCGCCGGGCGCTACGACATCGACCGCACGCGGGTCTACATGCCGTTTGACGAGGCGCAGCTGTATTTCAACCGCGAAGGTGTGGCTGACGAATTGGAGGTGATGACCACCGATCCCGAACAGGTCGAGGATATCGCGCTGGACATCCAGCAGGCCGCCGGCGCGGGCGCGATCATCTGGACATGGCAGGACGCGTCGGGCGCGTTTTTGCGCGCGCTTGAGGTCGAGGATAACGTGATGTTCGTGATCCTGTCGGTGCTTGTGCTGATTGCCACCATGAACATCGTTTCCGGCCTGATTATGCTGGTCAAGAACAAGGGCCGCGATATTGGCATCCTGCGCACCATGGGCCTGACCGAAGGGTCGGTGCTGCGGGTGTTCTTTATCTGCGGGGCGTTTACCGGCGTCATCGGAACCCTGGCGGGCGTGGCGCTGGGCTGCCTGTTCGCGCTGTATATCGACCCGATCTTTGCCTTTGTCGATTACGTCGCGGGGGGCGGGGTGTGGGACCCTTCGGTGCGGGGCATCTATTCGCTGCCTGCCAAGCTGCAGGTAGGGGATGTGCTCAGCGCGATGGCCCTGTCGCTGGGGCTGTCCTTTGTCGTCACGATCTTTCCCGCCCGCCGTGCGGCGCGGATGAACCCGGTAGAGGCGCTGCGCTATGAATGATCCTGTGCTGCGCCTGTCGGGCATCACCAAGACCTACAACTCGGGCCAGCCCAACGAGGTCGCCGTGCTGCGCGGCGCTTCACTGAGCGTCGGGCGGGGCGAGGTCGTCGGTCTTGTCGCGCCGTCGGGGGCGGGCAAGTCGACCTTGCTGCACATCGCGGGGCTTCTGGATACCGCCGATGCCGGTGAGGTCGCCATCGCGGGCGAGACGCCGGGCGGAAAATCCGACCGCCGCCGCACCATCCTGCGCCGGCAGGAAATCGGCTTTGTCTATCAGTTCCACCACCTGTTGCCGGAATTTACCGCGCTGGAAAACATCGCCCTGCCGCAGCTCGCCAATGGCATCCCCAAGGCCGATGCCGAGGCCCGCGCCCTGCAACTGCTTGCCAGCGTCGGTATCGAAAGCCGGGCGCAGCATCGCCCCGCCGCATTGTCGGGGGGCGAACAGCAGCGCGTGGCATTCTGCCGGGCCATGGCGAATACGCCCAGGCTGCTGCTGGCGGATGAACCGACAGGCAACCTTGATCCGGACACGTCGGACACGGTGTTCGGCGCGCTGATGGCGCTGGTGCGCGACACCGGCCTTTCCGCGCTGATCGCCACGCACAATCTGGAACTGGCGGCGCGAATGGACCGTCGGGTGCGGATGGAGGCCGGGAAGCTCACCCCGATCTAGCGCATGGCCAGCCAGACCCCCGACGCCATCAGCGCGATTCCCGCCCCGCGCGACAGGCTGAGCGGCGCCGGGATCGCACCCAGCAGTCCGAAATGGTCGATGATCGCGGCGCTTATCAGCTGGCCCACCAGAACGAAGAAAATGGACCGTCCGATGCCGAAATGCGGGGCGACGAAGGTGATGCTCAGGACATAAAAGGCCACGAACAGCCCCGCCAGGAACAGATGCTTCGGGGCGCCCCAGGCACGCGCGACGGGGCGCGGATCAAGCACGAAAAGCACCACCAGCGCCGCCGACAGCGCCACGCAGAACAGGATCACCGCTGCCCCGGCGGGCGAGCCGATATTCGTCCCCAGCCGGGCGTTGAGCGCGGCCAGTACCGGAATGCCGATCCCGGCGGCGAGCATGGTCAGGGCATAGACGGGCATGGGCGATCTTTCGCGAAGGGCTTGATCCGGCTGCCGCCACGGGCGAGAGAGGGGGGCAGGCATACGAGGGAGCGATGGCATGAAACGGGTGATGATCGGCGCGTGGGTGTGCGCGGGGCTTTGGTTGGTCGCTTGCGCGCCCGAAGAGATGCCTCAGGCGGCGGACGGGCGGGCGCTTTATATGGAATATTGTTCGGCCTGCCACGGCGAAAATGCAAGGGGTGACGGCCCGATGGCCCGCGCGATGTCCCCGGCGCCCAAGGACCTGACCCTGATCTCGTTGCGTCACGGTGACAGCTTTCCGCGTGCCAAGGTGCTGTCGACCATCGACGGCTATACCAAATCCGACCTTGCAGGCCCCTCGATGCCGGAATTCGGAGAGCTTCTGGAAGGCGATCTGATTCCTCTGGACACCGGCGATGGCAAGATGACCCCGACGCCGCGCAAGATGGTGGCGCTGGTGGAATATCTCGAATCGGTGCAGCAGACCCGCTGATTGACGGGCGGGCACGGACAGGGCGCCCCCCGTCGTCACGTCGTTTTGCGCGGGACGGGGCAGGGCCGGACAATCGTTGCGCGACAATCCGGGCCGGGCCGGGCCGGGCCGGGCCAGGGCGCTGGCGCGTATCAGCGTGCGACCATTCGGCATGTCATGTCCCAGTAGATGTCCGACACCTCGTCCACCGAAAGGCGCCCCTTGTCGCGATACCATGTATTGACCCCGGTCAGCATGGCGATCAGCGCGTAGGTGGCCAGCGCCGGGTCCGGCACCGCAAAGCTGCCCTCGGTCAGCCCGTCGCGCAGAATGCCGGTCAGCGTGCTCTCGTAGCGTTTGCGCAACCCTTCGATGATGGCGAAATTGTCGGGGTCGAGGTTGCGCAACTCCATGTAGGAAATGAAAATCGCCTGCGGGCGTGCAAGGTGGAACCGGATGTGAAACCTCACGAAGGCTTCAAGCCGCAGGGTGGGGGTGGCGGGGGTCGGTTCGGCCTTCCAGGCGGCAAGCAGCTCGTCCATGTGGCCCTTGAGCAGATCGAACAGCAGCGCCTGCTTGTCGGGGGTGTAGTTGTACAGCGCCCCGGCCTGAACACCGACGTCCCTGGCGATCTGGCGCATCGATACGGCGGCATAGCCGTGCTTGGCGAAAAGCCGCAGGGCGGCCTCGCGAATGCGGGGGCCGGTCTGTGCTGAATGGGATCCCTGAGTGCGCGCCATATCACAGGATAGATTTGAACGGCTGTTCAGATCAAGTCGCGTGCTTGCCCCGGACCGTCCGGTGCGGCAAGAGGGAAACAGACCGGACGAAAGATGACCCATGCGCCTGCTGCCCTTCCTGATCCCTGTTGCCCTCTGGGGCTGCGCCGCTTTTCCCGATCTTGATCGGGCCCGCGCCACGGAAACGCGCTGGGCGCCCTATCCCGATCTGTTGCCGCTGGATCAGCTCACAGAGGGGCCGGTGGCGCGCGTCACGCCGCAGATGCAGGCCGGTATCGAAAGCCGGGCCGCAGGGCTGCGCGCCCGCGCGGCGCGCCTGCAGGGCCCCGTCGTGCCCGCGCCGGAGCGCGCGCGCATGCGGCGCGGGGTCAGCTGGCCCGGCTGACTGGCGCGTTCCGATCAAGTTGCACCGACGACGTTGCACGCGGCGCGTCCTGCGGATACTGCGTGCGCGTCACATTCGCAAAGTTTTCGCGCGGCAGGTGCTGCCGCGCTCGACAAGAAGGAACGCCCCGATGTCCGGCCCTACCACTGAACCGCTTCGTCTCGGGATCGCCGGCCTTGGCACCGTGGGCGCCGGGGTCGTCAAGATCGTCCGCCAGAAATCCGCCCTGTTGCAGGACCGTGCGGGCCGCCGGATCGAAATCTCTGCCGTGTCCGCACGCAACCGTGACAAGGATCGCGGGGTGTCGCTGGCATCCTACGACTGGCAGGACGATCCCGTGGCGCTGGCGCAGCGCGACGACGTGGACGTTTTCGTCGAACTGGTCGGCGGGTCGGACGGCCCCGCGAAGGCCGCGGTCGAGGCCGCGCTGAAGGCGGGCAAGGACGTGGTCACCGCGAACAAGGCGCTGCTGGCGCATCACGGCCAGGCGCTGGCCGAGCTGGCCGAACAAAACGGCGCCGTGCTGCGGTTCGAGGCGGCGGTCGCAGGCGGCATCCCGGTCATCAAGGCGCTGACCGAAAGTCTTGCGGGCAATGACATCACCCGGGTGATGGGCGTGATGAACGGCACCTGCAACTACATCCTGACGCGGATGGAAAGCGCCGGGCTGTCCTATGCCGCGGCCTTTGCCGAGGCCGACGCGCTGGGCTTTCTGGAAGCCGACCCCGAGCTTGACGTGGGCGGCATCGACGCGGGGCACAAGCTTGCGCTGCTGGCCTCGATCGCCTTTGGCACGCAAGTCGCATTCAGCTCGGTCGAACTGGAAGGCATCGGGCGCGTCAGCATCGACGATATCCGCCAGGCCAGCGACATGGGCTACAAGATCAAGCTGCTGGGCGTCTGTCGCCTGACCGGGCGCGGCCTGGAACAGTCGATGTCGCCCTGCCTTGTGCCTGCGACCTCTCCGCTGGGGCAACTGGATGGCGGCACCAACATGGTGGTGATCGACGGCGATCAGGTCGGGCAGATCGTCATGCGCGGCGCGGGCGCGGGCGAAGGCCCTACCGCCAGCGCGGTGATGGGCGACGTGATGGACATCGCGCGGGGCACGCGCGTCACCACCTTCGGTGCGCCCGCGTCCCGCCTGGTTGCCGCGACCCCGGCGCAGACCGCAACGCCGGCACCTTATTATTTGCGCATGAATCTTGCGGACAAACCCGGCGCGCTGGCCAAGGTGGCGGCGGCCCTAGGCGATGCGGGGGTGTCGATCCACCGGATGCGCCAGTACGACCATATCGACAGCGCCGCCCCGGTGCTGATCGTCACCCACAAGACGACTCGCGCGGCGCTTGACCAGGCGCTGGAGGCGATCGCCGGAACCGGCGTCGTGCAGGACACGCCCGTGGCGCTGCGCATCGAAGCGGTCTGAGGCGCCAGCCCGTCGCGGGGGCGGCGTATCGCCGCCGTGACCCGCGCGGCCCCGCCCGCAAGGGCACGTTAGCGCGACCGGCCTTGTGCTTTCGTTCCGGGCCGGGCTACACCCTTCGCGACAGACTTTTCAGAGGAAGATCCCATGTCGATCCCCAAGGATTTCAATGACCGTATGCTTTCGCTGGGCCTGGCACGGGTGGCCGAGCAGGCCGCCATCGCCTCGGCCAAGCTGATCGGCCATGGCGACGAAAAGGCCGCGGACCAGGCCGCCGTGAACGCCATGCGCGACCAGCTCAACAAGCTCGACATCAAGGGCGTGGTGGTGATCGGCGAGGGCGAGCGTGACGAGGCCCCGATGCTGTACATCGGCGAAGAGGTCGGCACCGGCACCGGCCCCGGCGTGGACATCGCGCTTGACCCGCTGGAAGGCACGACGCTGACCGCCAAGGACATGCCCAACGCGCTGACCGTGATCGCCATGGGACCGCGCGGCTCGATGCTGCACGCGCCCGACGTCTACATGGAAAAGCTGGCCGTGGGGCCGGGCCTGCCGGTCGATGTGGTGACGCTGGCCATGAGCCCGGCGGAACGCGTCGCGGCACTGGCCAAGGCCAAGGGTGTCAAGAACACCGACATCACGGTCTGCATTCTGGAACGCCCCCGCCACGAAGACATGATCGCCGAAGTGCGCTCCACCGGAGCTGCGATCCGGCTTATCACCGACGGTGACGTGGCCGGCGTGATGCATTGCGCCGAATCCCACATCACGGGCATCGACATGTATATGGGCTCTGGCGGCGCCCCCGAGGGCGTGCTGGCCGCCGCCGCGCTCAAATGCATGGGCGGGCAGATGTACGGCAAGCTGCTGTTTCGCAACGATGACGAACGCGGGCGCGCCGCCAAGGCCGGCATCACCGATCTGGACAAGATCTACACCCGCGACGAACTGGTCACCGCGGATGTGATCTTTGCCGCTACCGGCGTCACCGACGGGTCGATCCTGTCGGGTATCAAGCGCGAGCCCGGCTGGATTACCACTGAAACCATCCTGATGCGGTCCAAGACCGGGTCGGTGCGGCGCGTGATCTACCGCAACCCGTTCGAGTAACGGTCGGCCTCACCAGGGATGAAAGGCGGGGGGCGGCGTTCCGTTCCCCGCCTTTTTGCGTTATCGGGCCGGATCCGGCCGCATGAGGGAAAGGTGTGATGGCATATCTCGGGGTTGATTGCTCGCTGAGCGGACGGCGCTGGGTCGGGCCTGGCGTCGAAACGGACCGCCTGGCCGAAGCGATGGCACAACAGACCGGTCTTGCGCGGCCCCTGTGCGGCGTGCTGGCGCGGCTTGGTGTGCCGGTCCAAGAGGTGCCGGGCTACCTGGACCCCAAGCTGCGCGACCTGCTGCCCGATCCGCGCAGCCTGCGCGACATGGAGGCCGCTTCGGCGCGGCTGGTGGCGGCGGTCGACAGGCGCGAGCGGGTGGCGATCTTTGCCGACTACGATGTCGACGGGGGCACCTCGGCGGCGGCGCTGCTTGACTGGTTCGCCCAGTTGGGGCTGACCGCCACGCTGTATGTGCCCGATCGCATCGACGAAGGCTATGGCCCGAATGACCCTGCCATGGCGCAGCTTGCCCGCGCCCACGATCTGATCGTCTGCGTCGATTGCGGCACGCTTTCGCACGGCCCGATCGCGGCTGCCAAGGGCGCGGATGTGATGGTGCTGGACCATCACCTGGCGGGTGAAACGCTGCCCGATTGCGTCGCGGTCGTGAACCCCAACCGCCAGGACGAGGACGGCGCGCTGGCGCATCTGTGCGCCGCCGCCGTCGTGTTTCTGACGCTGGTCGATTGCGGGCGCCGGCTGCGCGAGGCAGGGCGGCGCGGGCCGGACATGATGGCGATGCTGGACCTTGTGGCGCTGGCGACGGTGGCGGACGTTGCGCCGTTGATCGGGGTGAACAGGGCGCTGGTGCGTCAGGGGCTGCATGTGATGGCGGGGCGCGCGCGCCCCGGACTGGTGGCGCTGTCCGATGTGGCGCGGGTGGACCGCGCGCCGACATCCTATCACCTCGGGTTCGTTCTGGGGCCGCGCATCAACGCGGGAGGGCGGATCGGTCGGGCGGACCTTGGTGCGCGGCTGCTGTCCTGCACCGACCCGCACGAAGCCAGATCGCTCGCCGACAAGCTTGACCAGTTGAACAGCGAACGGCGCGAGGTCGAAGAGGCGGTGCGCGCCGCGGCCTTTGCTCAGGCCGAGGAACGCGGTCTGGATGCTCCGCTTGTCTGGGCGGCGGGCGAGGGCTGGCATCCCGGCGTTGTCGGCATCGCGGCGTCACGCCTGAAAGAGCGCAGCAACCGCCCCGCCATCGTGATCGGCATGGACGGCCCCGAAGGTAAAGGGTCGGGGCGGTCGGTGTCGGGGGTGGATCTGGGCGCCTCGATCCAGAAGCTGGCCGCCGAGGGGCTGCTTATCAAGGGCGGCGGGCACAAGATGGCGGCAGGTCTTACCGTAGCGCGCGATCAGCTGGACGCGGCGATGGCGCGGTTGTCCGACCTGTTGTCAAAGCAGGGGGCGGGCATCGGTGGGGCGGCCGACCTGCGGCTGGACGGTACGCTGATGCCCGGCGCCGCCACGGTCGAGCTGTGCGAAGGCATCGAAACGGCGGGGCCCTTTGGGGCAGGCGCTCCGGGGCCGCGCTTTGCGTTTCCCGACATGCGCGTCGGCTTTGCCAAGCAGGTCGGGGCGGGGCATCTGAAGGTCAGTTTCGACGACGGGCAGGGCACCCGGATCGACGCCATCGCGTTCGGCGCCTTTGACGGGCCGCTGGGTCCGGCCCTGTCGGATCATGGGGGGCGGCGATTCCATGTAGCGGGTCGGATCGAGATCAATGAATGGAATGGGCGCCGGTCGGTGCAACTGCGGCTTGAGGACGCGGCCCAAGCCTGAGCGCACCTGCGCCAAGGCCATGTTTTCGGGGCGATAAAACGCGTCTATGCCCCGCGGTCCGGGCTTTTCCGGGAACCGCCAGATTTCGCGATTTTTCGCTTGCAAGCAAGGGAGGCTTTGCTTAGAAGCCCTGTCACTGAGAAGATATGGCCCGTTCGTCTATCGGTTAGGACGCCAGGTTTTCAACCTGGAAAGAGGGGTTCGATTCCCCTACGGGCTGCCATATCGTGACTCGGTACAAGGTCTTCGGGCCGCGGCATTGGCCCGTTCGTCTATCGGTTAGGACGCCAGGTTTTCAACCTGGAAAGAGGGGTTCGATTCCCCTACGGGCTGCCACTACTTTCTGTAAACACATGAAAATAAACGGAAAAGCGAGACTCACGCATCTCGTTATACCCTTCCTTATACGCTACAGCTTGTGGCGCGATGGAGTGTTTCCCTTTCGCGTGTCAGGTCACGGTTGGCGGTGCGGTGGTGTGCTCGGCACTGCTCTGCCGCCGTCAGGTGGAGCGGCGCGGCCAACATCGTATTGTTTGACTGTAGCGCGACACCCTACCTCGATTTAGTGTTGTTGCAGCTAGATTGACGGAGTTTGGGTAGTGGCCAGACATGAACCATGGGCGCGCCCTGAAATCAGCGCCATTCCCAATCGACCGGGCGACCGGGAAGCGGAGCCTCTTTACGCGGCACTCGGTCATGCCGTCTCGGATTGGGAGGGAGTAAACGCAGTGACCGCTGCGCTTCACCATGCGCTCTTGTTGGACGACGACCGCGACTCCTTCGAGTCGGCAGAAGTCGAAGCGTTCGGCGGACTCAATAACGTTCATCAGCGCGCAAAGAAGCTTTCAGATTTGTCCAAGCAATTCTTTGTTGCAGCGTTCGGCGACCAGCAGGACGAGGCGGACGAAACATGTAAAGAGATTGCACCGCTACTCGCAGCCTATCGCGGATGGGCCGAACGTCGGAACGATCTGGCGCACGGCTATGTAACGCGGGCTGATGGGCCAGATTACGATCAAGAAGATCAGCCAATCGTGGCGACATATGCGCTATGCCCTTCGTACGCCAGAATACCTAAATGGCCCCATGGGGAACCGGATTGCAACTACGTTGCAGAAGATATTGCAAGTTTTGCGACAGCTTTTCGTGCGCTCGACATGGAGATAGAGGCGATGGCCAGTCGCATTGAAGACCTGCGAGCCTATAGGTTAGTGACTTGATGGTAGGCTGCACGGCTCAGGCGGGTCTGATAACTTTCGTGACGCATGGGCGGGTTTTCTGCTCACCGGTAGTGGCACAAATGCTAACGCCCGCCCGATAAACGCCGATAACTTTTTCGCTCAACCTTACTTCTACTGATAGTAGCGTGTCGAGCATACGCTAACGAATTTCGGTCTTTCGTCTTTATGTGGTAGCTGGCCGCGTTCGATGCCCCTACCCGTGGCGCCCCCTTGGGTCCCAAGATTCGATACCTGAGGGGCCTTCTACCCGCTCACGCGGGCGCACATCCCTCAAAACCTCAAGCCTCTGAGCGCGCTTCTCTGCGCCTGTGGCAGGCTGTCCGCCCATGGGTCTGGCAGGCTAAAATGCGCCTAGCAAAATGTATGCAGAGCCGAGCAAGACGATTGCGACAATGGATGTGGCGAGTTGCATGGCTGTCATCTGCCCCACTTGGACAAAGCCGCGTCAGCGGCGTTCGGGTCAGCCTTGATCCGCAATATCGCTTGTCTCGACACGCCACACTCACGGGCCAGTGCCGCGACATTTGCCCCCTCTGGCGCATCCAGTGCAGACACGATCCTATTGAACGTAGCGCGATCATAAGAGGGCGCTCGTCCTTTGTAGCGGCGGGATGGGTCATCGGAGGTTAAAGCCGCGTCAGCGGTCCTCTGGTGGTCGATACCGGCGCGCTGAGCGGCCTTTGTTGCTTCCGCCTGCGCCTGAGCCGTCGCCGCCATGAAGGCTATCAGACTGTCTCTGACCGCCTTTTCAATAGCCTTATCGGTGGCCCCGTCGAAGGTGAATCTATTGATTACAGTCTTTACAACCACGCCCGCTTCCATAAAGGCGCGGATGGTCTTAGTTACGTCTTCATAGTCACGGCCCAACCGGTCTACCCATCGCACTACCAGCGTATCGCCCCGGCGCAGTAGATCGAAAAGGCGGCGCGCTTCGGGGCGTTCCGCAAAGGGTACAGAGACGCCGGACACGCCTTCATCCGCCACAATGCGGTCAATGGTGAAGCCTTCATCTTCGGCGTGCTTTCGTTGATGTGCGGCTGTCTGGTCCGCTGTTGAGACGCGGGCGTAAAGGATGGTTTGCGTGGCTGAAACTCCGCATGTGTCCGTAAGGGTATTGATCGTTAAATAGCATGTCCGTTGGTGATTCGATACCCTTACGGACACTCTTTCAAGGTATTTTTGGGAGTCTTTTGAGGTATAGCCTAACGGACTCATGCTGGCCCGCTGACGCGGGCCGTAACACCCTGCCCAACTGTTAGAATGCGCAGTCTCGGCATAGGCTTAAGCGGTGTTCTGCACTGCGCGGGCTGTCGTCGTCAGACGATCCAGAGAACGGGCGAGCTTGGCGAAGGGGTGGCGCTCGGGGCGGGAAGCGCTACCGAACAATCGTTCGGCAGAACGGACGCTATAGAAAAAACAGGGGATCACCAGAAAAAAAAATTGGCGGGTTTGGTGCCCGCGTTAGCGGGTACTCTCCACAAAAAATGACCCATCATCTAAAGAGCATTCACACCCCACATCCCAGCTTTCCTATCGTGACTTACCCACAAGCTGTGGTATGCAGGGTCTCGCCCCCGTGAACATATAGCTATTGGAGTGCTGCGAATGACAGCTTTCGGTGACCCCGCCACGCAACTTGCGTTTTCTATACATGAAAACAGGGGCGTTTTCGCGCTCTTGCTGGGGTCTGGATTGTCCCGCGCGGCTGAGATTCCAACAGGCTGGGAAATCACCTTGGACCTTGTTCGGCGCGTGGCGCTCGCACAAGGCGTTGAGGAACAGGACGATTGGGCGGCGTGGTATGTCGAGAAGGAAGGCAAGGAACCGGACTATTCGGCGTTGCTGGCGCAACTGGCGTCCACACCGGCAGAACGCCGCGCCATTCTGCACAGTTACATTGAACCGAATGAAGAAGACCGCGAGGAAGGCCGGAAGGTGCCCACGGCTGGGCATAAGGCAATCGCAAAGCTGGTGCGCAGCGGACATGTCCGCGTGATCGTCACCACCAATTTTGACCGCCTAATGGAAAATGCACTTCGGGAAGAAGGTGTTGAACCTACCGTTGTCGGTTCGCCCGATGCCTTGGAAGGCGCGGAGCCGTTGACGCATAGCGCCTGCTACATCCTGAAATTGCATGGCGATTACAAGGATGCGCGGATTCTCAATACCGACGCGGAGCTAGAGGCGTACCCGGATGCCTACAACGCGCTGTTAGACCGTATCATTGATGAACACGGGCTGATTGTGTGTGGCTGGTCTGGCGAATGGGATCATGCCTTGCGGTCTGCGATCTTGCGCGCGCCGAACCGGCGCTATCCGATGTTCTGGGCTTCCAGAGGCGAATTGCGAGGGCGTGGGGCGGAGTTGTGCAGCGCCCGTAAGGGCGTGACGGTCCCCATTGCCGATGCGGACTCCTTCTTTGTGAAAATGGTGGAACAGGTCGAGACGCTGGCGCAATCGCAGCGGCAGAATCCGCTGAGCGTCGATATGACAGTGAGCCGCGCCAAGCGGTATCTGGCGAAGCCTGAGCATCGGATTCAGCTTTCGGATTTGGTGTCAGAGGAAGTGGAGCGGATAATAGCGCGTCATGACCAAGACGATTTTGCACCGCACGGGCCGGTTGCGGCAGAGGATTTTCAGAAGCGGGTGGCCCTCTACGAATCCATCTCCGAGGGGCTGGCCAAAGTTTGCGGGTTGATAGGCCGATGGGGTGACGTCGCCCAACTGAGAACCGTGATAGACGCCATCAAAGGCGTGTTGAGCTTTGCCGCAGAGACGCAAGGCGGGCGAGTCGTCTATCTCGAAATGCGCAGCTATCCGGCTGTATTGGCGTATCAAGCTTGCGCTCTTGGACTACAGACGGCGGAACGCTGGCAGGCGTTGCATGAATTCATGGGCGTGGAAGTCGAAAACAGGCGCGAGCGCACGAAACGCCTGTTGGACGTAGTGGGGCCTTCGACTTGGGAAGGATCGAAAAAGGACTATTGGCAGAATATGCCCGACATGGAGCGGCGGTATACGCCGTTTCAGGATCACTTGGTGGACGGAACATTCGGGAAGTGGTGCAGCACGTTCCTTCCCCCGAGAATATCCGTCTCGGATGTTTCGTTGTTCGCGGAAGGGGTGGCCGCAATCCGCCACTTAGAGGAGGTGGACAAAGCCCAGCTTCAAGAAACAATGAGCCAGTCTGAGCACGGCAGAAACTACCTTTGGGCACCGGTTGGGCGTGGCGGCTGGGCCTATCAATACCGGGAACGTATCTCCAAGCGCTTCGATGATGACGAATTCATTGCGGTTCTTGCCAAGGCCGGTTTCGGACGGGGTGACCCTGAGTTCATTAAGCTGGCGATAGAGAGCCACAAGCGATTGCTGGCAAATCTGCACTGGTACTGATTGCGGAAAAGCACGAAAGTTGCACAGTAGATGTCACATCCCGGCAGGTAGTATGGCTGCTTCTTGAACAACTCCGGCTTGAGTTTGTTCCCGTCCTTCATGGCCTGCAAGGGCGTATTGCTGCC
>NZ_QLMG01000051.1 GCF_003259905.1 Salipiger aestuarii | reverse complement strand
GGCGAAGGCGAGTGGCACGCCCGCAAGCATGGTGGTGCCAAACGGTGTCTATGGCGGAAGATCCATCTTGGGATTGACGAGAAAACCCTGGAAGTCCGCGCCGTCCACTGCCCGGCTGGCGATTTGCATGGCAAATCTGCCGAGAGGGGAGATTACCGGGACCCCATCGGTGATGCGCCGATCCTGCCCGATCTGCTCAGCCAGATCCCGGCGGACGAGGCGATCGGCAGCGTCACCGCAGACGGCGCCCATGATACCCGCAAATCCGTCATGGCCCGGGACTTTGATAGGCAAGTTGCGGAAATCCAAATCCGCGTCGCCGTGCTCAACCGCTACACCGCGCTTGGCATACCTGTCACCGAGGCCGTAGGATAAGTCCGATCGGGGAAAGGGGAACTCCGCCCTTCAACCGATTTGGGCAACAAAGCCCCGCGGATCACCACATCACAGCACTTTGCCCGGATTCAGGATGCCGGTGGGGTCAAGCGTGTCTTTCAATTGGCGCAATACCGATAATTCGGCCTCGCTGCGCGAATACGACAGCCAGGGTTTCTTGTGCAGCCCGATGCCGTGCTCGGCCGAGATAGACCCGCCAAAACTACGGGTTACATCATAAACGCAAGCCTCGACTTGCCTTCCGTCGGGGTCGTCGGCGGGGGTCGGGCCGACCAAAATATGCAGGTTGCTGTCGCCGATATGACCGAAATAGAGATTGGCCAATCCCGGAAATTTCTGCGCCAGATCCGCGCGAATACGTTCAACGCAGTCACCGATCTGCGATTGCGGCACCGAGATATCAAAATTGATCATCGGTGAAAACGATCTTTGCAGTTCTGCAACATTATCACGCAGCGCCCAGAAATCTAACACATCGCTTTGCGACTGAGCCAGCAGCACATCCAAAGCCCAGCCGCTTTCCATCGCCCGTTCCAACATGGCCTGAAAAGCCGGGGCCTCGGCATCCGGATCGGCCCCCTGCATGTCGATCAGCGCATATAGCGGAAACTCAGCACCAAGCGGTGCGCGAACCCCGCCTATCGTTGTCACAGAACGATAATAATCGTTCCACAGCACCTCAAAAGCGCTAACACGGCCGGACAGCGCAGTTTGGGCATGGCGCAACAGCTTTAGCGCGGCGTCAAACCCAGACAGCGCGATCAACGCGGTATTGGCCCCTCCTACCCCCGGATGCAGGCGCAGCACGGCGCGGGTGATAATACCCAACCTGCCCTCAGAGCCAATAAACAGGTGTTTCAGGTCAAGAGCGGCGTTATTCTTGGGCATTTTGTTCATCATCGGCAAAATGGTTCCGTCCGCCAATACCACCTCTAGGCCCAGCACCAAATCGCGAGTCATGCCATAGCGGATCACCCGGTTTCCCCCGGCATTAGTGGCGATATTGCCGCCAATCTGGCAAGAGCCGCGCGCCCCAAGGTCGAGTCCGAACATCAGCCCGTTTTCAGCCGCCGCCTCTTGTATCACCTGCAACGGAGTTCCCGCGCCGACGGTCATCAGTCCCGCGGCGTCGTTCAATTCTTCGACGCCGGCGATATTGCGGAGCGACAGAAGAACCGCACCGGTGCTGGGCACAGCCCCACCAGCCAACCCGGTCATGCCGCCCTGTGGCACGACGGGCTGGCCATGGGCATGGCACAAAGCCATCACTGCAGATACCTGTGCGGTCGTGCGCGGCTGCACCAACGCCAGCGGGACACCGCCCCGTTCGTCGCTCCAGTCGCGCAGGGCCGTGGCCGGGATGTCAGCGCCAATCTGCAAATCCTGTGGGTCCACAACCTCCCGCAACATGGTCACAAAGGCGTCATTCTCAGTTTGGATTTGCATTTTGCTCGCCTCTTTTCCCGCCGGTTATTCTGCGGCATCAAGCAGGCCGCGTTCACGGGCCATGGTCATGGCGGTATCCTGAATCATGTCTTCCTGACCGCCGATCATCTTTTGTCTGCCCAACTCGATCAGAATATCCCGCGCCGGGACGCCGAACCGCGCCGAGGCGCGTTTCGCAGGTAGCAAAAAGGTCGAATAGACCCCGGCAAAGCCCAACGTCAAAGATTCGCGGTCGACCCGCACGACATGATCCATCAACGGCACGATGATTTCCTCGGCCATATCCATCAGGGCAAATGTATCTACGCCCGATACGATACCCATACGGTCGCAAACCGCCGCCAGAACCTCTAGCGGGGCGTTGCCCGCTCCGGCACCAAGCCCGGCAACCGACGCGTCAATCCGGCTGGCACCAGCGGCGATGGCAGCAATCGAATTGGCAACGCCAAGACCAAGGTTGTGATGGCCGTGAAACCCGATTTCGGTCTCTGGATTCAACGCGTCACGCAAGCGGGTGATGGCGTCGGTCACGTCATCGGTCAGCATATATCCGGCGCTATCCGTCACATAGATGGTCTGCGCGCCGTAGCTTTCCATCAGCTTGCCCTGTTCAACCAACCCAGCGGCATCGTTCAGATGCGCCATCATCAAAAAGCCGGTGGTATCCATCCCCAGCTTGCGGGCGTGGGCGATATGCTGGGGAGAAGTGTCTGCCTCGGTGCTGTGGGTGGCGACATGGACACTGCGCGCACCGGCGGCATAGGCCTCGTCCAGTTCATGCATGGTGCCGAGGCCAGGGATCAGCAGAACTGAAACCGTGGCTTGTGTCATCTTTTCGGCCACTGCCGAGATATATTCGGCGTTGGAGGCAAGGGCCCTGCCGTGCTGGATCGAATTGCCACCCAGACCGGCCCCGTGGGTCACCTGCAGCATCGGCACATTGGCGCGGTCCAGCGCGGTGGCGATCTCGACCATCTGTTCAACGCTGATCTGTTCGCGCTTGGCATGCATGCCGTCGCGCAAACACATGTCATGAAACGTGACCTTGCGGCCTTCCAGTTTACTTTTTGCCATTATGCGGCCTCCACCGGTTTCAGCGTCAACTTGCCCGCCAGAATTTCGCTGGCGAACATTTCAGCCGTGCGGGTTGCGGCGGCGGTCATAATGTCCAGATTGCCCGCGTAAGTGGGCAAGTAGTCGCCAAGCCCGGCGACCTCCATAAAGACCGATACCAGATTGTCTTCGAAGATAGGGCCGTTCACCAACCGGTAGCCGGGCACGTATTTTTGCACCTCGGTGATCATCGCCAGCAGCGATGCGGTGATAGCCGCTTGATCAGGCGTATCATCAGTTTCGCAATAGATCGTGTTGCGCATGATCATCGGCGGCTCAGCCGGGTTGATCACCGCCAGTGCCTTGCCGTTGCGCGCGCCGCCAACCTTCACCAATGCGTTCGATGTCGTATAAGTGAATTCGTCGAGGTTCGCACGGGTCCCCTGCCCCACCGATTTTGACGCAAGGCCGGCAATGATTTCGGCGTAGGCCACCGGCTGCACCGATGATACGGCGTTGACGATCGGAATCGTTGCCTGACCCGCGCAAGAAATCATGTTGACGTTCATCTCGAGCTTTTCGGCATGTTCGCGCAGATTGACCGGCGGCACACAAAGCGGGCCAATCGCCGCCGGCGTGAGGTCAATCATCATCACCCCAAGCGCGTTCAGCTTGCGGCTGTTTTCAGCATGGACATAGGCGCTTGTCGCGTCAAAGGCGATCTGGATGTCGTCTGCCTCGACATGCGCAAGCAACCCATCGACGCCGTCGGCGGTGGTCTTCAGACCCATGTCACGGGCCCGTTTCAGGCCCTCGGATTCGGCGTCTATGCCGACCATCCAGACCGGCTCAAGAACCTCGCTGCGGCGGATCTTGTAAATCAGATCGGTGCCGATATTGCCCGACCCGATGAGGGCGCATTTGATCTTTTTCAATGTCTGTCTCCTGTTATGTCGGGTTGCCGCCCTAGCCTGCTACCCAAGTGGGCAGCGCCAGCGAAAGCGCGGGTAGGTATGTGATAAGGGCCAGCGTCACCAGCATCACCAGAACAAAGGGCAACGCCCCGCGCATCAGTTGTTCCAGGGGCACGTTGCCAACCTTTGACCCGATGAACAGGTTCATCCCCAAAGGCGGCGTGACCATGCCGATGCCCAGATTAACGATCATCACGATGCCGAAATGGGTCGGGTCAATGCCCATCGCGATGGCCACGGGCAACAGGATCGGGGTCAGGATGATGATCGCCGCCAGCGTTTCCATAAAGGTGCCAACCACCAGCAACAGCAGGTTGACCAGCATCAGCAGTGCCAGCGGCGAGCTGACCAGATCAACCATCGCCTCGGCCAAGAGCACCGGGATGCGTTCAATCGTCAGCACCCGGCCAAAAATCGTCGCGGCGCCGACGATCAGCATCACCGACCCGGTGGTTAGCGCCGATTGGGCAAACACCCGATAGAGATCAATCAGGCGCAGTTCACGGTAGACGAACAGCCCCACGATCAACCCGTAAATGACCCCTATGGCGGCGGCCTCGGTCGGTGTGAAAATACCGCCGTATATGCCCCCCAAAATGATCACCGGCACGATCAGCGCCCATTTGGCATCCCAGACGACCGCCCATGCTTCGCCCGGTGTATAGCGGGTAGCATCCGCGCCAACGCCTTCGCGCCGCGCCTGTATCCAGGCATACATCATCAGCGCCAGACCGATGATCAGCCCCGGTATGATACCTGCCAAAAACATTCCGGTGACCGATACATTGGCCGACGCGGCATAGATCACCATCGGAATGCTGGGCGGAATGATCACCCCCAGACTGCCAGCCGAGGCAACAAGGCTGGTGGAAAACACAGGCCGATAACCATCCTTGGCCATCGCTGGCAGCAGGATACTGCCAACGGCCGCGACCGTCGCCGGACCCGAACCGGAAATCGCGCCAAAGAACATGCAGGTGGCCACGGCAATGATCGCCAGCCCGGCATTGTAACGTCCGAACAGCACCTTACCGACGTTCAGTAGACGTGACGACAGGCCACCCTGGCTCATCAGGTCGCCGGCCAGAATGAAAAACGGCACCGCCATCAGCGGAAAGGAATCAATCGACGTGACCAACCCTTGCGGAATGAAGCTGCTTGAGACCTTGCCGCTGGTGAACAGAACCACGCTTGACGCGACGCCAAGCGAAATGGCGATGGGCACCCCCAGCACCAGCAATATGGCGAAAATACCGAAAAGCAGGGCAGAAATCATTGTAGACCCTCTGTTTTAAGGGCCGACAGCTCGATCAGGATACGTTGCGCCAGCCGGAACAGAACCAGCGCGAAGCCAACCACCGGGGCCAGATACACATACCCCATGAGCAGCCCAAGAGACGAAGACCGCTGACCAAAGCCGAACAGTTTCTCCACCAGAGCGATGCCTTCGTACACCACCAGGAACGCAAATCCCGCAAAGATCAGATGTGACAGGATCCGCGCCATGACGATCCCGCGTGGCGGCAGCATCGTGACAAAAGCCGTCGTCGAGATATGCACGTCCTTTTTGACCGCATAGCTGACCGAAATATAGGCCATCCAGATAAAGCAATAGCGCGCCAGTTCCTCGGACCAGGACAGCGAGGCCTGCATGACATAGCGCATGAAAATTTGCCCGCCAATCAGCGCCGTCATAATGGCCATCAAAGCAACCAGAATGACCTCTTCAAAGTGATCGTCGATCAATTTCATAAACGGCCTCACTGAACCGAAAACGCATGCAGCGTCCGTGCATTTCATGTGCAAGTTGGGAAGGTTTGGTCAGGAGATCGCGGCAGACGTGCAAAACACATGCCGCGATCAAGCTTTCAAGGCACTGCGGCCTTAGTTGGATCCCGCGCGAACGATCCGGTCAACCAGATCGGCCCCGGCCTTTTCTTTTACGATATCATAGACCGGCCCCATCTTGGAGGAGAACGCAGCCAGTTCCTCGGCGGTCAGGTCGCTGATCATGACGTTGGGCATGTCGGCAATAGCCAGATCGTCTGCCTTTGTTGTCATTGCGCGCTGTTCCGGTGTGACTTCGCGGATTATGTCCTTGAGCGTTGCCAGATCCTCGGGCGACAGCTGTGCTGCGGCATCCGGGTTCATCAGCAGAACCAGCGGCGAATAGATGTGGTTCGTGCGGGAAATATAGTGCTGAACCTCGTTGAACTTCATCGAATGGAACAGGTTGATCGGGCCTTCCATCGCGTCGAACGTGCCCTGCTGCAACGCGGTGAACAGTTCGCCAAAGGACAGCGGTGCCGGGTTTGCACCAACAGCGCGCCAGGCGGCGATATGCACCTCATTTTCCATGGTCCGCATCTTCAAGCCGGCGAGATCGTCAAGCGTGCGCACTTCGTGCTTGTCATTGGTCAGCTGACGAAAGCCGTTTTCCCAATAGCCCAGCCCCAGAACGCCGACCTGCGACAACCCGGCCAGCATTTCCTGACCAATTTCACCATCAAGCACGCGATATACGGCTTCGCGATCCTTGAACAGGAACGGCATGTCCATAACGTAAAACGACGAGCTGAAAGCGGCCAAAGGTGCCGACGACACAAAGGCCATGTCAACATTGCCAAGCTGGATGCTTTCGATCAGCTCGCGCTCTCCACCAAGCTGCGAGTTTGGAAAAATTTCAATACCGACACGACCTTCGGTCCGCTTGCGCAGCTCGGCGTCAACCTGCTCCATTGCGACGTGGCCCGGTGTCGTTGTGGACGCGGCGTGGCCCATTTTCAGGATTGTGTCCGGTTCGGCCACAGCCATCGTACCAAGCAAGGCGGCACTCAGGGCAATCGCACCGGCGGTGGCTTTGGATGAAAATACAGAAAGTTGCTTCAGTCGCATTGGATATCCTCCCTAGGGTCGACGAAAGAACGGGACGAATATCGGCAGCAACACTAAACCCGGCCTCCCGCCCTGTAAGGAGATACAGGCTTTCGCAAAAATTTGTCAACTAATGAAATGATCTCTCACTATGTGAGAACGCCCGCGCTCTTGGGCAAGCATATCATTTTCAGCGCAAGCCCAATTCGGCCGAGATTGCAAAGGCGGTTGCCTGTACGAGGGGGATCAATTCCTGCATTCGGGCCGGCGGCATATACTGAACCGTGCTAGTGACACTGATCGCGGCCACGATTTGTGCGCTTGCATCGCGAACCGGCGCCCCAACGCAGCGAAGCTCTGGTTCGCTATCTCCCAGATCAAAGGTATATTGATCACGCGAAAAGTTCAGAACCTGCTGAACCCATTCTTCCGCCGTCTGTGAAGGCATCAGGCTGTCCTTCCCCCGGAGAGCCATGGCATCCAGTTGATCTTTGGTCCAGTCCAACACAAGCGCCTTGCCCACACCGGTAGAAACTACGGGCATCAGCCCGCCAATCCGCGACCGGATTTCGACAGGGCGGCGGCTGGGTATCTTTTCCAGATAGATAACGTGCTGACCTTCGAGCCGCGCCAGATGTACGGTATCAGATGTGGCCGCAGCAAGGTTCTCAAGATGTGGCCGGGCGACCTTCACCAGTTCGATTTGCCGGTGGGCCAGAAAACCCGCCTCAATGATCTTGACCCCAAGAGCCAGCTTGTTGTCCGGAACCTGCCTGAGATATCCGCGCTCGACCAATACTGAAATGATCCGGTGCGCCGTGCTGTAGGTTATCGCGGTCTGGGATGCGATTTCAGATATGGATTTGGCGGAATCCATGACGCACTCGACAATGTCCAGGCCGCGCACCAGTGTCTGGCTTTTTACAGGTTTCTCACCTTGGGGTGTTTTTCCGGTCATCCAAAGCATCCTGCCTTTTTTGCGAACTGGACTTGTCACGGTCGCGTTCCGGTCTGTCAACTCACTTACGCAGCCTTTCGTTCGAAGACCAAGGGGCTTTTGCCGCCTAGGTGTTTAGTCCCGGCATCTGGTGGATCGGATTCAGGATGAATCTGTCTGGCTCGGAAGTCGAGATCTTGCAGATGTATTCGTAGGGCGTGAGGCCGCCGAGTGTCTTGAGCCTGCGTGCGAAGTTGCAGGCTGCCATGCAGTCGGCGAGGGGCGTGCACAGTTGGTCGTGGCTGTCGTAATGGTATCGCTTCACCGTCGCTTCCTTGATCGTTCGGTTCATCCGCTCGACCTGGCCATTGGTCCATGGATGGTTTGGCTTGGTCAGCCGGTGCTCGATCCCATTCGCCTTGCAGATCATGTCGAAGCGCATGTGCTGCGAATATGCTGTGTTTCGGTTGCGAGGCTGCTCGGCGAACTGGGTGCCCTTATCGGTCAGGATCGTATGAATGCGATAGGGGACGGCCTTGAGCAGCCGTTCGAGGACCTCCCACGCTGTCTTGCGATCCGCCTTATCCACGCGTTGCGTGACTACAAATTTGCTGGTCCGGTCCATGCCCACAAAGAGAAAGAGCTTGCCCTCCACAGTCTGAACTTCGGCGATATCGATATGAAAGAACCCGATGGGGTAGCGCTTGAAGCGCTGCCGCTTTGGTTTGTCCCCCTCGACGTCCGGCAGGCGCGAGATGCCGTGCCGCTGAAGGCCAGATGGAGCGCCGACCGTGTCAGATGCGGAATAGATGGCTGAAGGGCATAGAGACAGTCATCGAGTGGCAGCAGCGTGTGGCGCCGGAAAGCGACAATCACGGCGTCCTCCTCGACGCTGAGAACTGTCGAATGCGCTTCCTTCGGACCCATCCGCACGTCCTCAACCGTCTGACGCTTGCGCCACTTGGCGACGGTCTTGACGTTGATGCCCAACTCCCGGCTCAGCGCCGCGTTCGAAGCTTGCGCTTCTCATCGTTGTGCTGCGCAAACGACTGCCAGCCAATGGATCGCTGTATTGCTGCTGGTCGTGTCGCGAAAGCTGTGGAATTTCCCTGGCGGCGTGCTCCGGGCATGTGAATGTTCGGTTTCTCAGGCGGCTAGGTCAAGGGGCATTGGCTCGATCGGCTGAGACAGGGTTTCCCAGCCATCAACCTTGCGCATCTGGATCTGAACGCGTCGATCGCCACAGCGCACGCGCGTCTCGCAGATCTCTCTGAGGGCTGATACGCCCCTGTCCGGCAACGGGGCCGTTCCAGACGTCGCAGCCGGCGTCGACGATGGGCTCGGTGGTCTGAAAGAGATGCAGCGACAGAAAGCGCGCGCGCAGGCAGGGCCAACCCTTGTTGCCAACCGTGCGTCATCTTCGGCCCAAAGCGCCAGCGAGGACGAGCGCGACGCGCAGCTGCTTCCAGCAGCGCCTCGCTCAAAGGCCGAGATAGGCCTCGCGCACCTGATCGTTGTGCATCAGCTCTTTTCCGCTGCCGCTAAGTACGATGCGACCGTTCTCCATGACGTAGGCTTGCGAGGCGAGTTCCAGCGCAATATGCGCGTTCTGCTCCACCAGCAGGACCTCGACACCGTTGTGCGAAATCGTCTCGATGATATCGCAAATGGTATCGACGACGGCCGGGGCAAGACCGATCGTCGGCTCGTCGAGCAGCACAAGGCGAGGCGAGGCCATCAACGCACGACCGACGGCCAGCATCTGCTGCTGCCCACCGCTGAGGGCGCTTGCAGGCGCGCTCAGCCGGTCCCGCAAGGCGGGAAAGTGTCCGAGCACCGTCTCGAGATCCGCCGCGATCGCCGACCGGTCGGTGCGGCTATAGGCGCCGGTCATCAGGTTATCGCGCACGCTCATCTGACCGAAAAGGCGGCGTCCCTCGGGAACCAGCGTAACGCCGGCCTGCACCATCTCTGCCGGCGTCCGCCCGCCAACGTCCTGGCCAAAGAGGTGCACGCTTCCGCGGTCGGGGACGAGCAATCCGGCGATTGCCTTCATCAGCGTCGTCTTGCCGGCGCCGTTGGAGCCAACGATCGTGGTGATAGCACCGCGCTCGATACCGAGCGAGACATCCTGCAAGGCCGGCACGCCGTGGTAGCTGACGCACAGCCCGTCGACGGATAGAATTGTTGTGTCTGCAGTCATCGTCCGCGCCCCAGATAAGCCTCAATCACCGCCTCATCCCGACTGACCGTTTCCGGCGGGCCCTCGGCGAGAAGACGACCGTAGTTGAGCACGATCACACGGTCGCAGGCGCGCATGACGGCTCGCATGTTGTGCTCGACAAGCAGGATGGACAGGCCGTGCGTCGTGCGTAGTTTCTCGAAAAGTTCTAGCGCGGTACTGACCTCGGCGCCCTGCAGCCCGGTAAGCGGCTCGTCGAGGCACAGGATTTGCGGCTCAGCGGCGAGGGCGATCGCAATGCTCAACATCCGCTGCAGGCCATGCGGCAGATTGCCGGCGGTTGTCTGCAGATGGTCGGCAAGACCGGTCATCGATGCAACCTCGCGGACCTTTTCCATGCGCTTCTCGTGCGCACGCCGTTGGTGATAGGTTCCGATGAGGATGTTGTCGACAACGCTCATTTCGCTAAGAAGGCTATCGTGCTGAAACGTGCGCACGAGGCCAAGACGGCTTATCGTCTTGGCGCTCGCGCCGGTTACGTCGCGCCCCTTCACAAAGAGGCGTCCGCCGCTTGGGCGCAGAAAGCCGCTGATCAGGTTGAAGGTTGTACTCTTGCCAGCGCCGTTCGGGCCGATAAGGCCCAGGATCTCGCCTTCGCGCAGTTCGAAGCTAAAGCCGCTGACGGCTGTCAGCCCACCGAAGCGTCGCTCCAGATTCTCGGCGCGCAGGATCACCGGCGCGTTCATCGTGCGCTCCGGGTGACAAGACCCCGCGCGCGCGCGGCCAGACCGACCAGCCCGCCCGGAAAGACAAGCAGAGTGACCACGATAACCGCGCCGTAGAAGATGTTCTCCCAGGCAGAGATACCGGCGACCCACTGCCCCACGAGGGTCAGCAATGCCGCCCCGAGGACCGGCCCCAAGGCGTGCCCCTCGCCGCCGATCTTGACGTAGGCGAGTGCGAGGATGGCGACGAAAAAGGTGAAGTCGGACGGCGCGATGACGTTGTTCGCATAGGCGTGGAGCCCGCCGGCCAGCCCGACCGCCGATCCCGCGATAACGACGCACAGGACCTTCAGGAAGACAACGTTCAGACCGACCGAACGGGGAATCGCGTCGTTGTTCTCGATCGCCTTGAACAGGCGACCGAGATCGCTGCGTTCGACGCCGTACAGCGCAAAGAGCGTTGCGGCAAGAAGCGCGACGGCGAGTGCGGGATAGTAGGCCTCAATCGCCATCGGGGGAAACATGCCGACAAGGCCGGAATTGCCCCCGATTGCGTTGGTTTGCGTATACACTAGGCGGACGACCTCTGTGACAGCAAAGGAGACCAGCAGGAAGTACGGACCCTTGGTGCGCAGCGTGACCCAGCCGAACAGCGCGCTGAGCGCGCCCGCCACCAGCGGCGCGAGCAGGAGCGTCAACCAGAACGGCCAGCCCAAGAGAACAGCCGTGATCGCCGTCGTGTACGCGCCGATGCCAAAGAAGGCGGCGGTGGCGATATTGAGTTCGCCGATCTGCAGCACGAAACGCAGGGCCGAGGCGAGCACGGCGTTTGTCAGCACCCAGACGACGAGCGATGTATAGTAAGCGTTCGTCGCCAGCAGCGCGAACAGCACGGAAGCAATAGCAAAAGCTACGCAGATCCAGACGCCGGGAAGTCTATTCCACATTTCCGAGAATTCCTTGAGGACGAACGAGCAGGAAGGCTATGACCAGAATGAACGTGGCCAGAGTCGCGGTTGACGGGTCGAAGAAATACCCGCCCACACTCTCGATTAGTGCGATGAAGAGGCCGCCGATTATGGCGCCGGGGACAGAGCCGAGGCCGCCAATGATAATGATGATGAACGCCTTGATCAGAAATTCATCGCCGCTGACCGGAGTCACCGCATTGATCGGAGCCATCAGAACGCCCGCACAGGCGGCCAGCGCGGCGCCGATCAGGAAACCGTAAAGTGCGACGCGCTTGAACGGCATGCCCTGCAGCATCGCCGCCTCCTGGTCCATCGCCACGGCGCGCAGGGCAAGCCCGAGCCGGGTGCGTTCGATGAGAAGATAGAGCCCGCCCGTCACGACGGCGGCGACAATCACCAGCGCCAAGCGCTGTGCCGTGAGAGCGGCGCCAAAGATGCTGACGGTGCCGGGCAGGACCTGCGGCACGGTACGTGGAGCGCCGCCGTAGATCGCAAGGTAGGCCCCGTTGAGTATGAGAAGCAGTCCGATTGACAGGATGAAGGAGCCGTTGAGATCCTTCAGCACGTGCTGGAAGCCGATACCGTAGACAAGCGCGCCGAGACAGAGGACGACAACGATCGCCACGATGGCCGCCAGAAGGTAGCCTGCCCAAAGCGGCGCCCCAAGCTCGACGGTGGCAAAGGGCACCACTGACGTCACGATCAGGGCCGCAGCGGTAAAAAAGCCGCCATGAGCGAAATTCACGATTTTCATCACCCCGAAGATCAGCGTCAGCCCGAGGGCGAACAGCACATAGACCGCGCCGATCTGCAGAGTATTGGCAAGCAGTTGGACAAACAGTTCCATTTCACCTCATCCGGGCACCGTAGGCGGCCACAACCGCCCACGGCAGCGCCCTTTTCAGTCGTTGATCAACGCCTCGAGCTCGGCGGGATTGCTCCGCGTCAGCTCGACCGTCTCGCCGTTCTCGACACGGGTGACAATCACCGGGAGGAGCATCTGCTGCGGGTAGTCGTAAGTCGCCTCGCCGCCGAAACCGGACGGGCCATAGGACGATTCGAAGCGCACCGAAGGAAGCACGTCCTTTACCTTTGTCGGATCGACGCTGTCGGCCTCTTCGATCGCTGCGCGCAGCGCCATGATCGCATCGTAGGGCGAAATGGTGAGTCCGTTCAGCGGCTCCCCAAGCGCCTCGCGCGCGCCGGCGTTCAGTTCTTTCTGCACCTCGGTCGCCGACTCGCCGCTGAAATCGGCGGACGCACCGAGATAGGCACCTTCTGCAGCTTCTCCGGCAACCGCCATCAAGGCCTCGACAGAAGAGCCGGCCGAAATGACCTTCACGCCTTCCCAGCCCAGCACGTCAAGCTCTTTCAGGATTGATCCGACATCGGTCGGCGGCGCAGCCGAGAAATCAACGAGATCCGGATCGAGCGATGCAATCTTGGTGGCGATCGGCTGGAACTCGGTGGTGCCGCGTTCGTACCAGTCGCTTGCCAGCATCTCGACCCCGAGGTTCTTCCATGTCTCAATCGCCATCGGCTCTAGTTCCTGCCCGGTCGCGTCGTTGGGGCTGATAAGAACCGCGGTCTCAAGGTCCGGGTGCTGTTCCTTGATGAAGGTATAGAACGGTACCAGGATTTCGAACGGCGTGTTCATCTGGGTGAAGGTATAGGGAAACTCCGGTCCCTTCACGCTCTTGCCCCAGGCAACATTGAACACTATCACGCCCTTGCGCTCTGTCAGGGCCTGCATTGCACGGAGCGGTGCGGTACCAACGGTGCCGACGATGAAATCGATGCCATCGCGGTTCAACATCGTCTGGGCGCTGCGTGCACCTTCGGTGGCACTGTACTTGTTGTCGTAGCTCACGATATCGAACATGTAAGTCTTGCCGTTCGCCGTGACACCGCCTTCTTCGTTGACGCGTTCGGCCGCTTGCTCGGCCGCCCATTCCATACCGAGGCCCCAGGTGGCGCCCGCGCCCGAGAAAGGCGCCGAAATGCCGAGTTTCAGTGTTTCCTGCGCTGCGCCTGCCTGTGCAAACAAAAGCATGACAGCTGCCGCGCCTAACGGGCGGGTCCAATTGGCCATGTGCATTTTAGTGTCTCCTCCGTTGGTTATATCGTTGTCTCAGGCTCATACGGGTGGCCTAGAGAATTGCCACTATCCCTCCGGACACCGGCAACAGCACGCCCGTCAGATAGTCGGCATCCGGCCCAACGAGGAATGAGACGGCACCGGCGATGTCTTCGGGCCGACCGAGCCGCTTCAAGAGTGTGCGCGCTGTATAGGCCTCGATCATCTCGCGTGGCGCGTTGTCCATGACTGACGTCCGGATAAGACCGGGCACCACGGCATTGACCCGCACCGCCGGCGCCAGTTCCGCGGCGAGGGAACGGGTCAGTGAGGCGACGGCGGCCTTGGCTGCGGCGTATTCCGGCTGGTCACCGTCGCCGGCATAGGTGACCGACGAGACGTTGACGATGGCGCCGCGGCCGTTCTGCGTCATTTCGGGTGCGACCGCGTTGACCATCCAGAACAGCGGCTTGAGGTTGAGCTCGAACGTCGCGTCGAAACGCTCCTCACTCATCCCGATGATCGGCTCGACCAGGGTGCCGCCGCGGATCCCGCCGACGACGTTCACAAGGATGTCGGGGGCGCCCAGGGCGTCTTTGAAGCCGGCGAACGCCTCCCTTACCTCGTCGCACTGACGCGCATCAGTGCGCACGGCGTGCAGCGCCGTGTCCGGGTGGCGTTCGGCAATCGCCTCACGCACGGCGGCAAGCCGGTTGCCGGAGATGTCCATGAGCGCAAGGTTCGCCCCATCTGCGGCAAGGCGCATTGCAATCGCCTGACCCATCGGTCCGCCCGCGCCAGTGACCAGCGCGACGCGACCGGCGAGTGGTTTTTCAAAAGAACTCATGGCGTTACCTCGGTCAGGCGCCCTTCGGCAAGCCAGTCACGCAGCGTGCGTTTCAGGATTTTCCCGGTGGGACCGTGCGGCATTTCATCGACCGTGAACAAACGGCGCGGCACCTTGTAAGCGGCAAGGTTCTCGCGGCAGAAATCGATCAGCGCGGCGGGGTCAAGCGACCCGTCGGCGCGGGGAATGAGAACGGCGGCAGGGATCTCTCCCTTCACTTTGTCGGGAACGCCGATCACCGCACATACCCCGACGTCCGGGTGGCTGAACAAGAGGTCTTCCACCTCGATTGGATAGATGTTGAAACCACCGGCAATGATCACGTCCTTCTTGCGATCGACAATGAACAGATAGCCGTCTTCGTCGAGGTAGCCGATGTCGCCGCTCAGCCAGCCCGCTTCGGAAAAGCTCGCGGCGGTCGTCTCTTTGTCGCCCCAGTAGCCAGCACCCACTATGTCGCCCGAGATGCGCACCTCACCGGTTTCGCCGACAGGGACGGGCGCACCGTCCTCGTCGACGATGGCAATGCGCGAATTGCCAAGCGGAACGCCGGCCGAGCCGCGCTTGCGCACGCCGACAAGCGGCTGGGCGGTGGCGCCGCCCGAAACCTCGGTCGCCCCGTAAAGCTCAAGAATGGGCACACCGGTCACCTCTTGGAACCGCGTCAGGATCTCCGGCGAAACGGGGGCGCCGGCCGTGATCGCAAGACGCATCGAGGACAGGTCGTGCCGGCTCGGATCGAACTCACGCAGCATGTACAAAAACATCGTCGGCGCGCCGGCCATATAGGTCACCCGGTGTCGGGTGATCGCGTCGAGCACTTTCTGCGTATCCCAGCGCTCCAGCATGACAGCGCGGGCGCCATTGTAGACCGCGCCGTTCACCATGACCGTGGCACCGAAATTGTTGAACACGGGCAACGCACAAAGGAACACCTCGCGGTCCCAGCCGAAACCGGCGTGAACCGCCATGTCCCGCAGCGTCGTGGTGATGCTGCGCTGGGTCTGTACCGCGCCTTTGGGTGCGCCCGTGGTGCCGGAAGTGAAGAAGAGCGCTGCCGGATCGTCGGGGCACAGTGGCAGCGGTGGGCACTCCACGCTCGCCGAGGCAACGGCGGCGTCGAGCGGAACGGCGCCAGCAACGGTGCCGCCGCTGACGAGGATCGTCACCTCATGTGCCGCCGCCTGACAGGCGCGTACCGCCTCGGCTGCCGTTTGCGTATCCACCACCATCACGCGCATCTGCGTCCGCTCCAGAAGCGGACGAACCTCTTGCGCGCGAGTCATGCTAGAGATCGGCGTGGCGATGGCGCCGATCTTCTGGCAGGCGAAGTAGCCCGCGCTCAGAAACGGGCAACTCGGCAGGTAGAGCCCCACGACGTCGCCCCGGCTGATGCCGTACGCCAGGAGCACATTGGCCAGCCGGCCCGAAAGCGCGTCGAATTCTCCGAACGTGGTCTCGCCACTCTCGGTAATCAGAAAAGGCCGATCTCGAAGGAGCGTAGCCGCTGTTTCCAGACAATATGCCAGTGATGTTGCCGTCATTCCCCCCCCCCTTCGAATTTGGGTCGGGCAAGCTTTGGCCCGACACTGTCCCCCCCTCAGAAAACAAGAAAATTCTAGTCGGCAGGTCATTTTGGCACAAGTATTTTCTAATGCTTGTTCGTTTCTTCAGGTCCTGTTGACGCTCGTCTTAGTTGAATTGCGGTTGCCGCGAGCGGGATGAAGGCGGCGAAACTCTGGTCATTGCTGCATGCTATTTCTGTTATGTATCAGTTTTTATTACACTAATTCAAGATTCAGGATGCATTGATTTCTGCGCTTCGTTGTGGTTCACGGCTCCGGGAACAGAGCGGTGACATGAGTGATCCGTACTGGCTGACAGATGCACAGATGGCGAAGCTTGAGCCTTTCTTCCCAAGGTCGCACGGCAAGCCTCGGGTGGATGACAGGCGCGTTCTGTCCGGGATTATCTTCATCAATCGCATTCGCAATGGCGTGCGGTGACGGGACGCGCCCGCGGAATACGGGCCGCACAAGGCCCTCTACACCCGGTAGAAGCGGTGGAGCGAGAAGGGCATCTTCGCCTGGATGCTTCCGGAGCTGGGCGTTCCGGGTGGGAAAGGCCCGACTGGAACCGCCATCTCCTGAGGACGTCACCGAGGAAGGTTTCAGGTTTGGTCTGGAATATGTTCTGATGCAGCGCGCCACGCTGGGCTGCAAGGTGGACGGTGGCCAGCACAAGATGGGCAACAACACTCATGCGGACGCCGAGGTGATCGCGGCCACCCTTGCCGGGCTCCCCGACAGCGTCGGCGGCATCCGCATGGCGACCCGCGTGGCCGAACTGGCTCTCGCCGGGCTGACGCCCGACTGGATGCCGGTATCGTGCCACGCTGTGTGCCGGTGGATACGCGGCAAAATCAGCGTGGCGTTCGGGCCGTGACGGAAGTTGTGAGCCCGAACGGGTGCTGACCCGGGGCAAATGCAGCAAGGTCGAGGTTCTGGCCTGCCCCGTCACTTGGCGGCGGCACCCGGAACAGATCGCCTCCGCCGAGCGCGGCTACAAAGATTGGTGGCAGGCGCTGGATCAGGTGCGAGAAGGGCTGGCAACTGGTGGGATGCTGCGGGAAACCGAACGCACCGCCCGCAAGGTTTACCGCAGCCGTGATGCTGCACGCGCAGACGTATTCGACTACATCGAGCGCTTCTACAATCCGAGGCGACGTCATTCCAAGCGGGGCTACCTAAGCCCCATGGCGTTCGAGGAACGAGCTATGCAAACCTAACCCGGTGTCCACGGAACCGGCAGCAGGCCAGCTTACCCCCCCCTTTGGCACCGCCTACCTGATCCAGGAGTCTGATCTGAGGCACGTGTTTAGCGACGTCGTTAGCGACGTGCCTTATGCAGGGTCTATGATGCGCGGCCAAAATTTGGGGGGTCGAGCCGCGGCGCTGCTGCCGCTACGAGATTACGCGGCAACAGAATTATGCTTAACGACGTTTTCCTCAAGAACTGCGCCCCGTTACCACACGCTCCAGTTGTCCTATAGCTGGGAATGCGATATGGGCGAAGCAGTGGCAGGGCGCAGCCGTCCTATATTCTGTCTGTTGAACTTCCCGCGACATTTTAGAATATTGCACGACGAAGCTTGAACCGAGGAGCGAAATACGGGTTTTGGAAAATAGTGTTTCAGCACGTGCTTTTACGCGACTAGCACTAATCCTTATGACGTCGGTCATTTGTGTTGCGGTCTTCATCGCCGCTTCTGTAACGCACCGTGCGTCCCAGGCGCAGCTGCAATTACATGAGGATATCGTACTTCGTGGCGCCGATGCGATAGGTCTCAGCTTCAACACCGCCCTCAAAAGGGAATGGAGCAGCCTTAACGCCATTGCACGCGGCATCGGAAATGCGTCCCAGAAGGATATCGATGGCTTCATGGATGCCGTCGTCCAAGCCGGCGGACAAGTGGCCTGGGCGGGCTTCGCCAACCTCGACGGCACAATCATTTCCGGATCCAACCGCCTGCGCGAGGGAGAGGACGTCAGCGAAAGACGCTGGTTCCGGGAGGGCCTGCACGGCGCGACCGTCGGCAATGTCCATTCCAGTGATTCGCTGATGTACGGTGGAAATAGCGACCAAGCGTCGATTCTGAACCTGTCCACTCAGGTCCTGAACAACGATACCGGCGAAGTCGTCGGCGTGCTCATCTATAGTCTCCGGATGGATTGGATTCTGTCCTTGCTGGCGCAGGCCAGAGACCAGCTCCACATAGACGTCGTGGTGCAGACTCGCGAAGGTGCCACCATTATTGATACACGGGGTAATGTCGGCCCCTTGCCCGATGCGATCGTTAGGCAGGCCAGTTTGGGTCAAAGCACGGCCGGATCGTTCCGGCTGCTGGACCAGTCCGAGGGGCTTTACGCTTTCACGTCTGATTTTATCAGCGATACCTTGCCTGATTTCGGCTGGGACGTCTTTGCCGTGTTGGATCGCGACAACCTTACGGACGTACTGCCGGGCCTGCTTAGAAGCTTGATCACCTCGGTTGCCATCGCAACGCTCTTTGTGTTGGTAACAACTCTGCTGGCCCTGCGCATTCTTCTGCGCCCGATTGAAAGCTTAACCAAGACCGCCACTCTCGTGGCAAACGGGGAGTACGAATACCCCATTGAAAGCCGCAGTTCGAATGAAGCCATCATGCTGTCGCGTGCGCTGGTCCGGATACAGAGGAAGCTCGCGCACTCTCAGCCCTTGAACTCGAATGGCGGTTCTCTTTCCCAAGAACAAGACACATCGCGCCCGGAAAAACGGCCCTCTGAGGATAGTAACGATCTGGACGAACCAGCGAAGCGCCAAGCCGAAGCCTGTCCGCCCACCAGGCTCGGCGGCAGATCCTGAACGGCAGGCGCAGCAGAGGAACAATATGCAGTCACCAGACCTTATGAGCATTTCGCTAACAAACGCTCCGCCTCTTTCATTCACAGGAAACCCATGACAATGGTGCCCCGCTTCCCGATCCTTGCCACCTGCGGCCTGCTCTTCGGTACGGCTTCCGCCGTGCAAGCGGATGGCTCGTACTTTCAAGTCGACTTGGCGCCGGATACCTCCGACGTGGTCGCTGCGGCTACCCGCGGCAAGCTGAGCTTCGGAGCAAATTATTCGTCCTATGAGAATGGATGGAGCGCGGGCTCCTACCTGGCGCGTGACTTTGCGATTGAAGACTTCGGTACCGTGAAGATCGGTCCGAGCCTCGTAATCAGCGATGCGCGCGATGGTATGGGCCTCGGCGCCAAACTGATCGGGGAACGCTACGAGCCGACAAGCTTCGGATTCGTTTTTCTGTCGGCGCAGTACAACACGATCGATAACGACTGGTTCGCGCTGGCTCAGATCGGCAACGGGCAAGGGCATTCGGTAGACCTGACCGCCGGGGGCAGTGACCTCTACTCCGAGCGATCGCTTGCGATCAACTACCGGCTTGGTGACGGCCCGGTCAGTCTGCGCGGAGGTTATCGGTTCGAGGCCGAGCAGGTCTTCATGGGTCTTTCGGTGAACACATACTGATCATGTTCAGCTTCGGTGAGGACCGAAACGCCGCACCAGATCTTTCACGAGTGAGTTAAGACGAACCTGAGTAACGCCCGGTTCATCCCCTTCGGCGTAGAATTTGACAAAAAGGGCTTCCCGCTGGGCGTCCGTGGGCAGCAATTGCAGGCGCAGGCCGTCGGCGACGTCGGCCATGACGTAGGCCTCGATACTGCTGGGGATGTCTTGAATGATCAGGCTCCCGCGTGTTGTGATCGGAGCTTTCAACCCGCGTATCCGCACTGTGTCCATGGTGAGAGAAGTAATCCAAAGATTGTACTGGCTCTCGTCAATGGCAAAGACGGCCCGTTCAGGCATGTCTGCGACGTGGAGTTCCCGCCGAGGGCGTTCAATGCAGGCGAGGCAGGTCACCGCCAGCGCCACCAGGTTGTAGAGGCTCCAGAACAGAATGACCCATTTGCCGTCGCCGGCCTCGAAAGTCGCAAATTGATCAAAGATGATACCCAGGAAAAGCCCCGCGAGTGTAAGCACGAAGCCGATGAGGAATGGCATCATCATACGCCATTGCACTACAATTTTTGAACGATCCCCGCCCTTGGCTGTAACCGTGAAAGGATGCCCATGCGGTTTGAAAAGCGCTGTAAAGGCCGCCCGGCTGATCGGGATCGCACCCAAAAGCTGGCTGACGTCATTGAGGATTGGCACGACCATGCCACGGCTAAGAAGATTCAGAGTCAGCAGGATCCAGAAGTAATATGCGCCGAAGTAGCTGATGACATCCGGCAGACGGGCGTCCACGACGATGATGTTGAAGTACCAGTAGAGCAGCGGAAAGATGATGGCGGCGATACGAAAAGGAAAGGTGGTTGTCCAGTAGAGGATCGAATCCAGCACGCTCCAGCGGTCGCGCAGGCGCAGGTTGCTGGGCGCCAATGGACCCAGAGAAGATCGGCCGATCTGCATGAGCCCGAGACACCAGCGCGCACGTTGCGTGACGTATTCCTTGAGCCCCTCCGGGGCGAGCCCCTCGGTCAGCGGTTCCGCCAGATAGACTGTTTTCCAGCCGCGATTCTGCAGCGCGAGGGTCAGCATGAAATCTTCGGTCACGGATTCGGTATTCAATCCGCCTATATCCCGAAGGGCCTCCCAGCGGCAGATGGAAGAGGTACCACAGCAAAAGGCGATCCCCCAAGCGTCGCGTGACGGCTGCATATGGTCGAAGAAAAAGCGCTGTTCGTCCGGATAGGAGCGGCCAAGATTGAAGTTGTGCTGGATCGGATCGGCATTGAAAAAGTGCTGCGGCGTCTGCACCAGCCCGACGCCTGGATCGTGGAACAGCGCTATGGTGCGCGACAGGAAACCGCGGTGTGGCACGAAGTCGGCGTCGAGCACCGCGACATAATCCGGCACCACCGGATCTTCTGCCAATCGGTCCAGCGCATGATTGATGTTGCCGGCCTTCTGCCCTTCATTGGTTGGTCGCCGGAAATAGCGTACACCCACTTCTGCACAGTAGTCGCGCAACCAGTCGCGACGCTTGTCATCGCAGACGATTATCTCCTTGTTCTGATGGCGCAGAAATTTCGCGCCGACGATCGTGCGTTCGAGGACATCCTTCTCTTCGTTGTAGGTGGCAATCAGGATTGCGACGCGCGGTTCCTGCGTGCCCCACCACCGGGCGTGTTTGTCGGCCTCGTCGCTGCGGAGTTTGACACGTGACAGGATCAGGAAGGCGCTGAGCGATCCGACGATGGAAAGTGCCTCGAGTGTGAAGAGCAACCAGCTTGCGATGGCGTCGAAGCTGAAGCCCAGGGGCGCGAGCGTCTCGGTGGCGCGCCACCAAGTATAGCGCAGCGCCAATATGGCGGCCACTCCGAGCAGAAGCGATCGGTGCAACGTCCGCTTGGTGTCGATCAGATTGGGAAGTAGCCCCGCCATACCGATCACCAGCAGAAGATGCATCGTTGCAGAGCCCAACTCATCAAGATGCGGGAACGGCAGCATCAGTCCAGCAATGCCCGGAACCAGTTCAGCGGACGCCCGTCGAAAAAGGCCCGGCCGGTCCGACCGACAGAGCAGCCCCGCTCGACGTCGGCGGTCAAACCGGGCACCAGCAACGCAACGTCATAGCGTTCAAGGTGCTTTTGCGAGGGCGCGACAGCAAGGTTGTTATAAATCGTCGCCGCCCCAGCGCCCGCGAGCCGAGCGACTGTGCCGTTGAAGACTTTTTCCCGTCCGGTCAGGCGGAAGGTCGCTGGCTCACCAATTCGCAAGCTATTGAAGACACGTTCGGTGACCGACAGCGTGACGAGGGTGGCATCGCAATTTACCAGCCGCAGGATCGGATCGCCGCGCTGAATGTTCACACCATCAGCCTGGAGGATTTCCCAGTAGATGCCGTTGACCGGAGAAGTGATCACTCCGCCTCTCAGCGCATTGACGCGGAGGCTTTCGCGCTGGCCTCGCGTGGCAATCGCGTCGTACCTGCTGCGGGCTTCCACCAAACTGTTCTCCAGCCCGGAGATCACCGTTTCGAGCTCCGTGGCACGCTGTTCCGCGTTGGGGGAATCATTGTAACCGTCGCCGAGGAAGACACCCGATTCTGCCGCCTTCAGCGCGATCTCGAGGACTTCGACCCGTTCCCGGGCATGATCGAGAATTAAGGGGGCAAGGCGCGGTTCTTGCGGAAGTCGGTCATATAAATCCCCCACCAGATCAATGACCTTCTGATCAGTCTCCTCGGGAAGCTCCCCTCCTTCGAGGATAGCCAGTCTCAGTCGCGCATGGCTCAGTCGCGCGCGCAGTTCCTCGAGGCGCGCATCACGGAAGGTCGCGGCGCGAGCGTTCAGGCTGTCGCGCATGTCTCGCGTGCTCTTGAGATCAGCCTCAAGTCGCGCAACTTCGGCTTCGGCAAATCCCTGTTCCATGCCCAAATCGTTCAAACGCACCGTATCCACCAATGGATCATCGACCGATGCGATGGTTTCGCCCTGCTGGACGCGAGCGCCGAAAGGGCGATCAAGAAGAGAGAGATCTCCAGCGGTGTCCGCGCGAATGGTCACCACCGGGGCGTTAACCACGGCATTTGCGCTTGCACCGGTCATTTGCTCGGCAATGATTACCCAAAGTGCGAGCGCGATAAGAGCGATGCTGAGGATCAGGCGAAGCGGTTTCATGCAGGGCCTCCGATGGTAAACCGTGACCGCCGACTGGCGTTATTGGCTGGTTTATGCAGCATCAGCGGCCCCCATCCAACCTCCGATTGTGTAGAGTCGGAGCCTTAACGGGAGAGTGGCGTTTCATACCTTCCTTCCAAGCAATTTGCGCCAGGAGGCCGAGGGTCGCGGGATAGTAGCCCTGCCCAGCTGATCCAGCGGGACCAGGCGCGCGCGCCGCCGCGAGATCTGACACAGCGCGAAAGCCGGGTGCATTGCTTTGTTGACGCATCCGACCTTCGGGGCCGGTGACCGTGGCCACGTGACCAGGCGTGGATGTGGCAGCGAACCTGGCACCCGCACGCGCGAGCGCGGGATGAGCGGTGCGCCCTGACCAGGCGAGGTAGAGCGGAATGCGCAAGGCATCCCACCCAAAACGATCTTCGAACCCGTCTGCCGGTGCGAGGCCGCCGGGCGTAACCTCGATCCAATCGCGCATCGCGCCCGGATCAGCCAGAAGTCGCTCGCCATGCGCAGCGGTGCGTATCAATGCCGGTTGGTCCGAGGCATCGCCCAATTCAATCAGCGCGCGTAAGATGTAATAAGACGGGTTAACTGTGACAGCAGCATCTGTTGCCATTGCTTGATCGGAGGGTTTCAAAAGCGGTTCGTCGCGTATGCGTGGGTCAGGTGCCAGGCAAATCTGCACAATATCTCTGGCAATCCGTTGCGCTTGGCGGGCATGTCCCGACCAGCCCGAATCCCGATCCGCCCTCAGCAATGCCCAGGCCCGGAGCAAATCACCATCGGTGGCATTTCGCCAGTCACGCACCGCACCGTCACGCCATTTCCAGGCCATCAAAGCGTCCTGTCTGGTGGCGAGCGTAGCGCGTGTCCATGTCTCGATCCGCTCGAAAGTTTCATGGTCGCCATAGGCCTGCGCCAAAAGCAGGCCATAAGCCTGTCCCTCGGAATGGCTGATGCCGGCCTGACCGTCGTCAATCACGCGCCCTTCGTTGTCTACAAAGGCGGCTTTCCAGTTTTCCCATGCCTGTGGGCCGCCCCCCTGCGCCCAGCTTCTCCCAGCAACAAGGCCGGTAAGGGCGAGTAGCAGGCCGCGTCGATCGAAAGTGGGAGTGGACATTCGTGTTTCCTATCATGAGGCTTCAGGCAGGAGAATAATCTTTACAGACTCCATCTCACGAATGTGCGATGGTATCGACGACGTCTCGTCGGCCGCAATCGGCCGTTCACTGCTTGCCCAGGTGTTTGATCCCACGGTTTGATGGTGCGATCCTTTCTCATGAATGGAAGGAAGCATTATGGGACAAGTGAACCGCGCCGGGTTTGCCGGAGGCTAATTACGTTTAGTTACGCGACCATGCCTTCAGTTTCCAGAGCTGCGTAGAAGTTGGTCTCTGCCTCGGCTGGCGGGATGGTCCCGATGGTCCCGATGGGCTCGAGGAGACGGCGGTTGTTGAACCAGTCCACCCATTCCAGGGTCGCGTATTCGACGGTCTCGAAGCTGCGCCACGGACCGCGGCGGTGGATGACCTCGGCTTTGAACAGCCCGTTGATTGTCTCGGCCAAGGCGTTGTCGTAGCTGTCACCGACGCTGGCGGGGCCGCGTCGATGGCGGCAGGCACGGTTCTCAGCCGGAAATGGCAGCCGCCCGTCTCGGCCCTCAGCTTCACCGCCTGGCAGTTGACCGCCGGAGGTCTGATCCTGCTGCCGCTCGCCCTGATCGTCGAGCCGTCGCTGCCGCCGCTCACGGTCACGAACCTTGCCGGGCTGGCCTGGCTTGGCCTCATCGGCGCCGCATTGACCTACGCAATCTGGTTCCGGGGCGTCGCGCGGCTGGAGCCCGGCGCGGTCTCCATGCTTGGCATGATGAGCCCGGTGACGGCGGTGATCCTTGGCTGGGTGGCGCTGGGGCAGTCGCTGTCCCTGCTGCAGGGGCTTGGGGTACTGATCGTCCTCGGCTCGGTCTGGGCGGGGCAACGGGCGAACCGCCCGACTATGCCAGCGCCGGCAAGCCGGAGGCGAGCCCCGATCCAGCTGACGGAACGATCATGAACCGTACCGGTGCATTTCTGGCAATACTCAGCGCGCAACCGCTCAAGTACCTTATGACCAATCGCAGCGAAAGGAGGCCCCGATGACCGTTCACACGCCAACGCCCCACCTTGCCCGCCAAATCCGCCTTGCCGGCCTGTTGTACCTCGTTATCATCATCGCTGGCCTGGGCGCCGAGCTGGGCCTGCGCGCGCCGTTGATAGACCTGGGCGATGCCGCCGACACCGCGGTGGCGATCCTCGCCGCCCCAGGCCAGTTCCGGCTGGCCATCGCCGCCGACCTCGTGATGGCGCTTTGCGATGCCGGGCTTGCCATATTACTCTATCTGATCTTTCGGGCCGCGGCGCCGGGGCTTGCCCTGTCCGCGATGGTGTTCCGGCTGATCCAGACAGTTCTGATCGCTGCGAACCTCATGGTCCTGCAAGCAGCGTGGCTTCTGATTTCTGGCGCCAACCAGCTTGTCGATGCCAACGCCCTCGCGCTGGTGTTCCTCGATCTGCACGGCCACGGCTATGATCTCGGCCTCGTTTTCTTCGGCGTGAACAGCCTGATCATGGGTCTGCTTGTCTGGCGGTCTGGCTTTTTGCGAAGGTCTTCGGGGCCGGCCTGGCGATGGCCGGGTGCGTCTACCTGATCGGAAGCGGTCTGCGCCTCATGGCACCGGAATGATCGCCTGTCTTCGCACCCGCTTATGCGCTCACGATCCTTGCCGAGACGGCGTTCTGCCTGCGGCTGCTCTTTCAGCGAAGTGTCCGCACATATTCCGCAGAAACGAGGAGCCTGTCATGACCGCCCGCGTGCGCCCCCGCGCTTCGAAAGACCGTCCTTCGTGGACCGTACTCTTCCGTGATGACCTCGCATTCTACGATGCCACGCTGCCCCCGGCTGATCTAGAGGGCAGCTTGGCGCGACTGCCTGATCCGCAACGCCCCGACCGCTTCGGCCTGGTATCCGTAGTCGACGACAATGTCGCTGGCATCTCTACGACCGCGTGGGCACCCTCACGGAATTCATCAAATACGTGTGCGCATGACGGTTCGCCGCGCACCCGCCTGGACCGCGGCGGAAGATCGCGACATAGTCTGGGCGACCTGCGACTCTGGGTGCGTGGACCTCTGCTGTGTCGCCACCGTGTTCCTGCACGAGAATTGATTGTACAGGGAGAGAACCCCGCCCGAGTCGCCGCCGTATTCTCGGTGGCGGGGCTTTGACGCTCGATAGAGAGACGTTCCATGTCTGAACGAGGGTTCACCATACGTGCCCTTGGGGAAATCGCCATCCGGTGCATCGATCTCGACGCAATGGTAGCATTCTATCGCGATGTCATCGGGCTTGAACCACTCAACGATCCGAACAACGGCCGTATCGTATTCCTTCGCATCGCCGAGGGATTTGGCGGCCATACAACGGTGCTGGCTCTGTTTCGTCACGACATCGAAGGCGCAGGCCGGACGCGGGCGGGTGAGTTGCCCCCTGCGGCGGGTCCAGGCTCATCGCTTCATCACCTTGCGCTCAGCCTGCCTTGGGATGAGCAGGAGGCTGTCATCGGATGGTATGAGAAACTCGGCCTGGAATACCACGTAGAAACATTCGATTGGGTGGGTTGGCGCGGCGTTTTCACCTTCGACCCCGACGGCAACACCGTCGAACTCGTTGCCAAAAACCCAGGCTGGGTCGCCCCTTCAAGCGCGGCATCTCAATCGGCGAGCCGTTGAGCCGCAATAAGATACCAAGCAAGAAGTGCGGTGGCATGATCTGTCAAAGCCTTGGCGGCCGAGGCCAATACTTTGGGATCAGGCCCGGCTAAGGACCAATCCTGAAATCTTTTCACCCGCAATGAGGGAGCCATAACAATGCTGCCTGAATCTCCGACGCTGCACATGCTGTGCGGTAAGATCGCATCCGGGAAGTCCACCATGGCCGCCCATCTTGGGGCCACGCCCGGAACGGTTCTCATCGCCGAGGACGCCTGGCTCGACGCGCTCTTCGCAGATGAGCTGCATTCGCTGAAAGATTATGTGCAGTGCTCATCGAAGCTCCGACGTGTCATAGGGCCTCACGTGGTCGCCTTGCTGGACGCGGGGATGTCGGTCGTCCTCGACTTCCCGGCAAACACCGTCGCGCAACGCGCCTGGATGAAGGAGATGCTCGCCGCCACCGAAGCCGCGCATCAGCTTCATGTGTTCGACGTGTCAGACGAGGTCTGCTTGGCCCGGCTGCGCGCACGCAACGCGGAGGGAGACCACCCCTTCGCGGTGACCGAGGCCCAGTTTCACCAGTTTTCCAGTCACTTCGCAGTGCCGACGCCTGAGGAAGGTTTCGATCTCATGGTGCATACCGATGCCTACGATCAGATGCCCGAGATCTGAGGATCATGATAGAGTTCGTGCAGAACCGGCACCTCCAAAGGCAAATGATTGCGCTCACCCGCCGTTGCCACAAGGCTATCATCGCACGCGGTGGCACGGCGATCATCCCGATCCGCAAGAATGGCCGACCGTGGAAGGATGATTGCCCAGCCGCTCGGGACCGCAATGAAACCTTGCGCGCCACACGTCACTACGGCCGGGCGTTCTGGAAGCGGTGGACGGGATACCACGCCCGCAGCCGCGCTGAGGCCAAGATGCGCTGCCTCAAGGCCTTCGGCGAGCGGATCACCGCGAGAGACCCAGACCGCCAAACCGCCGAAATCCACATCCGCGTCGCACTCATCAACCGCTTCAATGCCCTCGGCACCGCCGAGATCGTCCGCGTGACCTGAACCAGAAGGGGAAAGGGGAAGTCACGCCTCAAGCCGCCTTTCTGCAACAATGCCAAGCGCAAGGGGCAGTGTTGCTGGGGCAACCGCGCAACGCCGGCAGCACCTTGCGGGCCTTGTTGCAAGCGGCTTTGCAGAGACCTTGGCAATCTTACGACCACGTGTCCGAAGCATCGGGCAGCCTTGTCAGAAACAAGCCCTTGGTCATCCTGGGATCAAAGGAATATGCTACGGAAATCATGCCTGCTCTGGGAAAAGACAACCGCCCGTCGATCATCTATCTGTCGGATGACAGCCTGGGGGCCGCCAATGTGCAGCATGAGGCGCGTCGGCTGGCAACGCCGGTATTCGTCGCCGCGCTGAAGCGTTCCGAGGGCCAGACCGGTCTACCGGATCACACGACAGATGAGCTCGAACGCAACGCCGCCCGTATCCCAGGACGCCCGCCCGGACCTTATTTTCTAACATCCTGGTTCGCGATCCATTTCGCGCTCAAGGGGCTGGGGCAAGGCACCCGAACCTCTGCGGAATTGCTTACTTCCCTGCAATCGCAGCCATGGAAAACCGTTTATGGCCCCATCCGTTTTGATAATTTCGGACGGGCAGAAGGATTTACCTGGGAACTGAGGAGCATGTCATGAGCCACAAAACCGACGCAGTGCTGTTGCAGCCAAGCCAGATGAAAGAACGCATTCCCGGACCCGGTGGAGAGCGCTTCCACATCGGTTTGTTGCGCGGAGAATTGCAGGTCGAACTCTACGTGCCGGAGAACGAGGACCTTCAGAAACCGCACAGTCGGGATGAATGCTATGTCGTGATCCAAGGATCCGGGCGGTTTGTGATGGGTGATCAGATCGTCCCCTTCGAGGCGGGTGATTTTCTGTTCGTTCCTGCCGGCATGGAACATCGGTTCATTGATTTCGGTGATCGACTGGAGGCGTGGGTGATTTTCTATGGTCCGGAAGGTGGCGGATAATCCGGCCTCAACGCCCAATGCCTAATCTCATCGCGTTGTTCACCAAAGAGCGACGGACAACGCGCTTAGAGTCCGTCCGAGATCATATCCTTTCTTGGCAAAGCCTTCGCAGCATTGATCGAATGGACGCCCATCGCAGGAACGCCAATGCGTTCTGGTTCAGGCACTCCCAGTCCTTGGCCAGGCGGCGGCAGCGATTGAGCCATCCGATGGTCCGCTCGACCACCCATCGCCTGGGCAGGACGACGAATTTGCCGGCATCCGTCCGCTTGACGATCTCGACATTGATCTTGCGGCAAACCTTCTTCAATTCCTCCTGAAACTTCGGCCCCTGATAGCCGCTGTCGGCATAGAGTTTCAGCAAGGAAGGGTACCGGCCGAAGAGCGCGCCCATCAACAGGACGCCGCCGTC
>NZ_QLMG01000050.1 GCF_003259905.1 Salipiger aestuarii | reverse complement strand
CTACGATACGCGCAAATGCCACGATGCGACCGCTGATCGCGGCGCCGACGCAGTGATCCCGCCAAGAAAGAACGCAAAGCCATGGAAGACGGTTGCCGCCGGGGTCGTGGCGCGAAACGAGGCGCTGCGAGCCTCAAGATACCTCGGGCGCGCGATCTGGCGAAACTCGAGCGGATACCACCGCCGAAGCCGCGTCGACACCAACCCACTCATCGATTGCTTTGCAATCGACTGCCGGGCAATGGATGCGCTGTTTGAAACTGCCCGGGCAGTTCCTCATGGCGCGGGACTTCGACCGACAGGTCGCGGATGTCCAGGTCCGCATCGCCGTCACGAACGGCTACACCGCCCTCGGCATTCCTGTCACACAAGCCGTGGGATCAATCCGTCCGGGGAAAGGGGAACCTCGGGTATCACAAGCTTTGCGCAACAGCGCCGACAGCCAGGGTTCTGCAAATACACCACTCAGAATGCTTGACGTTCATTTCGTCAATTCCAAACTGTCCGCTGTTCGAGGGAGCCCGGCTGCGAAAAGCTCAACCGTCGCCGACAATTGGTTGGACCCCAAATGCTGCACAGCCCGCATATCAGGACACAGCGAAATCTTGCTGCGGGTTCGATTTCGGGCAAATGGCGCAAGGTAGTGACAGGACAAAGCGGCTTCCGGTGCCCAGTTCCGACTCACACCAAATATGCCCACCGTGGCGCTCAGCGATTTTTCTGCAAGTCGCCAACCCGAGGCCCGTTCCAGAGATTTCCCCACGAGGAGAAATGCGTTTGAATGGTTCGAATACACGCTCAACATATTCCGGGGAAATTCCTATCCCGTTATCAGCGATGATAATTTCGATACGACTGTTGTCGAAATTTTTACCTGAAATTGTAATTATTGGACGTTTTTCTCCGCAATACTTCAAGGCGTTGTTGACCAAATTTTGAAAAAGTTGTGCGAGCTGTGGTGGCGAACAGAGCAATATCTGATCTTGCACATCCACTGTAATCTTGGCTTCTGCCTCAGCCAAATCCCGGTCGAGGCTTAACAAGGACTGATCGATCACTGCCCGCAGCGTTGCATTTTCGAAGTCTTGAGACCGGCATGCGCGAATATGGCTGCCGAGGCTATCCAGAAGCAAGGCAATCTGTCGTGCAGAACGTCTCAGAAGACGCATTTCGGTCTCTACGGATTTCAGAACCTTCGGGTCAACTTCAGATTCGATTTCGCTAACAAAAAATTGAATAGACCGTACAGGCGCCTTCAAATCATGCAAAAGCACATCAGCAAATAATTCAAGTTCACGCTGCTGATCTTCCAAACGTCTTTGCATGTCGCGCCAAGCCATTGCGTTTTCGATTACACGCTTCATCGGCTGTTCGCTGAGTTTCGATTTCGCGATATAGTCGAACGCGCCTTTCTTGATCGTGGTTTTTGCAATCTCCTCATCACCTTGGCCGGTTGCTATGATACATGCGGCACAAGGCCACTTTCTGAGAACCTCCTCCATCATCTCAATTCCATTCAACAATGGCAATCGGTAGTCAATGAAGGCGATTTGGGGTTCAACAGAGAGGGAAAGGATCGTCTCAAGATCTCCGGAGGATTCGAAAATGCGAGCGGTGGAAAATACCTTTCTCAATAGTCTACGGAAATGCTGTCTGTCCAGTTCGTCGTCGTCAATAATCAAAATATTAACTCGTTCCATCGCTGGCCTCCGTCCCAACAACCACATTTGGCAGGAGTACCATTCCCGCATAATCCCCGAGGAACCGGACAAATTCAGTAAGGTCGGGGGTGCCAGTATCTTTCACGATATAACCTGCCACATTTCGATCATAGGCCCGTGCCACATCGTCATGATCGCGCGATGTGGTCATAACAAAAACGGCGGCATGTCGTAGCGCCGAATCCTTTCGCAATTCGGTCAGAAACTCGTGCCCGTTCATACGAGGAAGATTGAGATCGAGCAGGATAATCACCTTGCGGGCGTCATTCAGCGCCCGGCTGCGCAAATGATCGAGCGCGGCGCGACCATCAAAAACGCGACGTACGGGATTTTTCAGACCCGCCTTGGAAAAAGCGCGCAAAAAGGCGGCTGCGTCGCAGTCGTCATCTTCGATAAGCAACAGCACAGGTGGAACCGTGCCCTCTCCGTCCCAGGCCTGAGGGAAATCAGATGTCGGAGCGGCGTGCATCGGTCTCTCCATTTTTCACCCTTTGTAAGCTGGTGGCGCCTGGTCCGGGCAACATGGCTAGGCGTCCCCCGAGTTCTTGCTTGCGAGTCGCACCCGTCGTCCGTTCGCGTCACAAACCTGACCAACCTCATCGAGCGTCGTCAGACCAGCCGTGCAAAGCTCTTCCATCTCAACGTGTTTGAGCCTGAGTGGTCCGCCGTGAACCTGCGCGGCGACTGAGCGGATCCGGCGCAAGAGACTGGACAGAATGCGGCGCATTTCCGGCCGCAGGCTGTCGTCGATGCGTTCAAGAGTGGCCTCAAGATCCGCGATTCGCGCGTGATCCTCGGTTTGGGCGCGGCGCATGAGGTTTCGCTCAAACGCAGACGCAACGGATTTCCGAAGCGCCTCGATCCCGAGCTCTTCCTTGATGAGGTAGTCGTGACATCCCGTGCGCATGGCCTGGATGATGACGTCGTGCCGGTCGACGCTTGTCACCATGATCGCGACGGCATCCATTTGACGAGGATGCGCGAGAACGTATTCAAGAGCGTCCTGGCCGGTCGCGATCCCCAGATGATAGTCGATGAAGACGATGTCATAGGTCGTGTCATCAAGCATCGGTTCCATCTCTGCGACCGATTCCGCTTCATCGAACGCAAGGTCGAGACCGGCCTTCGTGCATATTTTCATCAATCGGTAGCGATCGGCTTCCTCGTCGTCGAGGACCAGCGCGGTCATGCGTTTTGTGGTTTTCTGCTCAGCGTGGAGCTGGGGGGGGGTGCTCATCGTGGCTGTGCCTCGGCGGTCCGTCATGAATGAAGATACTGAAGCAAAGGACTGAACAACGCGTAAACGGCGTCGCATTTTCGACGGGCCGCTGCCTGCGCACAAGCCTTGCGGGATTCGAGCGGCTGGACAGGTGTCTTGCGCCGGAGAGTGGTCCGGGCGCGTTGCATTCGGCGTGTCTGGCGCCGATCAGCCGCAGCCCCGAGCGAATTTTCCGCGCCGAAACGATTTGCTAAGTCATCCTGCGTCATGGTGCGAGCGTGAATTTTGCCGAGGGCCCATGATCCAGTTCGCTGCTGCCGAAAATCAACCGGCGCGAGCCTTTCGAAACGCGCTGAAACGACGCGTGATGACGATCTCGGCGATCGTCTCGGGGGCATGCGCGCTGTGCATCGGCATGCTGGGGCTCCTGCTGGTCTTGCGGATGGAGTTCAGCAAACAGGAAGCGATCTTTCTCGATGAGTTGACGAGCATCGAAGAGACGCTGTCGCGCGGTGTTCGCGCTGTTCTGTCAGACCTGACGTTTCTGGGCAATGTTCTGAAAACTTCTGCGGATCCGCCCATCGGCAACGGGCCGGACGTCGCGCGTTGGCGGCGCGCCGCGGAACATGTGTTTTCGGCGATGCTGGCCGAGCGATCCTTTTACGGGAGCATCCGCATTCTGGATCCCGCGACAGGGAATGAGCTTGCGCGCGTCGAACGTCGCGGCGGCGAGGTGAGTAGCGTTTCGCAGGACAAGTACGAAAACCGGATATCCGACTCATGGTTTGCGCCATCCCGGCAGACAGGAGCAGGCCAGTTCTACATCGCGACAGGCACAGTGTCGCATAGCGGAAACACCAACGAAGAACCGCGCACCGCCGTGCTTCATTATTCCGCCCCAATCTTCGGCAATTCGGGCCTCAGGACGGGGATGCTGGTGATCGACGTGAACACGGATGCTTACGGTGCACACATGCTCCGGCGACATTCCGGCGGGTACACGCTCGTGTCCCACGACAGCGAGGCGTCTTTCGTGTACGACATGAAAACAGGGACCGGGAAAACCTGGATTGGCGAACCACCCCCGCTTCCAGATCCGGTCCTTGAGATCCTTGATGCGCGTCAGGATCATGCGTCTGTACAACGGGTTGGCGGCTATCTCATCGCGTCGCGCATCCTGCCTTCGCTGCGTCTGAGCGGTGAACTCGTTGGTACGGTCCTGTTTGTCGAGACCCGGCATATCTTGGCAAACGCGATGGACGCGTCACTGATCCTCGCGCTCGTCCTGCTTGGAACCAACGGAATCACGATGGTGCTCGCAAAACGGAGCGTGACCCGCATTCTGCGACCCTTCCAGTCCATCGACACCGAGATCGAGCTTGCGAGAAAAGAGGCCCGCGGCCTTGCCCTGCCGAGGCAACGTCGGGATGAGCTGGGACAGGTGTCCCGCAGCCTCGGGCGCCTCGTGAACGATCTGGTCGTGCGTGAAAATCAGGCGATGACCTTGTTTGACGGCGTTTCGGAAAGCATGCTTCTTTGCGGCCCGGACGGGCGCATCCGGGCAGCGAACCTGCCCGCATCCAAACTGCTCGGGATCGGGCGCGATGCGCTCAAGGGCCGCGTCATATCCGGGTTTCTGGCCAACCTCGACCACGCGGACGCGTGGTTCCAGACGCTATACCGTAACTCCGTCTCTGGTGTGGGCCAAATGCATGAGGCACGTCTTCGATGCTCCGACGGGAGCGAGGTGCCGGTCGATATGACGCTCAGCACCATTACCAGCAATGGTGAGCACGCCATTGTGGTGCTCATGCGGGATGTTTCGGCGCTTCACAAGGAACAGCAGACACGCAAGGAAATGATCGAGGCTCTGGAACGCTCGAACCGCGAACTCGACGATTTTGCATATGTCGCGTCGCATGACCTGAAGGCGCCTTTGCGGTCGATCATGCAGATCACGGACTGGATCTCTGAAGATCTTGAGGCTGGCGATACACACGAGGTGAAGGGACATCTTACGGCGTTGCAGGGCCGCGCCGCACGCATGTCGCGGCTGCTCGAAGATCTTCTGGAACATGCCCGCATCGGACGCAAACCGCTTGACGGAGCCGAAAGGGTCGTGTCCGGCAGAACCATGCGGGGCGCGATCGAAGAGATGATCCATCTGCGCGACGGGATCTCGCTGACGTTCGATGCCGGCTTCGATGCGCTGAAAATGAAGCAGATGCCGATTCAGGTCGTCCTGACCAACATCATCGGCAATGCGGCGAAACATCACGACAAGCCGCAGGGCACGATCCATGTCGGGTTTCGCCAAACGGGGCGCAAGACCCTGTTTCGCGTGACCGACGACGGGCCGGGGATCAAACCCGAGTATCACAAACGTATTTTCGGCATGTTTCAGACCTTGCGACCGCGCGACAAGATCGAAGGAAGCGGAATGGGACTGTGCATCGCGGCAAAACATGTCTCGTTCTTACAGCAAGAGATCGGGGTGGACTCGACCGGAGACGGGACGGGGTGCGTGTTCTGGTTCACCTGGCCGGATCTGGAGGCAGATGGCCACGTCTAGGCGATTTGCGCGGCGCCCTGCAAACTGGACCGTTTGAAGCTGGAGGTTTCAGCTAGACTTTCCCGGTTGGGAGAGGAACGGACTCGCATGAAGGCATCGACGTTTGTTGAGGCGCGGAAAGCGTTCGTCCTGAAGCCGGGCGAAGTGGGAACGCCTGTCGCGCAGATCTGTCGCAAGGCGGGGATCAGCAAGTCGCGAGACGTCGGGCGCGACCCCGCGGCGATATGCCCCAAGGCCCCTGTTACGGTAAATAAATTCGTTACCCTGTTCGACCCGGATCGCCCTGGGACACGACCGATCTGGGCCCCACACGGTCGCGCGTCGCGACAGCAACCTCACCGCGGCAGCCGGATAGCGCACCGGCGCGTGTCGCGAGACGGTGTCGCCCGCAGTCAGAAACCAAAGGTTGCTCGTCGCCAGTTTGCGTGACCAAAACCTGCACGATGCCAAACCCGTAGACCTGGCCCGAACCGCAGGTCGCAGGGCCAACACTTGCAAGCGCCCCGTTTACGGCACGCAGCTTTCACGGTTTGTGAAGACTCCCGGCGCAAGCTTTCCGCATGTCGGTTTTTCATGATATACAGCCGCGCCTTGCGCGTATGACGGCGGCGGCCCTGCTCTTCGCCTTGCCGCTGACAATCGCGGCCCGTGCGGACACCATATCCGAAAGACAGCTTTCCGCAGATTATGCCGTCTGCCTGGGGCGGCTGACCGCTGTCACCGAACATATGTGGCTGATGCAGGACCCGCTTGCCGACGCGCTGGCGCTGCGGCGCGACTGGGTAAAGGCGCTTTACGATGCGACGCGCCTGCTGCTGCCCGGCGATACCCCGCTGCGCGAACAGCACATGATGCTGCGCATTCGCGCCCGACGCGATCAGGAACAACTGCTTGAGGCGGGCGCGTTCAGCAAGGATTCCCGCCGCGCGCGCATGGCCGAAGCCACCGCCACACGCCAGCTTTTCACCTGTCATCAGCTTGTCACCCGCTGAACCCATGGAATCCGCAGCGCCCGTTGCGGTCCCCCGAGGCCACCGGGACCGCTAAAGGCCAGTCAACCGCCAGGCAGACGGATTTTTGCCCCTTGCCAAGCTCTGCTCAAGGCGCGAAACCTGAGCGCATGGCAACGCGCGACGACAACCCCGCAGATCCCTTCAAGAAAGCCCTGGCCGAGGCGACCAAAGTCATGGCCGACGATCCCGATCTGGCGGTGAACTACACCGTCGATCCCTCCGGCGTTTCGGGCGACATCATGCGCCTGCCACAGGTCAGTCGCCGCATGACCCGTGACGAGGTGCTGCTCGCGCGCGGCACCGCCGACGCGCTGGCGCTATACCGGCGCTATCACGACGCAGGAACCCACAGCCGCTATTCTCCCCCCGGCGACATGGCGCGAGATCTGTACGAGGCGATGGAAACCGCCCGTTGCGAAGCGGTCGGCGCGCGCGACATGCCCGGCACCGCCGGCAATGTCGACGCCAAGATCGGCCATGACGCCGCCCGGCGCGGTTACGGCCAGATCACCCAAGCCGCCGAGGCCCCCCTCCCCGTCGCTGCCGGTTACCTGATCCGCCACCTTGCCACCGGGCGCGACTTGCCCAAGGATGCGGCCCATGTGATGGACCTGTGGCGCGGCTTTATCGAGGATCAGGCGGGCGGCACGCTCGACGATCTCGAAGCGACGCTGACCGACCAGGCCGCCTTTGCCAGGTTTTCCCGCCGGATGATCAGCGATCTGGGCTATGGCGACCAGCTGGGCGAAGACCCCGATCAGCTTGACGAAGACCAGCAGGACGAGGCCGAACCCGACGGCGCCGAAGAAGAACAGCCCGACAGCACCGGCGACGAGTCCGGCGAACAGGATGAGGCCGACGCCTCGCCCGAACAATCCCAGGACCAGACGCAGGACGCAAGCCAGGCGCAGGTCTCGGCCGACGATCTTGCCGACCAGGAAATGGGCGAAGAGACCGACATGCCAGAGGGCGAGGCCCCGATGGAACCGCCGGCCCCTGCCCCGGTGTCCGAGGCCGATCCCGAATACAAGATCTATGACGGCGCCCATGACGAGGAAATTCCCGCCGAAGACCTGGCCGACCCGCAAGAACTGGAACGCCTGCGCGCCTATCTCGACCAGCAACTCGATCCGCTGAAAGGTGCCGTCTCGCGGCTGGCCAACAAGCTACAGCGCCGCCTGCAAGCACAACAGAACCGTTCGTGGGAATTTGACCTCGAAGAAGGCATCCTCGACGCCGGTCGCCTGGCGCGCGTTGTCGCGAACCCCACCACGCCGCTGTCCTTCAAGATCGAGAAAGATACCGAATTCCGCGACACCGTGGTGACGCTGCTGCTGGACAACTCGGGGTCCATGCGCGGTCGCCCGATTTCCATCGCCGCCATCTGCGCCGACGTGCTGGCGCGCACGCTGGAACGCTGCTCCGTCAAGGTCGAGATCCTCGGCTTTACCACCCGCGCATGGAAGGGTGGCAACGCCCGCGAAAAATGGCTCAGTGAGGGGCGCGAACAGCAGCCAGGCCGCCTTAACGATCTGCGCCACATCATCTACAAGCGCGCCGACGCGCCCTGGCGTCGCGTCCGCGACAACCTTGGTCTGATGATGAAAGAGGGCTTGCTGAAGGAAAACATCGACGGCGAGGCGCTGGAATGGGCGCACCGCCGCATGGTGGGCCGCCCGGAGGCGCGCAAAATTCTGATGGTGATCTCCGATGGCGCGCCGGTGGACGATTCGACCCTCTCGGTGAACCCGGCGAACTATCTGGAAAAGCACCTGCGCGACGTCATCGCCATGGTCGAGCGGCGCAGGCAGGTCGAACTTCTGGCCATTGGCATCGGCCATGACGTAACCCGCTACTACGACCGCGCGGTGACCATCACCGATGTGGAACAGCTCGCCGGAGCGATGACCGAACAGCTCGCCGCGCTCTTTGACAGCGATCCCAGGGCGCGCGCCCGCTTCTCGGGCATCCGCCGCGCAGGGTGATACGACCGCGATGACAAGGACAGGCGGGGCGCTGCCCCTCTTGGCCTGACGGCCAATTCACCCCGGAGTTTAGGGGCAAGATGAAGGGGCCGGCGCCGCTCTTCATCTTGCCAGGTAAACTCCGGGGGCGCGGGGGCTGGCCCCCGCCTTTTTGCGCCCGTTAGGCGTGCGACCATGAAAAGCGAGGCGCAGCATGCTCCAGAAGTTCACCGAAACCGCTCGTCCCGAGCAGGGTCCTCCACGGCTTGCCGCGCTGCGTGCGCAGTTTGACGCCGCGCGGATCGACGGGGTCATCGTGCCCCGGACGGATGCGCATCAGGGGGAATATGTGGCACCTCGCGATGATCGTCTGGCCTGGCTCACCGGCTTCACCGGATCGGCCGGCTATTGCGTTGCGCTGCGCGATGCAGCCGGGGTCTTTGTCGATGGGCGCTACCGGGTACAGGTCAAGAGTCAGGTCGCCGATGTCTTTACCCCGGTGGACTGGCCCGAGACCGGGCTTGCGGCATGGATCAGCGACAAGCTGCCCGACGGGGGTGTCGTGGGCATCGACCCTTGGCTGTTTTCGGTTGACCAGATGCGCAGTCTGCGCGCGGATCTCACGGGTGTGAGCCTGCGCTTTACCGAAAATCTGGTCGACCGCATCTGGCAAGATCAGCCCGCCCCGCCCATGGGTACGGTCTTTGCCCAGGATGTGGCGCTGGCGGGTGAGCCGCATGGTGACAAGATCGACCGTCTGGCGCGGGATCTTGGCGCGTCAAGCTGCGTGATCACCCTGCCCGACAGCATCGCATGGCTGCTCAACATCCGGGGCAGCGACATTGCGCACAATCCGGTGCCGCACGGTTTCGCATTGCTGAACGCCGACGGCACGGTCGAGCTGTTCATGGCCGACGAAAAACTGGCGGACCTTGGCGACCATCTTGGCGACAGGGTTTCGGTGCTGCCACCGGAGGGCTTTCTTGCCGCCATCGCCACGCTGCAAGGCCCGGTCAGGATCGACCCCGCGACCTGTCCGGTCGCCGTAGCGGACGCGTTGCAAGGAGTCGAGATCGTCGAGGCCCCGGACCCCTGCCTGCTGCCCAAAGCCTGCAAGAACGAGGCAGAGCTGGCAGGCGCGCGCGCGGCACATCTGCGCGATGGCGCCGCCATGGTGCGCTTTCTGGCCTGGCTCGATGCCCAGCCCGCCGGGAGCTATACGGAAATCGACGTGGTCGAGCGCCTTGAGGCCGAGCGCCGCGCGACCAACGCGCTGCGCGACATCTCGTTCGAGACCATTTCCGGCGCCGGGTCCAACGGTGCGATTGTCCATTACCGGGTCACCGAACGCACGAACCGCCAAGTGAATGCCGGCGAGCTGCTGCTCGTGGACAGTGGCGGACAATACGTCGACGGCACCACCGACATCACCCGCACCATCGCCATCGGCCAGCCCGGCGACGAAGAGCGCGAGGCATTTACCCGCGTGCTGAAAGGCATGATCGCGCTGTCGCGCCTGCGCTTTCCCGCAGGTCTTGCCGGGCGCGACATCGACGTTCTGGCGCGCGCCGCGCTGTGGGAGGTCGGACTGGATTACGGCCATGGCACCGGGCACGGCGTCGGCGCTTATCTTAGCGTCCACGAAGGGCCCGCCCGCATCGCCCGTACCGGAACCGTACCTTTCGCGCCCGGCATGATCCTGTCCAACGAACCGGGCTTCTATCGTGAGGGTGCTTATGGTATCCGAATCGAGAACCTCATCGCGGTCGAACACGCAAGCCCGGTCGCGGGGCAGACCGTGCCAGCGATGTACCGGTTCGAGACCCTCACATGGGTACCCATCGACCGGCGCCTTATCGTGCCGGACCTGCTGACTGCGCAAGAGCGTGACTGGCTGAACGCCTACCACGGCGACGTACTGGCCCGGATCGGCGATCTTGTGGATGGCAGCGTTGCGGGCTGGTTGCACGCGGCCTGCGCACCACTGTGAAAACATGCGCGGGCCTGCGCGCTGCTTTGACACAGGACTGTCGCATCCCGGCTGGTATATCATTCCGGGGACATACGGGGAGAGAGAGAGAATGCTGAAACACATCACCATCCGGCCTGCGACCGGTACCTGGGTCATCCGGGCCGGCGGTGCGGTGCTTGGGGAAAGCAGCCGGGCGCTGGAACTGACCGAAGGCGACATGCCCTTCGTGGTCTATTTTCCGCGTGAGGATATTGCCACGGCGTTTCTGGAACCGTCCGCGTATCGCACCCAGAACCCCTGGCTGGGCGAAGCGGCACACTATACGATCGTATCCAAAAGCCGCAGCTACGAGAACGCGGTCTGGTCCTACGAAACGCCCAAGGAAGATGGCGCCGATTTGGCGGGATACCTTGCATTTCACGTTCAGGACGGCATTGCCGTCGAACAGATCTGACCCGCCTGCCAACCGTCATGCGGCCCCCGGTCCGGGGGCCGTTGTCGCGTCAGTTGACGCGGCTGGGGTAGATGAACCCGTTGAGCGGATAGGCCTTGCCGAACGCGCCCGGCGTGCTTTCGACGCGAACCGACGTCCAGTCGTTGCGCGGTGAGATGTCCTCGACCGTCATGCCAAGCGAAACCTTGTTGCGGCTCCAGTTGGCGTGGTCGATGCGCACGATGCGGTCGGTAACCACCTCAGACACCACGGCAACGTGACCCATGCTCATCCCCGAGGTGGCGGCAAAGGCCATCACGGCGCCGACCACGGGTTCGCGCCCGCGCCCGTACAGCCCCGCCGCCTTGCCCCACCAGGTGTTGGCGTTGCCGCGAATCTCGATACCGCTGGCGTTGCGTGCGAAAGGCACGCACCACACGCGGGCTCCCTTGTTCTGAAGCGTCCTGACCTCGCGTAGCGCCATGGCGCGGCGGTTCAGGTCGATGCCTTCGGATGCGTAGCGAATGTCGGGTTGCGGTCGGGTCGAACACGCCGCCGTGGCTGTCAACATCACGCAAAGTAGCGGTAGGGCAAGTCTTGCCCGCCTGGCGCCGGTCACATTCATTCTGTCCCTCGAAGAGTACGTTCTGCCCTGCCTCGTGTGTCCCGAGGCTCGCTCACATGTTTTGACGATCAGTTAATCAAAAGAAAGAGGGCGTGATGTGCATGCGCGGATTTCCGCGCAGAATCGGCGCGATGGGAACCGTTTCGCCAACGCGGTGGAACCGATCAGCTGTGCTCTTCGGCTGCGGTGGCGGCCAGCGCGCGGTTATAGGCCTTCAGCGCGTCCACATGGAACAGCGCGCCTTGCAAACGCGGCTCTTGCGTATCGGTCGTCAGCGTCACCACCGGCAAAAACGCCACCCCCGACTTGTCGAACCGGGGCAGCGCGGTTTCCAGCGTGGCCGATGTCAGCACATACAACCCCTGTTCGATCATCCGCAGGCAGGCTTCTTCGTCGGCGGCCCCCGGATCGGCCGGCTTGCGCATGACGCTGGCCACCCGGAACATCGCCAGCAAATACGTCTGAGGTCCGGCCGCCAGATGCACCTTGCGCCGCTTGAGCTGCGTAAGGAAAAAGCTGCGGTCCACCAGTCGCGATGCCACCGATATGGACATCGACACCGAAATCATCACCGCAAGACCGGTCTGCCAGTCCCCCGTCAGTTCAAACACGATCAGCGTGGTGGAAATCGGCGCCCCCAGCACCGCCGCCGCGACAGCCCCCATTCCCGCCAGTGCATACAGCGTAAAGGCCGAGCTTTGATCGGGAAACAGCGCCGTCGCGATATGGGCATAGGTCAGCCCGGTCAGCGCGCCGACCATCAGCGACGGCGAAAACACGCCCCCCCCCATGCGCCCCGCCATGGTGATCGACACCGCCGCCACCTTGACGGCGCAGAACAACAGCGCCGCCTGCAACCCCAGCATGCCCGTCAGCGCGAGCGACGTGGTCTCATACCCGACCCCGATGACATGCGGAAACCGGGTGGCGATGGCGCCCAGCAGCAGGCCCGCCAGCGCAGGGCGCAGCACATGCGGCAGATTCAGCCGCTTTTGCAGTTTGTTTCCAATATCTTCCGACCAGAAGATCGCGCGCATCATCACCACCGCCACCAGCCCGCAGACCAGACCCAGCAGGAAAAAGGCAGGCAGTTCCAGGTAGAATTCCACCGTCGTCGTTCCGGGCAGCAGGAATTCCGTCACATCGCCAAAGACCAGCCGGTTTATCACCGTTCCGGCGGCGCTCGCCACGACGATCGGCGCAAAGGCATGCAGGGCGAAATGGCGCAGCACCACCTCCAGCCCGAATAGCGCCCCCGCGATGGGCGCGTTGAAGCTGGCCGAGACGGCGGCGGCGACGGCGCAGCCCAGCAGGTCGCGCCCGGTGATGCCGTCCACCCGCAGCCGGTTCGATGTCCAGGATGCGATCATCGCCGCGATATGGACCACAGGGCCTTCGCGCCCCGTTGACCCCCCGGTTGACAGGGTTATCCAAGAGCACAAGGCAGAGGCGATCCCCGCCTTTTTTTCCACCCGGCCGTCGGTCAGTGCCGCGCCCTCGATAACATCGGAAACCGACCTGACCCGCCCATCCGGAGTAAAGAACTGCATGATCAGCCCCACCGCCACGCCTCCGCAAACCGGGATCAGCACAACCCAGATCCATGGCAGCTGGCTGGCAAAGCTGGCCAGCGTGGACACATCTTCGGTACCATACAAAAACGCTTGCAAACGATTGATGGCGAACCTGAAAAGAACCGCCATGGCGCCCGAGGCCACGCCCACCACCAGCGCGATCAACCAAAAGGTAACCTGTCCCGGTGCCTTATGTCGCAGCAGGTCCCAGCCGCGCCCGAAGCTGCTGGTCATATCCGCCCATTGGCGGGAAAATGCCCGCAACATCGTCCCGCCCCCTTTGGCTTTCGCATGGCCCGAGGCGCGGCTAACATCCACCCGACTGATCGGAGGTATTCATGTCTATCGCCACGGCGCTCGACGCCCTTGTTCCCCTGTTAGGCGAACGGCTCGCCCGGTCCAAGTCCGATCTTGATCTTCATGCAGGATCGGAATCGCATTTCCCGCCGATCGCGCCGGATGCGGTCGCCTATCCACTGTCGCTGGCCGAAGTACAGGCGCTGGTTGCGATCTGCGCCGATCATGGCTGCCCGATGACCGGCTGGGGCGCGGGCACCTCGCTTGAAGGGCACGGGCTGGCGGTCAAGGGCGGCCTCGTGGTCGATTTCACCCGGATGAACAAGGTGCTGGAAATCCGCCCTGCCGACATGGACGTGACGGTGCAGCCGGGTGTGACACGCCAGTCCCTGAACGAGGAACTGCGCGCCACGGGGCTGTTCTTTCCGGTCGATCCGGGCGCCAACGCGACGCTGGGCGGCATGGCCATGACGCGCGCATCGGGCACCACCACCGTGCGCTACGGGTCGATGCGCGACAACGTGCTGGGCATGCAGGTGGTTCTGGCGGACGGGCGCATCATCCGCACCGGCAGCCGGGCGCGCAAATCAGCGGCGGGCTACGATCTGACGGCGCTGCTGGTGGGATCCGAGGGCACGCTTGGCCTGGTGACCGAACTGACGCTGCGGCTGCATGGGATCCCCGAGGCGACCTCGGCCGGGATCTGCGCCTTTCCCGACATGCACGCGGCCGTGACGGCGGTGATGGAAACCATCCAGATGGGCATTCCCATGGCGCGCATCGAATTTGTCGATGCCGCTACGGCCCGCGCCTTTACCGACTATTCCGGCATGCAGATGGCCGAGGCGCCGCATCTTCTGGTGGAATTCAACGGCTCACCCGAAAGCGTCGCTCAGGATGCCGAACGCTTTGGCGAGATCGTCGCGGATCACGGTGCGTCGACCTTTCGCTGGTCCGCCCGCGAAGAAGAGCGCCGCGCGCTCTGGGCGCTGCGGCACAACGGATATTATGCCATTCTGGCCAGCCGCAAGGGCGCGCGCGCGCTTGTCACCGACATCTGCGTGCCGATCTCGCGACTGGCCGACGCGGTGGAACAGACGCAGGCCGATATTGCGGCAAGCCTGATTCCGGGCCCGATTCTGGGCCATGTGGGCGACGGCAATTTTCACGCCGTCCTGCTTGTCGATCCCGACCAGCCCGCCGAGATGGCCGAAGCGCAGCGCCTGTCGCATCGCATGGCCGAACGCGCGCTGGCGCTGGGGGGCACCTGCACCGGCGAGCACGGCGTCGGCATGGGCAAGTTGTCCCATATGCGCGCCGAGCATGGCGAGGGCTGGGACGTGATGGGCCAGATCAAACAGACGCTTGATCCGCGCAACCTGATGAATCCTGGCAAGCTGGTGCCCTGAGCGTCAGCCCGGGGGCCGGAACCGCCGACGGCGCTTGCCGCCCGCATCAGGCTGCCCGACCTGAGTGGGAAGGTCGCTTGTGCAGGAGTCCCCCGTCATGCCCGCCACCAACGCAGCCCACGGCACGAACCTGTGGCAGGCCAGCGCGCGCGCCTCCGTGAGGCGCAAAGCCGTTCGTTGCGGACATGACCACCGATCTTGCGGGGATCGGTGGCGGCTTTACCGGCGTCGCGGCGGCGCTGTAGGCCGCGCGGCGCGCGCGTGGTTCTGCTGGACGCCCGCGAAATCGGCTATGGCGGATCGGGCCGCAACGTCGGGCTGGTGAACGCCGGGCTTTGCCTGAAACCCGAGGCGCGCCCCGGCGTTGGGCGATGTCGGGGGGGGCGCCGCCCCCGAGCTTGTGGTTGACCTGATCGCGCGCGAAGACATCACCTGCGAGGCAACCCGCAACGGCGCCCTGCATTGCGCCCACGCGCCCGCCGGCATGGCCGACCTGCACGAGCGGCTGCGACAAGGGGTTGCCCCCTGCACCTGCTGAGCGCCGATCAGGCCCGCGTCGGCGCCGCCGCCGTACACGGTGCGCTGTTCGACCCGCGCGCCGGAGCCGTGCAACCGCTTGACTACCTCAGGGGACCTGCCCGCGCGGGCGCAGCGCAAGCTGTGCGCGCTGTTCCCCGATCTGGCCCGCCTGCCCTTTGAACACGGCTGGTGTGTGGGCGCATCGCCATGACCTCGGACCATATCCCCCGGATCATCGCCTTTGGCGACACCGGCCTTGCCTGTCACGGCTGTTCGGGGCGCGGTATCGGCCCCGGCACGGTGTTCGGCAGCGCCTGCGCGCGGGCGCTGCCAGGCGCAGGGCGCACAGGTCTGCCGGTTCGACCCGTGCATGGCCACAGGGAACGCCTCTCAGCGCTGCGGGCGCCCCACAATGAATGCGGTGCCACGCTCGTGCATGCGCTGGACGCGCGCTAGGTCAGCACCAGCACCAGCCCCGGCACCGCCGTCAGCAACGCCACCCGCAGGATATCCATTGCCACGAACGGCCCGAGCCCTCGAAAGATCGTGCCCAGCGGCACATCCCGCACTACCGAGCGCAGCACGAAGGCGTTCATCCCCACAGGGGGCGTGATATAGGAAATCTCGGTCACCATGACGACGAATATGCCGAACCAGATCAGGTCGATCCCCTGCGCAGCGACGATGGGATAGAACACCGGCACCGTCAGCATGATCATCGACAGGCTCTCCAGCAGGCACCCCAGCAACAGGTAGATGCACAGGATCACCACAATGGTGACGCCGGGCGTGTCGCCCAACAGCACAAGAAAGCCCTGAATGTCCGCGGTCATGCCCGACAGGTTGACGTAATTGGTGAACGTCAGCGCACCGAACAGGATGAAGAACATCATCGAAGTGGTCTTCATCGTATCATACAGCACGGAAATCATTCTGGCCCGGCTGAAATTGCCGCTGAGCAGCACCAGCAGGTACGCCCCGCCAGCGCCCATGCCGGCGCTTTCGGTCGGCGTAAAGACTCCCAGATAGATCCCCCCCATCACGAACACGAACAGCACCAGCGCGCCCGCCGTACCCCTCAGCGCACGGATGCGATCCATCAGCGGCAGCCTGGGTTCGGTCGGAAGGTCGATCTTGCCAAACGCGATGGACATCCGCACCGCGATGGCATAGCCGACCACCCCGATCAGCCCTGGGATCAATCCGGCCAGAAACAGCCGCCCGATGTCCTGCTGGGTCAGGATACCATAAAACACCAGAATGACCGACGGCGGGATCAGAATGCCCAGCGTGCCCCCGGCCGCGATCGAGGCGGTCGACAGCTGGTCCGGATACCCGAACCTGCGCATCGACGGCAGCGCGATCCGCGTCATCGTCGCCGCCGTCGCCATCGAACTGCCGCACACCGACGAAAACGCCCCGCAGGCCACCACGGTTGCCATGGCAAGGCCCCCCTTGCGGTGGCGCAGCCAGGCATAGGCCGCGTTATACAGCTCTTCGGCGATGCCCGATTGCACCACGAAGTTGCCCATCATCAAAAACAGCGGCAGCACCGACAGCGAGTAATCGCGCCCGTTGTCGAAAAACGCGCTGCCGATCAGCGACAGCGCGGGGGTCCAGCCGATGACCGCGGCGACCCCGGCAAGACCAACGCCCGCCAGCGCCATCGAAATCGGCACGCCAAGCAGCAGCAGAACGGTCAGAACCGCCATCCCGAAGGGCCAGTGTTCCATCACCCTCTCCGCCGCAACCGCGCCAACGGCATCAGCGCGGTAATCACCGCGCCAAGCCCGGTGCAGACGGCGCAGAAATATCCCAGCGGCGCGATGGGCAGGCGCAGGCTGTTGGTCAGCCCGCCATAGGCTCCGATCTGCCCGGCATAGATCCAGATGCGCCAGGTCACGAGGCCAAGCACCACGCCGGAAAACACCCCCGCCAGCGCCAGCCGCCAGGGCTGCACCCAGGGTGGCATCCGGTCGGTGAGCAGATCGACGCTGACGTGCTCTTCGGCCAGCGCCACGGCGGGCAGGCCAAGAAAGATCACCGCCGCCAGCAGCAGCTCGGTCAATTCGGTCGCGCCGATCAGCGGGGCATCGAATATATACCGTCCCACCACATCCACCACCGTCAGCCCCATGAGCGCCATCAGCAACACGCCGCCCATCACCGCCAGCGCCACACGCATCACGCCGGCAGGCGCGCGCCCCCCGTGATCCGGCGCCGGTGCCGTCATTGCGCCGCGGTCTGCTTTGCGATCTCGGCCCTGAGCATGTCATAAGCCGCCTGCGCGTCGATCCCCGTCTCGCCCACCTCGTCAAGCTTGGCCCGGACCAGCGGCGAAACCGCCCCTTCCCATGCGCGCATCTGCGTTTCTGTCGCGCGATGGATGGCGATCTCGCCCTCCATCGCGGCGCGCCCCCTGGCGTCGGCGGCGTCCCACATCTGCCCGGCCCTGCGCGCCAGCACCTCGCCGGTGACGCTGTCGATGGCATCCTGCTGCGCAGGGGTCAGGCTGTCCCATTTCGCCTTGTTCATGACGATGTAGAACGACGTGTTGTACAAGCCCCCCGGCACCGAAATCGCACGATCCAACTGCGGAATCAGCTTGAAGAAATTCACCGACTCATATGGGAAAAAGATCCCGTCCGCGACGCCCTGGCTGAGCAGTTCGTAGGCTTTCGATGACGGTCCCTCGACCGGAACCGCGCCGAGCGCCGATGCCACCTCATGCACGATGCCGCCACCGACACGGATCTTGACACCGTCCAGCACATCGGGCGCGCCCACGTCGCCGTCCCTGAGGAAAATTTCGCCCGGACCATGGCTGAACACCGCCAGCACCTTGACCCGATCATATTCGCCCGCATCCCGCAGCATTTCATCAAAGACCCGCCAGTAGGCGACGGAAATCGCCTCGGCGGTCTCGCCCAGGAACGGCAGTTCGACGATATTGGTGGTCTTGAACCGGCCCGGATTGTAGCCCTGCACCCCGAAGGTGATGTCGGCCACGCCATTGACGGCGAAATCGAAATGGACCGGGGGCGGCCCCAGCGGCGCAGTCAGGATGTTGGCGGTAACCTCGCCGCCCGTCGCCTCGGCGATCGCCTCGCCCATCGGTACGATCAGATCGGCCACCAGCGGGTGCGAGGGCGGCAGCCAGCTGGCCACGGTCAGAACGGTCTGGGCAGAAGCGGCGCCCGCAAGGCAAAGTGTCAGCGCGGAGGCGGTCAAGAGCTGTTTCATCGGCATCGTCCTGTTGAATGTGGTCGGTCTGGGACACGCGGGCCGGTTCCGGTCCCGGCAGGGCTATCTGTTCTGCAAACAGCCCACGGGTGCAAGGGGCCGCCGGTCGCGGCGCCGCAATTCCCGCGCCAGGCCCCCGGATTCAGCCCTTCGCCGGGCATGGTGCCCGGCCACGATACCCGGCCATGATACCCGGCCTGCCTCCGGCGGGAGTTCAAGGGCAAGATGAAGCCAGAGGCGCCCGGTCTTCATCTTGCCCTTGAACTCCGGGGGGAGTCGCCGTTCAGGCGGCGGGGGGCAGCGCCCCCCCTGACCCGCTTGCCGCACGCTCCAGCGCGGGATAGCGCGCGCCCAGTGTCACCCCGCGTGCGACGAAAGACACCATCATCGCCAGCCATAGCCCATGGTTGCCCAACGGACCGATCAGCGCGCAAACCGACACAGCATAGATCAGCGCCGTCACGACCATCATGTTGCGCATGTCCCGCGACCGGGTCGCCCCGATGAAGATCCCGTCGAACATGATCAACCCGATCTGGGCCACCGGCGCGGCGACCATCCAGGGCAGGTACAACCGCGCGGCGGCGCGCACCTCCGGGTCCCTGGCCATCAGGTCCACCAACGCCGGACCGGCGATCCAGAAGCCCACGGCCATCAGCACTGCCGCTCCTGACGCCCACAGGCTTGTCATCACCGCCCCGCGCCGCAGAGTCGCCACTTGCCCCGCGCCAAAGGCCCGCCCCACAAGCGCCTCGGCGGCATAGGCGAAGCCGTCCAATGCATATCCGGTCATCATCAGGAACTGCAAAAGCACCTGGTTTGTCGCGAGGGTGACGTCTCCAAACCGCCCGCCGATCAGCAGGAAGGACACGAAAATCGCCTCGAGCAGCAGCGAACGGATCAGGATGTCGCCATTCACCGCAGCCATGCGCGTCAGCCGCGCGCGATCAAACACGCGGGCCCAGGCGCGCGCGCCCGGATCGCGCAGCGCGGCACGGCAGAGCCAGAGGCCCACCCCCAGCCCCGAGACCTCGGCGATGGCGGTGGCAAGCGCAACGCCCTCAACTCCCCAGCCCAGCCCCGGCACGAACAGCAGGTCGAGCACCACGTTGACCCCGTTCATCGACAGTTGCAGCGCGAAAACCGCCCGCGTGCGTTCCTGCGCGATCAGCCAGCCGGTGATGGCATAGATCGCCACGGCGGCGGGGGCGGACCAGATGCGGATGCCCATGTAGGCGCGCGCCATTCGTTCGACCTCGGACGAGGCCGGCGAGATGGCAAAGGTGCCCGCAAAGATCAGCGGTTGCAGCGCGATCAGGCAGCCACCGCCCGCAAGCCCGATCATCAGCGCGCGCGTCAAAAGCGCCGTGATTTCGGCGCGATCCCCCGCGCCCGCCGCCTGCGCGGCAAGCCCGACCGTCCCCATGCGCAGGAATCCGAACACCCAGTAGATCGCTGACAGTACGATGGCCCCGACCCCGACCGCCGCGATGGGTTCGGGCTGCGGGATCTGTCCCACGACGCCGGTATCCACCGCCCCCAGGATCGGGATCGTCACGTTCGACAGCAGGATCGGCAGCGCGATCCTGAGCACGCGGCCATGGGTGATCGGCGTCGTGCTCTGGACAGGGGCGGTCATGGTGCGGTTCTCGCGGCGGTTTCGGAACCGCTATGTGATGGCGCTTCGGGTGACAAGGATGTGCGCGGGCAAACCCGGTTGTCGGCAACCAGGTCCGGCCGCCCGGACCCGGTTCAGCCTTCGGGCGCCATCAGTAGATGCGCGTTGGACGTCGCGATGGGGCGGGCGTGGTTGTCCTGCCAGGCCTCGGCCCGGACCGAGGCATAGCGCCGCCCCGAGCGCGTGACCTGCGCGCGCGCATAGGCATCGCGCGGCAGCCCCGCGCGCAGATAGTCCACGCTGAAATCAATGGTCTTGGGCAACCGGGGCAAGGCGCCCCTTTCAAGGTCCCCGCGGCTGAGCGCGCCGCTTTCGACATCTTCCCATAGCAGCGCCCAGCTGAGGCAGATGATCGACGTCACCTCAAGAAACGCCGCCGTCACGCCGCCGTGCAGCGCGGGCAGCTGCGGATTGCCGATCAGCTTTTCGTCAAAATGCATCACCCCGGTCAACTCGTCGCCGCGCCGGTCGAAGGTGATGTTCAGAAAGCGGATGTAGGGCACCCGCCCGGCCAGTGCCGCCAGCGCCGTGTCGCGCCTGAGCTTGACCACCTGCATCGGTTCGGGGGCGGGGCGGGTCATGCCAAGGTCTCGACCGTGAAGGTGCCGGTGGCGGTGGCGACGGGCCGGTCGGGGTCGTCGTCATGTGCGGTGGCGCGAACGAAGGCGATCGCGCGCGTGATGTGATGGCATTCGGCCCGCGCCGTGACCGCCTGCCCCGGCGTCGCTGCGCGCAGATAGTCGATCCGCAGCCCGATGGTCGCGGTCCCCCCGGCATTGTCGGGATGCACGATGGTCGCGGCACCGCCGCAGGTGTCCATCAGAGTCGACACCGCCCCGCCATGGATCACCCCCGTGTCCGGGTTCCCCACAAGATCCTCGGAGTAGGGCATCCGGATCACCGCGACACCGTCTGCGAGTTCAAGGATCTCCAGCCCCAGGGCCTGCGCCTGTGGAAGCGCGCTCATGAAGCTCAGGGCAAAGTCGGTCTTGTCGGTGGTCATCGGCATCTGTCCTTGTGTCGCTGAAACCCTTATGCGGTGGCCTCGGCTCCGTCGCAAGTGCGCCGGTCGCCGCGATGGGTACGGCTTGCCCTGCCCCGCGACCAAGTCTAGATTTGCCCCATGGCCAAGGAGGAGCGGATGAACGAGACCCGTCTCAGCTTCAAACAGATGTGCGCGCGGTTCGAGGTGACCCCGCGAACCCTGCGCTACTACGAATACATCGAACTTCTCGCGCCGGATCGTGACGGGCGCGCGCGTTGGTACGGCCCGCGCGAGGTGGCGCGCATGGCGCTGATCCTGCGGGGGCGCCGGTTCGGCTTTCCGCTCGAAGATATTCGCCAGTGGCTTGCAATTCGCGAACGCGACGGGTCCGAGGCGCAGATGCGCACCTGGCTGGAAAAGGCCGATCAACAGATGGTGGAACTGGCCGAACAGCGCCGCCAGATCGACGAGACCATGGCCGACCTGCAAGCCCTCAGGAACGAGGCCGCCGCCGCCCTGCGCGACTGACCGATGCCGCCGCATGGCACGCCCAGGGCGACCCGACGCATGAATCGCATCGCCTGAAACTTGCATTCAAAGCGTTTTGGATTTGCGATTTTAACGATTTTGGGCGATTTTCCGCTGAATCGGCAGATCTTTGCCGGCAACGAAGTTTCCGCAAACAGGGCGTGGCGAGAAAGGAAGTTACGTAAATTGGAAGGTGACGTGACGTCTATGTTACGTCAACCGATTTGGTCATTGTATGTTCGATGACGAAAGCGCACCTGACGCGGATCATAACGCTAGGTGAGGCAAGAATACCGATGAGCGAAGACACCCAGATGACCATCCGCGAGATGTGCGATCTTTTCGATGTGACCCCCCGCACGCTGCGCTTTTACGAACAGAAGGAACTGATCTTTCCGCAGCGCCTAGGCCAGAAGCGGCTTTACAACCGGCGCGACCGGGCGCGGCTGAAGCTGATCCTGCGCGGCAAGCGGTTCGGTTTCAGCCTGGAAGAGATCCGGCAGCTTCTCGATCTGTATCACATGGGCGACCAGCAGAAGACGCAGATCGAACGCACCTACGAAATCGCGCGCAAACGGCTGGATGACATGGTCCAGCAGCGCGAAGATCTGGACGCGGCGATCAAGGACCTGAAAGAGCAGCTTGCATGGGGTGAAAAGATGCTCTCGCAACTGGAACAGAAAAAGGCAGGCTGAGGCCTGCGGCGCGCGAAAAGCCACACGCCCCGACGCAGGAGGAGGCCCCCATGCCCCGTTACACCGCCCCCGTCAGGGACATGCAGTTCGTGCTGCACGATGTGCTGAAGGTCGGCGAGGCCGGGATTCCGGGATACGACGATCTTGACCCCGCCACCACCCGGGCCATCCTGTCCGAGGCCGGTAAGCTTGCGCAAGACGTGCTCGCGCCGCTGAACAGGGTGGGCGATGCGCAGGGCTGCGTGCTGCGCGATGGCACCGTGCGCACCCCCGACGGATTCGGGGCCGCCTTCGAGCAGCTGCGCGACGGCGGCTGGACGGCGCTGGACTGCGACCCCGCGTACGGCGGTCAGGGTCTGCCCTGTCTGCTGGCGACCGCGGTGGCCGAGATCCTGAGCGCGGCGAATATGGCCCTCAACATGTACCAGGGCCTGACCCATGGCGCCTGTAACGCGATCCAAGCGCATGGTTCGGCCGCACAAAAAGCGATGTATCTGCCGCCGATGATCCGCTGCGAATGGGGCGGCACGATGAACCTGACCGAGCCGCACTGCGGCACGGATCTGGGCCTGATCCGAACGCGAGCCGAACCGCGCGACGATGGCAGCTACGCCATCACCGGCACCAAGATCTGGATTTCGGCCGGCGAGCACGACCTGTGCGACAACATCATCCATCTGGTGCTGGCCCGCCTTCCCCAGGCGCCCGAGGGCGTCAAGGGGATTTCGCTGTTCCTGGTGCCAAAGATCCTGGTGAACGACGACGGCACGCTCGGAGCGCGCAACGCGCTGGCCTGCACCGGGCTGGAATCCAAGATGGGCATCCATGGCAACGCCACCTGCGTGATGGCTTACGAAGGTGCGACGGGCTGGCTGGTCGGTGCGCCCCACCAGGGGATGCGCGCGATGTTCACCATGATGAACGAGGCGCGGCTGGGCGTCGGGCTTCAGGGCTATGCACAAGGCGAAGTCGCCTACCAGAACGCACGGGATTTTGCGCGCGACCGGCTTCAGGGCCGCGCGGCCACCGGCTCTGCCACGCCGGACCGCCCCGCCGACCCGATCATCGTCCACCCCGACGTGCGGCGCGGACTGATGGATCAAAAGGCGTTGACCGAAGGCGCGCGGGCCTTCGTCTTCTGGGGCGCCAGCCTGATCGACCGCGCGCGCCGCTGCGATGACGCGCAGGCCGAGGCGCTGATTTCGCTGCTGACACCGGTGATCAAGGGATTCCTGACCGACAAGGGCTTTGAAACCTGCGTCCTGGCGCAGCAGACGCCGGGCGGCGCCGGATTCACCCGCGACCTGGGGCTGGAACAGTTCGTCCGCGATGCCCGGATCACGATGGTCTACGAGGGGACGAACGGCATCCAGTCTGTGGACCTGGTGGGGCGCAAGCTGGCCGCCGACGGGGGCAAGCCGCTCATGGCCTTCTTCGATCTGGTCAAGGACTTCATCGCACAGGCCAGCGGGGACGCGGCTTTTGATGCGCAGTTCCTGAGCCCGCTCAAGGCCGCATCCGGGGATTTGCAGACCGCGGCGATGTTCTTCCTGAACAAGGGCATGACATCGCCCAACGACGCCTTGGCGGGGTCTTATGATTTCATGCATCTCTTCGGTCATGTGTGCGTCGGCCTGATGTGGTCCCGCATGGCCCTTGCCGCGCACCAGGGGATGGAGGCGGGCGAGAATGCCGACTTCCTGACGGCAAAGCTCGACACCGGGCGCTACTACATGGCACGACACCTGCCGGCGACCAAGCTGCACCTTGCCCGGATCGAGAGCGGCGCAGCACCGGTCATGGCCCTTGACGAAGCGGCCTTCTGAGGCGGACGGTGCCCCAGAGGCGCCACAGATCGCGCGCCCCCCTGAGCCGGAGACCCAGATGCCCAAGCGCTTCCGCCTGACCCGCCGCTTTGCCGTCGCCATGACCGAAGACGGCTATCGCGGGCTCAAGAAATTCGCAGGCGATGCCGGACTGGACGAAGGCGAGGCGCTGTCCTTTCTGTTCGAACATTTCGACAGCGTGACGGATGGCGAATTGCTGTCCCATCGCCTGCGTCTGTTCAACGCAGAACTGGAAGAGCGCAAACGCTGAGCGGCCACGCGCGCGCCCCGCGATGGACGTCGCGCAACGCAGGCACCGGAAGGCCGGGGGTTTCACACCCCCGGACCCCCGTGGAGTTTAAGGGCAAGATGAAGATACGCACCGTACATCGGGCCCGATTGGTGGCGCGGGCAGCACCCGGTCGGCTGCACCGCCTGACAGATCCATTGACGGAAAGCAGGCAGGCGGTGCAGCTTCACCTTGCACGCCGCTCAACTCTCCAGTCTGCGACGCAGCGTCAGGCTAACCTGAACATGCTTAATGCAACGTAAACGCTCGCACCCAGCTTCATCTTGCCCTTAAACTCCGCGGGGGTGTGGGGGCGCGAAGCCCCCACCTGTCGGTATCAGCCCGAACAATGCAAAGGACAACGCGATGACCATAAAGCTGTACTGTTTCGGCGAATCCGGAAATGCGTACAAGGCTGCTTTGCCGCTCGAACTCTCCGGCCTCGCCTGGGAGCCGGTGAAGGTCGATTTCTTTCAGGGTGAAACCCGAAGCGATGCTTATCGCAACGATGTCAACGAGATGGGCGAGGCGCCGGTGCTTGTCGATGGCGAGACACACCTGTCGCAATCCGGCGTGATCCAGATGTATATCACGGAAAAAAGCGGCAAGTACGGCGGCGCGACACCGCAGGAGGCGCGCGAGGTCATGCGCTGGTGTTTCTGGGACAATCACAAGCTGTCCAGCCAGGCGGGCATGACACGGTTCCTGATGAATTTTCTGCCCGAGGAAAAGCGCCCAGCCGAGGTCATCGCCTTTGCCCAGGGCCGGCTTAGGGCCGCGTACCAGGTTCTTGACGCTCATTTGGCCGATCGCGACTGGATGGTCGGTGCCGCCCCGACCAACGCGGATTTTTCCTGCTGCGGGTATCTGTTCTACCCCGAACCTTTTGGGTTCGTGCGGTCGGACTGGCGCAACATCGACCGCTGGCTGTCGGGAATCGAGGCGCTGGAGGGCTGGAAACACCCCTACGATCTGATGCCCGGCTCGCCCGCCGACCGCGTCTGAGCACACCCCGGCAAGGAGCAGGAAGGAGGAGCTGATGAGCGACGTCTATATCTACGATGCCGTGCGCACACCGCGTGGCAAGGGGCGCACCGATGGTGCGCTGCACGAGCTGACTTCACTGCGTCTGTCGGCCCTGACGTTGAACGCGATCAAGGACCGGAACGGGCTGGAGGGGCACGCGGTCGAAGACGTGATCTGGGGGAATGCCACGCAGGTGGCGGAACAGGGAGGCTGCCTGGCGCGCTCTGCCGTGTTGGCCAGCGCTCTGGATGAACGCATTCCAGGGCTGTCGATCAACCGCTTTTGCGCGTCGGGCATGGAGGCGGTGAATCTGGCCGCCAACCAGATCCGGGGGGGCGCCGGCAGCGGCTATATCGCCGGCGGGGTCGAGATGATGAGCCGGGTCGCCATGGGCAGCGACGGCGCGGCCATCGCGGTCGATCCCGGTCTTGCGATGAAGACCTGTTTCGTGCCGCAAGGCATCAGCGCCGACATCATTGCCACGCAATTCGGGTTCTCCCGAAACGATGTCGACCAGCTTGCGGTCGAGTCGCAGCGCCGCGCGGGTGCGGCGTGGGAAGCCGGGCGATTCGATCGCTCGGTGATCCCGGTGCGGGATCAGAACGGCGTCATGATCCTGGCGCATGACGAATACATGCGGCCCGACACCGACATGCAGGCCCTGGGCGCGCTGCGCCCCGCTTTCAAGGACATGGGCGAAGGAATGCCCGGCTTCGATCAGGTCGCGCTGATGAAATACCCACATCTGGAAAAGATCGAACACGTCCACCACGCGGGCAACAGTTCGGGCATCGTCGATGGCGCCGCGGCCCTTCTGATCGGCGACAAGGCATTCGGCGCCGCGCATGGGCTGACCCCGCGCGCCCGCATCCGCGCCACCGCCAGGATCGGCACCGATCCCACGATCATGCTGACCGGGCCGGTGCCCGTCACCGAGCGGCTGCTGAAGCACAGCGGCATGGCGATCGGCGACATTGATCTGTTCGAGGTCAACGAGGCCTTCGCCGCCGTGGTGTTGCGCTTTCGCCAGGCGTTCGACGTCGGCGCCGACAAGGTGAACGTGAACGGCGGGGCCATCGCCATGGGGCACCCCCTGGGCGCCAGCGGAGCGATCATCATCGGCACGTTGCTGGACGAACTGGAACGCACCGGCAAGGGCACCGGCCTTGCCACCCTGTGCGTCGCGTCCGGCATGGGCGCCGCCACCCTGATCGAGCGGATCTGAACCGGAGACCAACACATGACCGATTTCACCCTGCAAACCGACACGGACGGCGTCGCGCTGATCACCTGGAACACGCCGGGCAAGTCGATGAACGTGATGCGCCTTGAGGGCCTGGCGCAGCTATCGCAGATGATCGACGCCGCACTCGCCGATGACGCGGTCAGGGGCATCGTGCTGACGTCGGGCAAACCGGACAGCTTTGCCGGCGGGATGGATCTGAACGTGATCGCGCGGATGCGCCAGGATGGCGGCGACGATCCCGCCCCCGCCATCCTGGACGGGCTCATGCGGATTCACGCCATCCTGCGCAAGATCGAGCGCGCCGGAATGGACGACCGCAACAAGGGGGGCAAACCCGTCGCCTGCGCCCTTCCCGGCACCGCGCTGGGCATCGGGTTCGAGATCGCGCTTGCCTGTCACCGAATCTTTGCGGCCGATGCCCCCAAGGCAAAAATCGGTCTGCCGGAAATCAAGGTCGGCATCTTTCCAGGCGCTGGGGGCACCACCCGGCTGGTGCGCAAGCTGGGGGCGATGGCAGCCGCGCCATTCCTGCTCGAAGGCAAGCTGAGCGCCCCCAGGGAAGCACAGGCGGCCGGCCTGATCGACGAGGTCTGCGACGATCCCGTCGCCGCAGCGCGGGCCTGGGTGCTCGGCGCCACGTCCGCCGATATCGTCAAACCCTGGGACGCCAAAGGCTACAAGATGCCCGGCGGCGCCCCCTATCATCCTGCGGGGTTCATGACCTTTGTCGGGGCCTCGGCCATGGTCAACGGCAAGACGAAGGGCGTCTACCCTGCCGCAAGGGCTATGCTGAGCGCGATCTACGAGGGCGCGCTGGTGCCGTTCGACACGGCGCTGAAGATCGAGGCGCGGTGGTTCACCTCCGTTTTGCTCGACCCGTCGTCCTCGGCGATGATCCGGTCGCTGTTCGTCAGCAAGGAAGCGCTGGAAAAAGGCGCGAACCGGCCCGACACGGGGCCGCAGCATGTGGACAAGCTTGGCGTGATCGGCGCCGGCATGATGGGCGCCGGTATCGCGCTGGTCGCGGCCATGGCAGGGATCGAGGTGGTCCTGCTGGACCAATCCCCCGAAGTAGCCCAAAAGGGGCGCGCCTACACGGAACGCTACATGGACAAGGGCATTGCCCGCCGCAAAACCACCCCCGAAGGCAAAGAGGCGGCGCTGTCGCGCATCACCGCGACCGACGATTACGCCGCGCTGTCCGGCTGCGACCTGATCGTCGAAGCGGTGTTTGAAGACCCGGGCATCAAGGCGGAGGTGACGCAAAAGGTGCTGAAACACGCCCCCGACGATTGCATCTTTGCCACCAACACCTCGTCCCTGCCAATTTCCCAGCTGGCCAAGGCATCGCCCCGCCCCGATCTGTTCATCGGCATCCATTTCTTTTCACCCGTCGAAAAGATGTCCCTCGTCGAGATCATCAAGGGGCAGGAAACCGGCGACCGGGCCACGGCAAAGGCGCTGGATTTCGTGCGCCAGATCCGCAAGACCCCCATCGTGGTCAACGACGCGCGGTTCTTTTACGCCAATCGCTGTATCATTCCCTACATCAACGAAGGCATCCGCATGGTGTCCGAAGGGGTGTCGCCCGCGCTGATCGAAAACGCGGCCAAGCTGGCGGGGATGCCGGTGGGACCGTTGCAACTGGTGGATGAAACCTCGATCGACCTTGGGGCCAGGATCGCGCGCGCCACCCGCGCGGCGATGGGCGCGGCCTATCCGGACGGCGCGGTCGACGAGGTGATCTTCTGGCTCGAAGACCAGGGCCGGTTGGGGCGCAAGGCCGGCGCCGGATTCTACGCCTATGACGAAAAGGGCAAGCGCACCGGTCTGTGGCGCGGGCTGGCCCTGCGGTACCCGGCGGCGACAACGCAACCGGCGTTGATCGACGTGCAGCACCGTCTCTTGTTCGTGCAGGCGCTTGAAGCGGTGCGCGCGCTGGAAGACGGCGTGCTGACCGACATCCGCGAAGGCGACGTCGGCGCGATCCTGGGCTGGGGCTTCGCGCCCTGGTCGGGCGGTCCGTTCAGTTGGCTTGACATGCTGGGCAGCGCCTGCGCCGCCAGGCGATGCGATGCGCTTGCCGCCGCCTACGGGCCGCGCTTTGCCTGCCCGCAGCTCTTGCGCGAAATGGCGGCCTCCGCCGAAGGTTTCTACGACCGGCTGGACACAGGGAACACCGCGGTCGCCTGAATCTGCCCGCTGGCTGGCAAGGACGCCGCGCGCGAGGGCTTGAACGGCTGGCAATCTGTGGCTGTTAACCCCATGGAGCCGCCGATTTACGTTGCATCAACCGGCTTGCCAGAACGACCGTTGTTTTACGCCAGCGCGTCACCCACGATGCCGCGCGCGCCGTGGCGCGATGGCGGGCCTCGACCGAGGTGCGGCCTTGCCAGCACCGGCAACGTCCCTGCCCGCCAACAGCCGCGAATCGCCATGCCCCGCCACATGCGGCGCCATTTCAAAGCCGATGCTGACGGCTGTCTCATGGGGGATCGCACTCGCGGACATCATGCCCCAAATCCACGTCGTTCCACCGCGATATGTCTCATTGCGCGGTAAGCATCCGGCGTAGGCTGCGGTCATGTAGCGAGTTGGCGCTGCGATGTCTGCCAATTCCATGGCAGAAGGTCCGGCACCCGTGAAGCCGTTGTGTTGGGGAGCTTGTCG
>NZ_QLMG01000049.1 GCF_003259905.1 Salipiger aestuarii | reverse complement strand
GAAGGCTTTCGACGAAGCCTGTCGTCTGCCTTGGCGCCATGGCGAACAGCACGTTCATCGTCAGGCAGGCCTGGATCGCAGCGTCGCTATAGGTGCGCTGTCGGCCGCGCGTTCCGGTCGGCCTGGCCTCCCATGTCATCTCGGCATCGAACCAGATCGTCAGCGAGCCCCGGCGCTTCAGCGCTTCATGAGAGGCCCGCCAGTTCTTGTTCTTGTAGCTGGGGGGTGTCGGACTGCTCATGGCCCCCCAGCTATCACCCTGGATTCAAGAGGTGAATCCCTCACGGGCTTTGTGCAAAAGAGCCCCAAAAGGCGACCAAATCGTCTTAACGTCGGATTCTGCCCCCTCCGGCATCAGACCCCTTTCTGACGGTCGGCCAGCGCTCCTCCCGTCGAACACATGCTGGCAGACCGTTGATACGATGCCGACTGGTATCGTGAAGTCCTTGAAGACAAGGGGATAACCCAGAGCATCCCTTCCCGAAAGGACCGCAAGGGGCCGATCCCCCTCGGCAAAGCCCGATATCGCAAGCTCCACAGGATCGAGAAACAGCTTCGCCCGGCTCAAGGACTGGCGGCGCGTCCCAACACGCTACGACATGCGCCCCTAAATCTTCCTGTCCGCATGCGCACTGGCTGCCGTCGTCATGTGCTGGTTATGAAGCTTACCTTCGGTCATTCCAGTGAGAATTTGGACGAGCTTTCCGCGATCACTTCCCACACAACATCGAGGTAGTCGGCATTCCAGTCGGTCAGGGGAACCCAGGTCTCGCCGTCCCACTGCTCGATACGGGTTTTTCCGCCTCCACCGTGATCCTTGGTGGTCACCGTGACGGGGGACATGATTCCGCCGGCATCGTAGTTTTTTATCGCTTCGTAGCCTGCCTTCATGCTCTCGGCGGTGAGCGGCCAACCATTCTGCTCGACCGCAATGCGTGCGGCTTCGATCGCTACGGAGTAAACCGCAAGCCCCTTGTTGTAGTGGACGTCTCGCACATGCTTTTCAGGTCCGCTGCCCTTGCCATTCGCATAGAGCGTCTCGAGCATGGTCTTTACCAAGGGAATGTCCTGACCGCCGGCCACGTTGGTCCCGCGCAGGATACCTATGGCTGTCTCGGTGCCGATATTGGCGATATCCACCTCGTTGATCCAGTCAACGGAGATATACCGGTCGATCGGGAACCTGTTGCGCGCTATTTCTTTCGAAGCAACGACATGACCACCACCCAGCATCCATGAGATCACGTAATCGGGCTTGTCACGACGGATTCTGCTCCAGGCGCCAGACTGATCAGACCCCGGAAGCGGAACCGGATACAGTTCCAGATCGAACCCTTCCTTCTCCGAGAGAGTTTTGAGGATTTCGATCGGCTCCTGACCGAAGGGGAAGTCGAAATAGATGAACCCGATCGTGGCGTCGTTCAGATCGTCGCCCATCTGGGTCTTGATGAAGGCAATGTCGTTCGCGGCTTGTTGCCAGTAGGTCGGGCCCACCGGGAATACCCACTCGAACACATCGCCGTCCACCGCATCCGCTCTGCCCGAGAACGACTGCATGAGAATATTCTCGTCCCGCATCACTCGCGGCAGGACGGCGTTGGTTACTGGCGTCGAAAGCATGTAGAAGATAAACACACCTTCGCGCTTGAGTTGCTCATAGCATTCAACACCGCGCTGGGGCTCGTTACCGTGATCGCGTACAATCATCTCGACCGGATGGCCGTCGATGCCGCCATTCAGGTTGGTATACATTGCCAAGTCCTGCGCCGCCTGCGCGACCTGTGGCGAAATGAATGTATAGGACTTGCTGAGGTCAAAGCACAGTCCGAATTTCACCGGCTCCTTCTCTTGCGCTGAGATTTCGCTGGCACCCAACGCCACGATGGCGGCCAAAGCGACCGCCGCAAGATGGGAAAAGAGTTTCATGTCATTCCTCCTTAGTTGTGAAGTTGTCCGGTCTTTCGCCGGCTTCCAACGTTTGTCAGTGATTCCATGCCTCGTTTCGGTCGCGCCAGAGAAAGGCGATCTGCGTCTTTCTTCGGGATGGCAGGTCAATGGTTCCGAACGGTTCAGGTTTCCGCGACAATCATGTGTAGAGCTTCGACTGCGCGCGAGGCCGGGAGCCCGACTTCGGCAGACCCGACGCAATCACGCTGTTCGGCGCGGCGGGGCCTTGATGGAAGGCCCCGCATGTTAACCTCAAGGTTCGTCAGGCCGCTCCCTTCGCCTTCTTGTCATACTGAAGCGCCACCCGCCCGGCCTTTTCGCGGGCGATCACCAGCTTCTGGACCTGCGCGGTGCCGTCGCCGAGTTGCAGGCCGAGAACGTCGTTGTAACGCTGGTGATGCGGCAGGTCGGTGGTATAGCCATAATGTCCGTGCAGGATCAGACACTGGTGCAGGATCTCGCAGGCGGTTTTGGGCAGGTACCATTTGCACATCGCCGCCTCGGAGGTGTGGGGCAGGCCACGGTCGCGCAGATCCAGCGTATAGTAGCAAAGCTGGCGCATCATGGTCAGTTGGGTTTCGGCCTCGGCCAGCGGAAAGCTGACGCCCTGGTACTGCACGATGGGCGCGCCGAACGCCTCGCGTTCCTGGACATAGGCCCAGGTTTCATCCACCGACGCCTGCGCCGCGCCGAGGCATTCCAGCCCGATCAGCGCGCGGGAATAGTCGAACCCCGCCATGCATGTGCCGAAAGCCCGGCCCTGCTCGGCCATCATGTTTTCGGCCGGCACATATACATCGTCGAAGAACAGCGATCCGCGCCCGACAGGCTTGGTGCCGATGTCGTCGAAATGGGTGCGCTTGATGCCGTCCTGGTTCAGATCGACGAAAAACGCGCTGACTCCGCGCGCTCCGCTGTCGGGAGCGCCGGTGCGGGCAAAGACCACCGCCGCGTCGGCCTGTTCGGCAAAGCTGATCGAGGTTTTTTCACCATTCAGCCGCCAGCCGTTGCCGGATTTCTCGGCCTTCAGGATCAGGTTCGCCGCATCCGATCCGCCGCGCGGCTCGGTCAGGCCAATTCCGATGATCGCATCGCCCGACACCACCCTGGGAAGCCATTCCGATGCGATGTCCTCGGAGGCATGTTCGGCCACCATGCCGCCCATTAGCGAACCGACCAACTGCACATAGCTGACATTGAAATCGCCACGAGCGATTTCCTCGGTGACCAAGCCGGCTGTCACGAAGCTTTCGCCAAGGCCGCCAAATCGCTCCGGCAGGTCCGGAGCGATCAGGCCGAGCGCACCCATTTCCTTGATTAGCGCGCGGTCGAAACGATGCTCGGTGGCACGCTGTAGATAACCGGGTGCCAATTTCTCGGCTGCGAATCGTCTCGCGGTTTCGCGAAACGCCTTTTGGTCTTCGGTTGGCTGGAATTGCATTGTGACGTTTCCTCCCATTTGAGTCGACAAGCACCGCTAATACAAATTCTAACAACTGTAAGTTAGATATGACAAGCCAGATATGTTGGATGCAGAAAGAAAAAGAATGACCCGTCACCGCCTTGTTTCTATGGAATTTTTGCAGAAAAAAATAGGTGCCAAAAGTCCTGCTTCTGGCGTTTTGCTTCTTGAAACAAGCCGTTTTCAATTCAGGAAACGGCTTGGATTTTTGGCGGAATTAGCAAGCCTATTTAATTCAAGCCATCCCCCGAATTAGGTCTTTCCATCATTCCTTGAAAGGCAGCGGCGCATAGCCCGTCTCTTTCAAGGCGTTTACGGCCGCGTCATGCCATGGCACCGGCGGCGTCGCGCCCGCCACGAAGTCCTTCGTCGTGTTTTTGACGATCGGATGGACTTCGCTCGCGCGATCCATGTTGCCCAAGAACCGAGTGAGTATCTGCGTCACCGCAGTGTCAGGCAGGTCGGCCCGCCCCATGATCCAGATCGGCACACCGAAGGTCTGCACGGCGCTGTCCTGGCCCGCGTAGGTGTCCGCTGGAATAGTGACCGGAACAACCGCGCCGGGGGGGTTCATTTCCATGACAGCCTGCAGCGTGTCCGAAGAGACCGAAATCCAGCGCACATCGCGGCTTGTGGCCAGATCCTGAAGCGCGGGCGCGCCGGCGCCCATCACGGTGGACAGAACGTCGAGATTGCCATCGCGGACCCCGGCGACCTGTTCCGTCAGGCTGTTGGGGCGCGCATCATAATCCCCGTCCTTTACGCCTTCGGCTTCCAGCGCCTGCCGCACATAGGTGTTGGCAGAGGAGCCCGGCTCGCCCAGGCCGACGCGTTTTCCTTTCAAATCTCCGGGGCGCGCGGCCTCCGTGTCTGCCGACGCGACAATCTGGACAAGGGAGGCATAGATCGGAAGGATCGCCCTCAGATCGGTCGCTGCCGAGGGATATCGACCCTTGCCCCGGTAGGAATCATACGCCTCTCCTCCGGTGTGCAGAATCAACTGCGCTTCATCCCCGCGCAGCAGGCGGTCGTTTTCAACGACGCCGGCACTGGGAAAAGGCGTGATCTTCAGATCTTCGCTGTCCTCGTTCACCACGGTGGCCACGGCCACGGCGTACATGTAGCCGGTACCGCCGCTGGCCGACGTCGCGAGGCCAAGCTCTGTCCTGTCTTGCGCAAGCGTCATCGTGCCGAACGTGCACGTTGCCGCCAGCCCCAACAGCCCAGCCCACAGACTGCCTTTCTTTGATATCACGGTCATCTTATCCTCCTTTGATGGTCCATGCGAAAAGTGTCGTTCATAGTGTGGTCGCGGAACTCAGGGCTGACCGTCGCCGTTTGAACTCGCCTATACCGATGGACAGCGCGATCAGAAGTGCGCCCAGCAGGTCTGTCAGATGATCCGGAGCAAAGGCCATCAGCGCCCCGAACAGAAACAGGGCACGGCGAAACAGGCCGACGGGGCCGCGAAAATAGCCGACCGTCGCAGCCGACAGACCGACCACCGCGATCGCCGCATTGAACAACGGCACGATCAGCGCAAGGACATCGCCTTGGAACAGCAGGCCCGGCTGATAGACGAATATATACGGCATCAGAAAGGCCGGCAGCGCGATTTGCAGTGAGGTGAATGAGGTGCCGAGCGGTGCGGCACCGGCGATACCGGCGGCGGTGAAAGACGCAAGCGCGACCGGCGGTGTGATCGCCGACAGCGTCCCGAAATAGAACACGAACATATGCGCTGCCAGCGGCGGTACGCCCAGCCGCACCATCACCGGCGCGATGATCAGGGCAAGGATGATATAGCAGGCCACCGTCGGCAGCCCCATCCCCAGCACGATCGAACTGACCATGGTGAGGATCAACAGGAGCAGCAGCGAGTTTTCGGCCACCTGGGTCATGATCGTGGTCAGGTTCAACCCCAGCCCGGTGGTTTCGACCACACCCACGACGATCCCGGCCACCGCCACCGCAACGGCTACGGGTGCCACGCTGGTCATACCGTCTACCAATGCATTGACCATGGCACGAAACGACAGCCGATGGCGCGATTGCAGCATGTTGAGCGCCAGCAACAGCGCCAGCGACAGCAGCGCGGCATAGCGCGGCGAATACTGCATCATCACCATGCCGAACAGCACCGCCAGCGGCGCCAGCAGGTATCCTGAATCCTTCAGGAGTTCGCGTGCCTTTGCCTTTTCAAAGCTGTCGAGCCCCCGCAGGCCCCTCTTGCCCGCCTCCAGATCCACAATCAGAAACAGGTTCAGATAATAGATCATCGCAGGGAACAAGGCGGCCAGAATGATGGTGCCGTAACCGACCTGAAGCATGTCGGCCATGATGAACACCGCCGCCCCCATGACGGGCGGCATCAACTGGCTCCCGGAAGACGCCACCGCCTCGACGGCGCCGGCGAACTTTGGTGAATAGCCCACGCGCTTCATCATCGGAATGGTGAAGGTGCCGCTGGCCGCCACATTGGCCACGGCCGACCCCGAAATACTGCCAAGCAGCCCGCTGCCGACCACCGCGATCTTCGCCGGCCCGCCGCGCATCCGGCCGACCATCAATTGCGACAGACGCACGAATGTGTCCGACGCTCCGGTGGCCGCCAGGAAAGACGAGAACAGAAGGAAATACAGCACCACGTCGGCCACCACGCCCAGCGGCACACCCAAAACGCCCTTGGTGGTCAGGAAGTTTCCGGCCGCCAGAGAACTCCATTTCAGCCCGCGGTGCGACAGGATATCCGGCATTTCTCGTCCGAACAGGGCATAGAGCAGGAAGCAGATCGCGATGATCGGCAGCGCCGGGCCAAAGGAAAGCCAGGTGGCGAACAGGAGCGTCACGATCATGATCGTCGCCAACACCACTTCGGTCTGGCCAAAAAAGCCCGAACTTTCGGCAATGGCTTGGAAATTTACCACGATAAAGCCGAGCGTCACCACGCTGCACAACGCGGCCAGGTAAAGCGCCAAGGACAGCGCCCTGTTTTTCACACCGTCTGCCGGGATGCTCTGCAAGCGACCGAGAAAGACCAGACACATCGCCGCTCCCAGCAGGATCGAGCGCTGGACCAGCGCGGGATAGCTGCCGTACCAGGCGGTGTAGATAAAGAAGGCGGCAGTGGCGATGGCGATAAGAATTGTCATCACACGGGGAACCGCCCGCATAAACCCGCTCGGCCTTTCGGCGGCGTCGTTCGTCATGTCTGTCCTCCCATCGGTGTCCGCAATTATGCCGGACGCCGGTCACTCGTGTCGGAATGCGATGTCACAGCTCTTGCAAGCCGGGCGATTTCTGTCGTTCGGCGCCTTGCGCATCGCGGGGCGGTCGCTCGCTGGCCTGCCCCTCCTGTGCCAGCCGATGCTGGGACAGGGCATCGAGAGCAACGAAGCGCCCATCGCGGGTCAGGGCCAGCGGGTTGATTTCTATTTCCTCGATCGAGGGTTCGGCCGCGAAGGCGTTTCCCAGATCGGCCAGCGTTTGGGCCAGTGCTTTCAGATCGCCCCTGGCCCCTCCCCTGTACCCCTCGAACAACGGCGCGGTGGCCAGCCCGCGCAACATCGAAAGAACGGCGTCGCCGGTGAGTGGCAGGTAGGCCATCTTGCTGTCGGGTCGCAGTTCCACTTCGACCCCGCCGCGTCCGATCAGCAACAGCGGGCCAAATACCGGATCGCGCTTGAACCCGACGATCAATTCCTGTGCCACGGACGACATTTCCTGAATCAGAATGCCATCCAGCCGCAGCCGGGTTTTATCGGCAATCTCCAGCATGTCCTGTACCGTGCTCTTCAACGTATCAGGATCGGCAATGCCGAGGCGCACCCCGCCATGATCGCTTTTGTGCGGCATGTCCGGGCTTTGCAGCTTCACCACCAGAGGCGTCGACAGGGTCGTCACCCCCTCTACCGCCTCGTCCACCGTCCCGACCAGAAGCTGTTCTGGAAAAGCCAGGTCCGAATGCGTGCGGATGAAGTCCTGCGCCCGTATTTCAGAGCGCGCCTCAAGCCTGTCCGCGACGGGCAAAGGCGCGTGCCAGCGGGTGCCTTCAAGCCGCTGGGCCTTTTCCAGAGCGGCGCTGAACTGCCGCGCGGTCTTCATGGCCTGAACGGCCTCGGGGATATCGGCAAAGACCGGCAGGCCATGGGACTCAAGTTCCCGCACAACCTCGGCCGGGGCACCGATCCAGACCACGGCCACCTGTTTGCCGCGATTGGCGAAGGCACGGACGAGACTGTCGGACAGATCCCTGGAAATGCTGACCATCAAGCCGATGAACAAAACAAAGCTGTCATGATCCGGGGCGCTGCCAAGGGCATCCAGAACCCGGCTGAAAATGCCGCTGTCTCCGGCAACGCTGCCGGTCACATCCAGCGGATTGTTGGCCGAGACGAAACCCGGCAATGCGTCATTCACCCGAGCGCGGGTGTCGTCGTCAAAGGGTGGGACGGAAAAGCCCGCCTCATCCAGATCATCGGCAAGCATAACGCCCGCACCGCCCGATACGCTGATCACGCCGACGTTGGGCCCGCTGGCGGGCGGCTGCATCAGGATCAGCCGCGCGACCGCGACCATTTCCGACAGCGAATTCACCCGGACGATGCCGATCTGGTCGAACAGCGCCTGATATCGTGCGTCCTCACCCGCCAGCGCCCCGGTGTGCGATGCCGCCGCCGCCGCGCCGGTTTGGGACCGGCCCGATTTGATCAAAACAATGGGTTTGCCTGCCGAGATCGCGGCCAAGGCGGCGTCGCGGAACGCAGGGCCGTCCTTGATATCCTCGATGTAGCCGCCGATCAGCCGCGTATCGGGATCGTTGGCAAGGTGATGAATGGCATCCGACACGTCGACCCCGGCCTCGTTTCCGGTGGCAATCCAGGACGACACCCCGATGCCCCGCTGAAAGACCATATCGAGCCAATAGGCTCCCAGCGCCCCGCTTTGCGAGACAAAGCCGAAACCGCCCTCGATCAGATCGTGGTCTTCCATCGCGGTGGTGAAGGACGCGATGACATGGTTGCGGATATTGATGGCGCCAAGGCAGTTCGGCCCCAGCAGCAGCACCCCGGCGTCATGGCACATCTGCCCGAGGCGGGCCTGGACCGCAGAGCCCTCGGAGGAATATTCGCCAAAGCCGGAGGAAAAGACCACAAACGCCTTGATCCCCGCGGCGATCCCCTCGCGCAGGATATCTTCGACTGCCGCCGCCGCCGCCGCCACGATGGCCAGATCGACCGGCGCGCCAATGGCCGAGATCGACGGATAGGCCTTTAGCCCCTGCACGATTTCGGCCTTCGGGTTGATCGGATAGAGCTTCCCCGCATAGCCCAGCTTTTTCATGTAAGCGATGGGCCGTCCGCCGACCTTCATCGGGTTCGACGACGCCCCGACCACCGCGATCGAGCACGGATTCAGCAGAACATCCAGAGTCTTGAACGTCGCGCTCATAGTCGCGCACTTCCCTTGATGACCGACTCGCCGTTCTGGTTTTCCACCCAGACAGACAGACCGCCCAAGTCATCCGGCTGATGCCGGGCGGTCAGCCGGTCGTTGATCCGCACGGGCTTGATGAACCGGACATCCAGCGCCGCCCGTGCGCAGCGCGCCGCGCCAAAATCCCGCCGCAAAGCCTGCCAGATCAGCGCCAGCGACATAGTGCCATGTGCGATCACGCCTTTCATCGGCGTGGTCGCGGCAAATTCCGGGTCTGTGTGGATCGGATTGTAATCGTTGGTGATATCGGCATATTTGCCGATCACCTCGGAGGTGATATCCAGGGTGACGGGGCTGCCGCCCTCGACAGGTTTCGTTTGATCGTTCACGCTGCCCATATCAACCTCATCTCGCCGGAGAACAGGAAATTGTCGGCGTCGTCGTGGCTCCGGGTTTCCAGAGTCAGCCAGCGCCGGCCCTTGCGCAGTTCCTTGCCCGTACAGGTGATGGTGGTGTTCACCGTCTCACCCAGCTTGGGCAGCCGCTCCAGTGCAAAGGTCTGGCCTGCATGGACATTGCCTGGCGGACGGGGCGCGATCAGCTCCATGTAGGCGTTCATGACCAGAACGGCGATCATGCCTTCGGGCATGTCGGGTGCGCAGGCGGCATCGTCGGGGAACAGGGCCGTCCATTTGCCGAAAAGCGCGTCGTCAAGCGTGACGGGCGCGGTCCCGAATATGTGGCCGGGCCGGAAATCGTCGAACGTAATCATGCCGGGCTCCTCTGGACCTGAGGCATTTTGAACCCGTCGGCGCCGCGCGGCTCGAACACGACCCGCACCGGATCGCCGATCTGCGTGTCGAGCCGGTCTTCACCGATCACGTTCAGCATGAGCCGCACACCTTCCGCCATATCCACGAGGGCCAGCACATAGGGAAGCTGATCGCGGAACGCCTTGGTCGGCGCGCGGTGAACAACGGAAAAGCTGGCAATCTTGCCGGTCCCGCTGCTTTCCCGCCAAGTCAGATCGGCGGAATGGCAGGTGCCGCAATAGCTGCGGGGAATGGCCTGCGGGGCGCCGCAGTCGGCGCAATGCTGAAGCACCAGCCTGTCTTGCTGCGCGGCGTCCCAATAGGGGCGGGTATCGGCGTTCGGTCTGGGGATGGGAAGGTCCATTCGCTCTAATCCTTTCCCAGTACGAGACTGCAATGCGCCGACAGGATGCCGCCATCGCCATGCACAAAGGACAGTTGCGCCCCCGGCACCTGGCGGGCGTCGGCTTCGCCGCGCAACTGGTGCACGGCTTCGACGATATGAAATGCGCCGCCAGCGGCCCCGGAATGTCCGTAACTCATCAATCCGCCGTGGGTGTTGGTGGGCAGGCGCCCGCCCTGAGAAAGTTCGCCCGCCAGCGCGGCCTTGCCGGCCTCGCCCTTTTCGAAAAAACCGATGGATTCCAGCTCGGCGAGCAGAGTGATGGTGAAACTGTCGTAAATCTCGGCGACGTCGATGTCTTGCGCGGTCACACCCGCCTGGGCAAAGGCCATGGCCGACGAGGCCTTGCAGCCGAAATCCGTCAGCGACGGGGCGGCCATGATATGCTCATGGGTGTGACCCTGCCCGCTGCCAAGAACCCGCACAGGGTTTCGGGTATCTCGCGCCGCGTCTGCCGCACTGACGATCACCGCAGCGCCGCCATCCGAAATCAGGCAGCAATCCAGCAGGCGCAGGGGCGAAGCGATGACTCGGCTTTCGCTGACTTCCGTCAGCGTGAGCGGATCGCGCTTGGTGGCCTTGGGGTGCAGCGCCGCATGTTTGCGGGCCGACACGGCGATGGCGGACAACTCGTCCCGCGTGATGCCGTAACGGTGTAGATAGGCCTGCGCCACCAGCGCGTAAGAGGCCGGAACCGACATGCCATAGGGCTGTTCGAACTCGGGATGGCCGACGGTGGCCAGGGCCGCCACCGCGCCGTCCCGGGTCATCCCGGTCAGGCGGTTGTCCCCGGTGACACAAAGCACATGGCGGCAGGCTCCGGATTCCACCAGCGCCACGGCATTGGCCAGCATGATGCACGCGGTCGCCCCTCCCGCCTGAATGGCGGTGTTGAAGCTGGGGCTGATGCCGTAATATTCGCTGAAGACGGAACTCAGCATCAGGTGCGGCACGGTCATCGAATAGCCGCACAGGACGCCGTCGATATCCTGCGCCTTCAGCCCGGCATCCTTCAGGGCCGCGTTGGTGGCTTCGGCGTGCAGGCCAAGCGCGGTCGATCCGGGCAATTCACCCATCGCGGTATCGGCGACGCCGGTGATGCGGGCGGTGTGCTTCTTGCGTGGCATCAGCGCACCGCGTCCGTTGCGGACATCTTGTCCCAGTCGAATTCAAGCGGTTTCTTGTCCAGGAAGCGCTGCACCGCCTCCTTGTGGTAATCCGAGGCGAGACACAGCGTCTGTGCCATTGCCTCCATATCCGCCAGCGCGCGCTGGTCGGTATGCAGCGCCTGATTGAGGATCACCTTTGCCATCCCGGCCGCCAGCCGCGAAGAACTGTCGAAACGCTTGGCAAAAGCCAGCGCCGCATCCAGCAGGGTGTCAGGCTCATGGATTTCCAGAACGATCCCCATTTCCTTGGCCTCGGTCGCAGAAATCGACCGGGCGGTCATCACCAGTTCCTTTGCCCGCGCCAGTCCAACGATGCGCGGCAGCAGGAAAAACCCGCCGAGATCGGGCACCAGGCCGATCCGCCCGAATACCGCGCAGAACCGCGCACGCGGGGTGGCCAGGACAAAATCCGCCACCAGCGCAAGGTTGAAACCGGCGCCAAAGGCGGGGCCATCGACCGCTGCGATCACCGGCAATTCCAGGTTCGCCAGTTCGGTGAACCATGTGTGCAGCTTGGCAATGCGCTCGCGGTTCACGTCAACAGGACGCTCTTCTTCGCTGAGCGATTTCAGATCGCCACCGGAACAGAAGGCGCCGCCGCTGCCAGTCACGATCAATGCGCTCAAGTTTCGATCCGCCCGGATGCCCGGCAACAGAGCGGCGATCTCTTCGCGCATGGCGATGTCCAGGCTGTGCCGGACCTCGGGCCGGGTGAAGGTTATGATTCCGGTCCGACCCCTTGTTTCATAGGTCAGCGTTTGGGGCGATCCGGTCATACTTCCTCCTCGTGCTATTCGCGTTGGGAAATGTTGTTTTGTATCGAGAACGCTGGCGATTAATAAATGACTTGTCAATCACTTTTTGGGTTGATCAAGGCGGTTCACGCGAGACAGACCGGTTGGCCTTGGCCCAAGCGGTCGCAGCCCGGTGCCGCTGTGGGCATCGGGCTGATCATTCCACGTTCACGCGGCAGTAGATGTGGTAACTAGAGGTCCAGCGCGCGCGAAATCAGGTTGCGCTGTACTTCCGATGTGCCTTCGCCAATGACATAGACCAGCGCATCGCGGTGAATCCGGCCCACGGAATAGTCCCGCATGATCCCGGCGCCTCCGTGAATGCGAATGGCCTGTTCGGATACGCGCACCGCCACTTCCGAGGCAAAGAGCTTCACCTTGGCGGCCATGGGTGCCGTGAGCTTTCCCTGATCGACCAGCCAGGCGCCATGATACACCAGCCAGCGGGCCGCCTCGATATCTGTGTCCATGTCGGCGATCTTGTGGGCGATGGCCTGATACTGGCCCACGCGCTTGCCGGCCACCTCGCGGTCACGCGCATAGGCGATTGACGCGTCCCTGGCCGCACGCGCCATGCCCAGGGCATTTGCCGCCACACCAACGCGGTTTTCCGAAAGAGAATCGAGAATGATCGGGTATGTTCCCGTCTCATTGCCAAGCAGCGCCTCATCGGGCACCTCCAGCCCGTCGATATGGATCAGGCCGGTTTCCGAAGCGCGAATGCCCTCCTTGTCCAGCTTGTGAATGACCACGGCGGGATTCGGCAGGTCGACAATGAACAGGCTGATCGCATGGGGCTTCAATTCGGGCGATGTCCGAGCCGCCAACAGCATGAAATCCGCGAAAGGAGAATTGCTGATATAGGTTTTGGCCCCGGAGATGCGCCATCCGCCGTCGATCTTTTCCGCCTTGGTGGACAGCGCGCGGATATTCGAGCCGCCGCCTGGCTCGGATAGTCCGAAGGCGCTGATTTTTCTGCCCGCGAAAGCTTCGGGCAGATACTTCGCCTTCTGCTCGGGGGTGCCCGCCTTCCAGATGGGCCAGATGCCCAGATGTGTGTGCGCCGACCAGGTCGAGGCAAACGACTGGCTCGCATAGCTCAGTTCTTCCCGCACAATGCAATCGCTGATCTTGTCCATGCCGGAGCCGCCATCTTCGGCCGGATAGCGCACGCTCAGCAGGCCCAGATCGCCCCACTTGCGAAACATGTCCTTTGGAAATGTCTCATCGTCGTCATGCTGTCGGGCGATCGGCGCAATTTCCGCGGCGGCAAAGCGCCGGACCGTCTCGCGAACGCTTTCGTGTTCCTCGGTAAAGGCGAAATCCATTTTCTCTCTCTCTTTTCATTCACCATGGTGGACCGCCCGCGCCGCGAAGATCGGGCGCGCAACGGCAAGACCAGCGGCTTCACGATTTCGGAAATATTCCCATTTTCTTGGCGATGATCTGCAACATCACCTCATTCGCGCCGCCGCCCACAGCGGCCTGGCGGGCCTCGCGGTATACGCGGGTGATGAAGTTCTCGTTCATGAAGCCCTGGCCGCCCCAGAACTGCGTCAGTTCCACCGGGATTTCCATCGACAACCGCCCGATCAGATACTTGGCCATCGAGGCAAGCTTGGTCACGTCTTCGCCGTTCAGATAGGCCTCGAGCGCGCGGTACAAAAGCGCCCGGACGGATTCGATCTGGGCCTGCATTTCGGCCAGCTTGTAGTATATGTACTGGTTGTCGAGCAGCGGCCGACCAAAGGCCTTGCGCTGGCGCAGATATTCGATGGTTTCCTCAATCGCGATATCAAGGAACCGCCAGGACCGGGCCACCACGAAAAGCCGCTCTTCCTGAAACTGCCCCATCTGATAGCGGAAACCCTGGCCTTCCTCGCCGATCAGGTTGGCCTGCGGAATCCGCACATCGTCAAAGAACAACAGCGCCGTATCCGAGGACCGATAGCCGACCTTGTCGAGCTTCTTGCCAACGCTGATGCCGGGGGTATCCAGCGGCAGAGCGATCAGCGATTTGTTGCGATGCGGGCCATTTTCCGTGTCGGTGTTGACCAGCAGGCAGATCCAGTCGCCTTGAACCCCATTGGTGATCCACATCTTCGAGCCGTTGATGATGTAGTCGCCGCCATCCTTGCGCGCCGAGGTCTTCAGCTGCGCAACATCCGATCCGGCACCCGCCTCGCTGACACCGATACAGCCCACGAGGTCTCCGGCGATGGTGGGGCGCAGGAATTCCTCTTTCAGCCGGTCGGTGCCATAGGTCGCAAGCGCGGGGGTGCACATGTTGGTCTGCACCCCGATGGCCGAGCAAATGCCCATGGTGCGAATGTTGCCCAGTTCCTCGGCGAAGGCGATCTCGAACGAGAAATCAAGGTCCATCCCACCCCATTTCTCAGCTTTGCCGATCCCCAGCAACCCGGCGTTCCCAAAGGCTTTCATCACCTGCCGAGCCGGGAAGATACCCTCTTCCTCCCACTGGTCGACAAAGGGGTTCACGTGGGTGTCGATCACCGCATTGGTGGTGCGACGCAGTTCGTCGTGTTCCTGGCTCCAGATCATGCCGTTTCCTGCGGTTTGGGGCGCTGGCGCACAAGCAGATGCGCCTCTCCGATCTGCGAAACCCGACCGTCCGGGTCGATGATGCGAACTTCCAGAACAACGGTGCCACTCCCGCGAGAGGCGGCGCCGCGGCCGATCACGGTGGCGTCGGCGGTCAGGCGATCACCCACGAAGGCCGGGCACAGAAACCGCCACGGACCAAGCTGGCTCATCGCGACCAGGCTATTGGGCAAAAGATTTCCGACAGACGCCATGGCCTGCGCTACCGGGTGCGGCCCATGTGCGATGGCGCGGCCAAAACGGTTGTCCGTACTGGTGTTGACCGAATGATAGGCGTCGAAAAGCTCCGAGTGCCGGGCAATCCGCGCTTTGCTGCAATCAATATCGGGAAGTGACAGCACAGTGCCGGGTGACAGGGTCTCGTACCAGTGATCTTTGGATGATTCCATCAGGGCCTCCCTTTTGCGAGAAGTTAACCGCCATGACTTATGAATCACAAGTCATATTTCTCATGTCAGTCCCGTTGATTGGCGGTTTTGCCTAGGCTCAGGACTCGTTCTCTCTCAAAGCCAGAAGGTTACGGTCGCAGCGAGTGCCACTGCTGAGAAGAAGATTTGTGGGCAGCGATCATATCGGGTCGCGACCCTTCGCCAGTCCTTGAGCCTGCCGAACATGATCTCGATCCGGTTGCGCAGCTTGTACCTGCGTTTGTCCCTTGCCCGGCAGGGCATTGCAAAGCAATGTCCCAAGAGGGGGATCGGACCGGCGTCTTCCGTTTCTTCCCGCCCGGGATGCAACGACGTATCTTCTTGTCTTGCAAGGCTTCTTTGAACCAGTCGGCATCGTAGCCACGATCTCCGAGCCGCCACTTCACGTTGGTCAACCCGCTGACCAGCGCACGCGCCCCGACGTAGTCGCCGACGGGGCCGGCAGTCAGGAACAGGTCGATGGGCCGGCCCTGACTGTCGCGGATGGCGAGCAGCTTCGTGGTCATGCCGCCCCTGGTTCGGCCAATCAGGCGACCACGCCCCCCTTTTTGACGCCCAGGCTGGACGCTGTACGATGGGCTTTAAGATGAGGAGTTGCGTCGATCATCACGGTCGTCTCTTCACCGTGCTCGGCCGCCAACCCCGCCATGATCCGGGGCTTTGTTGCACAAATCGGGGTGTGGCCGCACTTCCCCTTTCCCCCGACGGGCTTATGCTACGGGCGCTGTGACGGGTATCCCGACCGCGACAGCGTGTCCTTCGTGCAGCAGATGCGGCCTGCCGGATCATTGGCGATTGGCGGAGTTCGTTCGCGGGACGCTTCGGCCCGATGGCTGGCGCGGGGCCTGGGGCCCGGTGTTCGAAACGCTTGAATCCGGTGACACGGCGGCCATCACGCGGCTGACAGAAACGTTGGCAAAGGCGCATTCCTTTGCGCCGGGCGAACCCGACCGTGTGGGCGATGGGGGTGTCACTCCGGCTTTGCCGTGCCGAGCGCACAGTCTGGCAGGATGGCTACGTGCTCGATCTCCGGGGCGACGCCTGCGAAAGCGCCATGGCGCGGGCAGTCTCGAACATGGCCGTTATCGCCGCCCGGGACGTTCTCGACCGACGGGCAGCCCCCGGACTGAACCGTGCCGTGACCGCCACGGCAGACTGCAGCCGTTGGCTCGATCGGCTGTCAGAGGTGGGGATCGCCCCACGTGCGGGCGTGCTCTCCACGCCATGATGGCCGAGGCGCAAGGCGGCGCAACCATGCGCGCGATCTACAGCGATAACATCGCGCGGCGCGGCCATATCTTTGCAGAGGACCCACTGGTGGCAGGCGATCGCATTCTGCCCGGTGCGACGGTGCCCGGCCACCGCATCGCCTTGTCGCTGAAGCGGCTGTGATGGGCGCATTGGCACACATCTGCGCGCCGCGCCTAACTCTGGCAAAAGGGGATGCGCTGATCGCCCTGGCCAGCGTGCCAAAGGAGATCTGCCCGAGAGATCAAAGCCTCCTGTCCGCGCAGGAACGGGACCGCGCGGACCTCATGCTGCATCCCGACACCCGACGCGAGTTCATGGCCGGTCGCGTCCTGATCCGCCAAACACGCGCGCTACCCTCAAGTGCGACCCCTGTTGAAAAACAGATGGTTATCTATTGGAGGGAGTCTGCCCTGGGAGCGGTTCGCGCGCAACTGAGCGTCAAGGAACATGTCCAGCTTGAACGCTGGAAGCCGGCGAAGACCCCTGGTCGGGAGATGGCGCGCGTGCTGCAGCGCTCAAACGCCACCATTTATCGCGAGATCACGCGCGACTGGTTCAGCGATGCGTGTCTGCCGGGCCATGACGGCGACCACGGCGGCGCCGCGCATCAAAAAGCCATCGATCAGCGCGCCCGCCAGCCTAAGCTGATCCGGTATCCGCTGCTTCGAAATCGGGTCGTCGAGCGGATCAGGAACGGCTGGACGCCCGGGCAGATCGGTAACCGGCCGATCCAAGAAGGTGCGAAGCTCCGGCTCTGCCAGGAGACGATCTGCCGCTACGTCTCCTCGAAGCAAGGCATGGCGCAGAAGCTCTGGTGGTACCTGCCTGAACACCGCAAGCGCCGCGCGCCAGAATTCGACCGTGATATCAGCACCCTGAACCGCCCCGAGAATGACGCGCACCGAAGAGAATTCGGCCATCGGGAGGGCGGTTTTATGCTGGTCAAGCAATCGCCTGGCCAGGCACGTCACCTCTCTGGTCGAACGTGTCAGCCGCTTCACCGTGCTGCTGAAGAACGCGAACAGGCGCACAAAACCGGTCATGATCGCGACGGCGGTGCGGGATTTGCCCGCGGCGGGCCGCAGGTCCATTCCCTTCGACCGCGGCACGGAATTTTGCTCATGGCCGCACCTGCAGGCCCAGCTCGGAACCCGGTTTTGCGATCCCTCCTCGCCCTGGCGGAAAGGCCCTGTCGAGAACACAAACCGCCGGCTCCGCCGCTGGCTTGCAAGGCCGCGTGATGTCGCGGCCATGACAGAGCTCGCGTTGAAGCAACGCTGCGAACAGCTTAACAACACGCCCCGCAACTGCCGCGGATGGCGGACCCCGGCCGAGGTCTTCCGCGAAAAGACGATCAAGGAAACCGGCCGACGCCTCTGCCGTCGCAGGTAATGGGCGGCGGCGCTTCAAATAGCGCTCACACCGGCGCATTGGCCATCTTGCGATGCTCGCGTTCGGACACCGAAAGCCCGCCCGCCTGCATATCGCGACCGAACTGTGCCCGATACCCAGCCCCGGCGCCATGCCCGGGCCGCCGTCAAGGCCCGCAGTCTCGCCCGTCAGGTCGACGGCGGACATGGTTGTCGTCACCACCACCTCAGAATGATCCCGATGGTCCGACCATATGTTACATTCTCCATGCACGCCTCCCTCTGGTACGCGGTCCTGAAACGGCCGCAGGCACCTGTTCGAGGCAAGGAAGGAGGGGCGATGCCGACAGGCTAGGAAACGTGGTCATGCCACAAGATTCAAACGTCGCGCACCGCATTGGCGGGACGCATAGGATCGAGCTGCCCGGACGAGGGCGCTATCGCCCCGGCAACCGGATATTCCCGGTGGAACCGGGCGACAGCCCGACCGTCCTGTCCGACGTCGTGCGCGGGGTCGAGGGCATGCTTGACCGGCATGTGCCGTTTCTGGACGTGCGCATCGAACCGTCCGGTGGTGTGCGGCACGGTCAGACCGTCAGGACCGGCCCGTCGTACCGCGCGATCGCAGCATCGGCGCGCATCAGCGTGAGCCCCTCGGCGAGGGCCCGCGCCATCAGCATCCGGTCGAACGGATCGCGATGCAGCAACGGCAGTGTCCCGAGCGCAAGTGCCTGTCGCCAGGTGAGCGGCAAGTGACCGGCAGTTTGTCATAACCGTTCGACAACATCGCCGCGCAAATCCGCCGGTTCGGCGGTGAAATCTGGGCGCTCCAGCGCGCGCATGATCTGCACGTCCCAGATCGACACGGCGCTGAACAGCGGACGGTTGCCAGCGTCCGGGATCGCCCCCGCGCGCTCGCGGTCAGCCCTCCTGGCTTATAGGCCGGCCAAAGCAACAGACGCGTTATCCAGCATAAGCCGCAACCACCTGGGTGTTTGATCCCGGACTTCGGTGGTACAATCTGTTCTTCGGAATGGAAGGAAGCACTGTGGGACACCTTCTTCATCGCGACGCCACGACGACTGAGACAGTCCGTCGAGCGACACAAAAATTGTAAAGAAAGCATGAGGGCGCGTCCGGCGCGCGCGATCACGAACGGCGCGACCGCGACCGCCTCTTCGACAAGGCGCGACAGATGGGTCTTGGCGCCGTGCATGTCGACGGTTTTCATCGCGGGCGCCGGAAAGCTGCGGACCAGACCAAGTCAGTCCAGCTGACGGGCGCGCGCGACGCGCCCGTCACGCTCTTCGTCTTCGACATCCTGGCCCTGTGCGACCTCGTTCTTGACCTGGCCCCAGGTCAGCAGGGTAAAGATCGCCGTGCCGCCCGCCACGTTGCCCACCAGCGTCGGCAGAAAATAGGCGCCCAGCAGATCGGGCAGCGCGGCGTCCCCGTGCCAGGCCAGAAGCCCCATTTCGACCGACCCGGCGACCACATGGGCGAACCCCGCCGCCGCCATCAGCCACGTTACGCTCATGATCAGCAAAAAGCTGTTGCCCTGCGCCGATGGCAGAATCCATACCAGCGAAGCAATGAGCACCCCCGCAGGCACCGCGCGCATGAAGTTTTCGGCCGGGGTGCCTTCGATTCCGTGGCGCGACACCGCCAGCAGCGCCTCGTGCAGTTCCTCCGATACCACGCCGGGCAATCCCAGGAACCACGCCACCAGCAACGCACCGACAAGGTTCGCCACCAGAACCACCGCCCAAAGCCGCAGCATCTGGAACAGGCAGTGCAGGCTTTGGCGCGCAATCACCGGCAGCACCGTCGTGATGGTGTTTTCGGTGAACAATTGCATCCGGCCAAAGATCACCGCGAGAAAGCCCAACGAATAGCCCAGCGATTCCACCAGTGGCGTCCAGGCCGCATCGCTTGGCAGGTAGCGGTGCAGAACGCTTTGCCCCATCACCGAAAAACTGATGAGCATGCCCGCCGCAAGCCCCGACCAGATCAGCGACACGAGCGGGCGGGCGAGCTCCTCGTCGCCGTCGCGGCGCACGACCTCATAGATCAGCCGGGCGGACAGGCGCGAGGCCTGCATCACCGACCTTTCTTCAAAAGGTTCGTGGACAGTGCGGTTTTCCTGCCCATCGGCTGAGGATTCGCGGGGGGCGGCGGCGCCATGCTGTATGTTCATGCAGGCGAACCCGCAGACCGCAAACTGGTTCCCGATCAGCCGTCACGCGCCGTGATCGCCAGCCCGTCAACCACCGCCGTGAACGCATCGGCGCGGCGCTGCGCGGCACCGGGGCACAGGTCGCGCGCCGTGTCACGCACCAGCCCCATCAGGCTCGACCCGCCCACCAGCACCACCTCTTGCACCGCGTCCCGAGCCAGCCCCGCACGCGCCAGCGTTTCGGCGGCGGCGGCGTGCAGCGCGCCCCGGTGATCGGCCAGCGCATCGCCGAGGCTTTGGCTGGTGATCGGCGCGGACAAGCCCCTTTCGATCTCGCCAAGCGCGATGGATGCGGCGGCGCCATCGGAATTGGCGGCGATCTTGCCGTGTTCGACCGCAAAGGCGATGCCATGGCCCAGCTCATTCTCAAGCACCTCGGCGTAGCGGCCCAGCTTGTCGGGTTCGACCGCGTGGCGCGCCATGTCGGCGGCCATGCGGCGCGCGTCGGCATTGTACAGGAACGGAATCTTGGCCCATGTCGCCAGATCGACAAACGGCGCGTGCGGGACCGGCAGGCGCCCCTCGCCCATGTCGCGGCGCAGTTCCGACCCAAGGCCCAGCAACGGCATGGCATGCGACAGCGACACGTCACGGTCGAAATCGGTGCCGCCCAGACGGATGCCATGGCTGGCAAGGATGCGCAGCCCCTGCCCCGATGCCTCATACACCGAAAAATCCGACGTGCCGCCGCCGATGTCCACGATCAGCCCGATGCCCGCGCCGCCCCCCGCCGCGCGCGCCGCGGCTTCGGGTTCGGGCAGGAATGCCACATCAGTGTACCCGGCCGCGAGGTAACAGGCGCGCAGATCCGCTTCGGCCTGCGCGTCGCGGTCGGCATCGTCGTGAAAATGCACCGGGCGGCCCGACAGCACGCGGGTGAACGTCAGGCCGGTCGCCGCTTCGGAGCGTTCGCGCAATTCAACCAGAAACGCGGTGACAATGTCGGCCAGGGTCTGGCGCTTGCCGCCCACCAGCCGCTTTTCATGCAGCAAGGGCTGGCCCAGCACCGACTTGAGCGCGCGCATGTAACGCCCCTCTTCGCCGGCGATCAGCGCGTCAAAGGCGGCAGCCCCGATGCGCATCCGCCCGCCTTCGGGAAAGAACACCGCCGTGGGCAGGGTGTCGGCGCCCCGCTCGATCGCGATGCGGTGGACGCCGCCGTCCCAGGCAAGGGCTGCGGCGGAATTAGACGTGCCAAAGTCGATCGCAATCCTGTCCATGCGCCTATCCCGTGCAGACCAAAGCACCGGGTTTAGGCCCCCTGCCCCGCCGGTGCAAGGCGGTCAGTGTCCGATGTCGGCCCAGCCCGCAAAGGTCTTTTCCAGCGCGACCACGGCGTAATACCGCACGCTCCCCAGCACCGCGAGCGCGATCAGCACGGCAAGCACCAGCGGATAGTTGGAATTGGTCTGCCCCGTCAGAAACAGCGCGCCGCGCGGATGGTTCTCGACAGTGAAGGGCGACATGGCGCTCGCTGGCAGGCGATCGCGTCGATTTCTGCGAAGATCGGCTGCTCGGCACACAGGATGAACGACCGGGTCAAGAACCCCGAGGTCGACAGCGGCAGGCGCGCTGGCATTCCCAGCGACATGGCCAAGAGGATGAAGGCGCCCGAGCCGCCGCCGATCGCCCCTTCCACCGGCCATGATCGCCTGGCGACTCGGGCCGGTCCGGAGCGTCTGTCGCGCCGCGTCCTCCGTGAGGAGCCCCCGCGACCCGAGATCCGGCGTGTTTTCGCAGAGAACTGGCGGGGCCATGGTGCCCGCAAGGTCTGGCGACAACTTCGCCGCGAGGGCTTCGACGTTGCCCGCCGCACGGTGGCAAGGCTAATGAAGGACATGGGGATTCAAGGCCTCGTTCGCGGCAAGCCGCATCGGGCGACGGTCCCGGACAAGAAGGTCCCGTGCCTGCGGTCTCGGGACGCAAATGCACCAGGTCGTTGACCGAGCGGCGTTCGGGAACAACATGCGAACATTCATTGTCTTTGGAGACTCGCATGGCTCAGCGTTTTCTTCTTTCGGCGACGGCGCGGACCTTGTCTCTCAAGGCGATCTTCTCCGACGGCGAAGATGCGGCCTACGGAGGTTTTACCGGCTGGGATGGCCTGAGGCGGGTGGCGGACCGATCTGCCCGGGCTGCGGCACGCGATGTGGTGCCGCTCGACAGATCGTGCTTCCCGCCATTTCAAGTTCGCGCTGGATGTCAGCTCGGGTCCGTTATCGCTGGCCACCATGCAGGGATAGCCACGCACTCGGGCGATGTTATCGAGCCCAGCGGTGGAGGTGATGACGTTCCGAAACACGGGCGCTCTCCTCTTCAGTGACGCGCGCCGGGCGGCGCAGCGTTCCGACCGAAGGGCGGGATGGCAGCGTCACCAGCGCCGCCGAGGCAAAGCGCACATTCGCGGCCCGAAAAGGCACAATTTCGACAGGTGTCACCCACCAATCGGGAACAGCCCCGATCAGGAGCAGCGCGCCTCGACCTGCCGCCCCAGCGCAGCGCGCAGACTGCGGTCGCTCGTCGGCTTTTGGCAGCATTCGGCGTCGGGGTACCGCTGGGCGATCTCGTCATCGTTGACGTGACCGGAATGGAACACCAGCCGCACCCCCAGCCGGGCAAGCCGATCCGCCAGCGGAAACACCTCGCCGTCGCGCAGGTTCACATCCAGAAGCGCGACATCCGGCACGTCGCCGTCTAGCGCGGTAAAGGCGCTGCGCAGGCTGGGAAACGGGCCTTCGACGTCGTAGCCGAAATCTTCCAGCATCATCTGCATGTCCAGCGCGACGATGAATTCGTCCTCGCACAGCATCACCCTGGCCTTGCGCCCGCGTTCATACTTCGTCTTCAGGGGCATAGGTCAAGGTCATCCGTCTGCTGTTGCCGTCAATGTCCACGTCGATCGCGCCGTTCAGCTGGGTTGCCGAAAGCTGGATCAACGTCGATCCAAATCCCGCATGCCCGCTGTCGTGCTCAACAGGGGTCGTGTGGATTTCGTTCCATGTCAGCACGATCTTTCCGTCGCCCTCATGCACCCAAGTCACTTCGAGCCGCCCGTCGGACGGCCCGAGCACCCCGTATTTGGCCGCGTTCGTCGCCCATTCGTGCAGCAGAAGCGACAGCGCGGTCAGGTCCTGACGGGCAACCATGACCCGCGGGCCGTCAATCCTCCAGGCGCCCTGCTCGGCATAGGGGGCAAGCGAGGTGCGGATCACGTCTTCCAGCGGCAAGCCGCGCGTGCCGGGCATGTTCTGGGTCAGGTTGTGGCTGCGCGCCAGCGCGTTCACCCGGCTCTGGATACCGTCGACCAGTGCTTCGACCGACGAGGTGCGCCGCCCCGCGATGCGCACCATGCCCGAGATGATCGAGAACATGTTCTTCACCCGATGGTTCATCTCGCGCAGCATCATGTCGCGGATGTCGCGCGCCTCGCGTTCGTTGGTGACATCGAAAATCACCCCAAGAACCCGCATGTTGCTGGCCGACTGCACCCGCCGCCCCACCAGTTGCACCGAGGTAAAGCGCGGCCCGGTCGAGGCCAGCCGGAAGGTCACGTCGATGCTGTCGCCATCGGCGGTCAGCTTTGCAAACGCATCCGCCAGAGGGCGCCTGTCTTCCAGTGTGGCCAGCCCAAGGAACCGGCGCCGCGAAATCTCGCCCTCTTCCACGCCAAGGATCTGCGCGCCCGGCCCGTCGACGGTCAGCATCCTGCGGGCGGGATCGTTTTCCCACACCCCCAGCCCCGACACATCCAGCGCCAGGCGCAGCCGTTCGCCTTCGTGTTCCAGCGCCTGTTCCAGACGCAGCGCGTTGGTGAGTTCGGTAAACACCAGCGTGGCGCCCACGATGCCGCCGGCGCGCGCCCGGTAGGGGGTGATGACCAGCGACCAGGTGCGTTCCTCGTTGCGGTCGTTCACCCGCAGATGGCGCAGTTCGCCGTCTTCGATGCTGTCGCGCACAAGGTCCGTGACCTCGTCGTTCTGGCGCAGCACGCTGGTGACCTCGGTCAGCGGGCGGCCCCGGTCGGCCTTGCGGAACGCATAGATCGACTGGATCGCATCGGTGAAATTGCGGATCGTCAGCACCCGGTCGACCACCACCAGCGGCAGCGCGGTCGAGGCAAAGAAATTCGTCAGATCGCTGTTGGCCACCGACAGTTCGTCGACCTTGCTTTTCAGCTCGTCGTTGACCGTCGAAAGCTCTTCGTTGGTCGACTGAAGCTCTTCGTTCATCGACATCATTTCCTCGTTCGAGGATTTGAGCTCTTCGTTGGCGGTTTCCAGTTCCTCGACCGTGGTGTGCAGGCGGATACGGGTGGCGCGCAGTTCGTCCTCAAGGCTCTGGACGTGGCTGTCCATCGGTTCAAGGTCTTCGTAATCGTCCTCGGCCAGCGGTTCGAACCGGTCGGCGTCGCGAAAGACCAGCAGCACGGTGCCATCGCTCAGCGGTTCGGCCAGCAGGTCGAACGTCTGGCGGCCAAATTCCGATGTGGCCACAAGCGCGCGCGCGATCGACCGCCTGCGCGATTGCGACACCTGCCGGACGATCGCCGACACCGGTTCGCGCACGCCCGGCCGTGCCAGCGTCGCGGCAAACCGCGGCCCCTCTTCGGAATCGGAAAAATCAAGATATTTTCCAAGCTTGCCGGTGGTACGCAGAATTTCACCCGTCGGGGTCACCTGCAGACTCGGAGGCGCGTATTGCCCCAGCAGCTTTTCGGTCGCACCGCCATCGCCCCAGTCCAGCCGGGTCGCGGGCGCGCTGTCGTTTTCGGGTCGCATCGGGCTGCTGTGCGGTTTTACCCCACGCCCGCGCAGATGCATCGGATATTGGGGCCGCCCCTCGCCGCGCCGGAACAGCCGCGCCGCCTGATCCAGCGGATCGAAGGCGTGATCGAAACGGCCCACGGTTTCGGACGGCCCCAGAAACAGCGTGCCCCCCGGCTTGATCGCATAATGAAAGATCGGCAGCACGGCATTCTGAAGCGCGTCGCCGAAATAGATCAGCAGGTTGCGACACGACAGCAGGTCGATGTTGGAAAACGGCGGATCGCGCGCGATGGAATGCACCGAAAACCGGATCATGTCGCGAATCCGGGCCGTGATGCGGAAATGTCCGTCGCCGGCAAGGGTATACCGCTCGCGCATCTCTTCGGGAATGTCGACCAGCGCCGCCTGGGCATAGGTCGCCTCGCGCGCGATGCGCAGCATCTGCTCGTCGATGTCGGTGGCAAATATCTGGATATTGACCGACCGCTTCTGAAGCCGGCATTCCTCTGCAAAGAGCATGGCGATGGAATAGGGTTCCTCACCGCTGGACGAGCCGGGAATCCACACCCGGATCTCATCGCCATTTCCGGCGTTTTCCACCGCCGGGCGGATCGCCAGCGCCCGCAGCTGGGCGAAATGTTCGGGATCGCGGAAAAACCGGGTGACGTTGATCAGCAGATCGCGGAACAGCATTTCGCATTCGTTGGGATCGGACCGGATATGGGCCAGATACTGCGTCGCATCATCAAGGTCGAGCACCTGAATGCGGCGCTGCACCCGTCGCACCAATGTGGATTTCTTGTATCCGGAAAAATCATGCCCGACGAAATTGCGCACCACCGAACAAATGTCGGGCAGGTTGCGTTCGACCGTTCTGGCAAGCTGCGTGTCTGCCTGACGCACGGTCGAATGGGCGTAAAACTGACGGATCGCGTCGACGATCCCGGCGGGGGCGCGGACAAAATCCACCAGCCCGGTCTTTTGCGCCGATGTGGGCATGCCGTCATATTTGGCGGTGCGGGGGTCCTGCGCAATGCAAAGCCCGCCGTGTTCCTTGATCGCGCGCAGCCCCGCCGAGCCGTCCGCGCCGGTGCCCGACAGGATCACGCAAGCGGCAAAGCGCCCCTGGTCCTGCGCAAGGCTTTCGAAGAAATCGTCGATGGGCCGCCGCAGCCCGCGCGGCTGGGTGAATTCCGTCAGCTCAAGCGCGCCGTCCTTGACCGACAGCCCGTGGCCGGGCGGAATGACATAGACGTTGCCCGCCTCGATCATCTCACCGTCCGACACCTGATGGACATCCAGGTCGGTGTAACGCGCCATCAGTTCCGCCAGCAGACTGTCGTGGTTGGGATCAAGGTGCTGGACCACCACATAGGCGATGTTGTTGTCGATCTTGGTCGCGCCCAGCATCTCGCGAAGCGCCTCAAGCCCGCCTGCGGAGGCGCCGATGCCGACAATGCACAGTTGTCCCGTGTCTTGCTGCGATTGCCTGTCTCTCATCGTCCGCCGTCCATTTTCATTTCTTCATCGCAGTGACAGCCGGGCCATCACCGCCACCGACTCCGCAAGTTGCTGCGCCGAGGACATCATCGCCAGGCCGTGTTCCCGTCCGATCTGCCGTATCTCGGCCAGCACATGGCGCAACTGCGTGTCGTTGGCTGCGATGCCGCTGCGCTGCAAGGCGCCGGTCATATCGAATTGCGACGCAAGAATGTAGCGCAAATCGCCGCAGGTGCCGCGAATCCGGGCCATGAAGACGTAATTCTGAAAGCGCGTGCCATCCTTGCGATAGTTCAGAACGGGAAAGCGGCCGCTGTCGTTGCCGGCCCCGCGCACGAAATCGCGCAGCCCCGCGCGATCCGTGGCCTGCGTGTCCCGCCCCTGCAGAAAGCGGCAGTTGCGGCCCAGGATGTCACAGTCGTCATATCCGGTCAGGGTGCAAAAGCCGTCATTGACAAACAAAAGAGGAACGTCGCGCGTCGCCTCTGACAGCGCGATGGCAATGCCGCTTCGGCGCAGGCAGGCGATCAGCCTGTCGGGCGGGCCCTGGGTTTCGGTCATGGTCGCGAAACGCCTGTCGTTCGTGTCTTTGCCACTAGGATGGATCGCGCGGGCGACAAGGCAAGAAGATTTCGCGCCCTCCGACATGGTCCGGGGCCGCGCTTGCCGACACGCCTGCGCTCAGCCGTCGATCACGACCTGGTCCAACGTCGCATCGACCGACTGCAAGGCTGCCAGAATCTGCCCCTGAAGATGGGTCGCCACATAGGTCGCGTGAAAGCGCGACGGCGCGCGCAGGGTCAGGCGCCCCCCTGCCCTGCCAACACGGTCCAGCCCGGCAAACCACGAGGCGTAAAGTCCGGGGTCCCCGCTGTGCAGCAGCGCTCTCGCCAGCGCCCACTCGTCGCCAGCGCCGGGATCCGGCGGCGCGCCTCTGGCGGGGGCATGCAGCGGGACCACCTTGTCGGGGACCGGATCTGCCCCAAGCCGTTGTTCAAGGTCGGGGCCGACATCGGCCCAGCGGGGCTGACTGTCCAACAATATCCGGTCGATCCCCAACCCATATTCGCTGACCCGCCCCCGCGCGCCCTGCCGGTGCATCACCAGCCAGCCCATGGCGCGCAGCTTTGCCATCTCACGCTTGACTGTACGTTCATCGACGCGCCAGAGACGGGCGATGTCGCGCTGGCCTACGGCGAGTTCATCCCGGGCCCAGTTGTACCGCGCGGTGACAAGCGTCATGAGTCGCAGGACAAGCCGCTGCCGCCCCTTGTCCTGCCCAAGCGCATAGGCGCCCATCACCGTGAGCAGATCATATTTCAGCGCGCCCGCATTGCGCCCCGCAAGCTTTCCGGCAAGCATGTGTTGCCCCTGTTTTGTGTCCCGCCTGCGCGGGCTGCCCATGGCGGGGTCTTGCGCCCCGTATCGTGCCCGGCATTGACGCGGCCGATGTTGGCCTGCCCATTCCGCCCAGCGGACCGGCCAAACCGCGTCATCCAGCGTTCTTGGCCGATTGTCGGCTATTTGCGTCCGGAAAACCGATTCTGTCAAGCACGCGACGATTAGCGTCCGGAACGCATCCTATTCCGAATAGAAAAAACCGGTATCATTGGTAGAGGGGGACGTGCTGGTTGTCCCCTATTGTCACCAAAATGTCCCCCAATATCCAGTGGCGACCGTGGCGGTGTCCCCCAATAATCTGTGACCCCGCCCATGGATCTCCGAATCGCCCCCGACGTGTTCGACCGGGCGCAGGGCACTTGGGCGACCGGCAAAACACGGGGTTCCACGTTTTTCGCGTATCAGCCTATTAGGTTTTGCCTAAAACGCAAATCCAGCGTAAATACACCGCAGACAGAAATCAACGTCCCGCAGCATCTGTCCCCGCGGGGACGGGCAGACCATTCGACCGGGGCGACACAGAACACGGAAGGGCAGCAGCGATGTTCACCCATGACGATCTTGCGCGGATGCAGGCGCAATCGCTGAAGATGCAGGGCTGGATCCGGCAGCAGACGTTTTCTCCGGAGATGGAAAAGACATTGCGCCGGTTCTCCAGCTGGGAAGTGGCCGAACTGATCCTCAAGGTGAACCAGTCCACATTGCGCGGGCGGCTAGCGGCGGACCCCGCACTGCCCCAGGGGCTTGTCGAAGAAGACGGCCGGCAACGCTGGTACGCTCTGGAGGAAATCAACGAGATCCGCCGCAAGCTGAAAGTGAACCGCAAGACGCTGCAACCCCCCCGGCCGAAGGGCAAGCGCGCCTTTCGCGTGGCGATCTCGAATTTCAAGGGCGGCGCGGGCAAGTCGACTGTGGCGCTGCATTTCGCCCACGCGGCGGCGCTGGATGGCTACCGGGTGCTGTGCGTCGATTTCGACCCGCAGGCGACGCTGAGCCATTCCATGGGCCTGTCCGACATCACCGAGGAATACACCGTCTGGGGTATCATGGCGCGGGACCTGATCCGCGAAACCGACCGGATGAACGCGGCCACCCGGGGCGCCGAATCCGGCAGCACCTTGCCCCTGCGCCGCCTGCCGGATGCGATTACCGAAATGGGACTTGGCAACCTGCGCCTGACCGATTTCATCCGTCCGACCTGCTGGCCGACCATCGACGTGATTCCCAGCTGCGCCAACGCCGCCTTTGTCGAATTCGCCAGCGCGCAATACCGGCATCTCAATCCCGAATGGTCGTTCTTTGCCGCCGTGTCGCGCTACCTGGATGCCCTGCCCCCCGACGCCTACGACATGATTATCTTCGACTGTCCGCCCGCCATCGGCTACCAAAGCATGAATGCCGTCTTCGCCGCGGACATGCTTTATATCCCCTCGGGTCCCGGCTATTGGGAATACGATTCCACCACATCGTTCATCGGTCAGCTGTCCGAAGCGCTCGCCGATCTCTCGGGGTTCGAAGGGATCGTCCCCGCGGGGACATTGTCCTTGCCCAAGGTGTTCCAGGACGTGCGCTTTCTGCTCACCCGGTACGAGCCGGGCAACGACTTGCACCGCGCGATGCGTTCGGCCTTTGAAAAGGTGTGGGAGGACAGAGTCACGCAAAACCCGATCGAAATGACCCGCGCCGTGGAACAGTCGGGCCGCTTCCTGTCGTCGATCTATGAAATCGACTACCGTGAAATGACGCGCGAAACCTGGCGTCGGGCCCGCGCGTCGTTCGATCGCGCCTACGAAGAATTTCGCGACCACGCCCTCGTGGCCTGGGACAATCTGGAGGATGAGGCATGAGCAAGAAACGCGGTTTTGACATCGACTTCCCCTCGACCCAGGACGGGGTCTACACCGGAGGGCGGATTGCTGCTTCCGAACGGCGCGGCCCGATGGCCGCGGCGATCAGCGAAAACGCCGAGGCCCTGCGCGATCGCGCCGAAGCCGAACGTGCCATCCGCGAGGAAAACGACCGGCTCGCCCATGAACATGTGCGCCTGAAACGTGCGGGCCTGATTACCGACCTCGTGCCCATCGTCGCGATCCGGGCGGAAAAACTGACCCGTGACCGTGGCGCCGGGCCGGACCCGGAAATCGACGAACTGAAAGCGTCGATCCTTGCCATCGGCCTGTCCAACCCGATCCTGGTCGAGGCGGCAGGCGAGGGCTACGAACTGGTGCAGGGGTTCCGCAGGCTGAGGGCGTTTCGGGAATTGTACGAGCAAACCGGCGATGACCGCTTCGCGCGGATCCCGGCCGGTCTCGTGGCGCATGGCGAGGCGCTCGAAGGCCTGTATCGCCGCATGGTGGATGAAAACCTGGTGCGCCGCGACATCTCTTTCGCGGAAATGGCCGTGCTGGCCATGCGCTACGCGCAGGATCCGGGCACCGGCGCCAGCGATGTGGCCGGCGCGGTCGATGTGCTGTTTGCGTCGGCGGGGCGTCAAAAGCGCAGCTATATCCGCCATTTCGCAACGCTGCTCGATCAGATCGGCGATCTGCTGCACTTTCCCGAAGCGATTTCGCGCAACCTTGGCATTGATCTCGTCAGACGCCTGGCAGCCGACGCCGGCTTCGAAACCCGGATACGCGACGCCCTGAGCGGCCAACTGGAACGCCTGCCCGAGTACGAGGTCGCCACCCTCCAGGACCTTCTGAAATCCAGAACGAAAGCCGCGTCTCCCAGCCGCAACGCCGCCGCAAAGACCACCTTGCGCTGCACTGTCCCCACGGGGACGGTGCGTTGTGCCGCAAGGGACGGCAGAGTCGAACTCCAGATGAACCGCGACTTTTCCAGCATCGACCGGCACCGTCTCGAAGCGGCGGTCGGCGCCTTCATGGCCGCGCTGGATGCCGAGGACTAGGTGTTTAGTCCCAGCGTGTGATGGTCTACTTATCTGTGACCATGGGAAGGACGCAC
>NZ_QLMG01000048.1 GCF_003259905.1 Salipiger aestuarii | reverse complement strand
CGCCGAAAACGACTTTGGCGCCCTGGGCGACACATCAACACTCGCCGACCCCTCCGTCGTCGACGACCTCATCGAAAATCGCGCAAACAAGGGGTGATGGCAATGGACGGACAAACCATGACCGCCGCGCCCGTGCTGATCCTGCTTGGCCCTCCGGGGGCCGGGAAAGGCACGCAAGCCCGTATGCTCGAAGAAAAATTCGGCCTTGTGCAACTGTCGACCGGCGATCTGCTGCGCGCCGCCGTGGCGCAGGGTACCGACGCGGGCAAGCGGGCGAAATCGGTGATGGATGCCGGGGGCCTTGTCAGCGATGACATCGTCATCGCCATCCTGCGCGATCGGCTGGGCGAACCCGACTGCGCGCAAGGCGTCATCCTTGACGGCTTTCCGCGCACCACCGTTCAGGCGCAGGCGCTGGACCAGCTTCTTGCCGAAACCGGCCAGCGCATCGACGCCGCGATCAGTCTTGAGGTTGACGACACCGCCATGGTGACGCGCATTTCGGGCCGCTACACCTGCGCCGCCTGCGGTGAGGGCTATCACGACGCCTTCAAGCAGCCCGGCCAGGCCGGAACCTGCGACAGATGCGGCAGCACCGACATGACGCGACGCGCCGACGACAAGGCCGAAACCGTGGCGTCCCGGCTGGAGGCGTACCACGCCCAGATCGCGCCGCTGATCGGCTTTTACGACGAAAAGGGCGCCCTGACGCGGATCGACGCGATGGGCGAAATCAGGGACATCGCAACCGAAATGGGCGCGATCGTGAAGACGGCGACGGCCCGCTAAGGCCAGCGCCCGCCCCGCTTTCGGAGGGAAAGCGGGGGGTATCAATTCAGGAGAGGAGAGACCCGCCATGGCGGACCGTCAATCGAGCGGCGAGGCCTACTGGAAGGCCAACCTGCGCATCATCATCATCAGCCTCATCATCTGGTTCATCTGCAGCTTTGGCTTTGGCATCATGCTGCGCCCGATGCTGTCGGGGATCATGATCGGGGGCACGGACCTGGGATTCTGGTTCGCGCAACAGGGCAGTATCCTTGTCTTCCTTGCGCTGATCTTTTTCTACGCGGTGCGGATGAACAAGCTCGATAAAGAATTCGGCGTGGACGAGGAGTAACGCCCATGGATCAGTTTACCATCAACCTGCTGTTCGTGGGCGCTTCCTTTGCGCTTTACATCGGCATCGCGATCTGGGCCCGCGCCGGGTCCACGTCTGAATTCTACGCGGCGGGTCGCGGCGTTCATCCGGTCACCAACGGCATTGCCACCGCGGCGGACTGGATGTCGGCGGCATCGTTTCTGTCGATGGCGGGGCTTATCGCGTTCACCGGCTACGACAACTCGGCCTACCTGATGGGCTGGACGGGCGGCTATGTGCTGCTGGCCCTGTTGCTGGCGCCCTACCTGCGCAAGTTCGGCAAATACACCGTGTCCGAATTCATCGGGGACCGGTTCTATTCGTCCACGGCGCGCCTTGTGGCCGTGGTCTGCCTTATCATCGCATCGACCACCTATGTGATCGGCCAGATGACCGGGGTGGGCGTGGCCTTTGGCCGGTTCCTTGAGGTCGACGCCACGACCGGCCTGCTGATCGGCGCGGTCATCGTGTTCGCCTATGCGGTGTTCGGCGGCATGAAGGGCGTGACCTACACGCAGGTCGCGCAATATGTCGTGCTGATCCTGGCCTACACCATCCCGGCGATCTTCATCTCGCTGCAACTGACCGGCAATCCGATCCCGGCGCTTGGCCTGTTCGGCGACACGGCCAACGGCACACCGCTGTTGCAGACGCTCGACCAGATCGTCACCGACCTTGGGTTCAACCAATACACCGCCCATAACGGCGATACGCTGAACATGGTGCTGTTCACCTTGTCGCTGATGATCGGCACCGCCGGTCTGCCGCACGTCATCATGCGCTTTTTCACCGTGCCGCGCGTGGCCGACGCGCGCTGGTCGGCTGGCTGGGCGCTGGTGTTCATCGCGCTGCTGTACCTGACGGCGCCTGCGGTCGGCGCCATGGCACGTCTGAACATCACCCAGCAATTCTGGCCCGAAGGCACCGCCGGTGCGGCTGTCAGCCTTGACACCATCGAAAACGATCCGGCCTACGACTGGATGGCGACATGGGAACAGACCGGCATGCTGGCCTGGAACGACCTGAACGGCGACGGTCTGATCCAGTATTACAACGACGGCTCGCCCGCGATGCAGGAAAAGGCAGCGGCCGAGGGCTGGGTCGGCAACGAGCTGACCAATTTCAACAACGACATCCTGGTTCTGGCGAACCCGGAAATCGCCAACCTGCCGTCCTGGGTCATCGGCCTTGTGGCTGCGGGCGGACTTGCCGCGGCGCTTTCGACCGCTGCGGGCCTGTTGCTGGCGATCTCGTCGGCGGTGTCGCACGACCTGATGAAGGGACAATTCACCCCCAATATTTCGGAAAAGGGCGAACTGATGTCCGCGCGTGTCGCCATGGCGGTCGCCATCGCGGTCGCGACCTGGCTGGGTCTGAACCCTCCGGGCTTTGCGGCGCAGACCGTGGCGCTGGCCTTTGGCCTTGCCGCGTCGTCGATCTTCCCGGCTCTCATGATGGGCATCTTTACCAAGGTGAACAACAAGGGCGCCGTGGCGGGGATGCTGACGGGGCTGGTCGTGACGCTGGTCTACATCTTCCTGCACAAGGGCTGGTTCTTTGTCGCGGGCACCAACAGCTTCACCGACGCCGAGCCGCTGCTCGGCACCATCAAGTCGACCTCGTTCGGCGCGGTGGGGGCGTTGATCAACTTTGTGGTCGCCTTTGCCGTCTCGTCGATGACCAGGCCGATCCCGGCCGAGATCAGCGAACTGGTCGAAAGCGTGCGCATCCCGCGCGGCGCCGGTTCGGCCACGGACCACTAAGCCATGGCGGAGGGGCGCGCGTGCCCCTCCCCTCTGTCCTAAGGTCCCGTCCCGCGCTAAGCCGGGGCGGGATTTTCCGTGAATCCGCTGGAAGGCCGCCCCGATGCCCATCGCACCAGAAGAGCTTCACCGCTTCCTGACCGGCGTTCACCCCTATGACACGCTTGATCCCGACGACATCGACGCGCTGGTGCCCCAGTTCGTGCAGCGCCGGCTGCCCGAGGGGGCCGAAATCTATCACGCCGGCGAACCGCTTGAAGGGCTGTACCTGATCCATTCCGGCCAGGTCGAAATCCGCGACGAGAACGACGTCACCGTGTCGCTGCTGGGCCCGCGCAATTCCTTTGGCGAGCGGGGCCTGACCCGCGACGGGCTGGCCGCCACAACCGCACGCACGCAAGGCGACACGCTGCTGTTCATGCTGCCGGTCTACGCGTTTCGCGCGCTGATCGCCGAGCACACCGCCGCGCGCCGGTTCTTTGACCGCGCCCGCGCACCCAGGCCGCGCAAGACCGACCTTGCCCATTCCCGCGTGGAAACGCTGATGGCGACCGCTCCGCTGACGCTGACGCCCGAGGCCACCGTACAGCAGGCCGCGCGGATGATGGCCGAACGGCATGTGTCATCGGTGTGTATCACCAAAGACGAGGATCTGCTCGGCATCGTCACGATCCGCGACGTGTCGGGCAAGGTGGTGGGCGCGGGGCTGCCCTTTGACACGCCCGTGGCGCGCGTGATGACCCAGGCGCCGGTCACCCTGCCCCCGTCGGCGATCGGGTCCGACGTGCTGCATATGATGATGGAACGCCGCATCGGGCATGTTCCCGTCACCGAAGGCGGCAGGCTGGTGGGCATCGTCACGCAGACCGACCTGACCCGCTTTCAGGCGGTGTCCAGCGCCGAGCTGGTGTCGGAAATCGCCCGCGCGCAAACCCCCGGTCAGATGGCCGGCGCCACCGCCCGCATTCCCCAGCTTCTGATGCAGCTGGTCGCATCCGGAAACCGGCACGAGGTGGTCACCCGGCTGGTGACCGATATCGCCGACACCGCCACCCGCCGCTTGCTGGCGCTGGCCGAAGCACAGCTTGGGCCACCGCCCGTGCCCTACCTGTGGCTTGCCTGCGGCAGTCAGGGGCGGCAGGAACAGACGGGCGTGTCCGATCAGGACAACTGCCTGTTCATCGACAACGCCGCCACCGACGATGACATGGCCTATTTCGCGCGGCTTGCACGCATCGTCTGCGCCGGCCTGGATACGGCGGGCTATTACCTGTGCCCCGGCGACATGATGGCGACCAACCCGAAATGGCGGGCCCGCGTCGGCACCTGGCGGCAGTATTTCACCCGCTGGATCACGCGCCCCGACCCCATGGCGCAAATGCTGGCCTCGGTGATGTTCGACCTGCGCCCCATCGGCGGCTCGACCGCGCTGTATCAGGATCTACAGTCCGAAACGCTGGAGGCCGCGTCGAAAAATTCCATTTTCGTGTCGCACATGATCGTCAATTCGCTGAAACACACGCCCCCGCTGGGGCTGCTGCGCGGCTTTGCGACAATCCGTTCTGGCGACCACAAGGACCGTCTGGACCTGAAACACAACGGCGTGGTGCCGGTGGTCGACCTGGCGCGGGTCTATGCGCTGCAAGGGCAGCTGCCCGAGGTCAACACCCGCGCCCGGCTGGAGGCAGCGGTCGGTGCGGGCAAGCTGTCGGGTTCCGGCGGGCAGGATCTGCTGGACGCCTACGACCTCATCGCCGAAACCCGGCTGGAGCATCAGGCCGAACAGGTGCGCAACGGCGCGGCGCCGGACAACTACCTGGCCCCCGCCTCCCTGTCGGATTTCGAACGCAGCCACCTGCGGAATGCGTTCGTGGTCATCAAGTCGCTGCAATCCGCGATTGGACACGGGCGCGGGATGCTGGGGTAATTCAAACTGACGGAGGAGCCGATGTTATGGGAACTGATCGCGGTCTTTGTGGCCGGGTTCGCCGGCGCGGGGATCATGCTGGCATTGGTCAAGGCTACGGGCAACCGCCTGCCGCGCTGGCTGGTGCCCGTGGCGGCGGGGGCGGCGATGCTGGCGGCCTCGATCGCCAGTGAATACGGCTGGTATGACCGAACCGAGGCCGCGCTTCCGGACGGTTTCGCCGCTGTCACGGCCAACGAATCGCGCGCCTTCTGGCGCCCGTGGACGTATGTCGTGCCGATGGTCGACCGGTTTATCGCCGTCGATCTGGACCATCCTGCCGCCAATGCGCAGACCGAGGGGCTGTACATGGTGCGCGCCGCCTTTTACGGGCGCTGGCGGCCCACATCCGAAGCGCAGATCATGGTCGATTGCACGCGCGGGCGCACCGCGATCCCTTCGGGCGACGCCGGAACCCCGGTTTGGCGCACCGATCCGCAAGACCCGATCCTCGCCGCGGTCTGCACGCAGGAGGGCATGGGATGACCTCGCTTGGCTTGCGGCTGCGGATCTTTCTGTTCTTCGTGCTGCTGGCGGTCGGGGGCACCGGCGGGGTCCTTCTGTCGCTGTGGTTCGGGCACGCGCGCGCCGTTCAGACCTCGGTCGCGGACGGTTTTCTGCTGGCCGCGATCCTGTCGGCGCTGGCGCTGCTGGGGCTGACCGCCGGGATCTGGCTGCTGTTTGACGAGAACGTCGCCAAGCCCATCGACAAGCTTGCCGCCGAAATGCGGGTGCGCGCCCATGCCGGCATCTATTCCCAGGTCGACACCCATTCCGCGCGCTATCTTGGCGATCTGGCCTATGCGGCCGAGGCGGTGTCGGGCAAGCTGCGCGGCGGCGCCATGGAAACCGCGCAGAAGGTCGCGCTGGAAACCGAGCGGCTGGCGATGGAACGCGCGCGCCTGACCGCCCTGCTGACGGAAATTCCGGTGGCGATGATTCTGGCGTCCCCTACGGGACATATCGTACTGTATGACGGGCAGGCCGCCGAGATCCTGTCGCAATCGCATGTGCCGCGCCTGAACGCCGCGCTGTCCGATTATTTCCGGGCCGACGGCCTGTCGCGCGCGGTGCGCGAGATGCATCGCACGGGGCGCGAGGTTGCCTTTACCGCCGAGGGCACCGATGGCGCGCAAAGCTACGATGCCCGGCTCAAGCCGATGCAGGGGGGCGGCTACATGATGGTGATCGAGGGCGCCGAGACGCACATGCCCCCGGAGGCCGAACGCCCGCTGGTCTATGATTTCGACCTGATCACCCGGCAAGTTCCCGGCACCGTCGAGGAAACGCCGCTGGCGCAGCTGGTCTGCACGGTGTTTGACAGCGAAACCACCGGATTGCTGCCCCACAAGGATGAGGTCGTGCAGATCGGCGCCGTGCGCGTTCTGAACGGGCGTATCGTGCCTGGCGAGGTGTTCGACCTGCTGGTCGACCCCGGAATTCCCATCCCCCCGGCGTCGTCGCGCGTCCACAAGGTGACCGATGCGATGGTCGCGGGCGCCCCCGACATCGGCGAGGCGGGACGGCGGTTCCACCGTTTTGCCAAGGATTCGGTGATCGTGGCGCATAACGCCCCCTTCGACATGGCCTTTCTGCGGCGGCACCGCACGCGGATGGGGGTCGCGTGGGATCACCCGATCCTGGACACCGTGCTGCTGTCCGCCGTGCTGTTCGGGGCAAGCCAGCCGCACACGCTGGATGCGCTGTCAAAACGCCTGGACGTCGATATTCCGGCGCAGCTTCGCCATACGGCGCTGGGGGATGCCCATGCCACGGCGCAGGTGCTTGTCAGGATGATTCCGATGCTCGAAGCGCGGGGGATGACGACGTTCGGCGACGTTCTGGAAGAGACGCGCAAGCACGGCCGCCTGCTTGAAGACCTGAACTGAGGTCATCAAGCGCGGCCTGAACGGCGGCGCGCGCCATCCCCCCCGGTTCAAGCCGGCGCAACGCAAGCAGCCGCGAGTTGAGCGCGCGATACGCCTTGTGCAGCATCGCCGCGCGCGGAATGACGCGAGCCCCGATTGCCGGTTCCAGCGGCCAGAAGGCGCACAGCGGCGGCGGTCCGCCGGTGCCCGGCGGCAGCTGGCCCGCCGCGCCGGGCGTCAGGGCGATGACGATGTCGGCCGGGCCGGCGACAGCAAGCGGTTTTGGCACCAGCGGCTGCGTGTCATGCCGCCGCAGCGCGATCAGTTCCAGCATGACAGGGTCCGGCGCAACCCCCGGCACCAGCCCGGCCGAAGCCACCAGCGCCCTGCCCGCCAGACGGCGCCGCCCAAGCGCCTCGGCCATCAGCGACAGGCCGGCATTGTCATCGCACAGGAACATCAGCCGGAACGGCCTGGGCAGGCGCGCGCGCTCGGCCATGGGACGCCCCAGGCAGACATTCTCCGACAGCCAGAGCAAGGCGTCGGCCAGCCGGTCCGGCGCCGCGCGATACAGCCGCAGCGGTCCGTCCTTGCGCAGGTCAAGCAGCCCGGCGTCGGTCATGGCCGACAGATGCGCCGACAACGTCGAGGGCGGCGTGCCCAGATGCGCGGCGATGTCGCCTGCGGCCACCCCATGCGGCAGGTGGCGCACGAGCAGACGCAGCACCCCCACCCGCAACGGGTGGCCCATCAGCGACAGCCTGGAAAGATACGCCTCAGTCATCACGCAGTGCTAGCGCGGCGTCGCTGAAGCCTTGGTTAATTTCCGCCCGCGTCTGACGTTTTTTTCTAAAATGCCGTGCAAATTGGCAAACGGATCGCCCAGCCGGGCGGCACCGCCTCCAGCGCCTTCCCAAACGTGTCGGCCGGTTCCGAAACCGGCGGCGCGATCAGGGCACAGAGTGGCGCCAGAAACACCTGATCACCACGCTGGCCATCATCCGTGCCGCGTCTGGGACAGCAGATCAGCCCCGCGTCAAACGCCGTCTGCCCGCAAGCCCGGGCAGACGGGACGAACGGAGCCTCGGTCGCGCTGTCGTCATCAGTTCCGGCCCAAGGAGCAATCTGTTGCCGAGATGCGGGTGCTGCGCGACCCCGTCGTCCATCGCCCCGGAACCCTCTTGCCAATCTCATGGCGATGCGGAGGATGTCGGGGCCGGCCCCATCCTGTTCGCGTGAGAACATCATGCCTGTGCCTCCACCCCGGACATCGCCCGAACCAGAATCATCAGAATGCCGTGGCGGTCGCAGGCGCCGCTTATACATCGGTAATATCCGGGCATGGGGGGCACCGCGCCCGGTGTTCGCTCTGCCTGCCGGGCGTGCCGCCGTGATCGCCGTGCCACGTTGTTCACCCCGTTCGCGCCGATCCTGGCGCGCCAGCTTCGGCGCAGATTCGACAACGTCGGACCAGCGTGACACGATATTGATCCGGCCCACCCCCTTCGGGGGCATGCGACATCAGCCCGATCGGCCGGCTGCGCCTTCATGGCGTCGATCCCACGGGCATCGCCAAGGCCAGGGCAACTGGGCGCCGCCGCACCCGGCCCGTCAACGTGGCGTTTGCCGGCGGTATCGAATGGATACGCCCCCGGCGCGCGCCACGACTGGATATAACGCTTTGACATGGTGTGAAAAACTATAAACTCTTCATGACACTTCCTGGCGAGCGGACCGAATAACGCATCTGGGCAAACTTGCCCCCTTTGCATCCCGGCGCAGTTCTGTTCACTATCGCAGTAGTGATCCAGAACAGACCCCAGGGAGCAATATCCGATGAAAAAGACCCTTTTCGGCGCGGTGATGACCGGCGCCCTCGTGACTGCCGCAAGCGTCAGCGCGCAGGAACAGACCTTTATTTCCATCGGCACCGGCGGTGTCACTGGCGTGTATTACCCCACCGGCGGCGCGATCTGCCGTCTGGTGAACAAGAGCCGCAAGGAACATGGCATCCGCTGCGCCGTCGAATCGACCGGCGGGTCGGTGTACAACATCAACACCATCAAGGCGGGTGAGCTGGAATTCGGCGTCGCCCAGTCCGACTGGCAGTACCACGCCTATAACGGCACCTCGCAGTTCGAAGGCGACGCGGCCTTCCCCGACATCCGCGCCGTGTTCTCGATCCACCCCGAACCGTTCACCCTGATCGCCCGCGCTGATGCCGGGATCGAAGACTTCGAGGACCTCAAGGGCAAGCGGTTCAACGTCGGCAATGCCGGATCGGGCCTGCGCGGCACGACCGAAATCCTGATGGCCGAATACGGCATGACCATGGATGATTTCGCGCTGGCGACCGAATACAAGGGATCGGAAATGTCGCAGCAGCTGTGCGACGGCAACATCGACGCGATGGTCTATGTGGTCGGTCATCCGGCGGCCGCCATCGAAGAGGCCGCCACCACCTGCGACGTGAAACTGGTGAATGTGGTCGGGCCCGTCATCGACCAGCTGATCGAAGACAACCCCTACTACCGCACAGCCACCATTCCGGGCGGCACCTATTCGGGCAACCCCGATGACGTGACCACCTTTGGCGTGGGCGCCACGCTGGTCACCTCGGCGCAGGTTCCCGAAGAGGTGGTCTATGTGCTGGCGAAATCGGTGATGGAAAACATCGAGGATTTCCGCCAGCTGCACCCGGCCTTTGCCCATCTTGAAGCCTCCGAAATGGTGTCGGACGGCCTGTCGGCACCCCTGCACCCCGGTGCCGAGCGCGCCTACAAGGAACTTGGCCTGATCGAATAATCGGCCCCCCGGGCCAATGCGGGCGCCCAAGTGGCGCCCGCCACAGTTTCGGAAGATGCGCAAGAAACCACTGCGCATCCCCCTAAAATAAAACATAAATCCAACAGATAGTGGGGACATGGCGATGGTCGATCAGCCGTCACTGGAACGCACCGCCGACGATATGGTGGCCGAAGCGGATACCGGCGCGCGCGCCCCGGCCAACTGGCAAGGCACGCTTATCCTTGGCACCTGCATCGCCTGGTCGGTGTTCCAGCTTTACATCGCCTCGCGCGTTCCCACGATGCTCGCCCAGGCGACGGGCATCAGCTTTTTCGCCAATGTCATCACCCAGGCGCGGTTCATCCACCTTGCCTTTGCCATTGCGCTTGCGACCATGGCCTTTCCGCTGACCAGATCCGCCCCGCGTGACCGCATCCCGGCCTATGACTGGGCGCTGATGGTTCTGGGCGTCGCGGCCTGCCTGTATCTCGTGGTGTTCCGCGACGACATCGCCACCCGCCCCGGCCTGTGGTCCACATCCGACCTGGCCATGTCGGCCATCGGCATGGGGGTGCTGATGATCTCGGTCTGGCGGTCGCTGGGGCTGCCGCTGGTCATCATCGCCTGTGCCTTTATCGCTTTCGCGTTCTTCGGCGGCTATTCAGAATGGGTGCGCAACATCACCAACTATGGTGGCTCGTCCCTGCACAAGGCGCTGGGGCATTACTGGATGCAGACCGAAGGCGTGTTCGGCGTGGCCCTGGGCGTGTCCACGTCGATGATTTTTCTGTTCGTGCTGTTCGGCGCGCTGCTGGACCGCGCGGGTGGGGGCAACTGGTTCATTCAGGTCGCCATCGCGCTGCTTGGCGCGCTGCGCGGCGGCCCGGCCAAGGCGTCGGTGCTGTCGTCCATGCTGACGGGGATGATTTCGGGCAGCTCGATCGCCAACACCGTCACCACCGGCACCTTTACCATTCCGCTGATGAAGCGCATCGGCTTTCCGGCGGAAAAGGCCGGCGCGGTCGAGGTCGCAAGTTCCACCAACGGCCAGCTGACCCCGCCTGTGATGGGCGCGGCGGCCTTCCTGATGGTCGAATACGTCAATATTCCCTATATCGACGTGGTGAAACACGCCTTTCTTCCGGCGGTGATTTCCTACATCGCGCTGCTCTATATCGTGCATCTGGAAAGCCTGAAAATGGGCCTGAAGGGGCTGGAAAAGCCGGGGCGCAAGATCGGCGTTCTGATGATTCTGATCCTGTTCCTGTCGGGTTTCATCGTGCTGGGCGCGCTGGCCTTTCTGATGGTGGGCCTGCGCACGGTGCTGGACCCGGTCATGGGCGAGTCTGTCTATGCCGCCGTGGCGGTGATCGCGGTGCTGTATGTGGTGCTGGTCAGGTTCGCCGCCGGGCTGCCCGAGATCCACGAGGACGACGATCCCACCGCCCCGCCCAAGGCCCCCCGCCTGACGCCGACGCTGATCGGCGGGCTGTATTTTGCCATTCCGATCTTTATTCTCGTATGGAACCTGATGGTGCGCACCGACACGCTCGACCGCCTGTCGCCCGCACTGTCGGCGTTCTGGGCCGCAGTGTTCATGATGATCATCGCGCTGACGCACCGACCGCTCAAGGCGATGTTCCGGGGCCATGACGTGGGCGCCGAGGCCCGCGCCGGCTGGGGAGATTTCATCAACGGTCTGATTTTGGGCGCGCGCAACATGATCGGCATCGGCGTTGCCACCGGCGCCGCCGGCATCATCGTGGGCACGATTTCCCTGACCGGCGCGCATCAGGTCATCGGCACGGTGATCGAGGTCATCTCGGGCGGCAACCTGATGATCCTGCTGATCCTTGTCGCGATCCTGTCGCTGATCCTGGGGATGGGCCTGCCGACGACCGCCAACTACATCGTGGTGTCCTCTCTCATGGCGCCGGTCATCCTGACCGTTGGCGCGCAGGCGGGTCTGGTGGTGCCGCTGATCGCGGTGCACATGTTCGTCTTCTACTTTGGCATTCTGGCGGATGACACGCCGCCCGTGGGCCTCGCCGCCTATGCCGCCGCCGCCATCAGCCGGGGCGATCCGATCAAGACCGGCCTTCAGGGCTTTGCCTATGACATCCGCACCGCGCTGCTGCCGTTCCTGTTCATCTTCAACACCGATCTGCTGTTGATCGACGTGACGCTGTTCCACGCGGTGGTCATCTTCTTCGTGGCGCTTCTGGCGATGCTGTTGTTCGCCGCCGCGACGCAGGGGTATTTCATCGCCAAATCCCGGATATGGGAAAGCGCAGTGCTGCTGCTGATCGCCTTCACCCTGTTCAGGCCGGGGTTCTTTCTGGACATGGTCGAAGACCCCTATGTCACCGCCTCCGGCCCTGCGGCGCTCGAACTGATGGCGGACGAACCCGATGACACGCTGATCCGCCTGAACATCGAAGGCCCCGATTTCGACACCGGCAAGATGCGCCCCACCACCATCCAGATCCCTGCCGTGGCGGGCAACGCCGAGGCGGCGCTGGACGCCCAGGGGCTGACGGTGATGGACGACGGCGGCGCGCTGGTGCTCGACGAACCCTTCCCCGGCACGCCGTTCTTTGACCAGATCGGTACCGAATACGACTATTACGGCGACCAGCCCGTCGTGATCTCGGCCGTGCAGGTCGAGAACGAGCGCCTGCCCAAGGAGATTTTCTTCATCCCCGCGCTGCTGCTGCTGGCGGGGGTCGTGATGATCCAGCGCCCGCGCGCCACACAGCCCGCTTTCTAAGGGACATGACATGACCACGCCCATTCTCCTTGCGGTCGACATCAACGACCTCGCCTCATCGGATCACCTGGCCCAGGCCGCCATTGCGCTCGCCCGCGCGCAGGGGGCAAAAATCCATGTGCTGAACGTCATCCCCGGATCGGGTATGGCCATGGTCGGCGCCTATCTGGGCGCCGATCAGGAAAAACGCATCCGCGCCGAGGCACGCGCGAAACTCGCCGACTGGGCCGAACGGGTGCTGCCCGAAGACGTGTTCGCCGGGCTGCATGTGACGCAAGGCACTATCTACCACGAGATCATCGGCGCCGCGAACAGACTGTCGGCCTCGGCCATCGTGGTGGGGGCGCATCGCCCCGCCCTCAAGGACTACCTTGTCGGGCCGAACGCCGCGCGGGTGGTGCGCCACGCCAGCCAGACCGTCCTGGTGGTGCGATGACGCCAATAGATGCGGAACGCGCCGATCTGCCGGGCATTGCCGCCATATATAACGACGCCGTGCGCAACACGCTCGCCATCTGGAACGAGACCGAGGTCGATCTGGAAAACCGCCGTGCCTGGTGGCAGGGGCGCCTGGCGCAGGGCTACCCGGTGCTGGTCTGCCGCGATGCGGCGGGCGTTGCCGGCTACGCGAGCTTTGGCGACTGGCGCGCCTTCGACGGGTATCGCCACACCGTCGAACATTCGGTCTATGTCCGGTCGAATGCGCGGGGGCGCGGCGTGGCCAGGGCGCTGCTGTCAGCGCTGATCGTAAGGGCCCGCAATGCGGGCAAACATGTGATGGTGGCGGCGATCGAAAGCGGCAATGACGCGTCGATCCATCTGCACGCGCGCGCGGGATTCCAGATGGTGGGCAACATGCCGCAGGTCGGTTGCAAGTTCGGGCGCTGGCTCGACCTGACCTTCATGCAATTGGTGCTGGACACACGCGCTGATCCGGCAGCGCGCGCGTGAGCCTTGTTGCGACGCTGCTTCTGCTCGCCACTGCCGGCAGCGCGCTGGTGCTGCAAAACGCGCTGATGCTTGAGGCCCGGTCCGTTTCGGGGTCGATCTGGGTCGCGCTCTGGCTCAATTCCGCCGTCGGGCTGGTGGTGCTGACCGTAACGGCCCTGACCGCCGATGGCCCACAGGCCTTTGCACGCCTCGCGTCGGGGCGCTGGTGGGTGTTTCTTGTTCCGGGGCTTCTGGGCACGCTGTTCGTCTACGCCAGCCTCACCGGGTATGCGCGGGTCGGTGCGGTGCTGACGATTTCAGCCCTGGTATCGGCGCAGGTCGCCGCCGGTGTCGGCTTCGACGCGCTGAAAGGCATGCCCGTCAGCTTCGGGCAAATCGCGGGTCTTGTTCTGCTGGTCACGGGCGTGGCCCTGATCGTCGGGACAAAGCCCTGAACAACCCAACCGGCCGCCCTGTCCGGCCTGTCTCCAGCGGGAGTTTATCGCGCAAGATCAAGGGCAAACGCCGCGCCCCGTCTTCATCTTGCCCGATAAACTCCGGGGGGCCCGCAGGGCGGGGGCAGCGCCCCCTCTGACGGTGCCTGTCAGGCGCTGGCGGCGTATTCGCCGATCCGGTCGACCATGGCGCGCAGCCCGTTGGATCGCTGGGCCGACAGGTGCTCGTTCAACCCCAGTCGCCCGAGTTCGGCGCGCGCATCCGTGGCGCAGACCTCGGGCACCGGCAGGCCGTCGTACAGCTTGTGCAGCACAGCGATCAGCCCCCGCACGATCATCGCGTCGCTGTCGCCTTGAAAACTGAACAGGCCCCTGTCGATCTGCGGGTGCAGCCAGACCTGACTGGCGCACCCCTCGACCCTGGTGGCGGGCACTTTCAGCGCGTCTGGCAACGGTTGCATCGCTTTTCCAAGCTCGATCACCATACGGTAGCGATCTTCCCAATCGTCGAGAAATTCGAAATCCTCGACCAGCTCTTCAAAGCTTTCCTGTGCCATCGGGCTGTCCTTTTCGCTGCCGTTCGCCTCGTCGCCCCAGACGTAGGGCCGCGCCGCGCCAAGGTCCAGCGGCGCGCGAGGCTTTTCAACGCGCGACGAATGCGCTACGCCCTTTCGAAAGACAGGCAGGGGCGAGTTTTTCCCATGAACACCACTCTTTCGGTGCTGATCGTAGCGAGTATCGCGGTTTCGGGCTGTGCCACGGTGCGCGAATCCCGCGTGAACCCGTTCAACTGGTTCGGCGGCAGCAGCTCTGAGCCCGTGGCCCAGGCCACTGGCAGCGGCGGCGCGAACCCGTTGATCCCCGAAAAGCGCGGATCGTTCTTTCGCCCTGACGATACCGAAGAGGTCTATCCCGGGTGGCCCGTCGGAACCATCGACGAGCTTTTGATCGAGCGCCGCCCCGGCGGGGCGATCATTCGTGTCACCGGGATTGCCGATCGCGCGGGCCCCTTCGATGTACGTCTCACCGAAGACGCGGTGCAGAGCGGCCCGTCAACGCTGGCCTATACGCTCAGGGCGCTGCAATCCGCCGGGCCGCGCAATGCCGGGGTGAATGCACGCAAGGTCACGGCGGCGCTGTGGCTGACCGAGCAGGAACTGGCCGGTATTCAGGAAATTCGCGTCACCGGCGCCAGCAACGCGTTGGTCACCCGGCGCTGAGCGCCGGGCAACGCGCGATTACAGTTCGATCACCTCGACGTCGCGGCCCTTGACCGCAAGCGCCAGCTTGCCCTCGCACAGCCGCAGCGCGTCGGCCCCGAACACCTCGCGTCGCCAGCCGGTCAGCGCCTTGACGTCGCGCAGACCCGCCGCCATCGCGTCCAGATCCGCAGCCGGCGCGATCAGCCGCGCTGCCACGCCCGAGCTTTCGGTGCGCGCCTTCAGCAGCACCCGCAGCAGATCCGCCAGCGCCGGGTTCACCTGCAACTGCTCGCGGCCGATGTCGGGCCTGGGCAGCGCGTCCTTGGGGCAATCGAGCCCGGTTTTCACCGCGTCCAGAATGCCTTCGGCGATCGGCCCCTTGCGGGCTTCGCGCAGCAGCAGCCGCGAGCGGCCCAGATCGTCCATCGTCTGCGGCTTGGTCGAGGCCAGTTCACTGAGCGCGTCGTCCTTGAACACACGGTTGCGCGGAATGTTGCGCGATTGGGCATAGGTCTCGCGGAAGGCCGCAAGCGCGCGCACGATGGCCAGAAACCGCGGGCTGGTCGAGCGGGTCTTCACCCGCGCCCAGGCCTCGTCGGGGCGGGTGGTATAGGTCTCGGGGTCCATCAGCAGGCCGATCTCCTCGGCAACCCAGCGGGCACGGCCGCTGCGGTCCAGTTCGGCGGCAAGATATTCATATATCCCGCGCAGATGCGTGACATCCGCCAGCGCATAGGTTTTCTGTGCGTCCGTCAGCGGGCGGCGCGACCAGTCGGTAAAGCGCGAGCTTTTGTCCAGAGAGGCCTTGCAGATGCGCTTGACCAGCGTCTCATAGCCGACCTGCTCGCCAAAGCCGCAGACCATCGCCGCCACCTGCGTGTCGAACAGGGGCGTCGGGATGACCCCGTGGTCGATGTAGAAAATTTCCAGATCCTGGCGTGCGGCATGGAACACCTTGACCACGTTCGTGTCGCGAAACAGCATCATCAGCGGGTCCAGCGACAGACCTTCGGCCAGCGGATCGACCAGCACGGCGTTTTCATCGCCAGCGCCGGGAAAGGCCAGCTGCACCAGGCACAGCTTGGAATAATAGGTCCGTTCCCGCAGAAACTCGGTATCCACGGTGACATAAGGTGCCGCTGCCGCGTCCGCGCAGAATGCGGCAAGCTCTTCGGTTGTTGTGAGTGTTCTCATCCGGGCTCCGACCGCTCTTGTGATTGTTGTAAGGTTGCCCACCTACATGCGCGTCATGTTAGAGCAAAGCCGTTGGGATGTGTAGAGACAGCCGGGGCAGGTTCGCCGCGATCCAGCGCCGGAATGTGCGAGATTCCATCACTGGACGTGATGGGCCATCGCGCAGACATTCATTTCCATGATTTCCCGTCGCGCCGTATGCCGGACATCGGTTCGGGCAATCACGCCCGATCCGGATCGGAGTCCCCACATGACCTGTATCACAACCGACACGTCCGCCCGCCCGCGCGTTGGGGCCCATTGGCTTGCCGTGGTCCTGCTGCTCTTGGTGATGGGCCTGCCCGCCCTGACCGCGCCCCGCGAAGACAGCGTCCGGCAGGACTGGCACGGCAATGTCGCGCGCCTTCACCCCTGAAGGCGAATCATCTCGCGCTTTCCGGTCGCAAACCGGTGCAGCACAGCCGGGTAAAGCCTGTGTTCCTGCACGAGAACGCGCGCCGCAAGCGTGTCGGGCGTATCGCCGGGCCGCACCGGAACCGTGGCCTGCCCCAGGATCGGGCCGTCGTCCAGTTCCGGGGTCACCTCATGCACGGTGCAACCGTGCAGCGCATCGCCCGCCTCAAGCGCGCGGGCATGGGTGTGCAGCCCGCGGTATTTCGGCAAGAGAGAGGGGTGGATGTTCAGCATCCGCCCCTGCCATTTCTGCACGAAGCTGGCGGTCAGCACCCGCATGAACCCGGCAAGACACAGGATATCGGGCGCGGCCTTCACCAGTTCAGCCTGAAGCGCGGCCTGAAACGCCTCGCGGTCGCCGTTGAACGGGCGGTGATCGACCACGGCCGTCGCAATATTCCGTTCGGCGGCCTTTGCCAGCCCGCCTGCATCGGCGCTGTTGGCCAGCACCAGCACCGGGCGGGCCGGGTGATCCCCGGTCATGCTGTCGACGAGCGAGACCATGTTGGACCCGCCCCCCGAGATAAAGATCGCGACCCGCTTCAAAGCAGGCTGCCCTCGTAGGCCATGCCGGGGGTGTCGGTAACGGTGCCCAGAACGTGAACGGTCTCCCCCTGCTCGCGCAGCAACTCCGCCAGCGCGTCGGCGCGATCGGGGCTGACCGCAAGGATCATGCCGATGCCGCAGTTGAAGGTCTTGAGCATCTCGGCCTCGCTCATGCCGCCGGTCTGCGCCATCCAGCCAAAGATCGGCGGAAGATCCCACGCGCCAAGATCGATCTGCGCGCCGCAGCCTTCGGGCAGCACGCGCGGCAGGTTCTCTGTCAGTCCGCCGCCGGTAATATGCGCCAGCGCGTGCACGCCGCCCGCGCGGATCGCCGCAAGCGCCTGTCTGACATAAAGCCGCGTCGGGGTCAGCAAAACCTCGCCCAGCGACCCTTCGGCCCAGGGGCATTCAGCGTCCCAGCCAAGTCCCGAAACCTCGACCAGCTTGCGCACCAGGCTGTAGCCGTTGGAATGAACACCATCGGATGCAAGGCCCAGCAGCACGTCGCCCCGCGCCACGCCGGCGGGCAGTTCGCTGCCGCGTTCCATCGCGCCGACGGCAAAACCCGCAAGGTCGAAATCCCCCGCCGGGTACATGCCGGGCATCTCGGCGGTCTCGCCGCCGATCAGCGCGCAGCCGGAACGCACGCAGCCCTCGGCGATGCCTTCGATGACGCGGGCGGCACTGTCGGTGTCCAGCTTGCCCGTGGCGAAATAATCAAGAAAGAACAGCGGCTCGGCACCCTGGCACACCAGGTCGTTGACGCACATGGCCACAAGGTCGATGCCCACCCCATCGACATGGCCGGTGTCGATCGCGATGCGCAGCTTGGTGCCCACCCCGTCGGTCGCCGCCACAAGCACCGGATCGCAATAGCCCGCCCCCTTGAGATCGAACAGCGCGCCAAAGCCGCCCAGCCCCGACATCGTGCCGGGCCGCGTCGTGCGCTTTGCCGCAGGCTTGATCCGGTCGACGAGCGCATTGCCTGCGTCGATGTCCACGCCCGCATCCGCGTAGGTGATGCCGTTCTTTCCGTCGCTCATGCTGCCCTCCGGGTCACTTGCGCGCGGCTTTAGCGCATGAAGGGCGCGAAGGAAAGCGTCATGCGGGTGCCCTCGCCCGCCCCTTGCATGGCGACGGGCAGCCGATTCACCGAGGGTTTTTCCATTTTGCCCCTTTGAAACCGGGCGCAGCTTGCCTATATTCAAATCGTTCCCTCGGGAACTATGGGCATAAACGCGCATGTAATAAGCGGATCGGACCCGGGGGCGGTACCCGGCGGCTCCACCAAACATCCCGTCGTTGGGGATCATGGGGCCGAAACAGGATCGACGAACGTGTAAAGATGTAGCTTTGCTTCGGTGAGATACCACCGTTATCGGTTCAAATTGCATAATTGCCAACGACAATAATGCTCCGGTCGCCCTCGCCGCGTAAGCGGTTCGGGTTACCGATCTTTAAGCCCTTGCGCTTAGCAGCGTAAGGCGGGGTTCGCAGGCACCTGGCAACAGAAGCCTGCACTTCCACATTCGCGATGCCAGCGCCGTGCGACAGACCGCATGCGACGATTGACGTGCTCTCCGCGCCCTGACGACGTCACGCGGATTGTGTGCGCCCTGCTCCTGACCGGCTTTGTCATGCCCCTACCCCGCGCCCGCGTGCGCGACCGCGCTGTTGTGGGCCATGGCCGCATCGTCAGCGCGCGATCCCGCAGAATACCGCCTTCAGGCCGATGGCCTGGCCTTTGCGGCGCCCGCCCCCTCCTTGGCGAAGATCAGGTCGCGCTGGCAGCGCTGCAATGGGCCGACAAAGCGCCCCGGAAGCGGAATCTTGGCCCGGTGAACCGCCCGATGCGTGCCCCGTAGCATCGCGGCGCAGGCAAGCTGCACGCAACGGGCCTTTGTCCAGTCGGTTCCGGCGCAGGGTTGTCGCGCGGCACGGCTTTGCCACGGCCGCACGCGGATTTGACCCCGGCGAAACGGCGCGCCGCAAGATGCTGCGTGAACTCTCGGGCGTGACCGGCTGAACCTGTCACGCTATCGTCACGCAAAGACGCCAAAGGCCAGTCATGTCCAATATCCCGACGCCCGATTTCCCGACCTTCCTGCGCAGCTTCGCACGCATCGGCCTGCTCAGCTTTGGCGGGCCCGCCGCGCAGATCTCGCTCATGCACCGGGTGCTGGTCGATGATCGCGGCTGGCTCAGCGAAAAGCAGTTCCTGTCCGCGCTCAGTTTTTGCATGCTGCTGCCCGGCCCCGAGGCAATGCAGCTTGCGACCTGGGCCGGGTGGCGGCTGCGCGGCACGGTTGGCGGGCTGATCGCGGGCGCGCTGTTCGTGCTGCCGGGCGCGGTGCTGATTGCCCTGCTCGCGGCGGCCTATGCCACCTGGGGCGAGGCCCCCCGGACAGAGGCGCTGATGCTTGGCATCAAGGCCACGGTGATCGTGATCGTCGTGCAGGCGATGACCCGGCTGAGCGTCAGGGCGCTGGACGGCCCCACGGAAATCATCATCGCGGGCAGCGCCCTGATCGCGCTGTTCCTGTTCGGGGCGCCGTTTCCGCTGGTCATTCTGGTGGCAGGAACCTGGGGCTGGCTGCGGCAGGCCGCGCAGACGGTATCCGCCGCTGCCGCCCCCCGAACGGGGCCGGGGCTTGCGCAGCTGGCATTGTGGGCCGGGGCGTGGCTGCTGCCCCTGCCGCTGCTGGCGCTGACAGGCCAGCAGCTGCTGTTCGATCTGTCGCTGTTTTTCGCCAAGCTGGCGGTTATGTCCTTTGGCGGTGCCTATGCGGTGCTGGCCTGGATGGCGCAGGACATGGTGCAACTTCGCGGCTGGCTGACGCCGGAACAGATGGTCGATGCGCTGGGTCTGGCCGAAACCACGCCCGGCCCCCTGATCCTTGTCACCCAGTTCGCCGGGCAGCTTGTCGGACAACAGGCCGGGGGGTGGCGCCTGGCCGCCGCCGCCTCGGCGCTGACGCTGTGGATGACCTTCCTGCCGTGCTTTCTGTGGATCTTTGCCTTTGCGCCGCACCTGGACCGGATGCTGACGCGCCCGCGCCTGCAATCGGCGCTGTCGGCGATCACCGCCGCCGTTCTGGGAGTGATCGCCAACCTGTCGCTATGGTTCGCCCTGCATGTGTTCTTTGCCGAAACCCTGCCGGCGCGGGCGCCCTTTGTCGCCACTCTGCCGGTGCCGGATTCACTGCGGATAAACGCGCTCTGGCTTGCCGCCCTTGCGGCGCTGCTGTTGCTCGTGCTGCGGCGCTCGGTGCCGCTGACTTTGGCTGTCACGGGCGCCGTTGGCTGGTGGCTTGGCTGAAACAGCGGAGCGGTTTTTCGGCCCGATGGCCTTTCCCTCGCTGTCGAATCGAATAAGGTACAGCGAAAGACTACAAGGATCTGCGCCATGGCCGTCGGCATCGACTACGGAAATCTCATGCATCGCGCGATGCGCGGGCTTATCCATAACGTGCTGACCGACATTGCGGCGCACGGGTTGCCGGGCGAGCATCACTTCTTCATCACCTTCGACACACAGCACCCGGACGTGGAAATCGCTGACTGGCTTTCGGACCGCTATCCCGGCGAGATGACGGTGGTGCTTCAGCATCGCTATGACGCGCTGGAGGTCACCGAAGACGGGTTTTCGGTGACCCTCAGCTTTGGCGAATCGCCCGAGCGGCTGTATGTCCCGTATGATTCGATCAAAACCTTCGTCGATCCGTCCGTGGAATTCGGACTGCGCTTTGAAACGCATGACGACGAGGACGACGAAGACGAAGACGACCCCCGCCCCCCCGAAGGCGGCCCCGAAGACGGCGGCACCGCCGGTCGCCAGGATGCGGAGGTCGTGCGGCTTGACAGTTTCCGCAAGCCCTGACCCCTTGTGCGGGCCTGACCCCATCTCTGCCGCGCGCATGCCGGGGAACCGATTTCGGCGGGATGTTAACGGTATCCCTTGGTATACAGCCTTGCCTTTCGCAGCCTGCGGGGTAAGAGATTGCGCAGCAGCGATCTCAGGAGGCCATCGTGACCCAGACCCGCACCGAAACCGACAGCTTCGGACCGCTTGAAGTCCCCGCAGACAAGTACTGGGGCGCCCAGACCCAGCGGTCGATCATGAACTTTCCCATCGGCTGGGAAAAGCAACCCGTGCCGATCATCCGCGCGCTTGGTGTGGTCAAGAAAGCCTGCGCCATGGCGAACAAGGCCAACGGGTCGATGGATGCGCAACTGGCCGATACCATCATCGCCGCCGCGACCGAGGTGATCGAGGGCAGGTTCGACGACAACTTCCCGCTGGTGGTGTGGCAGACCGGGTCGGGCACCCAGTCGAACATGAACGCCAACGAAGTGATTTCCAACCGCGCCATCGAAATGCTCGGCGGCGAAATGGGCTCGAAAACCCCCGTCCATCCCAACGATCATTGCAACATGGGCCAGTCGTCCAACGACACCTTCCCGACGGCGATGCACGTCAGCATCGGGATGCAGGCGCGCGATGTGCTGCTGCCGGGTCTGGAAAAGCTGGCCGCCGCTCTTGAGGCAAAAAGCGCCGAGTTCAAGGACATCATCAAGATCGGCCGCACCCATACGCAGGATGCGACGCCGCTGACGCTGGGCCAGGAATTTTCGGGCTACGCGCATCAGGTGCGCAAGGGGATCGAGCGCGTCAACGCCTGCCTTCCCGACATCTATGAACTGGCGCAGGGCGGCACCGCCGTCGGCACCGGCCTGAACACCAAAAAGGGCTGGGGCGAAGCCGTGGCCGCGAATATGGCCGAAATCACCGGCCTGCCCTTTGTCACCGCGCCCAACAAGTTCGAAGCGTTGGCAGCGCATGACGCCATGGTGATGTTCTCGGGCGCGCTGAAAACCGTGGCCGCGTCGCTGTTCAAGATCGCCAACGACATCCGTCTGCTCGGCTCCGGCCCCCGGTCGGGTCTGGGCGAACTGATCCTGCCGGAAAACGAGCCGGGCAGCTCGATCATGCCGGGCAAGGTCAACCCGACCCAGGCCGAGGCGCTGACCATGGTCTGCGCCCATGTCATGGGCAACGATGCCGCCATCGGCTTCGCCGGCAGCCAGGGCCATTTCGAGCTGAACGTCTATAACCCGATGATGAGCTACAACGTGCTGCAAGCCATGCAGCTTCTGGGCGATTCCGCGTCGGCCTTTACCGACAACATGGTGTCCGGCATTCAGGCCAACGAGGCGCGTATCGAAAAGCTGATGAAGGAATCGCTGATGCTGGTGACGGCGCTGGCCCCGACCATCGGCTACGATGCCGCCACCAAAGTGGCCAAGACCGCCCACAAGAACGGCACCACCCTGCGCGAAGAAGCCGTCGCGCTTGGCTATGTCGACGAGGAAACCTTTGACCGCGTCGTCCGTCCCGAGGACATGATCGGCCCGAAGTGACCGATGTGACCGGCGCGGGGCAGCATCCCCGCGCCGGAGCGCTGCCGGCAACGCGGGGCCGCGCGGACTTTGGCGGGTTGCGCGCCGGTCTGTAACGCGCATCAGGCGCCGCCACCGGGGAATGGGCCGCGTCGGGCAATGGGACCGGAACGCGCTGTTGCGCCTGATGGTCGCCGATCCCGGCGGGCGGCTGCCTGTGTTCCGCCAGATCGCCCCATATGCCGGACGCAGCACCAAAACCGGCTACACGGGCGAGAGTTGCCGCCGCCTTGCGCGCGACGGGCCGGGCACCCCGCAGGGGATCTCGATCCCCGCCCGCACCCGCGATCTGGGCCGGCACCCTGTCCATCGCAAAATGGCGCGAACCTTGCGCACCACAGCGAATGCTGCGCACCGGTGGCCGATTCGGCGGCGCCCCGATCGTGGCCGAACGCCGGGTCAGCGCCCCGGTCGCGGCGCTCAGGCGGTTGGGCATGGGCCATGGGGTTGGCTCGCTCAGGCCGTGCGCGGCTGCGGCGGTCAGCTGCTCTCCCTTCAGCAAAGGCGCGGGCATAGGGTCGCGATCACCTCGGGTCCCACCCGTCCTGCCCCGCCCCAGGGATTTTTAGGCACGCGGGCCGCGGTGCTCGATGGGCCAATCCTCGCCATGACGTGATCGCCGCGATGTCGGATCTTTCGGGCGTTTGCGCGAGGCGCTATGGTGGGGCATGACCACGCCTGTAAATCTCAACCGTTTCCGCAAGGACAAGGCCCGTGCCACAAAACGCGCGACGGCCGATGCCAATGCCGTCCGCTTCGGGCGCAGCAAGGCGGACAAGGCGCTGGACCGCGCCCGAACCGATCAGGCCGAACGCGGACTTGACGGCCACAAGGTCACTGACGAGCCCGACGCATGAGCCGGCGCCCGGTCAAACACTCTCTCAGCCTGCGGGGCCACCGCACCTCTGTGTCGCTGGAAGCGGAATTCTGGGACGAGTTCCGCAAGATCGCCAAGGCCGAAGGCAAGGCGCTGAACGCGCTCGCCGCCGAAATCGACGAGGCGCGCGGCGTCGAGGTCGGGCTGGCATCGGCCATCCGGGTGCATGTTCTGAACACGGTTCTGGCGCGCACCGGCGCCCCTGAAAACGTCTAAGGGCCGCACGCGGCGGCCCCTCTCGTTTCCGGCGGAGATGAATCTTCAGGCTCCGGCGAGCGTCTTTTCGCGCGCCTGGCGCAGGCGGGCGAAATCATCGCCCGCGTGGTAGCTGGACCGCGTCAGCGGGGTCGCCGATACCATCAGGAACCCCTTGCCATAGGCAGATTTTTCATAGCTCGCAAACTCGTCGGGCGTGACGAACCGATCCACCGCATGATGCTTGGGGCTGGGCTGCAGATACTGCCCGATGGTCAGGAAATCCACATCGGCGGCGCGCATGTCGTCCATCACCTGACGCACCGATTGCGCATCTTCGCCAAGGCCCACCATGATGCCGGATTTGGTAAAGATCGACGCATCCAGTTCCTTGACCCGTTGCAGCAGGCGCAGGCTGTGGAAATAGCGCGCCCCCGGACGGACCGACGGGTAAAGCCCCGGCACCGTTTCAAGGTTATGGTTGAACACATCGGGTTTCGCGTCGACCACGACCTTCAGCACATCATTGGAACACTTGAGAAAATCCGGCGTCAGGATTTCAATCGTGGTGTCCGGAGACCGGTGACGGATGGCCCGGATGGTCTGCGCGAAATGCACCGCACCGCCGTCTTCCAGATCGTCGCGATCCACGCTGGTGATGACCACATGATTCAGCCCCAGCTTTTGCACCGCATCCGCCACCCGCCCCGGTTCGAACACGTCCAGCATTTCGGGGCGACCCGTGGCGATGTTGCAGAACGAACAGCCGCGGGTGCAGATGTCGCCCATGATCATCATGGTGGCGTGACCCTGATTCCAGCATTCGCCCGCATTGGGGCAACCGGCCTCTTCGCACACGGTGACAAGCTTGTGCTCGCGCATGATGCGACGGGTTTCCTGATAGCCTTTGCCCACCGGCGCCTTGACCCGAATCCAGTCGGGTTTCTTGGGCTGCGGGTTGTCCTTTCGGTGCGCCTTTTCCGGGTGACGCTGGGTCGGAATCTTGAGATCGCGCAACGTAATGTCCTCACGAAGTGTGATGGTTCAGGGGTGAACCTATATCACGCGGCGCACCTTTGCCAGTGCCCGGCACAAAGCGTGATCGCAGTCGTCGGGCGGAAGATTGGATTTTCCCGCTGGACGCAGCCCGCCGCCTTGGCTAGATCAGAACGCATATGCGGGCGTGGCGGAATGGTAGACGCGTCGGATTCAAAATCCGATTTCCGAAAGGAAGTGTGGGTTCGAGCCCCACCGCCCGTACCAATATCGGACCAGTCGAACACGATAGTGGCGCAGACGCCCGGCCCGCACGGCCGGGCGCCCCCTTGAGGGGCCTCAGATCACGCGAACCTGCGTGCCAACGGGGCACAGTTCGAACAACTCGGCGATTTTCTCGTTATACAGCCCGATACAGCCATCCGAAGACCGCCGCCCGATCTTGCGCGTGTCATGCGTGCCGTGGATGATATAGGCGGGCCAGCCAAGGTACATCGCGTGCGTGCCCAAGGGGTTGTCCGGGCCCGGCGGCACCGGCTTCCAATCGGGATAGCGCTCCATTTGCGAGGCGGTCGGCGTCCAGCTTGGCCCCACCTTCTTGCGCACGATTGTGGTATAGCCGCGCTTGGTCAGCTCATCCGTCAGCGGCACCGAGGTCGGATAGATCCGGTAATCCTCGCCCGTCGCATCCCAGAAATGCAGCGCCCGCGACGTGGTGTCGGCCACCACGACGCCCTTGCCCAGCCTGTCGAAATGGTCGCGCCAGCGCTGCATGGCAAAGCTCGATATATTGCGGCGGCTCAACGTGCCCGGCGCGCCCTGGGCGCGGGCGGCTGCGGGCAGCAGCAGCGCGGCCCCGGCCGCGCCTGCGAGCGATAGTGCGGATCTGCGCGAAAGGATCTTGGTCATGTGGGCTCCTTTGATGTGCAACAGGGCGTTTTTCGGCCCCTGGTCCCGTGTGTCACCAGCCCGGCCTTAACCCAGCCTTAAGCCCGCTCAGCCCCGCCGTGCCATCGCCACCGCATCGCGCAGCGCCGCCTTGTCCAGCGCACCGTCGTAGATCGTGGTTTCAACCGCGATGCCGGGCGTGCCAGCGAAGCCCAGCCCGGCGGCCTGCTGGCTGTTGCGTTCCAGCAGCGCATCCCAGGTGGTGCGGTTTTGCGCGTAACGGGCCAGCGCCTTGTCCGCCGGAACGACGCCCGAGACCGCCCGATCCACCCGCGCGTCGGTCAGCCGCCCCACGGTTTGCATCAGCGCCGCCATCACCGGCTGGTACATCCCCAGCCCATGCGCCCCCAGGGCGATCTTGCTGGCGCGCAGCGAGGCCGCGCCAAAGATCGGCCAGTCCTTGAGCACGAGCCGGATGCCCCCGTCCTCGGCCACAAGGGCCAGCAGGTCCGGGAACATCGCCTTGCAAAACACGCACTGATAGTCGAACCATTCGACCAGCGTGACATCGCCCTGCGGATTGCCCAGCACCGGGGCGTCGGGGTCGCGCAGCACGCCCTCGACCGTCAGCCCCTGCGCATGAAGCGGCAGCGCGGCGCCAAGCCCCGCTGCCCCCGATCCCGCCAGAAGCGCCCTGCGCGTCAGCGTCATCCCGCCGCGCCGTTCAGATCCGTGTCGGGAATCGGCGCCCCCGCCATGTTGTCGGGCGAGGTCCAGCGGTTGGCCTCATCCTTGGTCAGCACGACCACCTTGGTGCCCTTGGCAACCTGATCGGCAAGGTAGATGACGTCCTGATTGAACATGCGGATACAACCCGACGATGTGGCGTGCCCCACCGTCCAGGGCGACGGTGTGCCGTGAATCCGGTACAGCGTGTCGCGCCCGCCCTTGTACAGATACAGCGCCCGCGCGCCCAACGGGTTTTCCAACCCGCCGGGAAGCCCGTTGCGCACCGGACCGTAGGTTTCGGGGTCGCGCCTGACCATATTCTGCGTCGGGGTCCAGTAGGGCCAGTCACGCTGAAACGGAATCGTCGCCTCGCCCGAAAAATCGTGCCCTGCGGCGCCGACGGCAACGACGTAGCGCATCGCCCGATTGTCGCCTTGCAGATGGTACAGGAACTTTGCCCCCGGATCGACGACGATCGTGCCCGCCGCGTAGGGCGCGTAATAATCGACCAGCTGCCGGGCCTTTTCCTCGGACAGGTATTCGTCGTCCACGGCGGCAACCTCGAACCCGCCATCGGTGGTGGCCGCGTACATCGCCCGCGTTTCAGGGCTGATCTTCGGCATCAGGGGCAGGGTCGCGGTCGGCGTGTAGGCGCAAGCCGAAACCAGCCCTGCCGCCAACAGCGGGGCCGCCATGGCAAGACGAAATCTGGGAAGTGCGATCATCGGGTATCTTTCCTGGGCCGTCCTGTGGTCTGAACCGGCCGATGCGCGGATCGCATCGGCCAGGCAAGTCCCGGCGGCGTGTTCGTTGAATCTTAAGACAGGCTTAAAATCGTTCGGAACAGCCCGAGGTCAAGCGCGGGCTTTCGCGAAGCCGCGCGCTGGCTTATATGCGCGCCATGCAGAATCCTCCTGACCTGCGCCCGGACCTCGCGCGCGCCCGCATCACCGAAACGAAACGTGACGGCCAGCCGACCATCGGCATGGTCTCGCTGGGTTGTCCCAAGGCGCTGGTGGACAGCGAACGCATCCTGACCCGGCTGCGCGCCGAAGGCTACGGCATTTCGTCCGACTATACCGGCGCCGATGCGGTGATCGTGAACACCTGCGGTTTTCTCGATTCCGCCAAGGCCGAAAGCCTTGAGGCCATCGGCGAGGCGCTGTCCGAAAACGGTCGCGTGATCGTGACCGGCTGTCTGGGGGCCGAACCCGATTACATCACCGGCGTGCATCCCCGCGTGCTGGCGGTGACCGGCCCGCACCAGTACGAACAGGTGCTGGATGCGGTGCATGACGCGGTGCCGCCCAGCCCGCATCCCTTTGTCGATCTACTGCCCGCATCGGGTGTTTCCCTGACTCCGAGACACTACAGTTACCTAAAAATATCAGAAGGTTGCAACCACACTTGCAAGTTCTGCATTATCCCCGACATGCGCGGGAAACTGGCATCGCGGCCGCACCGCGCGGTGATGCGCGAGGCGGAAAAGCTGGTCGAGGCCGGCGTCAGGGAACTGCTGGTCATCAGTCAGGACACCAGCGCCTATGGCACCGACTGGAAAGGCCGCGACCACAAGGCGCCGATCCTGCCGCTGGCGCGCGACCTTGGCAGCCTCGGCGCCTGGGTGCGGCTGCACTACGTCTATCCTTATCCGCATGTGCGCGAACTGATCCCGCTGATGGCGGAATCCGCGGCGCTTGGCGGGGGCATCCTGCCCTATCTCGACATTCCGTTCCAGCACGCCCACCCCGACACGCTGCGCCGCATGGCCCGCCCCGCCGCCGCCTCACGCACGCTGGATGAAATCGCGGCCTGGCGCCGCGATTGCCCCGACATCGTGCTGCGTTCGACCTTTATCGTCGGCTATCCCGGCGAGACCGAAGCGGAATTTCAGACCCTTCTCGACTGGATGGATGAGGCGCAGCTGGACCGCGTCGGCTGTTTTCAATACGAAAACGTCGATGGCGCGCGGTCCAACACCTTGCCCGATCACGTCCCCCAGGAGCTGAAACAAGAACGTTGGGACCGGTTCATGGAAAAGGCCCAGGCGATTTCCGAGGCCAAGCTGGCCGCAAGGGTCGGCCAACGCATCGACGTGATCGTCGATCTGGTCGAAGACGATGCCGCCACCTGCCGCACCAGGGCCGACGCGCCCGAAATCGACGGCAATCTGTTTATCGATGAAGGACACGAATCGCTGTCTCCGGGCGACATCGTGACGGTCGAGGTGGACGAGGCGGGGGAATACGACCTGTGGGGACGACTGGCCTGAGACGGCGATTCGCAGCGTAGCGTTGCGGGCGCCAACCAGCCCGCACGCATGACGAGAACGCCGCATGTCGCCGGCCGCATTCGGGCGGATTATTTCTTGGATCGCCCGTCGTCTCCTGGGCAGCCGACACAAATCACTCTCGGGAAGCGGGCGCTTCCGTGCTATAATTATGTACGATTAGTAAGCCAGAGGATGCGCCGCCAGGCACCGTCCACACCGATTTGGTGTTTTTCGGGCTCACGCCCGCTTTCAGGTATTATACCCTTCGCGGACAGGTTGTTTTTCGTATGGTTCGAGCCCTGAATGCTCCCGCTCACCGGGAGCATTCTTATGCTCCCCCGATGCAGCGGTTCGTCCGCCCCGGTTTTCCCCGCATGGCGCAACTGCCGCCTTGCACGAACGCCAGAGCTGCGGCACTGAGCGCTGTCATGGCCAAGCTCTATTTCAACTACTCCACCATGAATGCCGGAAAGTCGACGCTGCTGCTACAGGCGGCGCATAACTACGGCGAGCGCGGGATGGAGGTGTATCTGCTCACCGCCCGCCTGGACGACCGCGCCGGCGAGGGCCGCATCGGGTCCCGAATCGGCCTGGGCCGACCGGCGGATGTGTTCACCCCCAGCGACGATCTGTTTGCCCGCATCGACGCCGAACAACAGCAGCGCGGGCTTGCCTGCATCTTCGTCGACGAGGCACAGTTCCTGACCGAAGCGCAGGTCTGGCAACTGGCCCGCGTCGCCGATGACCTGCGCATCCCTGTGATGGCCTATGGGCTAAGGGTCGATTTCCGTGGCCAGCTTTTCCCGGGCTCTGCGGTGCTTCTGGCGCTGGCGGACACGCTGCGCGAGGTTCGCACCATCTGCCATTGCGGGCGCAAGGCCACCATGGTCATTCGGCAGGACGCGGCAGGCCGGGCCGTGGCCGACGGCGCGCAGGTGCAAATCGGGGGCAACGAAACCTATGTCTCGCTGTGTCGCAGGCACTGGCGCGCCGCGATGGACCGGAACGCCTAGGCAAAAAATCAGCGTGTGGCGCAAGGAAACGGTGGCCTTTGGGGGCCGGGCGCGATTTGATCGCCCGATGATGATGATGCTTCGCCTTGCCCTGCTGCTGTGCCTGTTCGCAGCCCCTGCCACGGCGCAGAACCGCCCCAAAGTCGAGCGCCAGTTTCGCGGCTGGCTGGAACAGACCATCTGGCCCCACGCCCGTGCCAACGGCGTGTCGCGCCAGACTTTCCAGACCGCGTTCCAAGGCGTTTCGCTGAACTGGGATTTGCCGGATCTGGTGCCGCCGGGCACGGTGCGCGTCGTGCCCAAAGCGCAGCGACAGGCGGAATTCGGCGCCCCGTCGAAATATTTCAGCCGGGGCAGCATGGATGCCGCGACCTCTGTGGGCCGGCAGATGGCGCGCACGCATCATGCGGTGCTTGGCCGGGTGGAACGGGCGACCGGGGTGCCGGGGCGCATCATCCTTGGGATCTGGGGGCGCGAAAGCGGCTATGGCCGCGTGCCGATCAGATACGATGCGTTTCAGGTGCTGGGCACCAAGGGCTTCATGTCCACCCGCGCGCCTTATTTCACTGGTGAACTGCTCGCCGCGCTGCAAATCGCGCAGGCCGGGCATGTGGCGCCCCGCGCCATGAAAAGCAGTTGGGCGGGCGCGTTGGGCCAACCCCAGTTCATGCCGTCCAGCTTTCTGCGCTATGCTGCGGATGGCGATGGCGACGGGCGCGCTGACATCTGGAATTCCGACTCCGACACCATCGCGTCGATCGGCACCTACCTTGCGGCGCATGGCTGGCAGGCAGGGCGCGACTGGGGCTTCGAGGTGATGGTCCCGCCGCAGGTCTCCTGCACGCTGGAGGGGCCGGACCAGGGGCGCCCGGTGGCCGACTGGGTCGATATGGGCATTCAGCGCATCGGCGCGAAACCCTTTCCCGCCAGCGAGTTACAGGGCGAGGCAGCGCTTTTGATGCCAGCCGGAACCAACGGGCCCGCGTTTATCGTCACGCCAAATTTCTATGTGCTGAAAGACTACAACATGAGCGATCTATACGCGCTGTTCGTCGGCCATGTGGGCGACCGCATCCAGTACGGGATGGGCGATTTGATCGGGCGGTGGCGCGATACCGGCAAGATGTACCGATCCGACATCGCCACCATGCAGCGCGCGCTGATCGCCATGGGCCATGACGTGGGCGGTGCCGACGGTTTGCCGGGCTTCAAGACCCGCCGGTCCATCGGGCGCTGGCAGGAAAGCACCGGCCGACGCGCCACCTGTTTCCCCGAGCCTGATATGAAAGCCGCGCTCGGGCGCTAGGTGTTTAGTCCCAGCGTGTTATGGGTTGGATCGACAGTGAATCTTTCTGGCTCTCTTGTCCAGATTTTGCAGATGAACTCGAATGGCGTTAGGCCCTGCCGCGTCTTGAGGCGACGCGCATAATTGTAGGCTGCGATGAAGTCGCCGAGGTGGGTTTCGAGTTGAGCGTGTGCCTCATAATGGTCGCGCTTGACGGTCGCTTCCTTGAGCGTGCGGTTCATGCGCTCGACCTGGCCATTGGTCCAGGGATGGTTCACCTTTGCCAGGCGATGCTCGATCCCGTGCTCCGAGCAGACCCGGTCGAAGATGTGCTCCATCGCATAGCGATCCTGTTTGCGGTTTGTGAACTGGATGCCGTTGTCGGT
>NZ_QLMG01000047.1 GCF_003259905.1 Salipiger aestuarii | reverse complement strand
GCCCGCGCCACGAGCGGTGCGCGCCATAAGCCCGTTTGCGGATCCCGGGGCCGAACTTGCGAACCCGGCGATGGATCGTAGAGGCATCGACCGTCCCGTCCGTGCCGGGCTTATCGAGAAGCGAACCATGGCGAATGGGGCGCGGTCCGGATTTTCCGATTGTGGCGTCTTCTTCGGGGTGGCGATTGCCCGCGTAGACGAGTTTCTATCTCTGCGGGCCGAGATCGAGGCAGATCGAAAGGCCCATGCCCGTCTGCGCGGTCTGCACAACGCGCACAAGCGACACCTGAAAGGTGTCTTGTGTGAGCTGATCGATCGGGAGGGCCTTACCTCCGAGAGCGAGCGCATCCATCAGACGTTTGCGGAGTGACCGCCAGGGCAGGCGCTTCATCGGATGTCTCTGGAACAGCCCCAACATCACGAGGCGGAAGCCGAAGGCCTGACGATTTCTGTACCTGCATCTGCATTGCTGCATGAAGCGCATGATCGACCGCTCGAAAATGGGCGCTCTCAGATACAAGATACGACTCAAGATTCTAACAAAATAATCTGTAAAGTCTCTGCCGATATCCGGAGCGGGGTCAAGCCCACCCACTCCATTCAAGACAGGCCGCAGCCTGACGGCCGCGCCCATTGCTTAGAAAAAAGAATGGGGCTGCCAGCGAAGCGCACAAGTCCAAATTCATCCAGAACCTGGGCAGTGATCGTCTGTATGGTCTGTGTTCCGAAGAGATGAAGATGTGGCTGGATATCGAACGGCAGAGGCGAGGCAGGCTGGATTTACATTCCTTCGTGATCGCGGCGCACAAGCGCCTGCCCGAGTTAGGTATCCATCCGTCAGCTTGGGAAGAGGCTGTCAAGCTTCTGAACGAGGATGCTGCAATGCTTTGTGTACTGATCACTGATGCCAAGGTTGCTGACCCGGAGATCACCATCCTGTCCGCAGGCGCTTATCTTCGTGGGATGGTTCGAGCACAGCGCACGGGATCACTGAACATCATGGGGAGCCAGGTTCGAACCGGGTTCCGGCGGTATTTCAGCCAGGTGGAAGAATACCTGAACTTCTTGAACGAAATCTCGAGCCGGATCAGGAATGATGCGAGAGTTGCCGCATATGATTACCGGCATGTCTTGCAGGCAACCGAACCCGGTCGCGACAGCCCTGATAATAACGGGCTTCTCCCATCGCCGGCGGTCATGGACGATACTGGCGAGCTGTTCTTAGCCCCGGGGCCAAATATTCCGTGCCCCTTCCAAATTCGCGCCCCTTCCAAAAATGACGACCTTTCTGCCCGTGGTGTCCTCGAACGATTGGAGCGCCGTACTGGCAGCGTTTGCTTGTCGCGAGAGGCACCAGGCAGGTTGCATTTCCTGACCGTTTTCTGGTCATGCTGATTGTTGCGTTCTGCCTACAACATCCTTGTTGATGTGTCGTGCTCGGGATAAGGTTTGGCCGTATATTTTGGGATCTCGGGTCACCGGGGCAAGGGGGCGAGCCAGCTTCTGAAAATTCAAATTATGAGGCAGTCATGACCCTTGCGACAAAGACGCAGCACGGCAATCTAAGGGCCAGTACCTTTTCGAGTAACGAAGCCGCCCTGCCGCCCTGCCGTACGCCGATGCGACGGAGTACATTTCAAATATCCGTCCTGATGGGGCAGATGCCACAACAGTCTTTCGTGTGCTGATGCCTGTTTCCATATCCCGTTCCGTTCTGATTGTCGTCGAAAATTTGCCTGTACCGCTGGATCGCCGCGTCTGGCTGGAAGCGACCACGCTTGTCCAGGCGGGCTACGAGGTGTCGGTGATCTGCCCTATGGGGCGGGGCTGGGATGCTCCTCGCGAAGTCATCGAAGGGGTGCACATCTACCGCCATCCCGCTCCGCCCGAAGCGCATTCGGGCGTCGTCGCCTATGCCCGTGAATACCTGCACGCCATCCAGCATTGGTTCTGCCTGGCGCGCATTGTCAGGCGCGAGCGCGGGTTCGAGGTGATCCATGGCTGCAACCCGCCCGACCTGATCTTTTTGCTGGCGCTGCGTTACCGATTGGGCGGGGTGCGGTATCTGTTCGACCATCACGATGTCTGCCCCGAACTGTTCGAGGCCAAGTTCGGCCGGCGCGGTCTGTTGTGGCGGTTGATGCTGCTGTTTGAACGGCTGACCTTTGCGGTAGCCGACGTGTCGATTTCGACCAACGAGAGCTTTCGCCGCATTGCCATAAACCGCGGCCGGATGTCCCCCGAAGACGTCTTTACCGTGCGCTCCGCCCCGCGTATCGACAAGTTCCGGCCCGGGCCGGGGGATGCGTCGATCCGCAAGGGCGCCAAGACGGTGCTTGGGTATGTCGGCGTGATCGGGCAACAGGAAGGCATGGACCTTCTGATCGAGGCGTTCGATCTGCTGGGCCGCCAGCTGGGCCATGTCGATGTGCATCTCGTGGTGGTCGGCTTTGGCCCGCATCTGCAAGCGGTCAAGGAGGATGTGGCGGCACGCGGGCTGGACGATCGGGTCACCTTTACCGGGGCGCGCTATGGCGACGAGCTGCTGACGATTTTGAACGAGATCGACATCGGTGTGGCCCCCGACCCCAAGAACGCGATGAATGACATATCGACGATGAACAAGGTCATGGAATACATGACCCTGGAAAAGCCTCTGGTGCAGTTTGACCTGACCGAAGGGCGCGCCAGCGCCGGTGACGCCGCGTTGTACGCCAGCGCCAATGATCCGGGTGATTTTGCCCGATGTCTGGCTCGGCTGATCGAAGATCCCGAACTTCGCAGCAGACTGGGGCGGGTCGGCCGGGCGCGCGTGCTTGAAACGCTATCGTGGAGCGCCTCGGCCCCTCATCTTCTGGCAGCTTATGACCGGGTATTCGGCAAGTTGCATCCGGATCAGAGCGATGCTGCCAGGATCAAGCCGCCCAAGGCGCGTGCCTCCGCGCCCTGAGGGGCTTGGCCAAGGGGGTCGGTCTGGTCATGAACTGCCTGTCTTTTGACAATTCACCCCAGGGCTGCACTTGATTTGCAAGCAATGATGTATCCTGGTTGCTGTGTCATTAAATCCCCTCAATTAGGCTTGAATTTGAACAGAGCGACTTGCTAGCTCGGGATTGGCGCTGCAGTGGAAACAGTTGTGGGACAAGTGCCCGGGTATAGCCGGCTCTGATCTTCAAGCCGACGCGTTTAAACAGGCGAGTAAAAGCATGGAACTCTGGATTTTCTTCCTTGTGGCCTATGCGGCGGTGACGGCCGCGGCGCTGGTGATGACCTTCCGCGAGCAGCGTAGCAAAGGGATTTCGACGCGCGTTCATATCGCTGCCGGATACATGCTGTGCACCGCCTGGCCGGCGGTGGTGGCCGTCATGGTGATTTTCTACAAACCGATGTTGCAAGACAGCTGACATTTGCAGGGCCAAAACGGCCCGAACCACAGGAGCGTATCCGTATGGTCGTGGAATGTGACACGCCGCAGGCTGGACGAGCCCCTGGCGGCCAGCCCGCAGGGCTGCACAAAACCCAGCCAGCCGGATTTGGGGCCACGCCCGAGGGGCTGCCGCGTCGGAGGCCGGCGGGGATCTACCGCCGGTTCGGAAAGCGGGCGCTTGATCTGGTTCTGGTGCTGCTTGCCGCCCCCGCGATCCTGGTTCTGATGGTGCCGCTGGTCATTGCGGTGGCATGCGATGGGGGCGCGCCGTTCTATACGCAGATGCGTGTGGGGCGCGGCGGGCGACTCTACCGTATGTGGAAACTGCGGTCGATGGTGCGCGAAGCCGACAGGCTGCTGTCGGAACATCTGGCCGCAGATCCCGGAGCGCGTGTGGAATGGCAGCGCAATCAGAAACTGAGCCATGACCCGCGGATCACCGCCGTGGGGCGGGTGATCCGCAAGACTTCCCTGGATGAGCTGCCGCAGCTGTGGAACGTGCTGTGTGGCGACATGAGCCTGGTCGGGCCGCGGCCGATGATGGATAGCCAGCGCGGGCTGTATCCGGGGCGGGCCTATTACGGACTGCGCCCCGGGGTCACCGGGCTGTGGCAGGTTGCGGCACGCAATCAGACCGGGTTTGCCGCCCGCGCCAGTTTCGACACATTGTATGATCGGCGGTTGTCGCTGCGCCAGGATCTGGCGTTGCTGGCGGGGACGGTGGTGGTGGTTTATCGCTGTACAGGGCGCTAGGCACTGGACACTGACGAGGCCGCTATTTCTGGCGTAGGGGCCGTAGTGTTGTAACCAGCGCCAGCGCGGCGGCAACAAAGCCGCCCAGATGGGTTTCCCAGGCCAGCCCTCCCGCCTCGATCCAGGTGCCGGCAAGGTTCAGCGCCAGCACGGCCGCGCTGCGCAGGGCGCACATGCGCAGGATTCGGGCGCGGGGCTGGCCGTTGCGCGCCATCTCATGGGCTTCGCCAGCGATCCAGGCTGCGACCAACCCCATGATCGCGCCAGAGGCGCCCACCATCGGGCGCGGGCTTGTCGTCAGCAGACCAAAACACGCGCCACCGCCAAGCGCCGAGATCGCCAGTAGCGCCGCCAGCCGCGCCGCGCCAAAGCTGCGCCCGATCTGTTCGCCCAGCCAGCCGAAGACCACCAGGTTGCCCAGAAGGTGCTGCCAGCCCGCGTGCAGGAACGGGTAGGTCGCGAACATCGCCAGCGGTTGCGCGGGATAGTTGGCCTGCCAGCCGTGCAGCAGCCCGGCCCAGAACCCGCCGTATTGATAGGCCAGCGGGCGCCACAGCGGGCTGCCCCACAGCCCGGTATCCGCCCCTGACAGCAGCGCCTCGATCAGCACGAAAACGACGGCAGGGCCGACCCAGACCCACCGCGCCGCGCTCATGCGGGCCGGGCCCGTTTCGGGAGGCGGCATGTCATGTCATTCGGGGATGTAGCGGGGCAGGGTGGGCAGCAGCTCGGCCATGAACCCTTGCAGCCGGGCCCCGGCTTCGGCCTCGCTTTCGCCCCGGCCCATCGGCGTGATGAACCGCACCAGCGCGCCATCGGCGCGGCCGCGCGTCAGCCCGTCCCAGACCACGCTGGCCTTGACCGCGTAATCGTTGGTCATGCGCTTGCCGCGCTGTTCAAACCAGTAATAGACCATCTGCTTGGTCATGCCCTTCTGGATCACCGCGCGGTTCACCATGAAATCGCCATAGGCGGTGCCCGGCATGCTCATCGGCACCGTGTCGAGCGAGAACATCTCCCAGCCGCCGACCGGCAGGCAGACTTCGGGGGAATGAATGCCCGCGCCTTCGGTCTGGGTCAGGTAGAAGGCGGCGAAGAAATTCACCGGCTGCGCCGCGTCAGGGGCCGAATAGGTGACGTTGATGTAATCGGACGCCTTGAGCACATCTCGCGTGGCCTGGTCGAGCGACGAGAACAGCCCCTGCCATTGTCCGATCTCGCGCGGGAAATGGGTAAAGTTTTCCCGCACGATGCGTTCACGTTCGGGGGTGGGGGCCAGCATCCAGCCGCTCGCGATGGCCGCCGACAGCAGTGCCGCGGCCACGAGTCCCGCGCTCAGCGGAATGCGCAGAACGCGGGCCGCCTGTCCGCCAAGGCCGTCGAAATCCAGGTCGATGGTGTCGGCCAGCGTCTTGGGGTTGCGGGTGGTGTGTTGCAGGATCACCGCCAGTCCGAACAGCAGCGCCACGCAGGCGCCAAAGATCACCCAGCCTTCGAAGGTGTGCAGGAACCCTTCGGCCTGTTCGATGCCGAAATGGTTGACCAGGATGCCGATGACCCCGATGCGAAAGGCGTTCATGAACACCGTCAGCGGTGCCGCCGTCAGGAACAGCAGCGCCTTGTGCCAGAACGGCCCGCGATACAGGATCGCTGTGAGGTAGGAAAAGCTCAGGATCGGGAACAGGTAGCGCAGCCCGGAACAGGCCTCGGCCACCTGCAGTTTATAGACTCCAAGGTCGATCACGTTGCCCTCGAGGAACACCGGGATCTGCGCCAGTCGTATGAACCACACGCCCAGTTCCGAACTGACCAGCTGCAGTGCGATGGTCATGTGCCAGTACAGGAACTGCGGCAGCGGCAGCATGAACACCAGGTGCAGCACCGGCAGCTGGTGCAGTCTGCCGCGCTGCCAGCCCATCACCGTCAGCACCACGCCGCCCACCCAGACGATGAACCCATAGGTCACCACGTCGGGAATGCGCACCAGGTTGCCCAGAATGCCGATCACCAGCCCCAGCCCGATCACCACAAGGCCGGGCCAGCGCGTTGTCGGGGCCGCTGGGTCGCACGGCGGTGCTTGGCGCAATTCGCGCAGGAACAGATAAAGCGAGATCAGCGGGATCAGCGGCCCGTGGCTGTATTCCGGCGTCGACCATGCAGAGGCGAGCGATTGAAACCCAAGCCAGAAAACCGGAAGCGCGGCGATGACGAGCACGGCAAAGGCGGCAAGTCCGGCGGGGTTGATGCCTTGGGCAGGCAGCAGCCGGAAGGAGGTGGCAAAGCTGGACACGGGCAAAACCTCTGGCGTCTCGGAAACGGGATGGCGTCGGAATGGGGTGCCCGGTACAGGCCTCGATCGAACGGCAGTTTAGCGGCTTGCGCCCCGTGGCGCGAGGGGCGAAACGTCCTGTGCGCCGCATCCTGGATCACGGTCTTGCAGGGTGTGCGCCCCTGTCAGTACCGCACCGAAAACGTCCGCCCGAGGCTGAGATAGAGGCTGTCGGATGCCGCCCAGTCCGGGCCGTCTTCGCGGCGCACGGTGTGGCGGTACCCGGCGCCAAGGCCCCAGTCCTGGCCCAGATCGTGGCTGACCCCGGCGTTCAGGGCTCCCTGACGGGTCGTGCTGTCGCTGTCCGAGACCTCGTTGCGCACATAGCTGACGCCAAGGGTCATCGCCGTCAGCGGTGTCAGCTGGTGCGACAGCGAGGCCGAGGCATTGGTGAACCGGGTTTCCTGGTCGTCGCTGTTGGCGCCGAACCCATGGCGCAGCGCGGCCTTGACCCGCCCGTTCGGCAGATCCTGCGACCATGACAGCCCCCCGGTCAGGCCGGCGTCGCCGCTGGCGGCGCGGGTGACGCCAAGATTGACCCCCAGCGCCCCGTCGGGCAGGGCCTGCGACCAGCCCACGTCGATGGTGCTGCGGGTGCCTTCCTCGATCCGGCTCAGCCCCAGCGTGCCGCTCAGCGTGCCGCGCGCCTGTTGCAGGGCCAGCGTGTTCGACAGCGACCAGGTGTCGCGCGTGCTGCTGCCGTCTTCCTTGAACTGGCTGTAGCCCAGCCCCCCCGACAGCATGACGCCGGGGGGCAGCGCCAGCGCCCAGCTGCCGCGCAGGCCGTAGCCGTCGCTGTCGTCATAGCTGGGGCCGGCGTCGGAATAGCGGATGCTACGGGCGTTGAGCGAAAGCCCCAGCTCGACCGGCCCGCCCACGCCAAAGCCGATTTCGGCATTGGCGCCAAGCTCGCGCCTTGTACCGGTGCTGTATTCGTCGTCGATGTCAATGACGGTGTCATCGGGGATGCCGCCGTCCGGGTCGGTGCTGTCGGTGTCGGCAACCGTCACCGAGCGCAGGTACGAGATATCCGACACCGCAAGATTGATCCCCGCGCTCAGCCGGTTGGTCCCGACGATACGGGCATAGCTCAGGCCGGCCGAGGGCGATTGAAACCCGAACGCCACGTCATCGTCGGCGTTCGGGGCATCGACATGGCGCAGGCTGCCGCCCAGCGTCAGGGTCAGCTTGTCGGTGCGGGTCACGCTGGACAGGCTGAATCCGAGGTTGGTGTTGCTGCTGAAGCTGCTTTCGTCTTCCTCGCCCGGCACCAGGTCGGGGTTGGTCAGGGTTTGCAGGCGCTGCGACAGGGTGAACTGCATCAACACGCCGCCCGCTTCCTGCGCGGCCAGCGGCAGGGCGCAGGCCAGCGACAGGGCGGCAAGCGCGGTGGCGGTGCGCCGGGGAAAGGGGCGTTTCATGCCGGTGGCTTATTCGAACAGGCGGCGTTGGGGCACCATGATCACGTCGCCGTCGACCAGGCGCACCAGGCCGTTGGGGCTGCGCCCGGCCTGGATGTCCTTGTAGTTCAGCCTGTAGATGGTTTCGGTCCCGGTGCGGGGATCGGTGCGGCGCAGCTGGATGCGCTTGAGCGCGGCAAAGTTGGTGAATCCGCCGACCTGCGCGAACAGTTGCAGAACGGTTGTCTCGGGCCGGATCTCGACCAGACCGGGGTTTGCCGCCTCACCCAGCACATAGACCATCATCGGCTCGACCACCTGTTCGGGGATCTCGGCCAGCGCGTTGATGCCCACATAGACGGTGGGCGCCAGGGCAAAGCTGTCGGCCAGCGCGGCGGCGATGTTGCGCTGGACCTGGCTGACGGTGCGCCCGGCGGCGGGGATGGACCCGGCCATCGGCACCGACACGCGCCCGTCCGGCAGCACCAACAGGTTGCGGTTCAGGCTTTCGTCTTCAAGCACCTCGAGGCGCAGCGTGTCGCCGGGGCGGATGGCGTAATTGCCCTGCTGTGCCGCAGCGGGGGCGACCGCCAGCGCCGCAAGCAGGCTTGATACGATCAGGGCGCGGACAATCGGCATCTGGGAAACTCTCTTGTTCGGATGGATCGAGCGCGGACCATAAAGCACAAAGAGTGTTCTGCCGATGTGGCCAATACGACAGCTCCCGCCCCGTGGTCGTGCTGCAACAGGGCGGGGCAGGGATTACATCTGCCCCAGCGCCTCGGCGGCGCGGGTCTTCCACGCGGCATCGGTGTCTGGCGCCATGTCCAGCGCGCGCTGCAAGGCATCGCGCGCCTCTTCGTTGCGCCCGGCGGCGGCCAGCGCGACCCCCAGATGGGCGATGACGCTGGTCTCTTCGGGCAGGGCATTGGCAGCGGGTTGCAGCTGTTCCAAGGCACCTTCGGTATCACCGCGCAGAAACAGGATCCAGCCAAGCGTGTCGCGAAACGCCGGCACGTCGGTTCCGGTCAGCCGGCGCGCGATGGCATAGGCGCGGTCCAGATCCTCGGGGGTGTCGCGGTAATTCGACAGCATCGAGGCAAGGTTGTTGGCCACCACCACGTCCGAGCTTTGTTCCTCGTACAGCTCTTCGTACAGGGTGATCGCCTTTTCAAATTCCTCTTTCTTCTCAAAACGGTACGCTTCAAGAAACCGCAGGCGCCGCGAGCGGGGCAGAACCTTGATGCCCGCTTCGACCAGCGTTTCGGCCTCGGCGGTGCGGTCGGTGGCACGCAGCAGTGCCTGCAATTGCAGGATCGCCGGTTCGATGTCGGGCTGGCGCGACAGCAGGTCGCGATAGATGGTCTCGGCCTGGGCCAGATCGCCCTGCAGGGCCAGGATGTTGGCGTTCAGCAGCTGCAGCGGGATGCTGTCGGGGCGCTTGACCAGCTCGGCATCGGCGAAGCTGCGGGCCTCGTCGACGCGCCCGGTCATGATCTGGGTGCGCACCAGCTGGATCACCGCGCCAAGATCGCTGCCGTCGTCGGCAGCGATCTGCGCGCGCAGATAGTCGAGCCCCTCGTCGATGCGGTTCTGCCCCAGCAGGATGCCACTTTGATAGACGCGGGCCAGGTTGGCGGCCTGCGGATCGTCGATGTCGCGCAGCACGTCGATCACGCCCTGCGCCTGCGGCCATTTCTGCTGGCGCAGATAGATCTCGCCCAGCAGGCCGAGGATTTCGATGTTCTGCGGCGCGCGCTGGCGGGCGCTGGTCAGCACGGTTTCCGCCTGTTGCAGCCGGTTGCGCGGGATCAGGAACCGCGCGTAGGTCGCCGATTCCGCCGCGCCGTTTTCCGACACCTGCACCGCCATCGACAGCCGTTCCTGCGCCAGCGCTTCGGACCCGTCGCGCAGGTAGGCATCGGCCATCAGCAGCAGGATCGCACTGTCGCGCGGCGCCTGGTCCAGCGCCGTGCGCAGGTCGATCACCGCGTCGCCGGGGCGATCGACTGCAACCAGCCACGCAGCGCGCATCTTGAGCGCATCGACCTGGCCGGGATCTTCGGCGAGCACCTGTTCGACCTGCTCGCGCGCACCGACGGGGTTGTCGGTGACAGCCAGCATCCGCGCCAGCATAATGCGGATGCGGCGGGTCTGGTCGCTGGCGTCGGCGCTGTCCAGCACCGCGCGGATGTCGGCGATGGCGGTGTCGCGGTCGCCATTGTCGAACGCGACCGAGGCGCGGATGGCGCGATACAGCTCTGCCGGGGCGCTGTCGCCCGCGGCCTCGATCAGCCTGTCCAACTCGGCGCCCGCGGCCTCGGGGTCCTGGGTGCGGCGCAGCAGGTCGACCACGGTCAGGTTGCCGGTGGCGTCCGTATCCGGCGCGCCCGCTTCCGAACGCAGAAAGCTTTCGGCGCCCTTGTAATCCTGCACGCTGAGGTACCAGCGGATCAGGTCGTTGCGGATCGATTCATTTTCGGGGAACAGCCCGTACAGCCTGCGCAACTGATCGCCCAGCTCGTCCGTGCGGTTCAGACGCGCAAGAAGTTGGCCGCGCAACATGTTGAATTCGCCGGAATTCGAAGAATATTCCAGAACCTTGTCAACCTCGGTAAGCGCCGCTTCGGCGTTTTCGGCCACCAGTAGCGAGTCGATCACCACCCGGCGCGCGGCCTGCTGCGAGGGATCTTCGTCCAGAACGGCGCGGGCGTCGGTCACGGCGTCGGCTTGGGCCTTGGTGTCGCGGGCCAGCGCGGCGGTGCGATAGTTCAGAGCGGCGGCGATGGCGCGGGTGCCGATGTGGGTGGGGTCAAGCGCGATGGCGGCCTCGCCGTGGCGCGTGGCTTCGTCCCAGTTGCGCCGTTCCAGTGCCATGGTGGCCAGCGCCTCGCGTGCTTCGGCGATGTCGGGGTATTGTTCGATCAGACGCAGATACTGGCCATAGGCCTCGGTGGTATTGCCCCGGTCCAGTTGCAGCCGGGCATAAAGCGCGCGGGCGTCCTTGTGATAGCCGTCGTGGTTGAAGACGTTGCGCAGTTCGATCAGCGCGCGGTCGACATCCTGCTGTCCAAGATAGGTCAGGGCGGATTGGTAAAACCCTTCGGCCTTTTCCTCTTCGTTCTGGCATCCGGAAAGCAGGAAAATGGACAAGCCAAGGGCTGAGATCAGGCGAAATATTCTGGTCATGTACAATCTTGAAATAAGTGCGCCGCAGGACTGGCCGCGAGCTGATTGGCTGAAAATGGCAGGGCGGTGTCTTCTTCCGTCCACAATGTGCTTTACAGGAGTTGTTGCGGGTGTGTCGACCCAAACCGGGGCGGGGCGCGCGCCGCAGGTCGGCGTCCGCCATTTTCCATGGGGGTCCTGCGGATGATGCCTGCACCACAGGGCATTGTAGCGTGACGATTTCGCGACGAATGGAAAATGCGCAACGAACGGGGGCGTGGGGGCGGCAAGGGGCAAAGATGGCGCTGGCAGGGGGCCAGAGCCGGTGTCTCGTTGCTTCGGTGCGGGCCACCCGCTAAGAAGAACCCCGCGAGGCATCGCGCCCCCCGCAACCCCTCGCGGCCGGGCTGATCATGGTGCCTTCGAACTTCAGGTGACGTGATGAGCGATTTGCAGCATTATCTTCAGCATTTCGGCCTGAAAACCCGGCCTTTCTCGTTGGCGCCTGATCCGGGCTGCATCTACTGGTCCCCGGCGCACACCCGCGCCTGGACGATGCTGGAATACGGGGTGATCACCTGCGCGCCGGTGACGCTGATCACGGGCGACGTGGGCGCGGGCAAGACCACCCTGCTGCGCCATCTGATCGAAACCTCGGGTCCCGAGCTGACCATCGGCCTTGTGACCAATGCCCATGGCAGCCGCGGCGAGCTGCTGCAATGGGTGCTGCAGGCGCTCGGGCTGGCGCTCGGCGCGAGCGAAGGCTACGTCACCCAGTTCGACCGGCTGCAAACCTTTCTGATCGAGGAATACGCCGCCGGGCGCCGGGTGCTGCTGATCTTCGACGAAGCGCAGAACCTTGGCCGCGAGGCGCTCGAAGAGCTGCGGATGCTGACCAACATCAATTCGGGGCCGGACGAGCTGTTGCAGCTGATCCTGGCGGGGCAGCCCGAACTGCGCGACATGGTGCGCCGCCCCGATATGACCCAGTTCGCCCAGAGGGTGGCGGCCGCGGCCCATCTCGGCGCGATGTCCCCTGGCGAGGTGCGGGCCTATATCGGGCACCGGTCGGAAACGGCGGGGGGCGGGGCCATGCTATTCGACGATGCGGCGATCGCGCTGATCGCCGAGGTGTCGCGCGGCGTGCCGCGGCTGGTCAACCAGCTGTCCGAGATGGCGCTGATGTACGCCTTTGCAGCAGACGCGGCCACGGTCGCCCGGGGCAGTGTGCAGGCGATTCTGGACGACGACGCGTTCTTTGGCGGCGACCACCCGCCCGCCCCGCGACTGGCCGACCCCGGCGCCGACGTGATGCGGCTGACCAGTGATAAAAGAGTGGACTGACGCGCATGGACCTGAACTTCTACTGGCGCAGCTTTCTGCGACATCTGCCCTGGCTCATTCTGGTTGTCATCGCGGGGGCCACGGCTGGGCTGTATTTCGCGGTGACGCTGCCGCCGGTTTACGAATCCAGCGCCCGGATGATCGTCGAGGCCGAGCAGATCCCCGACGAGCTGGCGGCCTCGACGGTGCGCACCAACGCGGGCGAACAGATCTCGATCATCGAACAGCGCATCCTGACCCGCGAGGTGCTGCTGGAGCTTGCCAACCGGATGGCCATCTACACCGGCGAGGATGCGCAGATGCCCGCATCCGACAAGGTCGCGGACCTGCGCGACCGGATCGCGATCGGGCTGAGCGGCGGCGGGCGCAATGCCATGCTGGTCAATGTCAGCTTTCGCGATTCCGATGCCCAGCGGGCGGCGCGGGTCACCAACGAGATCGTCACGCTGATCCTTAGCGAAAACGTGCGGATGCGCACCACCGTGTCCGGCCAGACGCTGGAATTCTTTACCCAGGAAGTCGACCGACTGGGGCAGGAAATCTCGCGGCTGTCGGCGCGGATGCTGTCGTTCCAGGAACAGAACCTTGATGCTCTGCCTGACAGTCTGGATTTCCGCCGCACCCAGCAGGCGTCGTTGCAGGAACGGCTGACGCAGCTCAGCCGCGATGAACAAAGCCTCAAGGATCGCCGCGCGCGCCTTGTCGATCTGTTCGAGAACACCGGCAGCGTGCCCGACGCCGACATCGGCAGCGCGGCCACCGCCGAAATGCAGCAGCTCGCGCAGCTGCGGCGGGAATATGCAAATGCGCGGGTGGTCCTGGCCGAGACAAACCCACGGCTGGAACTGATGCAGGCGCGCATCAGGGCGCTGGAACAGACGGTGGCCGAACAGCAGGCGGCGGCCGACCGTCTGGGCGAGAACGCCCCCGCAGGCGCCGCCCCGCCCAGCCCGTTTGAAATTCAGCTTGCGGACATCGAAAGCCAGATCGCCGAGATCAAGCGCCGCCGCGAAGAGCTCGAGATCCGGATGGACGACCTGGCCGACACCATCGGCCGCACGCCTGGAAATTCCGTCACGCTGGACGCGATGCAGCGCGATTATGCCAACCTGCAGGCGCAGTACAATCAGGCGGTGGCGAACCAGGCCCGCGCTGAAACCGGCGACATGATCGAGGCGCTGTCCAAGGGCCAGCGCATCAGCATCGTCGAGCAGGCCATCGCCCCGCGCAACCCGGTCAGCCCGAACCGTCCGGTTCTGGCGGCGGGAGGAGTGGCCGGCGGGCTTGTTCTGGGCATGGCGCTGATCGCCCTGATCGAGCTGTTGAACGGCACCGTGCGCCGCCCGTCCGAGATCACCGCCAAGCTGGGCATCGAGGCGCTGGCCACGGTGCCCTACATCTATACCTACCATCAGCTGCGCAGGCGCCGCCGGGTGCTTGCGGTGTCGGTCACCGTGGCGGTTCTGCTGCTGGGCGGTGGCTTGTGGCTGGTCGACAGCCAGGTCATGCCGCTGGGTCGGGCATTCGAGATGGTCGTCGCCCGTGCCCGCAACGCGCTTGGCGCACTGCAATCCTGAAGGAACCCGCATGGAACGTATCCAGGCCGCGATTGCCAAGGCGCGTGCATCGCGCAACACCTCGGCCTCCGGTGTTTCGCGCCGGCCCGACCCGGTCGATACGCCCTCGTCGTGGGAGGCGCTGCCCCGGCACGCACCGGATCGCGCGCTGATGGGCCGGATGCGGCTTGTCGGCGGGGCGAGCGAAACCAACAAGGATGATTTCGCCGCCTTCGACGTGCTACGCACGCGGGTGCTGAAACTGATGCGGACCAATGGCTGGAAGCGGCTGGGGATCACCTCGCCGACCGCCGGCTGCGGCAAAAGCACCATGGCGCTGAACCTTGGGTTCAGCATGACCCGGCGTGAGGCCGTCTCGGCCATCCTGATCGAAGCGGATCTGCGCCGCCCCAGCCTGGCGACAAAGATCGGGCTGAAGCAGCCGCAGGATGTCAGCAAGGTGCTGCATGGCGACGCGGATCTGGCGGCCAACGCCTGCCTGCTGAATGACCGCTTTGCGATCTCGACCAGCGACGGGCCGCGCCACAATTCGTCGGACCTGCTGCAATCGCCTCGGTGCGGGGCGGCGCTGGACCGGATCGAACAGATCTATGCCCCGACGCTGATGCTGTTCGACACGCCTCCGCTACAGGTCGGAGACGACACCATCGGATTCCTGCAGCATGTTGATTGCGTCATTCTGGTTGCAGCTGCGGAACACACGACCATCAAGGAAATAGATGCGTCCGAACGCGAGATCGCGGCACATGCCAATGTTCTGGGGGTCGTTCTGAACAAGTGCAATTTTCCCGAGGAAAAGCACGGTTATAGCTATTATTCCTGAGGCGCGGCGCTGGCCCCTGCGGGGTGGCGCTCGCCGAATAGCGCGAGGCAAGCAAAAAGGGGCCCTGCGGCCCCTTTTCAGATCTCGTTGCGCGATTTGCGTTGGCCGGCTCAGGCGGCCTTGCGACGACGGCGTAGCGCGGCGATGCCACCAAGCGCCCCAAGCAGCAGCATGCCACCGGCGGGCAGCGGTACAGCTGCAGCTGCCGGAACATAAGCACCTTCGGAGATCTGGAAGGACAGCAGGCCGTCCGCCGGTGTTCCGCCTTCGACGACGCCAACCAGATACTCGACACCGGGATTCAGAACCGCAAAGGCCGTGGTGGTGCTGGTCAGATCGTAGTTGGTGATTGCGCCGGAGGCCCCGTAGTTGGTCACCAGGTTACACCTGCCGCGAATGTCTGCAAGCACGGTGGAGTGGGCGCAAAGAGTGTAATCCTGCGTCAGGTTGGTGGCGCCGCGATACAGCATGAACGCGCTGTATTCGGGCGACGCTGACATGCCGCTGTATTCATCCATGTAAAGATACGATGTGGCGTCCACCTCGAACGTCACATACGCGGATGTCGGCGCCGCGCTCCATGTGAAATCGATGTTGGTTGCGATACCATTCGTGTTGATCGTGGATGTCGACGATGCAGCTGAAACGGCGCTGTTGATGGTGGTGAGAGCCTGAGCGCTACCACCGGAAATCGCCATTGCTGCCGCAATCGCTATAAAACTTGTTTTCATAAGGCTTGACCTTTCAATAAGTCGTCTGGCGTACGCAATCTGCGCCAGCTGTTGGCAGTGCATAGCACGGATTTATCTTTCCCAAGATATCGTTTGTTAACGTCACGTACAGAATTTTCAAATTTCGTCGTTCAATTACCACGTCGCGTTAAGGGTTTTGGCCCGATTTGTGTCAAAACCGTGCGGCTCACCGGGCCTGTGGCGATTCTGCGTCTCTTCAGCGCCGCGTTTCGGAATTCCGGGCGGACCGGCACGCCTGGCCGACCATCCAGGCCCCCCGCGTGATTCGCAATTTGAAAAGGGTCGCGGCAGCGCGGTTTCTTTCGCTTGGCGTGTGCAGCTGCCGCGATCGAACCACCTTGGGTAGATGCGCCAGCGCCGACAGCGGCATCGCCAGCGCGCGCAGCGCCCAAAACATCCGGGCGCGCGGGCCGCGCTCCTGCAGCCCCCACGCCTCGTCGGTCAGCCTGCGCCATTTGCGCGCCAGCGCCGGCCAGTCTGATCGCGACGGATGTGCCACGCGCAGACCGTCGTCATAGACCAGCGGCGTGCCCGCCGCCGTGGCCCTGTGGCACCAGTCCAGATCCTCGGACAGGCCGGGCCTGAACCCGCCCACACGGTCGAACACCGCGCGCGGCGCGACCAGATTTGCCGTCACCGAAAACCCCTTGCGCGCGATGTAGGCGCGGTTGTCGAAGGCAAAGACCGCCTCGAACGCCTCAGCCCCCGAGCGCGGCGGCGGGGTTTCGTCAAAGACCGACACCCGCCCGCCGACCAGCGCGCCGGGATGCGCGCGCGCCGCGCCCAGGGCGCGCTGCAACCAGTCCGGGTCGGGCAGGCAGTCGCAATCCAGAAAGATCAGCAGCGGCGCGCGGGTTTCGGCGACGCCCCGGTTGCGGGCATGGGCCGCCCCCGCGGCGGGTTCGACCACAAGGCGCACGGCGGGAAAGCGCGTAATCAGCGCAGCGGGCAGCGGGGTCGCCGGGGCGTTGTCCACCACCACCGCCTCGATCTCGGGGTCAAGCTGTGGGGCCAGCGCCGCAAGGCAGCGTTCCAATCGCACCGGATCGGCGTGGTGGGGGATGATGATCGCGGCTTGGGGCGTCATCGCGCCGGGATCCGGGCGATCAGCGCGCGCAGCGCCGCCTCGTAAACGTCAAGCCGCGCCAGCCCACGCGGCAGCGCCGTCGCCAGGTCGCGGGCGAGGGTCTTGCGCGTGTCCCAGCCTTGGGTGACGGCGGCAAACACCGCGTCGGCGCTGCTGCCGGTGCAATTCACCGTGTGATCGTACCCCAGCGTGCCGAACAGCCCGGCGAACTTGCGGCTATAGGCCATGGGCACCACCGGCACCCCCGACGAAAAGGCGGCGATGCAGGCGTGCATCCGCGCCCCGGCAAAGAAATCCATCCCCGCGATGTAGCTTTTTGCCTCGGAGGGCGAGGCGAAGGCGGGCGCGAGCACCACATCGGGGAATTCGCGGGCAAGGGCGGCGCTGGCGCGCTGGTCATCCTCGATCTGCATGCGCCCCCCGGCGACGATAACATGGGGCACCAGATGCAGCTCGATGCCCGGCAATTCTTGGGTGAAATGGCGGATCAGGCGGCGGATCAGATCGGGGTAATCGCCCTCGCCCAGCTTGTCGCCCCCGGCATAGCCCCCGGCCATGAGCAACCCCGACACGTTCAACCCGACCCGCAGCTGCGCGCCCTCGGGGCGCGGGGCAGGGGGTGTGTAGGGCAGGCGCAGCGCCACGTCCGAGGCCTCGATGGCCGCGCCGGCAAAGCCCATGTCGCGCAGCGCCTGCGTCGACAGCGCATCGCGCGTCGCCACCACCGCCGAGCGCCGGATCGAGGCCAGCGCCGCGCGCGTCGTCCAGCCGCCGGTGAAGGGCCCGATGGTCTGCGGGGCCAGCACCAGCGGCGTGCCCGCCAGATGGGTCAGCGCTTTGAGCAGAAACATCTTTTTCAACCGTGCGCTGCCGTAGATATCGGCAAAGCTGTCACCGGCACCGATGTCGACCACCATGTCCGACGCCCGCGCCAGCGCAAGATAGCCGCCGGGCCGGGTCATGAAGCGACGGTCGAGATCGACGATGCGGATGTCGTCGCCCGTCACATACGGGGTGCGGGCATCCTTGAAATCGACGATGGTGATCTGGGCCGTGCGCTCGGCTTCGGCGGCGAGGCGGCGCAGGATGTCGACCTCGGCCACGGTCAGGGCCCCGACCCCGAGATTGTCGGAGCGGGTCGAATGCATGATCAGTGTGATGCGCAGAGGGGCCATGGGGGTTCCTTGTCTGTGCCTGTTATCTGGGCGGCTTGGTCGGGCCGCCAGAACGCGCGCGCAGGGCACGGCGCAGCATCCCGAGGAAATTCTTCGCGTTCCGGCGCAGCGGGTTCTGCCGCGCCGCCGCGACAAGGCGCAGCCCCCTGTAGCGGGGGGCCGGGCGACCGGCCAGCATCAGCGCCGCCAGCCGCGCCGCCAGCGCCCGGCGCCGTTCGCGCTGGCCGGGCTGGATCGCGGCCAGTGTTGTCGCATCGAAGGGGGCGACGGCGATGGCCCCGGCAGCGACCGCCTCGTCCAAAAGGCGCTGCCCGGTGTCGCTGCGCACCACGATCAGGCTTTGCCCCGGCGCTTCGGAGAACACCGGATAGCCGCGCGCATCCGCCTCCCACGCGTCGGCGAAGGCGATATCGGCGGCGGTGCCGGTGCCATCGGCGCAGACCTTGCAGCGATGCTGCACATGTTTCGACAGAATGCCGCCCCAACTGTTGTGATAGCTCATGGACCGTTCGCTGCCGTCGTCGAGCTGCGCCGTGGCCTGCCCCGGCCAGCCGTTGCCGCGATAGCGAAAGCTGCGCAGCCGGTCCTCGGGGGCGTCGAGCGCCGACAGCAGCGCCCGCGCGCCATCCTGCGACGGCACCCCGGCGCAAAAGAACGACAGCAGCACCGGGATGGCGGTGCGCAATTCGGGATCGCCCGTCTGCATCGCGCGCAGGGCCGCCACATCGCAAGGCTTGCCCACAAAGGCAAAGCGCCGCCCGCTGGCGCGGTGATCGGCCAGCGCATCGGGCAGCGCGGCCAGCGGCGCGGACGGCGCATAACGCGACCCGGCAGCGGCGCGGATGTCATCGCGGCTGCGCGCCAGCACGGTGTCATTGGCCACCGGCACCGCGTCCGACGCGGCGGTTTCGATCACCGCGTCCACCGCGCCGCTGTCCAGCAGATGCGCCAGCAGCCCCGACAGCGCCCCGCCCGACGCCCCGGCATGGCGCAGCGCGGGATCGGTGGCATGGCCCATCTGCATGTCGATCCACGGCCCCCACAGCGCATCGTCGCGCCGCGTTCCGGCGTCGACGGTCTGGCCAAGGCCGGGGCAGGCGGCGGCGATGGCCGCCTCGGCATCGGCGGGCAGCGGGGCGGTCTGATCGGGGCGCAGGAAGCCGGGCGGGGTCATGCGCATCTTCACCGCCTTTGGGGCCAGCGCCGCGCAGGCGCCGCAGCCAGAACACAGGTTGCCGCGCAGGACCTTGTTCAGCGCAGGGCTGGCAGGAGGGGCCTGTGTCATCGTCATCGCGCGAGCCTCACAGGTAATCCTGCACGGTGCGCTTGATCACGACCTTGGGGTTCAGGCGGTCGATGTCGGTGACCCGCCCCGTCATGGCCCCGTAAAGGATCGCCGTTTCGGCAAAGGTGGAATGGCGCGAGCACACCAGATGGCTGGACCGCGACAGCAGCAGGATGTCGATCAGCGCATTTTCCGCCTCGGTCTGTTTGGTGACGCCGTCGGGGCCGCTGAACATCTCGTGCAGGCGGGCGCCATCGGCGGCCAGATATTTATCGGTGCTGTGCATCCGTCCGCCATAGCGCTGCGCGAACCGGTCCTGAATTTCGGCGCTGTCGGTGGCCAGAAAGATCGCCGCGTCGGGCTGATCCTTGAGCTTGCGGTCAAGCGCGGCCTCGATGCGGTGCACCGGCACCTTGCGGTCGGTGTAGCGCACATGCACCCCAAGGTGCGGCCGGCCCATGGCGGCGATCTCGGTCTCGACCGCAGCGCGAACGCGGGCGTTGGGGGTGAAATAGCGGGCAAGGTAGTCTTCGATGATGGCGCTGCGCGCGCGCCTGGCAAAGCGCGGATCGCGGCGCAGATGCGGGGCAAGCCGGGCGAATTTCGGCAGGTAGCACCAGAACACCGCCAGCGCCTGAGGTGCATCGAGCCGCGACAGGTCGGTACAGAACCGCCGGTAGATCCGGGCGCTGGAATGGGCCGCCGGGTCGTGGCGATGCACCATGCGGGCGGCCGGCACATCTAGGCTGCCTTGCCATGTGGCGGGCGACACTGCGCCCTGCCAGTCGTCGAACGCATCGGGCGCGGCCATGCCCTCGGGGGCGTCGAACAACAGCGGATAGGCGTTTTCGCCTTCGGGGGCATAGCTGCCGTCGCGCCAGTCGATCACCGGGCCACGCCCGGTCAGGTCGGCAAAGATCAGCCCGCAGATCGCCGAAAGCATGCGGTTGCCCAGCCCGCCCTTGGCCTTAATGAGCAAAGTCCTGTCGTGAAGATCGTCCATGCCAGGCCGGGTGCCCCCTGTGTTGCCGCGCCGGATCAGTCGATGCCGATCTCGTGCTTGATGTCCAGATAGAGGCGCGCAAGGTCGGCGCGCGGCGCGGCGAAAAGCCGGTCGATCGACGGCCAGGCGGCTTTCATGCCGCGCAGATCCTCGGCGGCGCCGCGGTCGCCGCGCAGCGCCCGCAGTCGCGCGGCCAGCATCCGCAGCCGGGCATAGCTGCGGGTCTTGCGCAGGGCCTCGCGGCGCTGCGCCGCCGTCAGGCCGCGATCGGTGCTGTGCTTGGCCATCAGATAGGCAAGGTTCGCCAGCCCCATCGCCCCCAGCCCGTAGCGGTCGGCCCGCCCCGACGGGAACCGGTGGTGATAGACCTGCCCGCGCCGGGTGCCCAGCACGCAGCCAAATTCGCTCACCGCCCACGAGGCATCGGTATCCTCGAACAGGGAATAGCCGCCGAACACTGGTTCGAACCCGGTGGCGCGCAATGCTTCGGTGCGGAAGGTCATGCGAAAGCCGGTCATCCATTCGACCGGCTTGGCCTCGAGTTCGTCCAGCCACGACAGATCGGGGGCGCGATCCACCAGAATGCGCCCGATGACGAAGCGCGGGTTGATGTCGGGCAGAAGCCGGCCCAGCCGGGTGCGCCAGCCAACGGTGCGCGCCTCGCGGGTATGGCTTTGCGACATGCCGTAGGCGGCGCCGTCCAGCGCGCCCTCGGGCGGGGTCAGCGACACCGCCGGGTTGACCGCGGCGACCTGACGGGAGGTGTCGCGTTCGTAGATGTCCATGATCGCGGCGCTGGTGCCGGGGAAGAACAGCGTGTCGTCGTCGGGAAAGAACACCACGTCGGCGCTCACATGACTCAGCCCGCGGTTGCGCTGACGGGCGGTGCCGCGTTTGGTATGCTCGACGATGACCTCGATGCCCTGCCCGGCGGTGGTGTCCGCGACCACCTGCGCCACCGGGGCGTGATCGTCCGAGCTGTCGATGATAATCAGCTTTTCAGGCCGCCGCGACTGGCCCAGCAGCAGCGGGATGGTCAGCGCCAGCGCCTCGGGGCGGTTGCGGGTGGCGATCACCACGTCGAAGCTCAGGGCTTGGGCCTGATGGGGCATGCGAGCGTCCTTGGGGAAATGCGGTCAGGTCAAAAGGCGGATAAATCAAAGTGTGCCGCACGGCTTTGGAGGCACTTGGGTTTCCCGATACCGTGCGCCCTGTGCCGATCAGGCATGTCTGTCTGTGTGTTAATCGGCCCGGCGCAGCGGCTCAACCGGAAAACCGCCCCGGGCGGGGCGGGGGGGTCAGGCGGGCGGTCTCCGGCGCGGCGCTGCCTGATCGTGGGCGAACCGCGTGTAGCGGGGCGGTGCGCGCCCGGAGGTGTCGCCCTGCGCCAAACCAGAGGGCGCGCCCTGATCTGGGCCGTCATCGGACTGCGGCGCCTGTACCTCGGCCCGGACCATCCACACCCCCGCCCCGAACATGAAGAAGACGAAGGAAAAGATGTTGCCCCAGATATGCACGGTCGCAAGGGTAAAGCTCAGACAGACAAATGTCAGCACCCAGGCCAGCCGCACCTGCGCCAGTCGCGGATCGGCGCGGAAATCGCGAAATATAATCCGCAGCAACGGCACAAAGACCCCAAGTGCCAGACACAGGAACGCCGGGATGCCGTAGCGCACGGCGATCACCAGCCAGAAATTGTCCATGCTGCCCGAGATCATGTAGACCGGGCGCTTCCAGTCGTTGAACCCCAGCCCCAACAGCGGGTTTTCCCAGACGTTGACCATGCCCCATTCAAAGATGATGGCGCGCCAATAGGCGGTATGCGCCGACATCGTGGCATAGCTCAGGAACACCCGCAGGGGCGAGCGGTTCGACAACAGGTCGACCATCACATAGGCCAGCGCCATCATCGCCAGCAGCAGCCACCATTTCCAGCTGAGTTGCCGAAAAATCCACGCCCAGGACACCAGACCAATCAGCAGAACCATCGCCAGCAACGCGCCGCTGGACAGGGCCAGACAGCCGGTCATGATCATCAGCCCCGCCACAAGATAGCGCAGCGGCGGGGCCATCTGGCCCTTCATCGCGACAAACACCATCGACACGGCGACCGAACAGAACAGGCCGAAATGGATCGGATGGGCAAACACCGTCTGCACCCGATCCAGTCCCAGCCGCCCGCCGCCGACGTTTTGTGTCTCGGACCCCATGCCGGGCAGCTTTGACAGCATCTCGCCCAGCAACAGCCGCCCGGTGGCGGCCTCAATCAGCGCGATGGGCATCAGCAGGCACACGATCAGCGCCAGCCAGCGGCACAGTTGCAGGAACTGGCCGGTGCTGCGCACATAGGCGCGCCCGCACAGGTAGCCCCCCAGGAATTCGATCCCGGTCGAGCCGGTGTTCTCGATCGCCATGTCCGGGTTGTTGCGCATCAGCGACAGCAGCGTCCACAGGATGAAGACCGGGAACAGCACGTCGGGCAGCACCAGCTTGCCGAAATGGCCCAGGTACAGCCGTACCAGCAGCGGCACGACGATCACGATCAGCAGCAGCCGCAGGTTGCTCATGCCCAGCGGCCCCAGCTTGAAGAACACCGGCAGCATGATGCACAGCAGATAGGCCACAGCGACGCGGCTCAGGCGGTCGCCTCGGGCGGCGGTGTTGCTGCTTTTGGCGGGTGCGGCGGAGCGCATCGCGTTGGTGTTCAGGTCCGCCACGGCCATGAGGTTATTCCGCAACATCCAGCCATCCGGCGCCCAGCCCGGCCCCGGCCAGCGGGCCGTCCTGCCGATACCGGAACGCGGCCAGATCCTGCGGATCGCCTTTACGGGCATTCACGAACAGCTTGTCGTAATAGGTCGACAGGGCCATGCGGCGGTCCTGGATCGGTACGTTGTCGGCGATCTCCCATCCGGCGGCGGGCTCTGGCACCACATAGGCAAGGTTGCGCAGGATCCTGACCTGCTCCGAGCTTTCCTTGACGGTGATCCGCGGGGTGTACAGATCGGGGTTGTCCGCCGCCCCGTCCGAGCGCGCATTGTGGATCAGCGTGTTGTTGCGGATCGTCAGGCCCAGCGTCTCGCCCACGGTGATGCCGTGCAGATGGGCGTTGATGATGACGTTCTGCTCGATCAGCAGATCGCGGTAGAACATCTCGCGCCCAGCCGCGCCGGTGTCCACCTCTTCGTTGCGCATGAAGATCGACTGCGTCAGCGGCCCCAGCCCGGAATTGAGCAGGTTGCCCCGGATCGCCACCCGCCGGGTCGGGGCGGTGGTGCGGCGGGTCCAGAACTGGATCATGTCCGGGTGGCCCTTGTCCTTGGGCGAGCGGCGGAAATCATGGATGTGGTTGTTTTCCAGGCGCATGTCGGACACGCGGGCAAAGTTCATCCCGTCGATCCGCATGGAATGCAGCTCGTTGCCGGTGATGGTCAGGTCATGGCAATCCTCGACCACCATGCCGCGGCCAAAGCCGCGCAGTTCGCTGTCGCGCAGGGTGATGCCGCGCGCGCTTGTCAGGCTCAGCCCCAGCGCCCAGCCATAACCGTGATACACCGGGTCTGCCTGATCGGACCGCATGTCGTCGCCATCGAACAGGCAGCCGGTCAGGGTCACGTGTTCGCAGGCGCGCACCGTAAAGGGGCGAAAATTCATGTTGTGCGCGGGATCGAAGCGATAATCGAACACCAGCCCGTCCAGAACCACGTGGGCGCAATCGTCCATCAGCATATAGCCCAGCCGGGCCGGGTCCGCCGGATCGGCGGAAATCAGCGTGATGGGCCGGTCGGCGGTGCCCTTGGCGCCGCGCGGCTTGAACGCGGTGTAAAACCCGGGCGCAAGGCGCAGCGTGGTGCCGGGCGCGGCGGTCTGGGCGGCCTCCAGCAGGCTATCGCGGTCGGCCACGTCGATCACCGGTCCGGAGGGCGCGGCGCACAGGGGGGCCGCGCACAGCGCCGCAAACGCGCCCAGCACGGTGCGGCGACCGGGATGCCAGCCGCCATGGCGGGGGCCGGACAGGGGAAATCTGGACATGGTGGAACAGTCCTCGGTCTGGTCGCGGGCCGGGCCGACGACGGGGGCAGCGGTCATTCTAGGGGATTTCGCCCTGCCTCGCCAGAGCGCGCCGCCGCGCCCAGCAGATCCATGATCTGCGGCGTGATCCGCGCGACCACCGCATCGCGCCCGAGACTGTTGAAATGGCAGGTGTCCCAGCGGTAATCGTTGCCGAAGCTGTCGGTGTTCAGCCCGGCAATGACCCGCGGGGTGGCGTCGGCCACGGCGCGTTGCACGGCGCGCATCGCCTCGACCCCGTCGGCACGGCGCGGACCAATACATTTGGATGCCTGGAACAGGTACAGCCGCGCATCGGGCGTGGCCGCCAGAAGCTGCGCGATCAGCGCGTCGAACTGCGCCCGCATGGCGGCGCGGCCCCTGGCAGTGTCGGGCATCACGTTGGCGTCGCTTTCGCCCTGGTGCCACAGGATCAGCTCGGGCGCGTAGCCCTGCGCCCGCGCCGCCGCGATGCGCCCGAGCAGCGCATCGAGATACCCCGAGCGCAGGTCCAGCCAATCGCCCACCTGCGAGCCGCCGACCGCGCCGTTGATGAACAGCACCGGCTGGCCAAGCCCCTTTGACAGGGCCGCGCCAAGCGGGGGCCACAGGCTGCCGCCGGACCCTTGCGCGCCGGGCATCGGATCGGTCCCGCGCCAGCAGACGCCATTGAACCACGCATAGACATCGGCATCCGGGGGCAGGGTGGCGGCCTTGGTATTGGTGTTGGCCGCGTTCGATTGCCCGCCGGTCACCAGCACGCGGGTGGCGGCCGGGTCGGGGCAGGCCACCGGGCTGCGCGGGTCGGTCGATCCGGGGCCGGGCAGGCGCATCCAGTGTTTTTCAAGCCCGAGGGCAAGGCGGGTGTTGCGGCGCAGGTCGAGATAGGCGCCATGGGTCCAGTCGTTCAGCGTGCCAAAGGCAATGCCCGCCAGCGCCGCAAGGATCGCCAGGCCGATCGCCAGGCCGATCGCCAGGGGCCACGAGGGGCGGTTCAGTTTCATCGCGGACCGCCCCCGGTGCCCTCGATCTGCCGCTGCGAAACCACCCGCGCCGGGCTGCCCACCGCGATGGCCATGGCGGGGATGTGCCCGCGCACCACCGAATGCGCGCCGATGATCGCGCCGTCCCCGATACGCGCGCCGGGCAACACCGTGACGCGGGTGCCCAGCCAGACATCATTGCCGATCACCACATCGGCCTCGTCGCTGGCCTGATCGGTGACGGGCGCGCCATCGTTGTAGCGATAGCCCGACGCGGTGATCATCACCTCGGGGCCCAGCAGCACATCGTCGCCAAGAGTGACCCGCCCGGTGCCCGGCCCGGCCCAGATCACGCAGCGAAAGCCGACGCGCACCCGCGCGCCGATGCGGATGCGCTCGGGATAGGAAAACGCCGCCGTCGGGCTGATCGAGGGGTTTTCGCCCAGCCGGATCTGCCGCAGCGGCGCAACGTGGGTGTAATTGTAGAAATTCACCATCTTGATCAGATGCGCCCAGGCGCGCGGATCAAGGCTGGCCTTGAGCAGCCGCCACAGCCGCTGGGGGCGGTTCAGGCGCAGCTTGTGGGCGGGGGCGTCGGCGGGATGCGCGTCGGTCATTGCGTGTACCCGCCCAGCCAGTCGCGGCGCGTGGCCCAGACGCTGCGCCATTTCTCGGCCGCAGCCCCGCCGCGCAGCCCCGATGCGGCCCGCCGCAGCGCCGCCCAAAGCCACATCATCGCCAACCCGAACGGCCGCTGCCAGCGCGGCCAGTGATCGCGGATCAGCGTCGCGCGCGCCTTGGCCACCATGCGCAGCTTGTCGGCCCGCTTGCCCGAGGCCGCGCCCACCAGATGCATGATCTGCGCATCCGGTGTGATCGCGGGGCGATACCCCAGCGCCCGGGCACGCAGGCACAGGTCCGCCTCTTCGCCATACATGAAATATTTCAGATCGAAGCCGCCCAGCTTGTCCCACAAGGCCCTGGGGATCATCAGGAAACAGCCGACCACGATGTCGACCTCGCGCACGCTGTCGCGCGCCCACGATCCCATGCCCTCGGGGTTGAACGCCGCGCTGCCCCGAAACATCGCCGTCAGCCCTGTGGCCATGCAGAACGCTGACCAGGGCGTGATGCGCATCCAGCAGGACGCGATGTTCAGGCTGCCATCGGGAAACACCGTGCGCCCGCCGGTGATGCCCGCCTGCGGGTGTTCGCGGGAAAACGCCAGCAGAGCGTCGATGGCGCCGTCATGGACTTCGGTGTCGGGGTTCAAGAGCAGCAACCAGTCGGTGCGCGCCGCCGACGCCACCACGTTGTTGGCGCGGGCAAACCCCAGGTTGTCGGGGCTGGCGATCAGTTCGACCTGCGGAAATGCCTCCGCCACCGCCTCTGCCGAACCATCGGACGAGGCGTTGTCGAACACCACCACATGGGCGCGCGCCGCATGGGTTGCGGCCAACAGGGTCCGCAGGCAGGTCAGGGTCAGCTCGCGGGTGTTGTAGCTGACCACGATGACCGTCAGCTCGGCCGGCGCGCCGGGCTGGCCGGTCAGCGCCGGCGGAGGGGCCTCCTTGTCCTGGTCAGGTGTGATCGGAGGGGGGGGGCTGTTCCGGAATGCCGATGTCATGGCAGATGTTCTACTCGCCGAACCAGGGACGTCGCGTGGACCCTGCGTCAGGGTGGACGGGCCTGTCCACCCCCAAATCCCCCCGCGCCTTGCTGCTTTGCCTTCATTCTCGGCAAGAATCCCCTGTGTGCCCAAGGCCACGCCGGGGCAAACGCAATTCTGCCGGGTTCTCGGGTTTTCCGGTGGCAATTTTTCTAGATATGGGCGAACGCTGGGGGAAAGCCTGCGGCAGGCGGGCGGCCAGATTTCGGTGGTATGGGTTGGTTCCTGCAATGTATCGAGCAAGCGGAGAACACAAGCATGACGAACCCCGGGAACGATTGCGCGAACGGCAAGGCGCAGCGGGTGTTGATCGTCTCGCTCAACTATGCGCCGGAAATGATTGCCATCGGGGTCTATTCCTCGGGCATGGCCGAATACATGTCGCGCAACGGGGTCGAAACCCATGTCATCGCGGCGCGGCCCTATTATCCGGCCTGGCGCACCTATGAGGGCTGGCGTCGCCCCTGGTGGGCCCTGCGCCGCGGCCCCGAAGGCACGCGCGTGGTGCATTGCCCGATCTACGTGCCGCGCGCCCCGACGGGGGGGCGCCGTATCCTCCACCACCTCAGCTTTGCGCTTAGCGCCTTTCCGGTGCTGCTGTGGAAGGCGCTGATACAGCGGCCTGACCTTATCCTGCTGGTGGCGCCGTCGCTGATCTCGGCGCCCGGCGTGCTGGCGGCGGCGCGGCTCAGCGGGGCCGCGACCTGGCTGCATGTGCAGGATTTCGAGGTCGAGGCCGCCTTTGCCACCGGCCTGCTGGATCAGAAAAGCCTTGTCGGGCGCCTGGCCGAGCGGTTCGAACACGCGGTCCTGGGCAGTTTCGACCGGGTCAGTTCGATCTCGGGGCCGATGCTGTCGCGCCTGCGCCGCAAGGATGTCGCGGAATGGCGGATCACCGAATTCCGAAACTGGGCCGACATCTCGAAGGTGAAACCGATCACCGGGGTCTCGCCGCTCAAGGCCGAGCTGGGCATCGACACGCCGCATGTGGCGTTGTATTCGGGCAACCTGGCCAACAAACAGGGGCTGGAGATCCTGCCCGACATGGCCCGGCGCCTGCGCCACCGCACCGACCTGACCATCGCCGTGTGCGGCGACGGGCCGATGCGCGGGATCCTGAAACAGCAGGCGCAGGACCTGCCGATGATGCGGTTCTTTCCGTTGCAACCCGTCGACCGGCTGAGCGACCTTCTGGGCATGGCCGACCTGCATCTGCTGCCGCAAATCGCCGGGGCGGCGGATCTGGTGCTGCCGTCAAAGCTAACCAACATGCTGGCCTCGGGCCGCCCGGTGCTGGCCACTGCCGATCCCGACACCGCTCTTGGCCAAGAGGTGACAGGCTGCGGCCGGCTGGTGCCGCCGGGCGATGCCGCCGCCCTCGCGCGCGAGGTCGAGGCGCTGCTGGACGATGCCCCGGAACGCACCCGGCTGGGCGCCGCGGCGGGGGCGCGCGCGGTCGAACGCTGGGACATGCGGTCGATCCTGGCGCGCTTTCGCGAACAGATCCACGCGGTGATCCGCGATCCGCGCCCGGCCGAAGGCCAGCGCGACCTGAGCCGCTTCTGATCGAACCGCGCCCGGTCAACCGATCGTCAGCCAGTCCGCCGCATCGTTCATCGAGAAATGGGTCAGGTCGGCGTCAAGCGCGCCGTTCCCGCCCGACCCGATCGACAGGCCCCAGTATTGCTGCTCTGCCGTCGGCCCGGTGGCCGAGGCCTCGTCGACGATCACGCCGTCCACCATCATCGCCAGCCGCCCGCCCGCCGCGTCATACCCAAGCCGGACCTCGTGGAAGGCACCATCGGCCAGCACGGCGGAATCGCTGTGCAGCGAAACCGTGCTGCCCCCCGTCTGCATCGAAAAGTGAAAATCGTTGTCGTGGATGCTGAGCGCCATCGCGCCGTAGATCGCGAAGACTGATTCCGTCCCCACGTTGTCGCCGTCACGCATGTTGACCACGAATTCGAACGTGTCGCGGGCGTGCAGTTCCTGAACGTAGCGCGACACGCTGACCGTCGTGCGGCCATCGAATTCGGCCCAGGTATCGGTCTGCCCATCGGTCGGGCCGTCGGTTGCTTCGCTGGCATAGGTCACGGCGCCGCGGGTGACCTCGGGCATGGCGGCGGTGGCCACCTCGTTGGCCACCGTCCCGTCGAAATCGAGAAAGATCAGCGTGTCGGCGTCATAGTCGATCGGGGTCGGCTCTGCGAGGATCGGCCGGTCGGCGATGTCAAGCGAGGTGATCGCCATGTCCGGCTCGGCCCCCGCCCAGGGGTGGCCGATGGCCAGCCCCCAGTATTGCACCGCCGGGGTCAGCCCGGTCTGATCGGCCTGGGCAAGCACCTCGCCATCCACCGCGATCTGCATCAGGCCGGCGTCGGCGTCATAGCCGATGCTGATGTCATGCGCGTTGCCGTCCGCCAGCGGCGTTCCCGGCGTTCTGACGATCTGGGTACCGTCATCCGTGGTCAGGCTGAAGGCCAGCCGCCCGTCCGACCGGATCGACAGCGACAGCGTCTTGTGCAGATACAGGATCGTGCCTTCGCTGGCGGTGTCGAAATGCTGCGCCGACACGGTGATGTCGAACGACCCCGCGTCGTACAGAAACCCGGTGCTGCGGTTCAATTCGACGTGGCTGCCCGCCACCATCACGCCGGCCTCGCCGGTGGGCGAGGTCATGATATCCTCGGCGGATATGGTCAGGCCCGCAATCTCGGGCGTCGAGAAATCGGTCGCGAACAGCGTCTGCACGATAACGGCCGGCTCGGGGGCCAGCGCCGCGCTGAGGCGGGCATCGGCGGCCTCGGCGATCGCCAGCGCGCTCGACGCTTCGGACTTGATCGAGATGTTCGACAGCAGGCCGTCGACGCTTTGCTTCCAGGGGTTGCCAAAGGTCAGCCCCCAGTATTTCGAATTCTGGGTCGACCCGTGTGCGTCGGTCTCGGCCACGATCGCGCCATCGGCGTAGATGCGCAGATGCGCCCCGTCATAGACGAAATTCAGGTGCACCGGATCGCTGCCAAGCAGGCCGCCTGCGGAATGGGCGGTGAACCAGGTGTCGCCGTTGGTGAATCCGAACGCGATCGACCCATCGGTCCCCACGGTGGCCTGCAAGGATTCATAGATCATCAGCAGGGTGCCCGACGAGCCTTCGTCGATGTCCAGGGTCATCGAGAAATCGAACGAGCTGAGGTTGAAGATGTCGGCCACCGAGCGGTCGATCTCGAGCTGCGGACCCTCGCCGATGCGCAGGCTCTCGCCGTCAAGCGCCACGGTGTCGAGGTTCTTGAGAGTGATGTGATCGGGGGCGACATTGGTCAGCGCGCCGTCCACCATCCGCAGATCGAGCACCAGGGATTCCTCGACGTCGATGCTGCGGGTGATGATGTCGCTGGTGCCGTCGGGCCGGGTGACGGTCAGGGTATAGCCATGCTGCCCGGCGGTCCCGAAATCCACCTGGATCTGCGCCCCGCTGAAGCTGCGCCCGTCATCCAGCGTCCACAGGACGTCGGTGTCCGCGTCGATCAGCCCGTCCGGCCCCCGCGACAAGCCCGCATCCAGCGTATAGACCGACCGGTCCGACGCGCTGACAGACACGCGCGCCACCGCCATCAGCGAGTCCGGGGTTTCGTCGTACCACAACAGGCTTGATCCGTAGACGCCGTTCAGATCGCTGTCGGGCAGCAGGGTGATGTCGCGCAGATCGCCGCTCTCGCCGACCGTAAGGTTGGTGTACTGGTTCATCTGGTGCAGCGGATCGGCGGCGGACCCGTTGGTCAGCGTCATGTTGTCGCCGTCATCGCGGATCCGCAGGCCGACATTTTTCTCGACAAGGTATCCGGCCCCCTCGACATCGATCCAGCCGGGGCTTTTCAGGGTTGAACGGGTCGCATCCGCATTCAGGTAATAGGCGTCCTTGCGGTAGATAAGCGTGTTGTTCGTCACCGCCATGTTCAGCGTATCTGACACGGAAATGCCATGATATGCGCTTCCCCAGATCACGTTATTGTCGACCGTGATGTTTTCGAAAAGAAGCCCGTTTTCTTCGTAATCCTCGTTGTGGCCGAATATGACCTGATATGCCGGTCCCGAAGAATTATCGAAGAAATTTGACTGGATGGTTATATCTTTGTTATTCAACCAGATATTCTTGCCCCATATCTGAACGAAATCAGAATGGTTATAGGCGTGAGTCGATCCCAGGAAATCATGGAACCAGTTGTCGGCGATCAGCGCGTCCTGCACCCCGCCCAGGCGTGTCCCGTCGCCCTGCAGGGAATGCAGCTCGTTGTTGGTGTAGGTCAGGCCGACGACTTCGCGGAAGGTGGCGCCGTGAAAGAGATGGTGCATCTCGTTCCCGACGAAATTGAAGTTCTCGACCTGGCGGATGTCGGCGCCGGATGCGCCGATCGTGGCGCCGCCGGCGGCTTCGGACACGCCGCCGGACCCTTCGGCGATAGACGCGATTTCGCTTTGGTAAATTCCCGAATTGGTTGTGTTCTGGATCGTTATAAGCGTGCCGCTATCCTCTTCGATCCTGACATCCGACAGGTGGAAATTCTCGTGGTTTCGCATGTAAACCGACCTCAGGACAGCCGGTTCTTCGGGGGTCAGTGAGGTGATCATGACAGGCGCGTCGACCTGTTCGTTACCAACGTCGTAATGGCTCAGCACATAGGGGCCGCCTGCGGTGTCCAGCTTGATGACACCACCCGCCCCGGCGGCCAGTTCGGTATAGGCCGCCTCGAACTCCGCCTGCGACGTGATGATGCGCACATCGTTTTCAAAGCGGACATCGGCAATGGATTGCGTGGACAGGTTTACGAAATCCGACAGATAAACGTCTTGATCTCTGTTCGCTTCCGTAGAAGCGTCTCCCGCTCCGGCTGAGTAGGCCATCCAAATATCCCGTTGCTGACTTTGTGAAAGACTGATCCGGTTGTATTCCACGCGAATATTAACCGCGCCTACAAGCGAGAGATATTGATATTTCCCTTTTTAACTCTATAAAATTTATATGTTCCACACGGTTGAGAATTAATATATAGGTCATCATTTCGGATTTTTTGGGACGGAATGTTGGCTTGTTTCGGGCGCGATTTCGGCTGGCCAGCCCCAGGTGTTTAGTCCCAGCGTGTGATGGTCTACTTATCTGTGACCATGGGAAGG
>NZ_QLMG01000046.1 GCF_003259905.1 Salipiger aestuarii | reverse complement strand
ATCCTCGGTGGACAGGATCTCGATCCGGGGTGTGACCGTAAGGTCGACCATAACGTCGGACTTATCATCGCCTCCAACGCCCCGTCAGACGGCCCCCGCCGGAGGGATACATTGCGCGCTGTCCCTGCACAGCACCTGGCCACAAGGTCGCGCCTGCCTCCGGCGGGAGTTTGTCAGGCAAGATGAAGGAATGCGCCGTACCCCGGCCCCTGACGTCAGATGTTCAAGATACCGCAGTCGGGCATCGACCGCAGGCACCGGCTGCGCCACCTCGCAGGGGCATGGACAATGCCCACGGTACGCCCATCGCTCGCTTCCCCGGTGGATGCCCCCTTGCGTGGCAACGCCCCGCAGCCTTGTCACAGGGTCTGGAACCGGGCCCGATCCGTGGCTGACCAGCGCACACGCAGCAGCGAGCCGTCGTCGTCCTGACGCTCGTCCAGCACCAACCCCTTGCCGAACAGCCATGACCGGCGCTTACCGTCGTCGAACCCCAGCCGCAGATCTTCTTCGATGCTGTCGCCTTGCAACCGGTCTGTCACCGCACGCAGCAGCGTGTCCAGCCCGGCGCCGGTCAGGGCGGATGCGGCAAAGACCCCCTCGTCCCGGTCGGCCCGCGCCTGCATCGCGTCATGGCTTTCGGGGTCCAGCCGGTCGGTCTTGTTCCAGACCTCAAGCAGGGGCACGTCTTCGTTCACCCCGAGCGAGGTCAGGATCTGGTCCACGTCCCGCGCCTGTTCGGCGGTATTGGGGTGGGAGATGTCGCGCACATGCAGGATGATGTCCGCCGCGATCACCTCTTCGAGCGTGGCCCGAAAGGCCGCGACCAGTTCGGTCGGCAGATCAGAGATGAATCCCACCGTGTCCGAAAGGATCACGTCGATGCCCGTGGGCAGGCGCACAGCCCGCATCGTCGGGTCGAGCGTGGCGAACAACATGTCCTTGGCCATGACGTCCGCCCCGGTCAGGCGATTGAAAAGCGTCGATTTTCCGGCGTTGGTATAGCCGACGAGCGCGACAATCGGATAGGGCACCTTGGCGCGCGCCTTGCGGTGCAATTCGCGGGTTTTCACCACGCGGTCCAACTGCCGGCGCAGGCGCACGAGCTGTTCGTCGATGGCGCGGCGATCCGCTTCGATCTGCGTCTCGCCGGGACCGCCGACAAAGCCAAGCCCGCCGCGCTGACGTTCAAGGTGGGTCCAGGCGCGTACCAGCCGCGTGCGCTGATAGCTTAGCGCGGCCATTTCGACCTGCAACACCCCTTCCCGCGTCGCGGCACGATCGGAAAAGATTTCAAGGATCAGCCCCGTCCGGTCAAGCAGCTTGACCTTCCACGCCTTTTCCAGATTTCGCTGCTGCACCGGGGACACCGGACCATCGACCAGCACCAGTTCGATTTCTTCGGCCTCGATCCGCGCGCGCAGCTCCTCGATCTTGCCCGAGCCGAACAGGGTTCCCGGATGCGGGTCGCGCAAGGGCACGACCGTGGCCCCCGCAACATCGAGGTTGGGGAGCGCGGCGGCAAGGGCAACCGCCTCTTCCAGCGCCATGTCGGCATCGCGGCGATCGCGCTCGAAGCGGATGTCGGGATGCAGAACCCAGGCGCGGGTCACATGCGTATCATGCTCTTTCAATCGGTGCCGTCGCCGTCGTAAAGGTTTATGGGCTGCGATGGCATGATGGTCGAAATCGCATGCTTGTAAACAAGCTGCGATTGGCCGTCACGACGCAGAAGCACGCAAAAATTGTCGAACCAGGTGATGACACCCTGCAGCTTGACACCGTTGATCAGAAAAACAGTCACCGGAACCTTGGTCTTGCGGACGTGATTTAGAAATGCGTCCTGCAGGTTTTGTCTGTCCGAAGCCATTGAAATTGCCTTTTTTGTTGCCCCTTGTCGCGGGGCTTTCATCCCTCTTCCGGGCGAGTATGTCGTGTGCGCCCCGGAACTTCCAGTGCAAAAAACTACGGCGACGGCGCAAAGATGCGCCTCTGTCCGGCGGTTGCCCTTGCGGAAGGCAGCCGAGGTCAGTCGCGCCAGATGTCCGGGGTCAGAAGCACGATAATGGCCATCAGCTCAAGCCGCCCCAGCACCATCGCGCCCGCAAGCACCAGCTTGGCGCCGGGGCCAAGCTGCACAAGATTGACCGGAACCTCGGCGGCAAAGGGAATAAGGGGGCCGCAATTGGTCAGGCCGGCGATGGTCAGCACCATCGCGTTTTCAAAGTCGATGTTAAACAACGAGAAGATCAGCGAAAACACAGCGATCGACATCGCGAAAAGCATAAAGAACACCCAGGCGATGAACGCCCCCTGCCGCCGCATCCGCCGCGCCAGCGCGCCGTTGCGCCCGATGGAATGCGGATGCACAAGCCGTTCAAGCTCCCGCTTGCCCGCAAGGTACAACGCATAGATCCGCAGCAGCTTGACGCCGCCCGCCGTCGTCGCGACCCCCCCGCCCACGATGGCAAGCCCCATCAGGATCAACCCCGGCGTCGGCAGCCCCGACCAGCCCTGCGCCGCCGCCCAGTGCTGGCTGACGAAGCCGGTGGTCGACAGGAACGACAGCGCGGTGAACACGCTTCCCCAAAGCGCGCCGAGCCCCTGAAGCCAGTTCTGTTCTGTCCCGATGTCAAAGGCGGCGATCCAGTGGCGCAGGAACAAAAGCAACGGCACCAGCCCGGCCAAGACCAGGCCCATGCGAAATTCGGGATCATCCTTGAGCCGGGGGCGAAACGCCGCGCCGGTGTCGCTGGAAAAGGTCAGGCGCGACAGGGCGAAGAACAGGAAGCAGAACAAGATCATTTCTCCGGCAAGGCCCGACGCCGCCCCGGATGGCCCGCCCACCGGCGAGATGCCCGACGTCGCCATGGCCGACATCGCATGGCTGATCGCCACCAGCGGCGTGTCGCCCGCAACCATCAGCATGATCCACAGCGCCAGCGTCAGCCCCGCATAAATCGGCACCAGGGTGCGCGCCGAAACCATCATCCGCTGCGCCGGGTCCGACATGTCGCGCCGTGCGGCCCCCGCATCGACGCTTTGGCCCGGCTCGCCGCGCGCGGTGATTTCGAACCCGCCCAGCGTCAGCGGCGCAAGGATCGCGGCGGCGGCGACCCACATCAAAAGCCCGCCCATCCAGCCCACCTGCGCGCGCCACAGATGTTCGGACGACGACAACCGCGCCGGTTCGAACAACGTCGCCCCCGTGGTGGTAAAGCTTGATACCATCTCGAAAAAGGCATTCAGAAAGGTGGTCGTGCGCACCGCTTCGTGAAAGGGCACCGCAAAGATCGCCGGCAGCAGAACGAACGCCAGCATCAGCGCGGACAGCTGGCGCGAGGCGGTGCGATGATGCTGCCGCGTCGCCATCGCGATAGCGATCAGCGTGGTGACCACAATGCCGACGATGGCCGCGTAGAAAAAGCTGCGCGCGTCGTGGTATTGCTGTTCGGCAAGGGCCACGGCGGCGGGCAGGATCATCGAGGCGCTCGATAACCCGGTCAGCAACAGCAGCAGCGGAAGGCGCACAAGCGTGTCCATGGCTCAGAAAAAGTCGATCGAGACCTGGAGCAGCTTTTCCACCTGCGCCACATCCTTGGTCAGCGAAAAGATCACCACGCGGTCGCCGTCTTCGATGCGCAGATCGCCGGTGATCTTGATCACCTTGCCCTCCTTGCAGACCGCGCCGACCAGCACGCCTTCGGGAAAGTCGATTTCGCGGATGATCTTGCCGGCCATGGACGAGGTCGACAGCACCTCGGCCTCGATCACCTCGGCCTCGGCGTCACCGATGGAATAGACCGAGCGCACCCGCCCGTGACGGATATGGCGCAGGATCGAGCTGACGGTGGTGGCGCGCGGGTTGATGAAGGCATCGACACCAAGCGGTTCCATCAGCGGGATCAGCGTAGGGTCGTTGACCAGCGCGATGGCATAAGAACACCCGGCCGCCTTGGCGCGCACCGCGGCCAGCATGTTGGTCTTGTCATCGGCGGTCACGCACAGCACCGCATCCGCGCGCTCGATTCCCGCCTCGTTCAGCAGGGCGGAATCCAACCCGTCGCCGTGCAGCACGATGGTCTTTTCCAGCGCGTCGGCGGCGCGCTCGGCGCGGGCGCGATCCCGCTCGATCACCTTGGCGCGGACGCGTTCGGTGCGCTTTTCCAACGCGCTGGCCACCGCAAGCCCGACATTGCCGCCCCCGATGATGACCACGCGTTCCTGTTTCTTCTGGGATTTGCCAAAGATTTCCAGCGTGCGGTGGATGTCGTCCTTGTGGGTGACGACATAGCATGAATCCCCGGCAAAGATCTGGTCGCGCGGTTCGGGCGCGAACAGCGTTCCGTCGCGGCGGATGCCCACCACCACCGCGCGCAGGGTTGAAAACAGCTCCGTCAGCTGACGCAGCGGTGTGTTCACGATGGGGCAATCGTCTGCGATGGTCAGGCCAAGCAAATGCGCGCCGTCGTCGAGAAAGCGTTCGGTATCAAAGGCGGCGGGCGCCGCAAGCCGCTGCAAGGCGGCTTCGGCCACTTCCTTTTCGGGTGAGATCACCACGTCGATGGGCATGTGGTCGCGCCGGTACAGATCGGAATAGATCGCCGTCAGGTAGGATTGCGCCCGCAGCCGGGCGACCTTGCGCGGGATGGCAAAGATCGAATGGGCGACCTGACAGATCACCATGTTGACCTCGTCCGAATAGGTCGCGGCGATAATCATGTCCGCATCCCGCGCCCCGGCCTTGTCCAGCACGTCGGGATACGAGGCGAACCCGGCAATGCCCTGGACGTCAAGCGTATCGGTGGCGCGGCGCACCAGATCGGGGTTGCTGTCGATGACCGTGACGTCGTTGCGTTCCCCCGAAAGGTGCCGGGCGATCTGCCAGCCGACCTGCCCCGCGCCGCAGATGATGACTTTCATGTCTGGTCCCCGTTGGTTCGTTCCCCGGCATGGCACGGGCCGCACGAGGGGTCAACGCCGGGCTGAGTGGCAAGGAGCGGGCGCGTCGGCCGGGATCGTTTCTAGCGGAAGGCGTCAGGGCGCTGCGCCTGGCGTGATCTGGCCTGCCACGCGTCGCGCCAGGCGCGATAACTTTCGCGGCTTTCCCAGTCATAGCGCGGATCGGCATCGACCCGACCCCACCACAGTCGGCCCTGCCCCAGCCGCCACGGATCCAGGACCAGGCCCTGCGACCAGTCCTGCCCGCTGGCCGTCACCACCACCGTCGCATGTTCCAGCGACAGGGTACGCCCATTGGCGATGGCCCTGTGCAGATCAAGCGTGCGGAACCGTTGTGCATGCAGCGCGATTTCCAGCGCGTCGGCCCAATCCTGGCAGACGCCCTTGTCGCGAAAGCCGTTCACCACCTTGAAGTTGTGAATGAGCGGAGGATCGGTAACGTCCCATTCGCGCGCCCAGTGCAGCGGGTCGCGCAGGGCGATGTCGGCGGCGCGGGCGGCTTCGGCGGGGTCGACGCCGGGGCCGAGCGCGCGCAGCGCCGCCGTGACCTCGGACAGCCGAGCTTCGGGGGTTTCTTCGGCAGCGATGTGCATGGCGCGCGGCGGGCGGTCCCCGGCACAGGCGCCAAGGGCGAACACCAGCCCCGCCGCGATAAGGGATTTCACGTTCAGCCGACCCTTTGTGACTGATCCTCGTCGATATAGGCAAGGCGCCCGCCGGATTTCGGCCCGGTCACCACCCCCAGCGACTTGAGCTTGCGGTGCAGCGCCGAGCGTTCCATGCCGACAAAGGCCGCCGTGCGTGAGATATTGCCGCCAAAGCGGTTGATCTGCGTCAGCAGGTATTCGCGCTCGAACGCCTCGCGTGCCTCGCGCAGCGGCAAGGTGGCAAGCGTGCCCGACAGGACCACGCGGCCCTCTTCGTCATCGCCCGAGGGCGCATCCTGGGGCAACTCGCGCGCCTCGATCGGGCCGGTGCCATCGCCCAGGATCAGCACCCGTTCGACCAGGTTCTTGAGCTGGCGCACGTTTCCGGGCCAGATCATCGTCTGCAACAGCGCCACCGCGTCGGCCGACAACGCACGCATCGGCAGGCCCTGCGCCTTGTTGAAGCTTTGGATAAAATGGTTCGCGAGCAGCGGAATATCCTCACGTCGTTCGGACAGCGACGGCACGGCGATCGGCACCACGTTCAGCCGATGATACAGTTCCTGGCGAAACGCGCCCCTTGCGATCTCGTCCAAAAGGTCGCGGTTGGTGGATGAAATCACCCGCAGATCGACCCGCACCTTGTCCTGCCCGCCGACACGGCAAAAGCTTTGATCGACCAGCACGCGCAGGATCTTGGACTGGGTGCCAAGCGGCATATCCGCCACCTCGTCGAAATACAGCACGCCGTTATGTGCCTGTTCCAGCAACCCCGGCTCGACCCCGCGTTCGGGGCTTTCCCGGCCGAACAGCACCTCTTCCATGGTATCGGGCGCCACCCCGGCGCAATTGACGGTGACAAAGGGCGCCGCGGCACGGCCCGAATGGGCGTGGATATAGCGCGCCGCGACTTCCTTGCCCGCCCCCGCGGGGCCGGTCAGCATCACCCGCCCGTTCGAGCGCGTCACCTTGTCAAGCTGGCTGACCAGCCCGCGAAAGCCCCCGCTCTCGCCGATCATCTCGCAGACCTCGGTTTCGCGGCGGCGCAGCTTCTGGTTCTCGCGGCGCAGGCGCGAGGTTTCCATCGCGCGCCGGATCACCACCAGCAGCTGGTCGATGTTGAACGGCTTTTCGATGAAATCGTAAGCGCCCTGCTTGATCGCGGCGACGGCGATTTCGATATTGCCATGCCCGGAAATGATGATGATGGGGATGTCGGGATTGTCGCGCTTGACGGTCTTGAGAATGTCGATCCCGTCCATCTTGCTGTCCTTCAGCCAGATGTCGAGGATCAGCAGACCCGGCGGTTCGGCGTTCACCTCGTGCATGGCCTCGGTGGAATTCGCCGCAAGCCGGGTGCTGTAACCTTCGTCTTCGAGGATGTCCCCGATCAGCTCTCGGATATCGCGTTCGTCGTCGACGATAAGGATGTCGCTCATGTCTGCCCCTCCAGTTCGGAAATCACGGTCTGCTTGTTGGTGGCCGGGCGCGCCGGCACGAGCCCGAGCGGCAGGCGGATCACCGCCATGGCCCCGGCATGGGCGGACGCCGCGAAGGGCTCCGCGTCTTCAAGGCTCAGGCTGCCGCCGTGTTCCTCGATGATCTTCTTGACGATGGGCAGACCAAGGCCGGTGCCCTTGTCGCGAGAGGTGACGTAAGGTTCGAACAGCGCGGCACGGTCTTCGGGAAGCCCGATGCCATTGTCGCTGATCCGGATCAGCGCCCGGTCACCGTCAGTCGCCAGGCTGATGCGAATTTCAGGAACGTGACCCTCTGGCGCGCCTTTTTCCCGCAGCGTATCCAGGGCCTCTCCGGCGTTTTTGATAAGATTGGTCAAGGCCTGACCGATCATGGTCGCATCCAGTTCTGCCGGCATCCCGGATTGGGGAATATCGACGCTGAAGCGCACGTCGGGCTGACCGGCTTCCTGCAACAGCGCGGCGCCGCGCAGGATCGCGGCAAGGTCTTCGGGCCTGCGTTCGGGCGCGGGCATCCGGGCGAATTTGGAAAATTCATCGACGATGCGACGCAGGTCTTCGGTTTGGCGGACGATGACTTCGGTCATCTGGGCCAGCTTTTCCGCATCCTCGCCGGTGAGTTGCCGCCCGAACTTGCGCTGAATGCGTTCGGCGGACAGGCGGATCGGGGTAAGGGGGTTCTTGATCTCATGCGCGATGCGCCTCGCCACGTCCCCCCAGGCGGCCATGCGCTGCGCGCTGACCAGATCGGTCACGTCGTCGAACGCGACCACATAGCCTTCCAGCGCGGCGTCCGCGCGGCGGCGCACCGACATGCGCACCAGCAGATGTTCCAGCCGGCCCTCACGGCTGACCTTGACCTCTTCGGTCGCGGTCTCGTGGCCGGTGTCGCGCAGTTTCTGGAACAGCGAGCCGAATTCGGGCACGGCCACGGTGATCGGCACCTCGGCACGGGTTTCATGCCAGCCCAGCAACCGCTCGCCGGACTTGTTCACGAAGGTCACGCGCCCGGAATCGTCCAGTCCCACCACGCCCGAAGTCACAGAGCCCAGCACGGAATCGAACAACCGCTGGCGTCGTTCGATCTGCCGGGTGTTTTCCAGAAGCGCCTCGCGCTGGGCTTTGAGCTGACGGCTCATCTGGTTGAAATAACGCCCGAGCATGGAGATTTCGTCATCGCCCTCATCTTCGATGACCTGCACGTCCAGATCACCCGCGCCGATCCGCTGCGCCGCGCCCGCAAGCCGCCCCACCGGGCGGGCCAGGCGTTCGGCGAACCACAGGCCAAGCCAGGTCGCCGCCAGGATAAGAAGAACGGCGAAGCCCAGGTAAAGCAACGCAAAATCAAAAAGACGGCGGCCGCGTTCGGTTTCCTGCTGCTGGTAAAAGCGCGCGGTCTCCTGTGTCTCGTCCAGCAGGTCCAGCAGGTTGCCATCGACGCTTCGCGAGACATAAAGGTAACGGTCGGCAAAGGCGCGCAACGGCACCAGCGCGCGCAGTTCATGATTGTCCCAGTCGGGCACCATGACCACGCCTTCGGCCTCCGCAAGCGTCAGCTGGGCAGTGGTGGGTTGTTCGTAATCGAACAGGTAGCTGCGTTCACCGCGCGCCCGGATCGTGCCGCTGCCGTCGATGACATAGGCCTCGCGCAGGCCGCGCTGGATCTGCCCCTGCCCCTGTTGAAGGATCTGCCGTATATCACCGTCATCAAAGGCGAAATTGGCGCGCCGCGCCGCATCGACAAAATTCCCGAGCGCGACGACGTCTTCGGTCAGGCCCTCGCGCTGCTCGGATTCATAGGCCTCGGCGGCGGCAAGCGATGCGCCGACCACGTTCTGCACCCGGCTGGAAAACCAGGTCTCCAGTCCGATATTGATGGTGAGAACCGCGAACACCGCCACCGTGACCGTCGGCAACAGCGCCATCAGCGCGAAGACCCCGGTCAGGCGCAGATGCAGCCGCGACCCGGCAGACTGCGCGCGCCTGGCCGAGATCATCCGCGCCACCCGCGCAAGCACCAGCGCCGCCAGCAGCAGCACATAGACCAGATCCGCAAGCAGGATCAGCCGCAGCCCCATTTCGGACCCGCTGCCCGATCCAAGCGGCCCGAGCACCGCAAAGGTCCCAAGCGCCAGCACGGGACCCAGCAGCACAAGCCCCAGAGTCGCCGCGTTCTGCACCCGGCGCATCCTGCGAATCCGCTCGATCCGCGCCCACGTCATGCCACGCGAAACAGATTTCCGTGCCCGAATGGCCACAGAGGTACCTCGCCTTGATGTGCTGCCCGGTGCCAGAACGGCGTTGCCTCGGGGTCGCGGACAGCGAACCGCCATATTCTGTGGCTTCTATCACCCATCCCCTGACGAATTTTCTGTGGATAACCCGTCAGGCGACGCGGCGAGGCCACATCTATGTGATCCTTTTACATCAGTTTGCGGCGGCGTGTCACGCGAATATCGAGATCGGTGATCTTCTTTCGCAGCGTATTCCGATTGATTCCCAGCAGGTCGGCGCATTTCGCCTGGTTGCCGCCCGTGGCCTCCAGCGCGATCTCGATCAGGGGTGCCTCGACCTCCTTGAGAATGCGCGTGTACAAGCCAGGCGGCGGTAACATGTTGCCGTGCAGATCGAAATAGCGCCGCAGATGCCGCGAGACCGAGGTGCCCAGCTTTTCCGCGTCGCCCCCGCGCAGGATCGGGCCGGTGTCGGGCTGGTTGCCCAGCACCGCCTCGACCTCGGATCGGCTGATTTCCTCGGCGCGGCTGGTCAGCGACAGGCGGCGCACGGAATTTTCCAGTTGCCGCACGTTGCCCGGCCAGCTGTAGGCGCGAAACAGCTCCGAGGCATCCTTGGACAGCCACCGCTTGGGCGCGCCCTCGCGTTCGGCGCGGGCCAGGAAATGATCGGTCAGCAGCGCGATGTCCTCGACCCGCTCACGCAGGGACGGCACGTTGATCGTGGCGCCGGACAGGCGATAGTACAGATCCTGGCGCACCCGGCCTTCTTCCATCGCCTGGCTCAGATCGCCCTGCGAGGTCGCCATGAAACGCGGCACATGTTCGCCCGGAATATCCATCATGCGCACGATTCGGGCCTGAATCTCGTCGGAAATATCCGAGATTTCGTCGATCAGCAGCGTGCCGCCCTTGACCCGCGCAAGCGTGCGCGCCGGGCCTTCGAGATCCGACAGATCGGCGCCGGTCGCGGTGATGAAGGGCAAGGTCCGGCGGTCGGAAAAATCGTGGACCGCGCGCGCGATCAACGACTTGCCGGTGCCGCTTTCACCCGAAATCAGCACCGGAAGATCGGTGTTCATCACCCGAGCGACCAGCCGGTACAACGCCTGCATCGCGGGCGTCTTGCCGACCAGCGGCAGCTCGTCGGGGGCATCGGCCCCGATGGTGGCCACGTCCTCGCGTCTGGACGTCCGGTTGCGGTTGTCCAGCGCCTTGGCCGTGCGCTTCATCAGGTCCGGCAGGTCGAAGGGCTTGGGCAAATAGTCGTATGCTTCGGCCTCGGCGGCCTGAATCGCCGTCATGATGGTGTTCTGGGCCGAGATCACGATAACCGGAAGTTCCGGCCGATCCTGGTGGATCTTGGGCAGCATTTCCAACCCGTTGCCATCGGGCATGACGACATCGGAAATCACCACGTCGCCCTTGCCCTCACCGACCCAGCGCATCAGCGTGGTCAACGAACTGGTGGCATGGACCTTGCAGCCCGCCCGTGTGAGCGCCTGTGTCAGAACAGTGCGGATGGTGCGGTCGTCATCCGCAACAAGAACGGTGCCGTCCATTTACGTCTTCTCCTCTGTCTCGCGCGGTGCGCGGGGAAGTGAAATCCTGAAAACAGTGCGGCCCGGAACGGAATCCACCGAAATCCAGCCGTCGTGATCGGAAACGATCTTGCTCACCAGCGCGAGGCCTAGCCCCGTGCCATTCTCTTTTCCCGAAACGAAGGGGTCGAACACGTCGCCTCGGATATCGTCGGGCAGACCGGGGCCGTCGTCGATGACCTCAATCTGAAGCGGCAGTTTCTGCGCCGAGCCATCGGCGCGCCGCGTCCGAAAGCTGTGCTCGTAGAACGTGTGCAGCCGGACGGTGCCGCCGGATTTTGGGTCCGCCGCTTCGGCGGCATTCTTGAGCAAGTTCAGAATCACTTGCAGCAACTGGTCCGGATCGCCGTAGGCCGCGGGCAGCGAAGGGTCGAAATCCTCGACGTATTTCATGTGCCCGCCGACGCCGAGCTGCGTCGACCGGCGCGCCCGGTCCAGCACGTCGTGGATGTTGACCGGCTTCTTTTCCGGCGCCACGAGGTTGCCGAATTGTTCGACCTGTTCAAGCAGTTTCACGATGCGGCGGGTTTCGGCAACGATCAGGTCGGTGAGTTCCAGATCGTCCTTGGACAGGCTCATCGACAGCAGCTGCGCCGCACCGGCGATGCCGGCCAGCGGGTTCTTGATTTCATGCGCCAGCATCTCGGCCATGCCGATGGCGGATTTGGCAGCGGATTTGACCGAATGGCTCTGGGTCATGCGCCCGGCCAGCTCACGCGGGCTGATCAACATGATGAACCAGCCCGGATAGCCCTGCACCGGCGCAATCTGAAGATTGCAGACCAGCGGCGGGCGGTTGCCGGTGCCCACGTCCACATCGTTGACGAACAGCGGCGTGCCATTGGCGCGCGCGCGGGCAAGGCTTTCTTCCAGCGGCGCATCCACCGCAAGCCGGTCCCAGATCGGCTGACCGACCAGCCACTTGGCGGAATTGTTCAGGAACCCTTCGGCGGCGGGGTTCATGTCGGCGATACGCTCTTCGGCGTCGAGCAGGATCGACGGTACCGGCAGTGACGACCACAGCTGCATCTGAAGTTCGCTGTTCACGCCGCCACCGCCTTGCCTGTGGCCGCGACGGCCTTGCCGGGGGAGGCGGACGCCGTGTCGCTGGCCTCCGCGTCGGGTCGGTTCAGGGCGTCGTCCAGCAGCGCGCAAACGCGGGCGGGCTGCGTTTGCGTCAGCACGAGGCGGCGCAGCTCGGGCGGAGTTCCGGCGGCATCCATGTACCAGCCAAGGTGTTTGCGCGCGCAGCGCCCCCCCAGATCGGGGCCGTAAAACCGGATCATGTCCTGATAATGCTCTTTCGCGATTTCTGCGCGCGCGGCGCCTTGCGGTATTTCCGGGGCCGGCGCGCCGTACAGCGCATGGGCGATCTCGGCCAGGCGCCAGGGCGCTCCCCGCGCGCCGCGCCCGATCATCACACCGGCCGCGCCTGACAGGCGCAGCGCCGCGCGCGCGGTAGCGGCGCTCGTGATGTCGCCGTTGGCAACCACGGGCACCGACACGGCGTCCACCACGTCGCGGATCGCGGCCCAGTCCGCCCGCCCCTTGTAGAACTGGCAGCGGGTGCGCCCGTGAATCACCAGCATCCGCACCCCCGCCGATTCGGCCCGGCGCGCCAGATCCGGCGCGTTGCGGGTCGCATCGTCCCAGCCCAGCCGGGTCTTGAGCGTCACCGGCACATCGACGGCATTGGCCACGGCGTCGATCAGGCGCAGCGCATGGTCGGGATCGCGCATCAGCGCCGATCCGGAATACCCCCCCGTCACCTTCTTGGCCGGGCAGCCCATGTTGATGTCGATCACCCGCGCGCCCATGTCGGCGACGCGGCGGGCGGCCTCGGCCATCGGCTCGGGCGCGCGTCCCGCGATCTGCACGGAGGTGTTCGCCCCGCCTGCCCCCAGTTCGGCCTTTTCGCGGGTTCCCGGCCGCGCGGTCAGGAATTCGCCCGAGGCAATCATCTCGGACACCACAAGACCGGCCCCCCAGCGCGAGACAAGCGATCTGAACGGCAGATCGGTGACCCCCGCAAGCGGAGCGAGCAGAACCGGAGGAGTGATCGAGAGGTCACCCAGTGACAGAGTCAAGCGCCTATTCCTTGTGCATATGCTTGTGGGGTAACCTGCCCCGCATCCGCATTCAATCTCTGATACTCGTTTTGCCTGCACAGCACCATGACACGCCTAATTTTTGATCACCCGCCAAGGGCCGATTGCACCGCCCCGCGCCACGCCCTAGGAAGATCCCGAAAGTGAGCGTATCCGCATGAAGACAGGCGTCATCATCGTGGCCGCCGGGCGCGGCACCCGCGCGGGCGGCGATCGGCCCAAGCAATGGCAGGACCTGGCCGGTAAACCGGTTGCCCGCTGGACGCTTGAGGCCTTTTCCCATCTGCCGAGCCTGATTCTGGTGATTCATCCGGACGATACCGCCATCGCAACCGCCTGCTGCGCGGGGCTGGACGTGACCCTGGTTCACGGCGGGCCCGACAGGTCCGCATCGGTGCGCGCGGGGCTTGCAGCGGTCAGGGATGCGTCCCTGAAGACGGTCCTTATTCACGACGTCGCGCGCCCGTGCGTGTCGCGCACAGTGATCGACGCCGTGACCGACGCGCTGTCGCGGCACGATGGCGCCGCCCCGGCGCTTGGCGTGACCGATGCCCTGTGGACGGGCGCGGCCGGACGAGTCACCGGCACGCGCGACCGCAAGGGGCTGTGGCGCGCGCAGACCCCGCAGGGATTTCACCTTGACGCCATCACCGCCGCCCACGCCGCCCACCCCGGCGGGGCCGCTGACGATGTCGAGGTCGCGCTGGCCGCCGGGCTGGATGTCGCCATCGTTCCGGGCGAGGACCGCAATCTCAAGATCACCGGCCCGCGGGACTTTGCGCGGGCCAGCGCTATTGTTACCCCCACAAGGGAGACCGCGATGGATATCCGGCTGGGCAACGGTTACGACGTACACCGCTTTGGCGCGGGGGATCACGTCGTTCTGTGCGGCGTGAAAATCCCGCACGGGCGTGGGTTGCAGGGGCATTCGGATGCGGATGTCGGCATGCACGCGGTCACGGATGCGCTGTATGGCGCCATGGCCATGGGCGACATTGGGCGGCATTTTCCCCCTTCGGACCTGCAATGGAAGGGCGCTGCCTCCGAAATTTTCCTGCGTCACGCGGTGGACCTTGCGGCGCGGAACGGCTTTGCCATTTCCAATATCGACCTCACGCTGGTCTGCGAACAGCCAAAGATCGGGCCCCACGCCGGTGCGATGACCGCCGAAATGGCGCGCATCACCGGCGTCGCCCCGGACCGGATTTCCGTCAAGGCGACAACATCGGAACGGCTGGGGTTCACCGGCCGAGAAGAAGGTATCGCCGCCATCGCAACCGCAACACTGGTGAAACCATGAAGCTTGTCGCCTCGTTTTTCGGCGTGGGGTATCTGCGCCCCGCCCCCGGCACCTGGGGCTCGCTTGCCGCGCTGCCGGTGGGTTACGGCATCCTGCTAGCGGGTGGGTTCTGGCTGTTGCTCGCGGCCAGCGTCCTGGCGTTTGCGATCGGACTGGCCGCGACGCAAAGGGTGATCGCAACCGGCGACGACCACGACCCGTCCTGGGTGGTGATCGACGAGGTGGTTGGCCAGTGGATCGCGCTGTTCCCGGTCGGCTACGGCGCGGCGATGATGGGGGTCGATCTCTGGCGGCTGTATCCCGGCTGGATCGCGGCGTTTGTGCTGTTCCGGCTGTTCGACATCTGGAAACCCTGGCTGGTGGGCAAGGCCGACCGCATGGGCTCTGCGCTGGGGGTGATGCTGGATGACGTCATCGCGGGGGTGTTTGCGGCGATCGTGACCATCGTTCTGGCCGCGCTGGCCCACGGCGTGCTGATGTGAGGGCGCCGATGTGACGCAAATCCTTGCCACCGAAATCCTGACGCTGGCGCGTGCCCGCGGCCTGATCGTGACCACCGCCGAAAGCTGCACCGGCGGCCTGGTTGCAGCCGCGCTGACCGATATTGCCGGATCATCGGAAATCTTCGAACGAGGGCTGGTGACCTATTCCAACGCCGCCAAGCGCGACCTGCTTGGCGTGGCGCAGGACACGCTGGACCGGCATGGCGCGGTATCCGAACAGGTCGCCGCCGAAATGGCCAGGGGCGCGCTGGATTGCGCGCGCGCCGACCTGTCGGTCGCGGTGTCGGGCATCGCTGGCCCCGGCGGATCGGAGCACAAGCCCGAAGGGCGCGTGTGCTTTGCGCTGGCCGGCAAGATCACGGCCGCCGTTGTCGAGACCGTGGAATTCGGCGCGCTGGGGCGTGCGAACGTGCGCGCCGCCGCCACCGAACATGCGCTGAGACTGCTGCGCGACGCGCTGGCGCGCCTAGGCTGAGGGGCCGTAAAGCGCATCTGCGCGCCGCTCGAACGCCCGCACGATGCGCTGCATCGCCTCGTAAAAGAACATGCCCGCCGCCCCTTGCAGGATACGGTTGCGGAATTCGAAATCGACAAAGAAATGCACGTCGACGCCGCCCTCGGGCGTATCCTCGAACCGCCATTTCGAAATCATGTGCTTGAACGGGCCGTCCAGATATTCAGTGTCGATCCGGTTTTCCTGCGGATACAGCGTCACGCGACTGCCGAACCGTTCGCGGAACACCTTGAAGCTGATGACCAGGTCCGCCAGCATCACCTCGTGATCCTCGACCTGTTCGCAGGACCGGATGCGCGCGGCTGCCGTCCACGGCAGAAATTGCGGATAGGATTCGACGTCGCCGACCAGATCGTACATCTGCTGGGCGCTGTATGGCAGGTGCCGGGTTTCGGAATGCGTAGGCATGTGGCTGGTTCTAGCCCTCGTTTCCCGCGTGACAATCCCGTGGTGTTTCTTATGCTGGGCGCGCATTTGCAAGCGGTTTACGGGGAATCCATGACAGAGCAGCCCTATGTGGTCGATGAGATGATCTCGGCCAAGGCAATCGCCGCGCGCATCGAGACGCTGGCCCGCGAGATCGGGCGCGAATTCGCGGACACGGAAAAGCTCATCGTCGTGGGGCTGTTGCGCGGCAGCTTCGTGTTCATCGCCGATCTGGTGCGCGAACTGGATCTGCCGGTCGAGGTGGATTTCCTTGAGGCGTCATCCTATGGCGATGCGCTGGAATCCAGCCGCGAGGTGCGCATCCTCAAGGATCTGCGCTCGCCCATCGAAGGGCGCGACGTGCTGGTGGTCGAAGACATCGTCGACACCGGGTTCACGCTCAGCCATGTGCTGCGTCTGTTGAAATCGCGCGCGCCGCGCAAACTGCGCACCATCGCGCTGCTGGACAAGCCCGCGCGGCGCGAAGTCGACCTGCGCGCCGACTGGATCGGGTTCGAGATTCCCGACGAATTTGTCGTCGGCTACGGCATCGACTTCGCGCAGCGAAACCGCAACCTGCCGTTCATCGGCAAGGTGCGCTTTCCCAACGCATGACCAGGGGCGCGGGTCCGCCACGCATAACCGGGGGGGAGGCCCCCGCGCCCCGTCAGATCAGCCCAGCTTCTGCCCCAGATGCTCGGCCACGGCAAAGATATCCTTGTCGCCGCGCCCGCACATGTTCATCACGACAATATGGTCCCTGGGCAAGGTCGGCGCGATCTTCATCACATGCGCCAGCGCGTGGCTGGGTTCCAGCGCCGGAATGATACCTTCGGTGCGGCAGGAAAACTGGAACGCCTCCAGCGCCTCGGCATCGGTGATCGACACATATTCCGCCCGCCCCACATCGTGCAGCCAGGCGTGTTCCGGCCCGATTCCCGGATAATCCAGCCCCGCCGAGATCGAGAACCCCTCAAGGATCTGCCCGTCATCATCCTGCAACAGATACGTCCGGTTGCCATGCAGCACGCCGGGTCGCCCGCCGGTCAGCGAGGCGCAATGCTGCATTTCGTCGTTGACGCCCTTGCCTCCCGCCTCGACCCCGATGATCTTGACGGACTTGTCGTCGAGGAACGGATAGAACAGCCCCATCGCGTTCGATCCGCCGCCAATGGCCGCGATGACGGTATCGGGCAGACGCCCCTCGCCTTCCTGCTCGGGCAGCTGCCAGCGCACTTCCTTGCCGATGATCGACTGGAAATCGCGCACCATGGCCGGATACGGATGCGGCCCCGCCACGGTGCCGATGCAGTAGAACGTGTCGCGCACATTGGTCACCCAGTCGCGCAGCGCATCGTTCATCGCATCCTTCAGCGTACCGCGCCCCGACGTCACCGGAATCACCTCCGCCCCCAGCAGCTTCATCCGGAACACGTTGGGTTTTTGCCGCTCGACGTCGTGCGCGCCCATGTAGACGACGCATTTCAGCCCGAACTTGGCGCAGACGGTGGCGGTCGCCACGCCATGCTGCCCCGCGCCGGTTTCCGCGATGATCCGCGTCTTGCCCATGCGTCGCGCCAGGATGATCTGCCCCAGCACGTTGTTGATCTTGTGCGCGCCGGTGTGGTTCAGCTCGTCCCGCTTGAGGTACACTTTCGCACCGCCCAGCTCCTGCGTCATGCGCTCGGCAAAATACAGCGGCGAGGGCCGCCCGACGTAATGCTTCCACAGGCCGTCCATTTCAGCCCAGAAACTGTCGTCGGTCTTGGCGTGGTCGTATTCCGCCTCAAGCGCCAGGATCAGCGGCATCAGCGTCTCGGACACGAAGCGCCCGCCGTGAATGCCAAAGCGCCCCTTTTCGTCGGGGCCGTTCATGAAGGAATTGAACAGATCGTCCATCGCGCGCCTCTCCGTTTTTCAGTTGCGCACCATTAAGCCACAAGCGTCCGTTTTGACCAGCCCCCCAGCAGGCGCGCGCGCCCTTCATCTTGCCCTTCATCTTGCCAGATAAACTCCGGGGGGAGCCGCAGGCGGGGGGCAGCGCCCCCCTCGGCACCAGACATCGCGCGCGTCCCCTCTTAACTTCGCCGCACCGATCCCCTATCTGCCAAGTCATGACACAGACACTTCATATCGTCGGCGGCGGCATGGCCGGATCCGAGGCCGCCTGGCAGGCGGCGCAAGCCGGCATCGACGTGGTCATCCACGAGATGCGCCCCGGCGTCGAAACCTTCGCCCACCGCACCGGCAAGCTGGCCGAGATGGTGTGCTCGAATTCCTTCCGTTCCGACGACGACGAGCAGAACGCCGTCGGCCTGCTGCATTGGGAAATGCGCCGGGCGGGCGGCATCGTGATGCGCATGGCGCAGGAAAACCGCCTGCCCGCCGGCGGCGCGCTGGCGGTCGATCGCGACGCATTTTCCCAGGCTGTCACCGATGCCCTGCGCGCCCACCCCAGGATCGCTGTCAGCGATGAGGAAATCACCGCCCTGCCCGACGATGGCCACTGGATCATCGCCACCGGCCCGCTGACCTCGGACGCGCTCGGGCGGGCCATCGCGGCGGAAACCGGCACCGACGCGCTGGCGTTTTTCGACGCCATCGCCCCCATCGTACACGCCGACAGCATCGACATGGGCGTGGCCTGGATGCAATCGCGCTACGACAAGGGCGACACCGAAGAAGAACGCCGCGCCTACGTCAACTGTCCGATGACCAAACCGCAGTACGAAGCGTTTATCGACGCGCTTCTGGCTGCGGAAAAGACCGAATTCCACGCAGGCGAGACCGCCGGTTACTTCGACGGTTGCCTGCCGATCGAGGTCATGGCCGAGCGCGGCCGTGAAACCCTGCGCTTCGGCCCGATGAAGCCTATCGGCCTGACCAACGCGCACGCGCCCGATGACAAGGCCTATGCGGTCGTGCAGCTGCGCCGCGACAACGCGCTTGGCACGCTGTACAACATCGTCGGTTTTCAGACCAAGATGAAATACGGCGCGCAGACCGAAGTGCTGCGGATGATCCCCGGCCTGCAAGACGCCCGGTTTGCGCGGCTGGGCGGGATTCACCGCAACACGTTCCTCAACTCTCCGACGCTGCTGGATGCGCAGATGCGCCTGCGCTCGCGCCCCAACATCCGCTTCGCGGGCCAGATCACCGGGGTCGAGGGGTATGTGGAATCCGCTGCCATGGGATTGGCCGCGGGGCGCATGGCCGTTGCCGAGATCCTCGGCCACGCGCTGCCCGACATCCCCCAGGATACCGCCCATGGCGCGCTGATCCACCACATCACCGGCGGCGCCGAGGCCAGGAGTTTTCAGCCGATGAACGTGAACTTCGGCCTGTTCCGCCCGATCGAAGGCCTGAAAGGCGGCCGTCGTGGCCGCAAGGACCGTTACAAGGCCTATACCGACCGCGCCAAATCCGCGTGGGACGGCTGGCTTGCCACGCAAGAGGTGCCCGCATGAACTATGTCCTCGCCCTTTTCCTGCCGCCACTGTCGATCTTTCTGACCGGGCGGATCTTTCTGTCGATCTTTGTTTTCGTGATCTGGGTTCCGGCGATCATCTTTTCGGGCGGTCTCACGCATCCGATGTTCATCCTGCTGGCGTGGATCCTCATCTATCAGTCGGGCGAAGAACGCCGCACCCGCCGGATCGAACGTGTCTGGCGCGACGAGGACTGAGGACTGACCCCGCTCGCGCCATGATAACGCGCTTTGCCCCTTCGCCCACCGGCCCGCTGCACCTTGGCCACGCCTTTTCGGCGCTGACCGCGTGGGACATGGCGCAGGCGGCGGGGGGAACGTTTCTGCTGCGGATCGACGATCTGGACCGTAGCCGCGCCCGCCCCGAATGGGAAACCCGGACGAAGGACGATCTGCGCTGGCTGGGCCTGTCCTGGCCCGAACCCTGCCGGCGCGAATCCGAGCACCTGAGCGAATATGCCGCCGCACTCGACCGGCTGTGGACGATGGGCCTGCTTTATCCCTGCACCTGCACCCGGCGCGACATCCGTGATGCGTTGTCCGCGCCGCAGGAAGGCGCGCCGCTGATGGGTCCGGACGGGTTGATCTATCCAGGAACCTGCCGCCCGGCGCGTCCGCCGTCGGGGCCGCGCCCGGACGCCGCGACACTGCGGCTGGACATGGCCCGCGCCTGCGCTGTTGCCGGGGCGCCGGGTTTCACCGAAACCGCGACCGGCACGCAAACCGTGCAAACCCCACCCGACCGGATGGTGTCGCGGATCGGCGACGTGGCGCTGGCGCGCCGCGACATGGGGGCGGCCTATCATCTGGCGGTGGTGGTGGATGACGCCGCGCAACGCATCACCCATGTGGTGCGCGGCGCAGACCTGTTCGAAGCAACCCCCATCCACGCGCTGTTGCAGCGGCTTCTCGGTCTGCCGACTCCGGTCTACCATCACCACCGGCTGATCCGTGACGACGCGGGCAAACGTCTTGCCAAGCGCGACGACGCGCGCGCCATTGCGCTTTATCGGACCGAAGGCCGTTGCCCTGACGGGATCCGCGCCATGGTCGGCCTCAGACCATCGGCGCCATGATCTCGGTCTCGTCTCCGTCCCGGATCGCCGTATAGAAACATGACCGCCGGTTGGTGTGACAGGCCGGTCCGGTCTGGCGCACGACCGCAAGCAGGCAGTCACGGTCGCAATCGATGCGCAGATCGACCAGTTCCTGGACGTGACCGGACGTTTCGCCCTTGACCCAATAGGCGCTGCGTGAGCGCGACCAGTAGGTCACGCGCCCCGTTTCCAGCGTGCGCGCCACCGAATCCGTGTTCATCCAGGCCATCATCAGCACCTCGCCCGTCGTCTCGTCCTGCGCGATGCAAGGGATCAGGCCGCGGGCGTCATAGACCAAAGTTTGTGGATCGAAGCTTATCACGGAAATTTCCTTTTGCAGCGGCGCGCTGGAACCCTATCTAGGAAAGACGATCCGAAAGGGAAAGCCATGTCTGCCGAAACCGACCTCATCAAGCTTTATTCCCAGCGCATTCTGGCGCTTGCCGCCGATATTCCCCGGACCGGTCGACTGGATGCGCCGGACGCAAGCGTCAAGAAACGCTCGCCGCTGTGCGGATCGACGGTGACGGTCGATCTAACCATAAGCGATGGCAGGGTGTCCGACTACGCCCAGGACGTGAAGGCCTGCGCGCTGGGTCAGGCGGCGGCGGCGGTCGTGGGCGGCGCCATCGTCGGCTGCACGCCCGCACAGATCGACGCCGCGCGCGACGGTCTGCGCGCCATGCTCAAGGACGATGGCCCGCCCCCGCCCGCGCCCTTTGCCGATCTCGAGGTGCTGCGCCCGGCGCAGGCCTACAAGAACCGTCATGCGTCGATCATGCTGGCGCTCGACGCCGCAAGCGAAGCGGCCCATGCCGCCGGGGCAGCGCAGGCCGTTTAAGGCAATCGAGGGGAATCGGGCTTGTTCCGTGTGGGAACGGACGGGGCGCCTGAATGGACCATGATGCCACCCTGCGTGTGCCCGATGCCGCCCACGCCCTTGCCAGCCCTGCACGCGGCGCCACATCGCTGGGGCGCGAGGTTGTCGATACTGCCGCCTTCCTTCAGCCCCTCGACGATCACAGCAAGGGACAGCTTCTGGCCCGTGACCCGGGTCGGCAAGGCGACCAGGAACGTCGCCAGCGCCAATGCCCGCGTGTCCGAAGACATCCACGACGTTGCCGAAGCCGCGCCGGCGATGCGATCAACGATCTCGGTCGACAGACCGATGACGCCGCTCGGGACATTTCCAAGACCATCGCGAAAATGCCGGAATGGATCGAAAAGCTCAGCTCTGGCGCGCGCAGGAGCGTGAGCGAGGCTGACACCGCCCTGTCGGATGCCGGCAAGCGAGCCTCGGCAGATGATGACCGGTTTCACCGCACTGACGGATCGCCCGCTGCGCCCAATTCGGGACGCCGTGCTGCAAGCGGACGATCGCGTGGTGGTCTGCGCCACCGCCGATCGCAACGGCTATCTTCCGACGCACAATGCAGAATTTTCCAAACCCCAGCGCAGCGATCCGGTCCGGAATGCCGTCGACAGCAGCAACCGGCGCGTCTTTGACGACCGGGTCGGGCTGAAGGCGGGGCGCAACAGCGTGCCTTTTTCCGCGACACGTCTATCGTCGCGTCCGGCGCGCAGGCACCTTCATGATGATGCAAGATCTGTCCGCGCCGATCATCGTGCGCGAAAAAGCACTGGGGCGGGCTGCGGCTGGCCCACCGGGTCTGACAAAAAAAAGCCGCCGCACTCTGTCGGGACAGAGGCGGCGGTCAGTGGCGTGTCCTTATCCCGCCGGGCAAACCTGCTTGGATCGGGCAGATCACAGGTTTTGCAGGGACAGGCGCAACACATTCGGGCAGGAACGTGCGACCGGTCGGAAAAAAGACCGCAGGCAGAAACGGATCAGAGGCTGACCCTCAAAAGCTGGGCAGGTGCAGCGCCCCGACAAGAATGACAACAAGGCAGAGCGCACCGATCATGTCCTGAAACAGCGTGCCGTCAGATCGGGCGATGGCGCGGCGGAGGGTCTCGATCATCTTCCAAACTCCCTTGTCTTCATTTTGTTGCCCATTTGTTCTCATATCATTAACCCGATGTAAAGATGTTTTTGAGAACATTTGTGAACACGGCAAGGACGAGGCGATCGTTTCCCTGCTCACGTCAGATCTCGGGCGGCGACGTTTCCTGTCGTTTCCCCCTTAGCCGACCGAAATCAGACGGATCGCCTCGTCCTGACGCATCAGCCACAACAGCAGGCGCGCGGCCTTGCCGCGCGGGCTTTGCAGTTGCGGATCGTCGTGCAACAGTTTGCGCGCATCGCTTTGCGCAATGGCCATCAGGCCGGACTGGTGTTCCAGATCGGCGATACGGAATCGTGGCAGCCCCGACTGCGCCGTGCCGATCAGATCCCCGGCACCCCGCATTTCCAGATCGACCTCCGAGATGCGGAACCCGTCTTCGGTCTCGCGCAGTGTCGTCAGCCGCTTGGTGCCGGAATCGTTCAGAGGCGGCTGATACATCAACAGGCAGGTGCTTTCTGCGGTGCCGCGCCCCACCCGCCCGCGCAGCTGGTGCAACTGCGCCAGCCCGAACCACTCCGCCCGTTCGATCACCATGATCGACGCATTCGGCACGTTCACCCCGACCTCGATCACCGTCGTGGCCACCAGAACCTGGGTTTCACCCGCCACGAATGCCGCCATCGCCGCATCCTTGTGCGCATGCGGCATCTGACCGTGCACCAGCCCCACCACACCCTCGCCGAGCGCGGCGCGCAGATGTTTGAACCGGTCCTCGGCGGCGGTGAGATCGACAACCTCGCTTTCCTCGACCAGCGGACAGACCCAATAGGCCTGCCGTCCGTCGGCCACCGCCTTGCGCAGATGCGCGATCACCTCTTCCATCCGCCCGGACGAGATCAGCGCGGTGCGGACAGGCTTGCGACCGGGCGGTTTTTCATCAAGCAGCGACACGTCCATATCGCCGTATTGCGCCAGCGCAAGACTGCGCGGGATCGGCGTCGCGGTCATCACCAGAACGTCCACCGCCGCGCCCTTGCGCCCCAGTTCAAGCCGTTGACGCACGCCGAAGCGGTGCTGTTCATCGACGATGGCAAGGCGCAGACCGGCGAACTGCACATCTGGCTGGAACACCGCATGGGTGCCCACCAGAATGTCGATGTCGCCACGCGCCAGTGCCGCAAGTTTGGCCCGGCGCTCCGTCCCCTTGTCGCGCCCGGTCAGCAGATCCAGCACGACGCCCGCCCGTTCCGCCAAGGGGCGCAACCCCTCCAGATGCTGGCGCGCAAGGATTTCGGTCGGCGCCATCATCACCCCCTGCCCGCCAGCCTCGACCGCAATCAGCAGCGCCATAAGCGCCACAAGCGTCTTGCCCGCGCCGACATCGCCTTGCAGCAGGCGGTTCATGCGCTGTGGTTCGGCCATGTCTTGCGCGATTTCATCCATGGCGCGCAACTGCGCCCCGGTAGGGCGAAACGGAAGCGATGCCAACACCTTGCGCCGAAGGGCGCCGGTGCCGATCAACGCCATCCCCTTCTTGGATCGCCGATGCGACCTGGCCAGCGCCAGCGTCAATTGATGCGCGAGCAGCTCATCATACGCCAGCCGCGCCCGCGCCGGGGCGATCTGCGTCATGTCCTGCTCGCCTGTCGGCGCATGCCCCGACAGCAGCGCCGCACGCCAATCCGGCCAACCCTCACGCGCTTTGAGGCCCGGATCTGTCCATTCGTCCAGTTCGGGCGTGCGCGCCAGAACTTCCGCAACCGCCTTTGTCATCAGTTTTTGCGTGACGCCCGCGACCAACGGGTAGACCGGTTCGAACGGGGGCAGCGCGCCCGCCTCGTCGGTGGGCAGAACATGGTCGGGATGAACCATTTGCGCCAAACCGTCAAACATCTCGACCCGGCCGGACACCAGTCTGCGGGCGCCTTCTGGCAGGACCCGCTGCAAATAGTCGCCCCGGCCGTGAAAGAACACGAGTTGAAAGGCACCCTGCGCGTCCTCGACGTTGATCCGGTACGGGCCGCCCTTGCGCGCCGAAGGCACATGCGTGCCCACCGTGACCTCGACCGTGACAACACCGGGAAGAATCGCATCGCGCACCGACGGTTTCGGGCGTCGGTCGATCACCCCGTGCGGCAGGGTGAACAACAGGTCGCGCGGGGCCTCGATCCCGGCTCCCTCCAGCGCCTTGGCGGATTTCGGACCGATGCCGCCAAGCGTTGTCAGCCCGGCGAACAGCGGCCAGAGCGGTTCGGGCCGCTGGCTCATGCCCCGATCAGCTCCAGCCAGGCATCTTCGTTCATGACGGTAATGCCGAGTTCGCGGGCCTTGATCTCTTTCGATCCGGCCCCTGGGCCGGCGATCAGGATATCCGTTTTCTTGCTGACCGAGCCTGACACCTTGGCGCCAAGCGCCTCGGCGCGGGCCTTGGCCTCGGCACGCGTCATCTTTTCCAGCGTGCCCGTAAAGACCACGGTCTGTCCCGCCACCGGGCTGCCCGCCGTATCGGGGGGGGCGGCATCCTGAATATCGAGCTGCCGCACCAGCCGGTCGATCGAGGCGCGCTCGGTTTCCTGACCGAACGATGTCACCAGCGAGACCGCGACCGTCTCGCCGATGCCGTCGATGCCGATCAGATCGTCCCAGGCCGCGCGCGCATCGGGAGGCAAAGGCGGGTCTTCGGCCCAGCACGCCTCGCGCGTTTCCTTGATGCGCGCACGGCGCCCCTGTTCTGCGGCGATCTTGCGTTCGCACTCAACGGCTTGCTCTGCCCGGCGGTAGCGCAGCGCGGCCGGTTGCGCCGCATCTACCGCGTTCAGCAATGCGCCCCAGGACAGGTAATGCCGGGCAAGATCGTTGGACACGACCTCGCCCACATGCCGGATCCCGAGCGAGAAAAGCAGACGTCCAAGGGGAATCTTGCGTTTCTCGTCGATGGCATCGAACAGGTTTGCCGCACTCTTTTCGCCCCACCCGTCGCGGTTCTTGAGCTGCTGCATTCCCGCGCCATACCTCTCGCGCAGCGTAAAGATGTCAGCGGGTTCGTCGATCCAGCCGTCAAGGTGGAACTGTTCAACCTGTTTTGCGCCCAGACCTTCGATGTCAAATGCCGCGCGAGAAACGAAATGTTTCATCTTTTCAACCGCCTGAGCCGGGCACGCCATACCGCCTGTGCAGCGCCTTACTGCGTCGCCTTCTTCGCGGATCGCGTCAGAGCCACACTCGGGGCAGATCTCGGGAAAGGCAAAGGGCGTGCTGTCTTCTGGCCGTCTGTCAAGATCGACATCGGCGATTTTGGGAATCACGTCGCCCGCGCGATAGACCTGAACCCAGTCGCCGACGCGAATATCCTTGCCGTCGCGGATGGGGGTGCCGGTGGAATCGCGCCCGGAAATGTAATCTTCGTTGTGCAGCGTGGCGTTGGACACCACGACGCCACCGACGGTGACCGGCGCCAGGCGCGCCACCGGAGACAGCGCCCCGGTGCGCCCCACCTGAATGTCGATGGACTCAAGCCGTGTCCAGGCCAGCTCGGCCGGGAATTTATGCGCGATCGCCCAGCGGGGCGTGGTCGAACGGAACCCGAGCCGCGCCTGTAGCGCCAGATCGTCGACCTTGTAGACCACGCCGTCGATGTCATATCCCAACGTTGCGCGCTGGCCTTCGATCCAATTGTAATGGGCGAGCATCTCGGCAGGTCCGTTGCATCGCCGGGTAAGCGTATTGATGCTGAACCCAAGCGTTGCGAGCCGGTCGATGGCAGCCTTCTGGCTGGCTGCCAGCGGTTCCGACAGCTCGCCCCAGGCATAGGCAAAAAATTTCAGCGGGCGGGCACGCGTGATTTCCGCGTCAAGCTGGCGCAGCGACCCGGCGGCGGCGTTTCGCGGATTGGCGAAACGCTTGGCCCCGCGCGCCTCTTGCCGGTCGTTCAGGGCTGCGAAATCATCGTGGCTCATGTAGACTTCGCCGCGCACTTCCAGAAGGTCGGGCGCGCCTTGCAGCGTTTCGGGAATATCGTCGATGGTGCGGGCGTTGGCGGTGACGTTTTCACCGACAGCGCCGTCGCCGCGCGTTGCCGCCGTGACCAGAACGCCGTTTTCATATCGGAGCGACAGCGACAAACCGTCGATCTTGGGCTCGGCGGTAAAGGTCAGAGCGGCGTCGTCAGGCAGGCCAAGATAACGCCGGATTGCGCGGTCGAAATCCGCAATCTCGTCCGCCGAGAAAGCGTTGGCAAGCGACATCATCCGCACGCTGTGCGCGACCTTTGAAAACCCCTCTGCCAAAGGAGCTCCGACCTGATCGGTCGGGCTGTCGCCACGTTTGAGGCCTGGGAACCGGGTTTCTATGGCGAGGTTGCGCTGTTTGAGAGCGTCGTACTCGGCGTCGTCGATGTCGGGCGCATCATTGGTATGATACGCCTCGTTCGCCGCCGCCAGCAGCGACGCAAGGCGCGAAAGCTCTTCGCGCGCCTGTGCTTCGGTCAGATCGTCGACCGGGATCTGTTGCTTTGTCGCCATCGCCGCGCCCCCTTCACAAACCATCCGGCGGAAGTGATAGGGCGCAACGGTTCACTCGTCCAGCGGTGAGGCGGCGGTGTCAGCCGGCTGCCGCGACGGCGGTCTGGGTGCTGACGTGCGGTTCGGGATCGCGCAGCACATAACCGCGCCCCCAGACAGTTTCGATATAGTTTTCATCACCGGTGGCTTCTGACAACTTCTTGCGAAGCTTGCAGATGAACACGTCGATGATCTTGAGCTCAGGTTCGTCCATGCCGCCGTACAGATGGTTAAGGAACATCTCTTTCGTCAGGGTGGTCCCCTTGCGTAGCGAGAGCAGTTCCAGCATCTGGTACTCCTTGCCGGTCAGATGCACCGGCTTGCCCGCAACCTCGACGGTCTTGGCATCAAGGTTGACCGAAATCTTGCCGGTTCGGATGACCGACTGCGAATGCCCCTTGGACCGTCGGATGATCGCATGGATTCGCGCCACCAGTTCGTCGCGATGAAACGGTTTGGTCAGGTAGTCATCTGCCCCGAAGCCGAAGCCCTTGATTTTGTTCTCGGTATCGTCCGCCCCCGACAGGATCAGGATGGGCGTATTGATCCGCGACTGGCGCAACTGGCGCAGCACCTCATGCCCATGGATGTCGGGCAGATTAAGATCGAGAAGGATCAAATCGTAATCATACAGTTTCGCCAGGTCGATGCCTTCTTCGCCCAAATCGGTCGAGTAGACATTGAGGTTGGCGTGGGTCAACATAAGTTCAATGCTCTTCGACGTGGTTGGGTCGTCTTCCACCAGAAGGATACGCATAATCCGTTCTCCGCTTGTTCTGTCCCGTTGACCCGACACTGTCGGAAATAGGTTAATGGAACTTTACCGTAGAGGAACGTCGCGTATTTTCAACTGCTGGTTGCACATTCAAGCGTTATCTTCGATCCCATCCACCCCCGGAGCCCGGAATTTCTGGATCAACGTGGCTTTCAGCGCCTCTTCGCCGTGATGCGCAACCGCTTCGATCCATTCCTTAAGCTCTTCTTCGGACAGACCGTAGCGTTCCATCGCCTGCGGCTCGGACAACAGGCCGAAGCTGACGGCCTTCACCACGGCGGCCTTGCGCGACGCAACCCAGCGCCGGGTCTCGGCAGGCGGCAGGTCAGCCCGTGTCATCACACTGCCATCGGGCAGAGTGACCGCGCGCGGGCCGTCGATTTTCTTGAGATACATCGGTCTTATGTCCCAGTCGTTTCGGCTTTGCGATATTTGAACCGACACGATTTAACGGGACCTAAAACGGCCCCTTGAGAGTATGTTGCATTTTCATATATTCACCGAAATTCTCTTCGGATTGACCCAGGAAGGCGGCCATGCCCCTTGATGCCCCCAGATTGAACTCGCTTGGCCTGCCAAAGCCGCCCTCGCAAACGCGAGTCGTGGTCGCCATGTCCGGCGGCGTCGACAGCTCGGTCGTGGCCGCGATGCTGGCCGAAGAAGGCTATGATGTGGTCGGTGTGACCTTGCAGCTTTACGATCACGGAGCGGCGCTTGCGAAAAAGGGCGCCTGCTGCGCAGGGATCGACATCCACGATGCGCGCCGCGTCGCCGAACAGATGGGGTTCCCGCACTATGTCCTTGATTACGAAAACATCTTCAAGGACGCGGTGATCGACGAATTTGCCGAAAGCTATCTTGGCGGCGCCACCCCGGTGCCCTGCATCCGCTGCAATGAGCGGGTGAAGTTCAAGGATCTGCTGGAAACGGCCAGGGATCTGGATGCCGACTGCATGGCGACCGGACATTATATCCAGCGCATGGATGGCGATCATGGGCCAGAGCTGCATTGCGCCGCAGACGCGAACCGCGACCAGAGCTATTTCCTGTTCTCGACCACAGCCGAACAGCTGTCTTTCCTGCGATTCCCGCTTGGTCATCTCAAGAGCAAGGCGGAGACCCGTGAACTGGCGGCCAAATACGGGCTGAGCGTGGCCGACAAGCCCGACAGCCAGGACATCTGTTTCGTGCCCGACGGCAACTATGCCGCAGTGATCGAAAAACTGCGCCCCGGTGCGGCCGAGCCCGGCGAGATCGTGCATGCGGATGGCCGCGTTCTGGGCACGCACCGCGGGGTGATTCATTACACCATCGGTCAGCGGCGCGGCCTTGGCATCGGCGGGCTTGCCGATCCGCTTTATGTGGTCAAGCTGGATGTGGACGCGAAGCAGGTCATCGTCGGCCCGAAGACCATGCTTGCGACCCGCACCGTCCCCGTGCGTGAGATCAACTGGCTGGGCACGACGCCCTTTGCCAGTCGCGAAGAATGGCACCTGTCGGTCAAGGTTCGTTCGACCCGCCCGCCGCGCGACGCGATCGTGCGCCCCATCTCGGACACCGAGGCACTGGTCGAACTGACCAGCGCCGAAGAAGGCATCAGCCCCGGACAGGCCTGCGTCTTCTACGACCCCGAGGGCACGCGGATCTTTGGGGGCGGCTGGATCTGGCGCGGCGCGTAGGCGTTCCGGGCAAGGCGGGCCGCGACGTCATCGGGCCCGTTTGGCCCGCCGAACGGGCATCGGGCGTGCCCGACGCCGCGCCAGGCCCGATCCCGCTGGCAAGCGCGGCAAATCCGGGCCATGTAACCGGAGCATTTACCGCGCGCATACGAACGGACCCCCCATGCCCTATCTCATCCTTGCCATTGCTGTTCTTGCCGAAACCATCGGCACCTCCGCGCTGCAGGCCAGCCATCAATTCACCCGGCCGATTCCGTCGCTGCTGTCAGTCGCCGCCTACGCGATCGCCATTTATGTTCTGTCCATGGCGCTGAAATACATGCCCGTGGGCGTGGCCTATGCCATCTGGTCGGGGCTTGGCATCGTTCTGATCGCGATCATCGGATTTGTCGCCTTTGGTCAGAAACTCGATCTCCCCGCCGTGGCCGGGATCGGGCTGATCCTTGCCGGTATCCTCGTGATCAATCTGTTTTCCGCGACGACCGGGCATTAAGGGGCTGGCAATCCGGGCGCTATGACGCTAGGCGAAGCCCAAACTCCCTTCCTTTCAAAGGCTGCCCCATGGACCTTCGCAATATCGCGATCATCGCCCACGTTGACCACGGCAAGACGACCCTCGTCGACGAGCTGCTCAAACAGTCGGGTGCTTTCCGCGAAAACCAGGCCGTGGCCGAACGCGCGATGGACAGCAACGACCTGGAGCGCGAGCGTGGCATCACCATCTTCGCCAAACCGACCTCGGTCGAGTGGAAAGGCACGCGCATCAACATCGTCGACACCCCCGGCCACGCCGATTTCGGCGGCGAGGTCGAACGCATCCTCAGCATGGTCGACGGTGTGGTCCTGCTGGTCGATGCCGCCGAAGGCCCGATGCCGCAGACCAAATTCGTGACCTCCAAGGCGCTCGCGCTTGGTCTGCGCCCGATCGTGGTGCTCAACAAAGTCGACAAGCCTGACGCCGAACCAGATCGCGCGCTGGACGAGTGTTTCGATCTCTTCGCCTCGCTCGACGCGGACGAGGATCAGCTTGATTTCCCGCATATGTACGCCTCGGGCCGCAACGGCTGGGCCGATGCCGAACTTGACGGCCCGCGCAAGGATCTCTCGGCGCTGTTCAACCTCGTGGTGAACCACGTCCCCGCCCCCAAACAGATCAGGCATCAGGACGAAGATTTCCGGATGCTGGCCACCACGCTGGGGTCCGACCCCTTCGTCGGTCGCCTGCTGACCGGCCGCGTCGAAACCGGACGCGTCAAGGTCGGCCAGACGGTGCAGGCTCTTAGCCGCATCGGCCAGAAGATCGAACAGTTCCGCGTCACCCGCGTGCAGGCGTTCCGGGGCCTTGGCCAGACCGACATCGACGAAGGCCTCGCGGGCGACATCGTTTCGCTCGCCGGGATGACCAAGGCAACCGTGGCCGATACCATTTGCGCGCTTGCCGTGGATGAACCGCTCGATGCCCAGCCCATCGACCCCCCCACCATCACCGTCACCTTCGGCATCAACGATTCGCCGCTGGCGGGCCGCGACGGCAAGAAGGTGCAGTCCCGCGTCATCCGTGAGCGTCTGATGAAAGAGGCCGAAGGCAACGTCGCGATCAAGATCGCCGACACCCCCGGCGGCGAGGCGTTCGAAGTCTCGGGGCGCGGCGAATTGCAGATGGGCGTCCTGATCGAAAACATGCGCCGCGAGGGGTTCGAACTGTCGATCTCGCGCCCGCAGGTCATCATGAAGGAGATCGACGGCAAGCTGATGGAGCCGGTCGAAGAGGCCACCATCGACGTCGACGATGAATATTCCGGCGCGGTCATCGAAAAGCTGACCGGCGTGCGCAAGGGCGAACTGGTGGAAATGCGCCAGGCCGGCGCAGGCAAGACCCGCATTATCGCCCATGTCCCGTCGCGCGGCCTGATCGGCTATCACGGCGAATTCCTGACCGACACCCGCGGCACCGGCGTTCTGAACCGGGTGTTCCATGGCATGACCCCGCACAAAGGCCCGATCGAAGGCCGCCGCGCGGGCGTTCTGATCTCGATGGAAAACGGCGAAGCGGTGGCCTATGCGCTTTGGAACCTGGAAGATCGCGGCAAGATGTTCCTTGGCGCGCAGGCCCCGGTCTACACCGGCATGATCATCGGCGAGCATTCGCGCGACAACGATCTTGAAGTGAACCCGCTCAAGGGTAAAAAGCTGACCAACGTGCGCGCAAGCGGCACCGACGAGGCGGTCCGCCTGACCACCCCGATCACCCTGTCGCTGGAAGAGGCCATCGCCTACATCAACGACGACGAGCTGGTCGAAGTGACGCCGAACGCGATCCGCCTGCGCAAGCGCTATCTGGATCCGAACGAGCGTAAGCGGATGTCGAAGGGGCAGTAGGGCTTCTAGGTCACCGTAAACGAAGAAACCTCGCTGATCTCAGCGGGGTTTCTTATTTGGAGGACATCCCAAAATGGAATTTCTTCGAAACTCAGGTCCAAGTCAAAGCGAGAATGTACTGGCCCGGCAGCGGTTGACACCTCTACATCGAGATACCCTTTCGCACTATAGGTCTCCTCCTGTTCTTCTCCAGAATATGTATGCCAAAACGTCTTCTTTAGGTCATGTTGACAAGAGGCGGATCCATAGGCGGATGGACGTGATATCCATGAACCCCAGGAAGCTTTCAGCCGTTTTGTCGTAGCGGGTTGCGTCGCGGCAGGCGTTCTTGAGCGTGTTGAAGCACCGCTCGACAAGGTCGCGCAATGAATACAGCGAATGATCCACACCGACGCGCATCTTGCGTGACTTGCGCATGGGTATTTGAGTGAGCACATCCCGTGCATTCATCTTTTTCCGAATGCTGTCAGCATCATGGCCTCTGCCAGCCCACAGAAGGCTCGGCTTGGGCAGATTGTCGGCCATGACCAGATTGACCCCCAAACAGTCGAATGTCTGGCCCGGGGTGATCTCGGTTCTCATGGGCAGGCCTGCTGCATTGACGCGGAGGTGGATCTTGGTCGTGAAGCCACCTCCTGAACGGCCGAGACGCTGACGCGGAGTCCCCCTTTTGTGCCCGCTGCCTGGTGATGGGCGCGGATCACGGGTAAGCATCCGGCGTAGGCTGCGGTCATGTAGCGAGTTGGCGCTGCGATGTCTGCCAATTCCATGGCAGAAGGTCCGGCACCCGTGAAGCCGTTGTGTTGGGGAGCTTGTCGCGGACGTCGGCGCGCCAAGCTTGCGGGTCGATGTCGTTTATCCTGGCGGTGACGATCAGGGAATACATGAAGGCGGCACGGTCGCCTCCACGCTCGGAGCCGGCGAAGAGCCAGGATTTCCGTCCCAAGGCGATGCCGCGCAGTGCGCGCTCGGTCGCGTTGTTTGTCAGGCGGACGCGCCCATCCTCAAGGAACAACGTGAAGGCGTTCCACCGGTCCGTCTTGAACATGTCGCTGATG
>NZ_QLMG01000045.1 GCF_003259905.1 Salipiger aestuarii | reverse complement strand
TTCCCGCAGCCCGGGATCGATCCGGCGGGTCGACGGTCGGCCGCGTGCCTTGTGCCGGATCGAAGCGGCGCCCTCAGACTCGAACCGTTTCAGCAGCCTGTGCACCTGGCGGCGGCTCAGCCCGAGCACATTGGCCGCCGTCACTGCCGTCACTGCCGTCATGCGGCCCTGGGACACCTGACTAAGAACCTCAACCCGATCCAGCTCGCGCTCGCTCATCAAAACCCATCCCACGGTCACGCTCCAATCCTTCCTCGCCGAAAGGGAAGAGTGACACTTCTACTTTGCAGATGCGGGGCATTTTAACTTTGCGCTTACAGAGAATACACGGATAATCCGTTTTATGTGTAGCACACTGACACCCCGGCCTTGCGCCCGGTCGCGATGTCGGGCCGGCCTCCGGCGGGAGTTTATCCGGCAAGATGAAGCCGAGGCGCGGCGGCGGGCCTTGGATTGACCGACAGGCCGGGTGGTGCCGTGCGGTGTGATCCGCGCTTCGTTCAGGTGGGCCGGTCCGTGCGGCGACCAGGGATCGTTGCCGCGAACGGACCGGCCTGTTGGTCGATGGCACCGCGCCGCCCCGGCGGGCAGTCGGGTCGATCCGGCGCGGGGTCTGTCAGGACGCGGATGTTCGCGATGGGGCGGGCGGCGCCAGCAGCCGTGGCGCGGGCGCGTCAAAGGTCAGCCGGCCAGACCGCATCCCCCACAGGGGGCGGCCGATCGCGGCCACCGTGGCGGCGCGGCTTTCGCAGGGCAAGAGCACAAGATCGGCGGGCGCGCCGACAGCGATGTCCCCGGCATGCCCCAGCAGCCGGAACGGATCGTCGCTTATCATGGCAAAGCACCGGTCCAGATCGGCGGGCTGGCCCAGCTGCGCCACGTTGGCGAACAGGTTCGCCATGCGCGGCAGCGAGCAATCGCCGTAAGGCGTGAACGGGTTCAGCACGTTGTTCGTCGCAACGGTGCAGCACACCCCTGCGGCGTGGAACACATGCGCCGGGGCCACGCCGCGCGGCACCGCGTGGTCGTGGTCGCGCCCCGCGATGAACAGATCGGTCGCGGGCAGCACCGTCAGCGCGATGTCCGCGTCGCGCATCAGGGCCACGCTGTCGGCCAGTCGGTCGGGCCGCAGCATCGACAGTTTCGTCACATGGCCGACAGCGACCCGGCCCTGCATGTTGTGGGCGATGGTCTGGCGGGCGACCTCGTCAAGGTGGCGCCAGCCTGGGTCCAGGTCGAAATCCAGATGGAAATCCAGATCGACGTCGAAGTCCCGCGCCATGGCAAAGACGCGGGCGATGTGCCCGACGGGGTCGGTATCGGTATAGGGGCAGCCGCCCAGCAGATCGGCGCCTTGCGCCAGCGCGGCGCGCAGCAGCTCTTCGGTGCCGGGATGGTTCAGCAGGCCGTCTTGCGGAAAGACGCAGATCTGCAGATCCAGCGCCCATGCGTAATCGCGGCGCAATCGGCGCACCGCGTCGAAGCCGGCCAGCCCGATCACCGGGTCGATTTCCACCTGCGTGCGGATCAGCGTGGTGCCCTGCCCGATGGCCTTGTCCAGCACCCGCGCGCCGCGCGCGTGGATATCGGCGGCGGTGAAATCGCGCTTGGCGGCGCTGACCGCCTCCAGCGCACCGGTCAGGGTGCCTGCCGGGTTTCGGGCACGATCCAGAAGGCAGGCCTTGTCCAGATGCAGGTGGCTGTCGGCAAAACCCCGGATGACCAGCCCTCCGCCCGCGGTCAACTGCGGGGCGTCGGTGACCAGCCCCTGCGCGAGGCCCGCGATGCGCCCGTCCTTGATGCCGATGTCCACCGGGGTCGCCCCGTCGTGCAACCTTGCCTGCCGGATCACCAGGTCGAGGGTCATTGCGTGGACTCCGTTTGATCCGGGCGTTTGGCTGGGCGGGCGGCTGGGCGGGCGGCGGGGGCGCGGAGCGGGTCCGCCCCAGGCATACGGTCCGATCTGCCCATCATCCTGTCCCTGTCATGTTCCATCACCGGCGCGGTGCACAGTCGCATCATGGAGCCGCGTCATATTGTGTGTATCAGCCCCGCCGCCGCTTCGTCCAGCGCCCGCAGCCTCTGCGGCGGCCGCATGGTCAGCCCGCGCGACACCGGCGCGGCGGCGGGTATTGGCGCATGGCAGATCGGCGATTGGTTTCGCGTCTGGCCGCGAGGGTCGCCAAGGGCGCCGTCTTGACGCATTCTGCGGCGGAGAGGACACGCGCATGAGCATCATCAAAGGCGAAGACATCACCGAAACAATCCGGGCGGTCCTGCAATATATCGCGGTCTATCACGCGCCCGACTACCTCGGGCGTCTGGCCGAGGCCTACCGGCGCGAACAAAGCCCCGCCGCGCGGGACGCGATGGGCCAGATCCTGCAAAGCGCCCGGATGGCCGCGATCGGACATCGCCCCGTGTGTCAGGACACCGGCATGGTGACCGTGTTTGCCCGGCTGGGGCAGATGGCGACCATTTCCGGCTCGCGCACGCTTGAGGAGTGTATCAACGACGGCGTGCGCCTTGCGTATCTGGATGCGGGCAACCCGCTGCGCGCCTCGATAGTGGCCGATCCGATCTTTGCCCGGCGCAACACCCGCGACAACACCCCCGCCGTGACCCATGTGCAAAGCGTGGCCGGCGCCGGACTGGAACTGATGGTCGCGGCCAAGGGCGGCGGGTCGGAAAACAAGGCGCGCTACGCCATGCTGACCCCTGCGGCGCCAGTGGCCGACTGGGTGGTCGACACCGTTGCGGGGCTGGGGGCGGGGTGGTGCCCGCCGGGGGTGATCTCGGTCGGGGTGGGGGGCAGCGCGGAAATGGCGATGCTGCTGGCCAAGCGCGCGCTGATGGATGAAATCGACATGCACCACCTGCTGGATCGCGGGCCGCAATCGCCCGAGGAAGACCTGCGCATCGAGCTGTACCAGCGCATCAACGATCTGGGCATCGGCGCGCAGGGGCTGGGCGGGCAGACCACGGTGGTGGATGTGAAGGTGTCAAGCTACCCCACACATGCCGCGTCGAAACCCGTCGCCCTGATGCCGCAATGCGCCGCCAACCGCCACGCGAAGGTGACCCTGACGGGGGCGGGGCCGGTGTACCTTGATCCCCCCGATCTGGATCTGTGGCCGGTGATCGACGCGGCGCCGGATGCGGCGCTGCGCCGGGTCGATGTCGACACATTGACACGGGCGGATATGACCGGCTGGCGCGCCGGCGAAACCCTGCTGTTGAGCGGGCGCATCCTGACCGGGCGCGACGCCGCCCATCGCCGCATCGCCGAGATCCTGGCGCGCGGCGAGCCGCTGCCGTTTTCGCTGCAAGGCCGGGTGATCTACTATGTCGGCCCGGTCGATCCGGTCGGGGACGAGGCGGTTGGCCCCGCCGGGCCGACCACCGCCAGCCGGATGGATGGCTATACGCAGATGATGCTGGATCAGGGGCTTTTGTCGATGATCGGCAAGGCCGAACGCGGCCCCGGAACGGTGGACCGCATCGCCGCCGCCGGGGCGACCTATCTGATCGCGGTGGGGGGCGCGGCGGTGCTGGTGTCGCGCGCCATCCAGAGCGCGCGGATGGTGGCATTCGAAGACCTTGGCATGGAGGCGGTGCGCGAATTCCATATCCGCGACATGCCGGTGACGGTGGCGGTGGACGGGGCCGGGCAGTCGATCCACCGGCTTGGCCCGGCGCGGTGGCGGCGCGGTCCCTGACCGGCCATCGGGGGGCATAGACAAGCCTTATGGCCCCCATGACAAACCCGTCTTTCCCCCACCCCGCCCAAGTGCGGCAAGCTGACCGCATCACCGCCGCCGCGCGGACAGGACAACAGGAGGACGCCTTGCTTCAGCAGGCCGACGAAACATTTCAGGACATCCGCGATGCGGTGCGCGCCCTGTGCGCGCAGTTTCCCGATGAATACCACCGCAAGGTCGACGCCGACCGCGCCTATCCCGAAGATTTCGTCACCGCGCTGACCCGCGCCGGCTGGATGGCCGCGCTGATCCCCGAGGCGTACGGCGGGTCCGGCCTTGGCCTGGCCGAAGCCTGCGTCATCATGGAGGAAATCAACCGGTCGGGCGGCAACTCGGGCGCCTGCCATGGCCAGATGTACAACATGAACACCCTCGTGCGCCACGGCTCCGAAGAACAGCGCAGGCGCATCCTGCCCAGGCTCGCCTCGGGGGAATTGCGCCTGCAATCCATGGGCGTGACCGAACCCACGACCGGCACCGACACCACCCAGCTGCGCACCACCGCCGTGCGCAAGGGCGACCGCTATGTCATCAACGGCCAGAAGGTGTGGATCAGCCGGGTGCAGCATTCCGACCTGATGATCCTGCTGGCCCGCACCACGCCGCTGAGCGACGTCAAAAAGAAATCCGACGGGCTGTCAATCTTTCTGGTCGATATTGCCGAGGCGATGAAAACCGGCATGACGATACGCCCGATCCCCAACATGGTGAACCACGAAACCAACGAGCTGTTTTTCGACAACCTGGAAATTCCGGTGGAAAACCTGATCGGGGAAGAAGGCAAAGGGTTCAAATACATCCTGACGGGGCTGAACGCCGAACGCACGCTGATCGCGGCGGAATGTATCGGAGACGGGCGCTGGTTCATCGACAGGGTATCGAAATATGTCAATGAACGCATTGTGTTCGGTCGCCCCATCGGGCAGAATCAGGGCGTGCAGTTCCCCATCGCCGAAAGCCATATCGAAATCGAGGCCGCCACCCTGATGCGCGACAGGGCCTGTGCGCTGTTCGACGCCGGCCAGCCCTGCGGCGCCGAGGCAAACATGGCCAAATACCTCGCCGCCAAGGCCAGCTGGGAGGCGGCGAACGCCTGCATCCAGTTCCATGGCGGGTTCGGCTTTGCCAGCGAATACGATGTCGAACGCAAGTTCCGCGAAACCCGACTGTATCAGGTTGCGCCGATCTCGACCAACCTGATCCTGTCCTATGTCGCCGAGCATGTGCTTGGCCTGCCCCGGAGCTTTTGATGCGCCCTCTCGAAGGTTTGCGGGTCGTTGCCGTCGAACAGGCGGTCGCGGCCCCCTTCGCCACCTGCCGCCTGGCCGATGCCGGCGCCGAGGTGATCAAGATCGAACGCCCCGAGGGCGATTTCGCCCGCGGCTACGATGCCGTCGCGGCGGGGCAGTCAAGCTATTTCGTCTGGCTCAATCGCGGCAAGACCTCGGTTGCGCTGGATCTGCGCAGCGATGAGGGCAAGGCGGAACTCGCGCGGCTGCTGGGCGATGCCGACGTGCTGGTGCAGAACCTCAAGAACGGCGCGCTGGGGCGGCTGGGATTCGGGCCGGAAAGGCTGGCGCGCGATTATCCCCGGCTGATCGCCTGTTCCATCACCGGCTACGGCGATGACGGGCCGATGGCGGATCGCAAGGCCTATGACCTGCTGATCCAGGCGGAATCCGGGCTGTGTTCGATCACCGGCGGCCCCGGCGAACCGGCGCGGGTCGGCATGTCGATCGTCGATGTGGCGACCGGGGCCACCGCCCATGCCGCCATTCTCGAGGCGCTGCTGGCGCGCGGCATCACCGGCAAGGGCGCGGCGATCAGCATTTCCATGTTCGACGTGATGGCGGACTGGCTGACCGTGCCGCTGCTCAACCACGAAGGCGGCAACACCCCGGCCCGCGTCGGCATGGCGCACCCGTCGATTTCGCCCTACAGTGCCTTTGAAACGCAGGACGGCCAGCTTGTGCTGATCTCGATCCAGAGCGACCGGGAATGGCGTATGTTGTGCGATCATTTCCTTGGTCAGCCCGATCTGGGCCGCGATCCGCGCTTTGCCAGCAATGTGGCGCGGGTGGCCAACCGCGCCGACACCGACCGCATCGTCGCCGAGGCCTTTGCCCGCATGACCCGCGATCAGGCCATCAGTGCGCTGGAACGGGCCGATGTGGCGATGGCGTCGGTCAATGACATGGCCGGGCTGTCGGCGCATCCGCATCTGCGCCGGATCACCGTCGACACACCCAACGGACCGGTGTCGTGCCCGGCGCCCGCGCCGCGCGTGACGGGCGCGCGCCGCAGCTATGGCCCGGTGCCCGCCTTGCCCCGTGCCCACGCCCTGACAGGAAAATGACCATGGACATCGACACCCTGCGCGGCTGGATCGGCCGCAGCGAAACCGCAACCGAAGACCTGACCCCGGCGCTGATCGCGCGCTATGGCGCGACGCTGGGGCAGCCGGACACCGCGGCGCCGCTGTTGATCCATCTGTGCCTGACGCAACCGGCGGTGCCGGCGGCCGAGCTTGGCCCGGACGGGCACCCGGCACGGGGCGGGTTCCTGCCGCCGGTGCCTCTGCCCCGGCGCATGTGGGCGGGCGGGCAGTTCGATTTCCACCGCCCGCTGCGCGTCGGCGGTCGGGTTACGCGGCAGTCGACCATCCGCGACGTGGTGCTGAAACAGGGCCGCAGCGGGGCGCTGTGCTTTGTCACCGTCGATCATCTGATTTCCGACCCCGACGGGCTGGCCATCACCGAACGCCAGGACATCGTGTACCGGGGGGCGGCGGGCGACGGCCCTGCGTCCGCCCCCGCGCCCGCCGAGCCGGGCGCGCATCACAAGTCCATCGCCGCCGATCCGCCGCTGCTGTTCCGCTATTCCGCGCTGACCTTCAACGGCCACCGCATTCATTACGATCGCAGCTATGCCACCGATGTCGAAGGCTACCCCGGCCTGATCGTTCACGGCCCGCTGCAGGCGACGCTTCTGGTGCATTACGCCGCCGATCTGCGGGGCGCGCCCCCGGCGCGGTTTCGCTTTCGCAGCCTGTCGCCGCTGTTTGACACCGCCGATATGGTGCTGAACGCCCGCGACACGGCCGAGGGGATGGAGCTGTGGACGATGCGCCCTGGCGGACCCGTTGCCATGCAGGCCTCGGCCTCATGGTAGACCTGACCGCCCTGCGCGCGCCGCTGTTCGTGCCCGCCAACCGCCCCGACCGCTTTGCCAAGGCCGCGGCCAGCGGGGCCTGCGCGGTGATCCTTGATCTGGAAGACGCGGTCGATCCCGGCGCCAAGGAGGCCGCGCGCGCCGCGCTGAGCTGCGATTTCACCGAACTGCCGGTGATCGTGCGGATCAACCCCGCCGGAACACCCTGGCACGATGCCGATCTGGATGCGGTCACAGCGCTCCGCTGCGCCGCGGTCATGCTGCCCAAGGCCGAAGACCCGGCCCGGATCGCCACCATCGCCGCGCGCACGGGTCACGCCATTCTGGCGTTGATCGAAACCGCGCGGGGGCTGTCCCGCGCGCGGGATATCGCCGCCCAGCGGGCGGTGACGCGGCTGGCCTTTGGCTCCATCGACTTTTGCGCCGATCTGGGATGCGACCACGACCGCGACACCCTGCGCTCGGTGCGGCTGGAACTGGTGCTGGCCGCGCGGCTGGCGGGCCTGGCGGCGCCGCTTGACGGGGTGACCACCGATCTGACGGATCTGGCCATCACCGAAGACGACACCCGCCACGCCCGCAGCCTTGGCATGACGGGCAAGCTGTGCATCCACCCGCGTCAGGTGGCCCCGGTGCGCCGCGGCTTCGCGCCGACCGGCGCCGAACTGGACTGGGCCGCCCGGGTGCTGGCCTCGGGCGATGGGGCGGTGGCGGTGGACGGTGCCATGGTCGATGCGCCAGTGCGCCAGCGCGCGCGGATGATCCTGGCGCAGCGCGACGGCAGCTAGGGCGCGGCGTTGCGCAACACGCGCACCATATGGGGCTGGGTCAACACATAGGGGGCATCGCTGGCCGCCCTGTGGGCACATCGCAGGAAATCGCGCGTCACCGCGTCCGGATCGGCATCTATGGCGCGCCGCCGCGCCGGATCCGCCGCGCAAAGATAGGTCAGGAACGCCTCGACCGAGGCGAACCGGCTCACGCGGTCGAACCGGCTGTCCTGCACCACCTCGCAAGGCTGCGCCGCCGCGAACGCTTCGAGCGCGTCAAGCGCCTGTGCCCGCACCGCCGTTTCGTCATCGACCCGGCGCATGGCGTCAAAGAAACTGCCCGCGGCCAGGGGTTCGACGACCACCAGTACGCCATCCGGACGCAGCAGGCGCATGGCCTCTTGCAAACCCGCGCCCATGATCGCCGCGGGAATGTGGTGCAGCGAATTCATGAAGATCGCCGCGCCGTAGCTGCCGGTGCGGCCGGGGATGGCGTCTGCCCCCGCCAGCAGAAATTCGGCCCCCGGCGCGCGCGCGCGCGCGAAGTTCAGCGCCTCTTGCGACGGATCGACGCCGGTCACCGCATAGCCCCGCCGCACCAGCGCCGCCGCCAGATCGCCGCGCCCGCAGCCGATGTCGATCACCCGGCGCACCTCTTCGCGGGCCAGGATGTCCAGGATCGTGGCGGTGCCGATGCTGGCTTCGGGCGCGCTGCCCTGCCCGGTCGCCTGATGGGTTGCATCCAGAATTTCGCGGGTCGGCATGGCGATGTTGCTCCTGCTGGCGGGAGGGATCAGACGGTGCGGCCCCCATCGACCTCAAGGATCACCCCGGTGATGAAATCCGCGTCATCCGATCCCAGATACAGCGCCGCATTGGCGACATCGCGCGGTTCGGACAGCCGGCCCATGGGGATGGTCGCGAGGAATTTCTGGCGGTTTTCCGGCGTGTCGGGCGCACCCATGAACTGTTCCAGCAGGCCGGTCACGCCCATCACCGGCGCGATGCCGCAGACGCGGATATTGTCGGGGGCCAGTTCCACCGCAAGCGATTTGGTCATGATGTTGACCGCGCCCTTGGACGAATTGTACCAGGTGAGGCCGGGGCGTGGACGGATGCCAGCGACAGAGCCGATGTTCAGCATCACGCCGCTGCCCTGCGCGCGCCACAGCGGCACGCAGACCTTGGTCATGTGAAAGATCGACAGCACGTTGATGTCATAGATCTTGCGGAACGTCGCTTCGTCCGTGTCCATCAGCGGGCGGTTGGGGTTGGTCCATCCGGCGTTGTTGACCACGATATCAAGGCTGCCGAAGGCGTCGGTGGTCTGGGCCACGGCGGCGGCGACATCGTCGGTCTGTGACACGTCGCAGGCGATGGCAATGGCGTTTTCGCCAAGCTCGGCGGCGACCGCGCGCGCGCCTTCGGCGTTCAGATCGACCACCGCCACTTTGGCGCCTTCGCGGATATAGGTTTCAGCGATGCCCTTGCCAAAGCCGGATGCGGCGCCGGTGATAAGAGTCGTCTTGCCTTGCAATCGCATGTCGTGTCTCCGTTGCATGTTTTTGGGCCCGAACCCTGGGGCGCCGAGGCAAACCCGGTCGGTCAGGGTCGGTCAGCCGTGGTTGTTCACGACCGTCTTGATGTGGGAAAACTCCAGCAGCGCGGCAAAGCCCTTTTCCCGCCCGTGGCCGGATTTCCGGATGCCGCCAAACGGCAGTTCCACGCCGCCCCCCGCGCCGTATCCGTTGATGAACACCTGCCCGCAGCGCAGGGCCTTGGCCACGCGCTGCTGGCGCGCGCCGTCGCGGGTCCAGATGGCGGCGACAAGTCCGTAGTCGGTGCCGTTGGCGATGGCGATCGCCTCGGCTTCGGTATCGAAGGGGATCATCGCCAGCACCGGGCCGAACACTTCTTCCTGGGCGATACGGGCCTCGGGGGCGCAGGGGCCAAAGATCGCCGGGGCGACATAGAACCCGCCCTTTGGCGCGTCATCCGCGATGCCGCCGCGCGCGATCAGCGGCGCGTCGGCAGAGTCGATATAGCCCTCGACCCGGCGTTTCTGCTTTTCAGAGATCAGCGGGCCAAGCACCGCCGATTCATCGGATGCGCTGGCCTCGATGCCCTCGAACGCGGTCTTGAGCCTTGCCACCACCCCGTCCCACAGACTGCGATGCACAAGCGCGCGGGTGCCCGCCGAACAGGTCTGCCCGCCGTTCTGGATCAGCGCCTTGACGACCACCGGGATCGCCGCGTCGAGATCGGCGTCCTCGAACAGGATCTGCGGCGACTTGCCGCCCAGTTCCAGCGTACAGCCGATGAAATTGCGCGCCGCCGCGGTCTGGATCATCACGCCCACCTCGGGCGAGCCGGTAAACGAGATGAAGTCGATGCCGCGATGTTCGCTCAGCGCCTTGCCCGCCACGTCGCCGCGCCCGGTGACGATGTTGAGCGCGCCGGGGGGAAAGCCCGCCTGCACCGACAATTCGCCAATGCGCAGGGCCGTCAGGCAGGCGTCTTCGGCGGGTTTGAGCACGGTGGCATTGCCCATCGCCAGCGCCGGCGCGACCGACCGGCCGAACATCTGCGCGGGGTAGTTCCACGGGATGATGTGACCGGTGACGCCGTGGGGTTCGCGCTGCACCTCGACGTTGTAGCCGGGCTGAAAGGGGATGATCTCGCCATGCACCTTGTCGGCGGCGCCGCCGTAGAATTCGAAATAGCGCGCGGTGACCTGCATGTCGGCGCGGGCCTGCACGATGGGCTTGCCGTTGTCGGCGGTTTCAAGCTGCGCCAGGTTCTCGGCGTGTTCCAGGATCAGCGCCGACAGCTTCAGCATCAGGCGGCCGCGTTCGGCAGCGGAAAGGCGGCTCCAGTCGCCGCCATCGAACGCGGCGCGCGCGGCGGTCACGGCGGCGTCCACATCATCGGCGCCGCTGTCGGCGATGGTGGTAAAGGGCAGCCCGTCGAGCGGCGACAGCACGTCCATTTCCGCCCCCGAGGCCGCGGGCAGATGGGCATTGCCGATCAGGTTCAGCGGTTGCGGCAGCACAAGGCTGCGCGCGCTTACGGGGAAATCTTTCATGCGGTTTTCCTTTCGGGGTCCAGGGACCCTTCGGCAATCTCGCCGCGCTCGATGACCAGGGTACGGCTGGCGAAGCCGCGCAGCAGCGAGGGGTTGGATTCGGTGATGATGAGCGTGATGCTGCGGTCGCTGTCGCGCAGGGCGCGCAGCGCGTCGGCATAGCGCAGCGCCAGGGCCGGTGCGAGACCCTGGAACGGCTCGTCCAGCATCACCAGCTTCGTGCCCAGCATCAGCGCGCGCGCCAGGGCGACCATCTTGCCCTGCCCGCCCGAAACATTGCCCGCCGGGCGGCCCGCCATTTCGCGCAGTTCGGGCAGGATGTCATACACCTTGTCCAGCCGCCGCCGGGTTTCCGCCGCGCCCAGCCGGGCGGCATCGGCGGGCAGCAGGATGTTCTCCTCGACCGTGAAGGCCGAGAACAGCCGCCGGTCTTCGGGCGAATAGCCGATGCCAAGGCCGGGGCGGCGCGGCGGTTTCACCGGGCCAAGCGGCTTGCCGTCGAACAGGATCTCGCCGCGCAGCCGGGTGAACCCCATGATGGTGCGCAACAGCGTGGTCTTGCCCGCGCCATTGCGCCCGATCAGCGCCAGCGTGTCCGCCGGCGCGACGCGGAAATTCAGATCGCGCAGGATCTCGATGATGCCGATCGACGCGGTCACATTGCGAAATTCCAGCATCAGGCCACCTCTTCGCCGATGACGTCGCGGATGACGTCGGGATGTTCCAGGATCTCGTCCGGGGTGCCGCGCAATTGCACGTTGCCCGCGTTCCAGACCGCCACCTCGTCGGCGTGGCGGGCGACGATGCCCATGTCGTGTTCGACAAACACCGATGTCACGCCCGCCTCGGCCAGCGCGCCCACCAGAATCTCCATCACCTCGTGTTTTTGCGATGACGCCACGCCGGATGTCGGTTCATCCATCAGCAGCAAGCGCGGTTTCAGCGCCAGCGCCACCGCGATGTCGATCAGCTTGCGCTGGCCTTCGGACAGTTCGACCACCACGCGGTCGGCCACGTCGGCGCAATGCACCAGATCCAGCAGGTGCATCATCTCGTCCCGCTGCGCGATGTTGTGCAGGTTTTGCAGCGGGTTGCGCAGGCCTTCGCGGGCGGCGGCGGAAATCAGCAGGTTTTCCAGCGCCGTATGTTCGGTGAACAGCTGCGGGATCTGAAAGGCGCGGGCCACGCCGCGCCGGACGATCTTGCGCGGGGGCAGCGGTGTGATGTCGTGTCCTTCCAGCAGGACCTTGCCCTTTTGCGGTTTCAGCCAGCCGGTGCAGATGTTCAGAAAGGTGGTCTTGCCCGCGCCATTCGGCCCGATGATGGCAAGGTTCTGCCCCGCCCAGATCTGCATCGACACGTTGTTGGCCGCAGTCACCCCGCCGAACTTGATGAGCAGGTCGCGGGTTTCCATAAGCGGAGCGGTCATTGGCGTGTCCCTTTGCGATGAATGAGACTGTCGGCGATGCCCATGATGCCCCCCGGCGCGAACAGGATGATCACCAGCAAGAAACCGCCCAGCAGCAACTGCCAGATGTCCCCGGCATAGGCCGACGCATAGATTCGCACGATTTCATAGACCAGCGCGCCGATAAACGCGCCGCGCACCGATCCCGCGCCGCCCAGAACCGCGATGAACACCATTTCCGCCGAGCGTACCCACCAGACGTATTCCGGCGTCACCACGCCTTGGGTCATCGCCATCAGCGATCCCCCGACCCCGCACAGCCCCGCCGACAGCATGTAGCCCGACAGCAGCACCCGCCGGGGCGACAGGCCAAGGTATTCCAGCCGGGTCTCGTTGGTCTTGATGGTCTGGAAAACCTGCCCCACCGGCGAGACGAACCAGCGCAGCGTGAACCAGCCAAGACCCACCATCAGCGCGATCGACAGGTAAAAGATCACCAGCTCGAACCCGCCGCGCTCCATTTCCAGGCCCAGCACGGTGGGGCGCGTCAGCCGGATGCCATCGGCCCCGCCGGTGATGTGATAGAACTTTTCCAGGATCGACCAGAAGATCATCGAAAACGCCAGATTCAGCATTCCAAAGAAAATCCCGCGGTAACGCACCACGAACAGCCCCACCAACAGCCCCGCGACCAGCGCCCCCAGCACGCCGCAGGCCAGCACAAGCATCATGTCGGCGCCCGGCATCGACGCCACCAGAAACGCGCCCACATAGGCCGAAATCCCGAAAAACAGCGCGTGGCCGAACGACACCTGCCCCGCCCGCAACAGCACCGTCACCCCAAGGACCGCGATGCCCTTGGCCAGCGCCAGGTTGATAAGCAGCTGCATGGTCGGCGCAATCAGCGGCACGGCGACCAGCAGCAGCACCCCTGCCAGCGTCAGCAGTGTCCGCGCCGATGGCCTTCGCGACGCGCGGGAAGATGTGGAATTTTGTGAAATATCGGTCATGTCCCGTCCTTAGATCTTACGGGCGACGGGGCTGCCGAACAGCCCCTCGGGCCGGACCAGAAGCACCAGCACCATGATGAGATAGGGCACCAGCACCGCGACCTCGGGCCAGACATAGACGGCAAAGGACCGCCCCAGCCCGATCATCAGCGCGGCCACGGCGGCGCCGCCGATCTGGCCAAGACCAGCGGTGGCGACCACGGCAAAGGACAGCACGATCATGTCCGCCCCCATGCCCGGCAGGATGGATGTGGTGGGCGAGGCCAGCGCCCCCCCAAGCCCGGCCAGCACCGCGCCCACCGTAAAGGTGAACAGGAACACCCGTTCGGCGTCGATGCCGATGGATTGCGCGGCCTCTCGGTCCTCGGTGGTGGCCAGGATCAGCTTGCCGATCACCGTGTGACGCAGGAAGAACCGCAGCCCCAGCAGCAGCCCGATGGCGACCATGGGCAGCAGGATCAACTGATAAACGGTATAGGTCACGCCAAACACCGTGACATTGCCAAGCGCCTGCAGGGCGCTTGCCTGAAAATACGGCTGGGTGCCCCAGACCAGGCGCTGCACGTCTTCAAGGATCATGAACACCGCAAAGGTAACGAGCAGTTGCAGCACCTCGGGCTTGTCATAGATCCGCCGCAGCAGCAGCCATTCGATCGGCCCGCCCAGCAAAACCCCCACCAGCACCGCCGACACCAGCATCAGCGGAAAGGCGAACACCGGCGCAAAGCCGAGCGCCAGGAAAAACCCGGTCAGCGACACCGTGGCATAGGCTCCGATGGCATAAAGCGAGCCATGCGCGATGTTCAGAATCCGCATCACCCCGAAGATCAGCGTCAGCCCCAGCGCGACGATGAACACCAGCGCCGCATAGGAAATCCCGTCAAACAGCGCGAGCAGGAAGATGGTCAGGTTCATGAGATGGCCTTTTCAGGTCGGACGTTTCCGGGATCGGACATGCGGACCGGGCGGACCGGGCGGCGGGGCGGACCGGCGCGCGGTCCGCCCCCTTGTCGGTTTCCCCGGGTCAGTTCTCGTAGGTTTCGACCGACAGGCTGTCGACAAAGCCCGCGTCCAGCGTGCGGATCCAGGCGGTGGATTCCTCGCCCACCGGGGGCAGCAGGCCTTCGCCGTCAAAGATCATGATGTTTTCCAGCGTCGCGAACGGGTATTCGCCGGTCTGCACGCTGGTGCCCATCAGCTGGCTTTCCACGCCCTGATGATCCTCGCGCAGATGCAGCTTGCGGCCGAGGCCCTGAAATTCCAGCCCGTCCAGCGCCGCCAGCAGCTGCTCTTCGCTGGGCCAGTCGACATCGTTGTCGGCGATGGCCTTTTCATAGGCGGCGGTCAGCGCGGCAAAGGCCTGGCTGGCGTGGAACACGGAATACACCGGAATCCCGCCGGTGGCTTCCTTGTATTGCGCCATGAAGCTGGTGAAATCCTCGTCCTCGCGGCGTTCGGGATGCAGGAAGTAATGATCCCCCCGCGCGCCGATGATATGACCGGCGGGCAGCGCGTTGCCCAGCCGCTCAAGCGAGCTTTCGGCCAGGGGCAGAACGAAGGTCGAGGTGTTCATCAACCCGCGCTGGAACGCCTGTTGCACGAACGTATCCAGATCGCCCCCCCAGGAGGTCGACAGCACCACATCGGGGCGCAGAGCCTGAAGCCGCGAGATTTCGGTGGAAAAGTCGGGCGAGCCGAACTTGGGAAAGAATTCGCCCACCACCTCGACATCGGGTTTCATCACCTCCAGCGCGGTGTGGAAGATCTCCCAGCTGTCGCGGCCCCAGGCGTAATCCTGGTTAACCACCGCGATGGTTTCGAAATCGGGGTGGGTTTTCAACAGGTAAGCCACCGCAGCCAGCATTTCGGATGTGGCGTTGCCCTGCGGGCGGAAGACATATTCGTAATCCGCCTCTTCAAAAATCCGCTGGGTGCCGCAATCCCACATCAGGTTGGGCACCTTGAGATCCTCGGCCAGCGGCGCCAGCGTCTGGCAGTTGCCCGACGAGATCGCAGCCAGCATCACCTCGGCGCCGCCGCTGTCGGCCATGCGGCGAAATTCCGAGGTCAGCGCCTCGGCGCCCGCGCCTTCGTCGATATAGGTCACTTCGATCGGCACGCCGTTGATGCCACCCTCGGCGTTGCGGTTTTCGACAAAGATATCCATCGCATCGCGTGCGGGCACCCCGAACACCGACGCGGAGCCGGTCAGGAACGTGGTCATGCCGATTTTCAGCGTTTCCGGCTTGTCGGCGGCCCACGCGGCCATCGGCAGCGCCATGCACAGCGCCGAGCTTGTCAGCAGGTTTTTCATGTCAGTCTCTTCCCTCGTTATATCAGCGGATCGCGATCGGATTGATGATCATCTGCACCGCGCCCTTGATGCGCGCCTGTCCCAGCACGAACAGGAACTCGTGCACCCCATCGTCGGCCAGCGCCCGCGTATCCATGTTTTCAAGGATATAAATGCCGTGTTCCGGTTGCAGGATCTGATGCACGCGGAAGGCGTCGCCTTCGGTTTCCGCGGGAACCACCTCCATGCCCCAGGTGTCTGCGCCCACCGCCATCACGCCCAGCTCGGTCAGGTATTCGGCACCGCTGACGCCGACACCTGGCTCTTGCGCACCGAATCGCTCCGGGTCAGGCGCATCGCCATCCAGCAGATCCATCCAGTTGGAATTGAACAGCACCACGTCGCCCTCGCGCAGCTCGACCCCCTGCGCCTCGGCGGCGCCGCGAATGTCTTCTTCGGTATAGGGGGTGCCCTCCTGGACCATGTCGACGCCGTAATAAGCCGCCATGTCCAGCATCACGCCGCGCCCGACAAGGCCCGGCAGCTTGTCCAGCCCCAGTTCGGTCAGCCCCGACGCGGGCGCGAAATCGTCATAGTGCCGCCCGCCGTAATAAACGTGATCCACGCCCGCATGGCCCAGCCCGTCGATCTGCGGGCCGATGCCAAGCCAGCCCATGAAAATATCGTCATTATAAGTAAATTTGTTCGCACCAAGGCCGGAATTTCCGTTCTGGCTGGGTTGCAGAATGGTCACCGACAGGCTGCGCGGCGGAAACGCGGGGGTGTCGGACCCCACGATCATGCCAAGGCTGTAGACCTTGCCTTCGGTCACAAGCTCGGCCGCCAGCTTGACCCGGTCGGGGGTCATGTGGTTGGCGGCGCCCAGTTCATCGTTGGCGCCCCACTGGGATTCTGCCCAGTCTGGTTCGGCGCTGTCCGGCTTGGCGCTGTCCTGCGCGGATGCCGCCCCCAAAGACAGCGCGAACACCGCCGCCCCCAGCGTCGCGGCACAGGCACGGGCGGCCCAGTTGTCATGTAAGTAAGTCCTCATCGCTTCCTCCCAGAGCTCGAGTGATGGGCAAGCCTAGGGGCAGAGCGCCGCCAGCCGCCAATATTCAGGTGCAATTCCAGCCATAGGTTTGTGATATACCCCCAAGGAAAGGTGTTTCGGGCGCCGCCCGATGCCTTAGCCTGCACGCCACAGACACCGCTTTTGCCTTTGGGAGGAGACCGTGATGAAGATTGAAGCAGCCGTGCTGACGCGCGGAGGAATAGAGCGCGATTTCGAAGCCGCCGCCGCGCTGACCGTGCGCGAGGTATCGCTGGACGCGCCCGGCCCCGGCGAAGTGTTGATCCGCGTCGCCGCCGCCGGGGTGTGCCATTCCGACCTGTCGGTCATCAACGGCACCCGCCCGCGCCCGGTGCCCATGGTGCTGGGCCACGAGGCGTCGGGATTTGTGGAACAGGTCGGCGACGGCATCGACGATCTGGCCCCCGGCGACCACGTCGTGTGCATCTTTGCCCCCGGCTGCGGCACCTGCCTGCCCTGCGCCGAAGGCCGCCCCGCCCTGTGCACCCGCGCCGCCAAACACCACGGCGTCGGAGAGTTGATGACCGGCCACCGCCGCCTGTCGATGGATGGCGCGCCGGTGCATCACCACGTTGGCGTTTCGGCCTTTGCCAGCCATGCGGTGCTGGCGCGCCAGTCGCTGGTCAAGGTCGACGCCGACGTCCCGCCCCATATTTCGGCCTTGTTCAGTTGCGCCATGCTGACCGGGGCGGGCGCGGTGTTCAACACGGCGCGGGTGATGCCGGGCTCCAAGGTCGCGGTGATCGGGCTTGGCGGGGTCGGGCTGTCGGCGATCCTGGGGGCGGCGGCGGCCGGCGCGGGCGAAATCATCGCCATCGACCCGTTCGAGACCAAGATGGAAACCGCCATGAGCATGGGCGCCACCCGCACGATCAAGGCCGATGGCGACACCGTCGATGCGGTGCGCGAAGCCACGGGCGGCGGCGTCGATTTCGCGATCGAGCTGGCCGGTTCCACTCGCGCGCTGGAAACCGCCTGGGGCTGCACCTGCCGGGGCGGCACCACCGTCACCGCCGGCCTGCCCCATCCGGACGCGCGCATGTCGCTGAACGCGCTGCAACTGGTGGCCGAGGAACGCAGCCTCCGGGGCAGCTATATCGGGTCCTGCGTGCCCCAGCGCGACCTGCCGCGGATGTTCTCGCTATACACCCAGGGCAAGCTGCCGGTGGAAAAGATGCTGACCCACCGCCTGAAACTGGCCGACATCAACCGCGCCATGGATCAGCTGGACCAGGGCACCGCCATCCGCCAGGTGATCGAGTTCGGCTGATGATCGACATCCGCCAGCTGCGGTACTTTCTGGCCATTGCCGACGCGCCGTCGATTTCCGCGGCGGCGCAGACCATCGGCGTGGCGCAACCGTCGCTGTCCCAGCATGTCCAGCGCATGGAGGAAGAGCTGGGCGTCAAGCTGATGGACCGCTCGCCGCGCGGCACCCTGCTGACGCAAGAGGGTCATGTGTTCGTCGAACACGCCCGGCGGATCTGCGACAGTCTGGATCGCTGCGTGGCCGACATGCGCGAGCTTGGCGGCGTTGTGCGCGGTCGCGTCGGGTTCGGCATGCCGCCGTCCTGTTCGATGGTGATGTCGGTGCCGCTGGCCGAAACCGTCCGGCTGGAACTGCCCGAGGTACGCCTGCGCGCCGCCGAAGCCATGAGCGGTTACCTGAAAACCTGGATCGAAGATGGCACCGTGGATATCGGCTTTCTCTACGATCTGACCGATGTGGGGCAGTTGCGGGGCACGCATGTGATGGACGAAGAGCTGTTCTTTTATTCCGCCCCCGACGCCTGGCCGCTGGATACGCCTCCGGGTGCGCCGGTGCCGCTGGCGGACCTGCAACCGCTCGACATGATCCTGACCTCGAACGGGCTGCGCAACACCATCGAGAGCTACTGCGGCAAGCATGGCATCAAGCTGAAGGTCGTGGTCGAAATGGACGCGATGACGCAGATCAAGGAGCTGGTGGCGCGCGGGTCCGGCTACACCATCTTTGCCCCCGTTGCCGCGCAGGATTATGTGCGCCGGGGCGAACTGTTGCGCGCGCCCATCGTGGCCCCCAAGATGATGCGCCCCGTCTACCTTGTGACCAACCCCGCGCGCGTGGCCACGCGGGCCTGCCGCGCGGTCGAACAGCTGACGCTGGACGTCGCGCGCGAACTGGTGAAGCGCGGCATCTGGGAGGCCTCGCTGGTCTAGGCTAGTCCGGCCTTGTCTGCTCGGGCGCGGGGCCTGGGTTGGCCGGCGCGACCGGCCCGGCGCCATCGACCGGCGCCAGGGGGTGCAGGCAGGCCACAGACCGGGTCACAGACCGGGTTCGCGAACGGGCAAGATGGGGATCGCGCGCGTGACAATCGGGCTGAACCCGTGGGCAGCGTCCGGAAAACCGGCAGCCGCTGGGCAGGTCAAGCGGGCTTGGGATCTCGCCGGGCAGCGGCTCGGCGATGGGTTCGAAAAATTTGGGCGCGGCATCGCGCAGCGCAGCGGTATAGGGATGCGCCGGGCTCGTCAGCACCGCGTCGGTCGGCCCGGTTTCGACGATGCGCCCCAGATACATGATGGCAATCTGTTCGCACAGAAAACTTGCAACGCCAAGGTCATGGGTGATGAACACCAGCGTCAGGCCCATGTCCTGCTGCAACCTGCGCAGCAGCGTCAAAAGCTGCGCCTGGGTCGATACGTCCAGCCCCGACACCGCCTCGTCCGCGACCAGAACCGACGGGTCCGACGCCAGCGCGCGGGCGATGGCAACGCGGCGCACCTGACCGCCCGACAACGCGGCGGGGTAGCGCCCGGCGGCATCGGCAGGCAGGCCCACCCGCGTCAGCAACGTGGCGACGCGGGCGCCGATTTCGGGCGCGGGCACCACCGCGAACCGGCGCAGCGGTTCCGCGATCAGCGCGCCCACGGTCATGCGCGGGTTCAGCGATCCGCGCGCGTCCTGATACACCATCGCGACGTCGCGGGCGAAATCCGCGCCTTCGTCGCGCACCGCGCGGATCGGCCTGCCGCGATACCGCGCCTGCCCGTCGGTCGGCGCGTCCAGCCCCAGCAGCACCCGCAACAGCGTGGATTTGCCCGACCCGCTTTCGCCCACCAGCGCCAGCGAGGCCCCCTGTTCCACCGACAGCCGCACCCCGTCCAGCGCGCGCAGCCCCACGGTTTTCCGCCCGAACCGCTGGCCCGGCTTGCGGACCTGAAACACCTTTTCGACATCCTTCAGTTCGAAAACCGGGCGGGGGGGTGTTGGCATCGGCGGTCTCATTCCGGGTTCCAGCAGGCAAAGCGATGTGACCCGCGCGCGGTTTCCAGCGGAGGCGCGTCCGCCCAGCAGCGGTCCTGCGCGCGCGGGCAGCGGGTGGCGAAACGGCACCCGGCGGGCATGTCCTCGTGCGACGGCACGGTGCCTTCGGGCGCGACAAGATCATCCCGTCCGATTTCCAGAACACAGGATTTGAGCTGCCGGGTATAGGGGTGGCGCGCATTGTCCAGCACGTCGCGCACGGGGCCGGATTCGACCACCTGTCCGGCGTACAGCACCACCACGCTGTCACAGGCCTGACTGGCCAGCGCCAGATCGTGCAGCACGAAAATGCAGGCCGCCCCGCGCGCCCGCGTCTGGGCCAGGATCAAGCGCACGATCTGCGCCTGAATGGTCACATCCAGCGCCGAGGTCGGTTCATCCGCCAGCAGCAGATCGGGATCAGCGGCCAGCGCAATCGCCACCATGACGCGCTGCTGCATGCCCCCCGAAAGCTGGTGGGGATAGGCCGACAGCCGCGCTTCGGGGTCGTTGATACCCACCTGGGTCATCAGTTCGACCGCGCGGGCATGCGCGTCGCGTTTGCCCAGGCCAAGGTTGCGCCGCACCGCCGACACCAGTTGCGCGCCAACGGTGTAGGCCGGGTTCAGCGCCGCCCCCGCATCCTGAAAGATCATCGACAGGCGCCGCCCGCGCAGGCGCACCATGTCGGGTTCGCGCAGGGCCAAGAGGTCTCCGGCATCGGCCAGGGCGATGCTGCCAGAGATGCGCGCATCGCCCAGCAGCCGCATGATCGCGGTGGCAATGGTGGATTTCCCCGCGCCGCTTTCGCCCACCAGCGCCACGGTTTCACCCCGCGCCACATCCAGCGACACGCGGTCCAGGATGCGCGCGGTGCCGCGATCGACCGTCAGCGCATCAATGCTCAGCAGGTTCATGACTTGCCCCGCAGCTTGGGATCGAATTCTTCGCGGATGCCGTCGCCCACGATGGACAGCGCGATCAGCAGCAGCGCCAGCGCGAACCCCGGCATCGCCGACATCCACGCGGCAAAGCTGACGAAGGCGCGTCCTTCGGCGATCATCAGGCCCCAGTCGGGCGTCGGCGGCGTGACCCCGATGCCCAGGAACGACAGCGAGGACGACACCAGAATGGCCTCGGAAATGCGGATGGTGACCTGTACCGCCAGCGGATAGATCACGTTGGGCAGGATGTGCCGCCAGATGATCACCGCGCGCGGAATGGCCATCAGCCCCGCCGCCTCGACGAACAATTGCACGCGCACCTGCAACACATCGGCGCGCACGGTGCGGGCGAACGGCCCGATCATCGACAGGCCCACGGCGATCACCACCTTGTCGACGCCCTGGCCCAGAATGGCGATGAACGCCACCGCAAGGATCAGCGACGGCAGCGCAAGGATGCTGTCGATCAGCCGCAACAGCGCCCATTCCGCCCAGCCCCCCGACAGGCCGGCGGCAAGCCCGACGATCAGCCCCCCGATGGCGCCGATGGCGACCGCAAAGAACCCGATAATCAGCGCATAGCGCGCGCCAAAGATCACCCGCGACAGGATGTCCTGCCCGTAGCTGTCGGTGCCCATCGGATGCGCACCGCTGGGGGGCTGCATCATCGCGTTGAAATCCTGCGCGACGGGGTCGTAGGGCGCGACGAACGGGGCAAAGATCGCGGCCAGGACGTAGCCCACCGCCACCACCAGCGCGAGGGTGAAGAACGGCCGCCGGGCAAAGATCGAACGGCGGCCCCGCCGCGCGTTGTCCACCAGGGTCATTTGCGGTCTCTCAGTCGGGGGTCAAGGATCGGATAGGACAGATCCACCAGCAGGTTCACCACGATGAACAGCGTCGCGGTCATCATCACCCCCGCCTGCACCACGCCGTATTCGCGCCCCAGCACGGCCGAGGTCAGCATCTGCCCGATCCCCGGCAGGTTGAACACGGTTTCGGTCAGCACCGTGCCTTGCAACAAGGTGCCCAGTTGCAGCCCCAGAATGGTGACCAGCGGCAGCGCGATATTGCGCACCCCATGCACCCAGATCACCCGCCAGCCCGGTTCGCCCCGCGCGCGGGCGGCGGCAATGTAGGGCTGGGCCAGAACCTCGACCAGCGTGGCGCGGGTCAGCCGGGTAATCATGGCGATGAAATAGGTCGACAGGGTCAGCGCGGGCAGGATCATGTGATAGATGCCGCCCCAGAAATCCTGCCACGGGCTGACATAGCCCATGACCGGAAACAGCCCCAGTTTGACGCCAAAGAACCAGATCAGCAGGATGCCCAGCAAGAACGACGGAAACGCCGTGCCGGTCAGCGCGAACACCGCCGCACCCGCATCAAAGATCGTGTCTTTCCTGACCGCCGACAGCACCCCCAGCGGCACCCCGATCAGGATCGCGAACGCCAGCGAAAAGCTCGCCAGCGTCAGCGTCACGGGCAGAGCTTCAAGGAAGCCGTAGGTGAAGATGTCGGTGCGGGCGACGTAGCTGGTGCCCCAGTCGCCCCGCACGAAATTCAGCGCCCAGTCGGCGTATTGGGTCCAGAACGGCTGATCCAGACCCAGTTCCGCCGACAGCGCGGCATAGGCTTGCGGCGAATATTCCGACCCAAGCATGATCTGGATCGGATCGCCCGGCGCCAGCTTCAGCAACCCGAAGCTGGCGAAGGAGACGATGAACAGAACCACGAGCGTCTGCCCGATCTTGCCGAAAGCCTGCCGCAACATCAGCCGAGGCTTACCGTATGCAGGTTCACAAGATCGGCGGGGATGTAGTTGAACCCTTTGACCTCGTTCGCGAACACCTTGTAGATCGGCATGTGCGCCATCATCGCGCAGGGCGCCTCGTCCATCAGAAGGTCTTCGGCGCGGTGATACAGCGCGGCGCGGGCGGCCACGTCCAGTTCGGTGCCGGCCTGCGCGCACAGATCGTCGAAATCGGTGTTGACCCAGCCGCAGAAATTCCACGACCCGTCCGATTTCCATTCCGGATACAGCGTTTCCTCGGGGTCGAGGTCGGCCACCCATTCGAAATCGTACAGATCGAAATCACCCGAGTTGCGGCGCTGCACCCAGGCCGCGGGTTCGATCAGTTCCAGCTTCGCCTTGATGCCGATTTCGGCCAGCATCGGCGCGACGGTCTGGGCGATGCGGGTGCCGACGGGGCCGCGTTCGGCCATCATGTAGGTGACCTCGACCTCGCCCTGATTGGCGGCCTTGGCGCGAAATGCCCTGGCCTTGTCCATATCGAACCACTGGCCCCGCCCCGAGTTTGCGATGTCGGGGTCGAAATAGCCGGTCATCGGCGGGGAAATCGGCGTATAGGCTTGCTGGGCGCGCCCGAAATACGCCTGTTTCACCAGCGTGTCGCGGTTCAGCGCCCAGGCCACGGCGCGGCGCAGGTTGATATCGTCGAACGGGGCGCGTTTGCAGTTCATCCCAAGGTAGGTATAGTTGCCTTCGATTTCGCCATAAAGCGTGGCGTTCGGAAAGGCATCGACCTGATCGACAAGCTGCATCGGGCAATCGGTCATGCCGTGTATCTGGCCCGACATCAGCGCGGCCAGCGCGGTCGAGGCTTCGCGCATCAGCACAAAGGTGACCTTTTCCAGCTTCGGCAGACCGGGTTCGAAATACTCGGTGTTGGCTTCCAGTTCGATGGCGTCGTTCTCGCGCCAGGACACGAATTTGAACGGGCCAGTGCCGACCGGGTTGCGGCCATAATCCGCGCCGTATTTCTGCACGGCGGCGGGGGACACGATGGTCCCCGCCCGTCCCGTCGAGCCGTTCAGCGCAACCGGCAGGAACGCGTAGGGCTGGGTGAAGGTCAGCTTGACGGTCAGCGGATCCACCACTTCGATCTCGTCCAGCAGCGCCAGTTTCCAGGCGTGGGGCGACGCAGGTTCGCCCTCCTTGACGCGCAGCAGCGAGAATTTCACCGCTTCGGCGTCGCAGGGCGTGCCATCGTGGAACATCACACCCTCGCGCAGCTTGAAAACATGGGTGACCTCGTCTTCCAGATCCCAGGTTTCGGCCAGATCCGGCTCGAATGCCACCTGTTCACCGTCATAGGTGATCTTGAGCAGGCCGTTGTGGATGTTGTTGATGATCTGGATCGCCGACAGAAAGCCGGTGAAATGCGGGTCAAGCGTGTCGATCACCTTGACCGACGCGATTTTCAGATGGCCCGATTGCTGCGCGCGCGCGACATTCGGAAAGCTGCCCCCGGCGGTCGCGGCAAGGATGCCCGCGCCGATGCCCTTCAGGACGGCGCGACGCCCGAACCGGGCGGACATGCGCTCGGCAAGGATTTTCTTGTGGTCGATCTGGGTCATTGTTGTGTCTCCTGTTGGCATCGGTCCGTCCCGGCGCGGCGCGCGGCGCGGTGGCTTTCCGCTCTATCCGCTGGTCTTTGGCGGTATTCGCCTTGATGCGCGGCACGCCGGGTTGGTAGTCGTGGTTTCACCAGGAAACAGGTTGACCGGATATGTATACAGGTCCAGCGTAAAAGGATACATCAGGAGTTGTCAGTGACGTGAACGCCAGCACTGCCCAAAATATATACGACAGGCTGATAAACGGCATCGCTTCGGGCGAATTTCCCCCGGGCGACCCCCTGGCCGAGGTGGCCCTGGCGCAACGATTCGGCGTTTCGCGCACCCCGGTCCGCGAGGCGCTGCACCGGCTGGAACAGGCCAATTTCGCCGAACGCGGCCCGCGGCGGGCCTTTTTCGTGCGCAAGATGCGGGCAAGCGATCTTGAAGAGCTGTTCGAAGCGGTGGGCGAACTGGAAGCCGCCATCGCGGCACTGGCGGCGCGCCGAATGACCGAGATCCAGCGCAGGAACCTGCAAGCCATCCTTGAAGAAGGCCTCGCCTGCGGCGACGATGCGACGGCCTATGGTGAACTCAACGCGCGGTTTCATGCCCAGATCAGCCAGGGCGCGCATAATGCCACGCTGCTGGCCTGCCATGCCGAATTGACCCTGCGCACGCAGGTCTGGCGATCGACCAACTTTACGCGGGATGCGCGCAGGCTTGACAGTTCGCGCGCCGAACACAGGGCGATCACCGACGCAATTCTGGCCGGAGAGCCGGACCGCACACGCACCCTGATGCGCCAGCATGTGGCGTCGTCATTGATTACGCTGACCGATATTCTCGCGCTCGGCGACTGACGCGGGCGCCACGGCGCGCCTGTCGCGGCAGATGTTGCGCACGGCACGGGTTTCGACCGGCAGGCGCACCTCGTGCAGGTCGCGCGGTTCGGCGCACCGGGGACCGCGGCACGCCGCGACCTCTTCGCTGAACCCGCCGGGCGGGAAATCTCCGTTCGGCCGTCTGGCCCGGATGCCCCAAAAGGCCCGTTCGCGCCCCGACAGCTTGTTGGCCTCGCCAGGCCCCTCGGCGGCAGGGAATTGCCATTTCATGCATGATCGCCCTCGGGTTTCGCGAGTTCGAACGGCTGTCGACCGCCATGGTCAACGCCTGTCCCGGCCCGATCATGCACCGCCATATCAGCCGGCCGACCCCGCGCCTGTCGGATCCGGGTCTGCCGGTGGCGCCGCACCTGACGCAATCCAGCGTCGGCGTCGTGCGGAGCGAGGTCGCGGCGCAAACGTCGGTGCGCGGCATTCGTCCCGCCGGCGCGGGCCCCGGGTCGATCGCGCGGATCGACAGCGGAGGCTTGGTCAAGGTCGGGCCCGAAAGTGCCGGCGCCGATCCCGGCCCGGCGTGCTACGGGCGCGGCGCGACCAAGCCCACCGTCACCAACATGGTGCCGCAGCTGCGCAACCCCCGCCGACATCCCTGACGGGCGCATGAAACTGCATCGGGGCTGGCGGTCGATGCCGTTGGCAAGGTGGCCGATATGCCGGGCATGGCCACGGCATGGGCACGGTGCGCCGGGGGTTCACCCGAGCGTATGAACGCATGCACGGCTTTGCGGTGGCCGGCGAACGCATCCTGTGCGTCACCTTCGGCGTCAACGCCACCGGCCTTGTGCAAAGGGCCCGGCTGACCGAACGGCACGGCGGCGGGCACCGTCAAGATGATGTGCCACCGTGGCCTGCTGAGCCATGACAGGCATGGCGTGATGCAGGGCGAACTGGCCGAACGCTGGAACGTGGCGGACGACGGCACCTGGACATTCGTGCTGCGCCAGGCGCTGGGGCGCGACGGCCCCCCCTCACCGCGCAAGACGTCGCCTGGACCGTGCGAGAGGCGCAAACGCGCGACGCGGCGGCCTGTCTTCAGGGCCAGCTTGCCAGCATCACATCGCCCGCCTCCCAGACGACAGGACCGTCGTCATGAAGACCGACGAACCGCAGGCGGTGCTGCCGCCGGAACATCTGGCCATCGCGGATGCGTCGGAATTCTACAGCCCCCGTCTGGCCAGCGAGTGGCCCCATGACCCCGAAATGGCCAGGGCCCTGCTCGCCGAAGCGGGCTATCCCGACGGGTTCGACGGCGCCATGCTGTCCACCGCGCAATACGGCATGCTCCCATCCCGCGCCGAGGTTTGTCAGGCCTACCTGTCGATGATCGGCGTCAGTGTCACGCTGAACCTGCCCGAATGGACGACCCGCACGCTGGAGGTGACCATCGCGGCGTCGCTGATCGCCACCGGCGTGCCGCTTGGCCCCATGGGGCGATCCGGGCGGATGGCGGGACGGATGCGGTGGTTTCGCTAGGTGTTCGATCCCAAGGTTTGATGGTGCGATCCTTTCTCATGAATGGAAGGACGCACTATGGGACAAATTCTTCACGGCAGCGCCACGCACTGTTACCCGGCAGGCGATTTGCAAGGCAAATCTGCCGAGAGGGCACGCACGCCGTCAGAGCAGCGATACAGCGATCCATTGGCTGGCAGTCGTTTGCGCAGCACAACGATGAGAAGCGCAAGCTTCGCTCGCGCAGCTGAGCAAGGAGTTGGGCATCACTCCCAAAACCGTCGCGAAGTGGCGTAAGCGTGCGACGGTGGAGCGCCTGAAGACCGGTCCAAAGAAGCCGCGTTCAACCGTTCTCACTGAAGCTGAGGAGGCAATGATCGTCGCATTCCGACGGCACACGCTGCTGCCGCTGGACGATTGCCTCTATGCCCTTCAGCCATCGATTCCGCATCTGACACGGTCGGCGCTCCATCTGGCCTTCAGCGGCACGGCATCTCGCGCCTGCCGGACGTCGAGGGGGACAAACCAAAGCGGCAGCGCTTCAAGCGCTACCCCATCGGGTTCTTTCACATGGACATCGCGGAGGTTCAAACCGCCGAGGGCAAGCTGTATCTGTTCGTGGGCATGGACCGAACCAGCAAATTTGTAGTCACGCAACTCGTGGATAAGGCGGATCGCAAGACAGCGTGGGAGGTCCTTGAGCGTCTGCTCAAGGCTGTCCCCTATCGCATCCACACGATTCTGACGGACAACGGCATCCAGTTCGCCGAGCAGCCTCGCAATGGTAGCACCGCTTATTCTCGGCCCATGCGTTTCGACATGATCTGCAAGGCGAATGGGATTGAGCACCGGCTGACCAAGCCAAACCATCCGTGGACCAATGGCCAGGTCGAGCGGATGAACCGAACGATCAAGGAAGCGACGGTGAAGCGATACCATTACGACAGCCACGACCAACTGTGCACGCCCCTCTCGGACTTCATGGCGGCCTGCAACTTCGCACGCAGGCTCAAGACACTCGGCGGCCTCACGCCCTACGAATACATCTGCAAGATCTCGACTTCCGAGCCAGACAGATTCATCCTGAATCCGTTCCACCAGATGCCGGGACTAAACACCTAGGCGCGTCGGCGGCGCTGTCGACGCCGGCGTTCGTGGTTGGTTCGGTGGGGTGCGGATCCTTGCGCAGGAATTGCGCTGGTTGCCGGCCGGCGGGGTCGTGCCCTTTTCAAAGCACCCCTGCGCATATCTTCAACCGCTGCTTTCGCCCGCCTCTACCGTGGCGCTCGCCCTGCTGGCGGTCATCACCCGCATGAGCCGCGCCTCGGTGCTTGAGGTGCTGCAACGCGACCATATGCGCACCGCGCGCCAAGGGCCCGCCCGCGCGCATCGTGCTGCGCCGCCATGTGGTGCGCAATGCGCGGATCTCCGTGTTGACCGTGCTGGGGCTGGCCCCGGTGTTGTCGTTGCAGAACGCGCGCGCCATGAACATCCCCGGCCGCTTTTCGGCGCCGTCCGCCGCCCGTTGGCTGGGGCAGGACGGGTTTGGCCGGGGGATGTGCCGGCCCGGCTGATCCGGGGCGGGCGGGCATCGCTGTTCATCGCCGTGGGGTTTGCGGTTCCGGGGCCCTTACGGGAACGACGCCGGGCCTGCTGGGTGGGTCTTTTCGCGGCGTGGTGGAATTGCTCACCGGGCGCGCGGTGGAAATCATCCTGTGCCTGCCGCCGCTGTTGCTGGCGCTGCTGTTGCAGATGTCGCTGGCGGTGTCCGCGGCCACGGTGATCGAAAGCGGGCAGCCGTTTCTGGGGCCCGGCGTGGTGTCGCCGACCCCGTCCTGCGCCCGATGAACCGCGAGACCCGCGGGGCGATGGACCTGGCCCCCCTTGCTGCGGGTCTGGCCATCGCTGGCGCAGGCGGGGTTGGTGCCCGCCGCGCTGCGCCTGAACGGGGGCGCGGCGCTGCGCGCCGCAAGACATCACCCTGACCATCGCCAAAGCCGAAGCCGTTGGCGATGGTGTTTCACGACCCGTTCGGCGCGCTCGATCCGCGCCGCAGCATCGGCGCGCAGATCGCCGACGCGCTGGTGACCCACAGAATCCCGCCCCGCGCCACCTCGGCGACCCGACGCTGGTGCTGCGCGGGCCCTACCGTGCGACCGGGTCCAATGTGCCGGTGAATACGGCGGTGCGGATGCATGAAAACCGGGTCGCCATCGACACATGGGATAGGCTGGGCGCCAAGATCGTCACCCTGCCCCGAACCGAAGCGTATCGGTCGGGTTCATGGTCAACGAAAGCGCCCTGAACGCGCTGGACGCAGACAGCCACGGCGGGCTGCTGCACGCCTATGAAGAGGCCGGCAGGATGTCCGGGGCTGGTCGGTTGCGCACGAAAGCATCGGACGCATGGTCGCGGATGGCGCCACCTGTACCGAAATCGACATCGCCGCTGGTCGAAAAAATGGGCGCCCGTTATCAGGACATGGCCGCATCCGCAGACCGTCCCCAAGGTTTCCTGCAAACCATCGACACCGCGCGCACATCGACCCGGTGACACCCGCCGACGATCAGCCAGACGATCCGTTGCAGCGGGCCCTCAACCGGCTGGACCGGCGGAACTGGACCCTGGGCCGCGCGTTTCCGTGGGTGTCCAACCTGTGCCTGCGGGCGATGCCGGGCCTGACGACGGCCACCATCGTGCTGCGCACGCTCAGCCTTGCGCCCTACCGGATCTGGCCGGGGACGATGGTGTTCTTCATCTGGCTCAGCCTTTTCGGGTTCTTCGCGCTGCATATCGGGCTGAAAGTCGTGCGGCTGGATTTCATCGACGGACGAATGGGGCGGCGGGCCTGGTCATCGCGCGCGTGGTGCCGGACGCCGCGACGCTGCTGGTCGCGGGGGTTTTGCCAATGCAACTGCCCAAGGTCATCGCCACGTCGAACGGCGTCTGTGACGGCGCGATCCGCCCGCGGGTCTCTACCTGCCACGCCTTGCGCTGTCGGTGCCGATGTTCGGCAAAGGCCGTACTGGTGGCGCTGCCCGAAAACGTCACCGGCCATCATTCCGAGGCATCGCCCATGGCCCGGGTCCTTTCCGGCACCGTCATCGCGCTGATCCTGATGCGCCTGCCCGTCTCGATCGCCATCGGTAAGGCGACGGTGCCAACCGCCGTGCCGTTTTCATCATGGCGGACAACCTGATGACCGCCACCGGCGCGTCCGAACGCATATTCGTCTTTGCCAATGCGCTTGTCGGGCACATGAGGGCGGGTCTGGCGCAGGTCGACATCCTGTCGTCGATGATCTTTGCCGGGATCTCGGACGTGGCGGGCGTTCTTCAACGCCCTGTCCGGCGCTGGTTGCCGAACTCGCCGAGCCAATAAACGGCTTCCAAGTGTTTCAGGTTCACAGCACATCGGCTATGACAGGAACGTCCTCAGCACTCCTCAAGGATCCGATATGACCGTTGCCGTCTACCTCTCTCTCGAAGACAAGACCCAGTGGTGGGTGGATATGCTGGCCGACCTGCTGCCGGGCTGGACGGTCAAGGCGCTGGACGCCGTGACCGACCCGGCCGAGGTGCGCTATGCCGTCGTCTGGCGTCCGCGCCCCGGCGACCTAGCCAAATTTCCCAACCTGCGCGCCGTGGTGTCCATCGGCGCGGGCATCGACCATGTGCTGGCCGACGACAAACTGCCCCGGGGCGTGCCGATCATCCGCACCGTGGGCGATGACCTCACCCAGCGGATGCGCGAATATGTGGCGCTGCATGTGCTGCGTCATCACCGCGACATGCCCCGCCAGCTTCAGGCGCAGGCGCAAAAGGACTGGCACGCCATCGTGGTGCCCGTGGCGCCCAGACGGGTGGTCGGCGTGATGGGGCTTGGCAATCTCGGTTCGGCGGCGGCACGGACGCTGTCGGCGCTTGGCTTTACCACGCGCGGCTGGTCGAAATCGCCCAAGGACATCGACGGCGTCGACACTTTTGCCGGTCCCGAAACCATGGACAGGTTTCTGGACGGCTGCGAGATTCTGGTGAACCTGCTGCCGCTCACCCAGCAGACCGCCGGCATCCTGAACGCCGGGCTGTTCGGCAAGCTCGCGCCCGGAGCCTGCGTCATCAACTGCGCGCGCGGGCCGCATCTGGTGGATGCGGATCTGATCGCGGCGCTGGACAGCGGCCAGATCAAGCAGGCGACGCTGGATGTGTTCCACGTCGAACCGCTGCCCGCCGACAGCCCGTTCTGGGACCATCCCGGCATCACCGTGACCCCGCATGTGGCGTCGCAGATCGACGCGGACACCGGCGGGCAGATCATTGCCGCCAACCTCAAAACCTTCGACGAGACCGGCACCTGCGCCGATGTGGCCGACGCGGCGCGCGGCTACTGACCCCGTGGACCGTACCGGCGCGTCAGATGTGAAACGAGACGCCGGCGGCGGCCAGTCCGCCGCCCATCGCCGCCACCGTGCCATCGGCGCGCCAGCACGCGGCGCCGATCATTTCGCCACCGGGCCTGCCGGGCGCTCCGCCCTCCAGGGCAAACGCGATCATGTTCATGCCCCCGCCGATATGGGGCACGAGGGTGACCGTATGGCCCATCGCCTCCAGCGCCGGTTTGTGGTGGGCGTAATCGGGCTCCAGCTCGACATGCGCGCCCTCGGTCCAGATGCGCGGGGCCTCGACCGCCTGCTGCGGGGTCATCCCGAAATCTATCATGTTGACGATGGCCTGCATGGCCGACGGAAAGATCCGCACCGCCCCCGGCAACCCCAGCGCGAAACAGGGCGCGCCGTCCTTCAGCACGATCATCGGCGCCATGGATGTCGGCACCCGCTTGCCCGGCGCAACCGACAGCGCCTTGCCGGGGTGGGGGTCGAAATTATACATGTAGTTGTTCGGGATGATCCCCGTGCCCGGCACCACGAACCGCGCACCGAACAGCCCGTTGATGGTGTGGGTGGCCGACACGATGCGCCCGTCACGGTCAGCCACGGTGATATGCGTGGTGTTCCGGCTTTCATGGCCCGGCGGCACCGCGCCCGCCCCCCCCGCGGCACGCATCCGCGCCTGGCTGGCCTGCGCGTAGGCCTTGGAAATCAGCTTGTCGACGGGGATGTCGACAAAATCCGGGTCGCCGGACGCGGCGCGCCGGTCTTCGAACGCGATGCGGATGACCTCGGCCAGCAGGTGCAGCCGGTCGGGGCTGTCAAACCCCATCCCCGCCATGTCATGGCTTTCCAGCATGTTGAGCATCTGCGCCACATGCACCCCCGATGAGGCGGGCGGCGGCGGGCCGACGATCTGGTGCCCGCGGTAGCTGGCAAAGATCGCCTCGCGCTCGCGCGCCGCATAGTTTTGCAGGTCGTCCATCGACACCGACCCGGCAGCGCCCAGCCGATCCACCAGCGCGCGCCCCAGGGCACCGCCGTGCAGCGCCTCGGCCCCCTGGGTCGCGATCAGGCGCAGGCTTTGCGCGTAATCGCCCTGTACCAGCCGGTGCCCGGCGGCGGCGGGGGTTCCACCTGGCATGAAGATAGACGCGATTTCAGCATCTTGCAAAAGGTCTTCGGCGTGCCGGCCGATGTTGGACGACAGGTAGGGCGTCACCGCGAACCCGCGCTCGGCCAGCCGGATCGCCGGGGCAATGACATCGGCAAAGGGCAGCGCGCCGTGGGCGGCGTGCATCGCACACCAGCCGCGCAGGTTGCCCGGCACCGCCACGGCGCCCGCGCCGACAAGGTTACGCCGCCCGACGGTTTCCATGTACCCGTGCAGATCGTCGGACATCGGCGCATACATGTCGGGCCGCGCCGCGGCGCCGGCTTGCGACAGGCAGTCATAGACGGTGTGCGACCCGTCCGGCAGGCGCAGATGCGACACCCCGCCCCCCGCAATTCCCACCATCATCGGCTCGACCACCGTCAGCGCCAGCAACGCCGCGACGGCCGCATCGACCGCATTGCCGCCCGAGGCCAGCATTTCCTGCCCCGCCACCGTGCCCAGAGGATGGTTGGTCACCACCACGCCCTGCGCCCCCCGCGCGGGGGATTTGCGGCAGATAAACGGCAGGGGATGTGCTGTGGAACGCATGGCGATCTTCCTTTTTCGGACCTTTCAATCCGGCAAAGACGCGCCCTGGACAGCAACCGGCACCGCCGAATGTGGCTTCGGTCAGAGTATCCGCGCGCGCGCGCGACGTCATCAACAAAGACGCGGGGGAATTCGACTGGCGCCAAAATCACCACAGACCAACCGCACGGTCGGGCGCTTCTGCGGCGGCATCGAAGGGATGCTTCAAAGCACTCCGGTCTCGATCGGACGAAGAACTGGAAATGATGCACACCGCGACGTCTGACTCTGCAACCGGCTGCCGTCCAAATCAATTCGCGGCGGAAACACAGTATCCCTCCGGCGGGGGCCGTCTGACGGGGCGTTGGAGGCGATGATAAGTCCGGCGTTATGGTCGACCTTACGGTCACACCCCGGATCGAGATCCTGTCCACCGAGGATGCGCCGCGTCGTCGGCACTGGAGCGATGCCGACAAGATCAGGGTGGTCGAGAAAGCCTTGGGGGACATCGGCAGGTCTCAGCGACAGCGCGGCGGCATGGCATCTGCCGTTCGCTGCTGACCGTCTGGCGGCGACAGTATCGGGACGGCGAGCTCGCGAACGCAAGCGGCCCTTTTTTCGTGCCAGTGAAGATGGCGCCCGACTTGGATACCCAGTCGTTGCGGCGGCCGGCCCCCG
>NZ_QLMG01000044.1 GCF_003259905.1 Salipiger aestuarii | reverse complement strand
GCAGGGCCTAACGCCATTCGAGTTCATCTGCAAAATCTGGACAAGAGAGCCAGAAAGATTCACTGTCGATCCAACCCATCACTCGCTGGGACTAAACACCTAGCCATTCGCGATTCCCGGGGCAGGGGTGGGGCGCCCCTGTCTTCATCTTGCCGGGTAAACTCCCGCCGGAGGCAGGCCGGACACCGCCAACAGCGTCCCCGCGGGGACAACACCCCTACCCCAACAACCAAAGAACCAGTGGAATCGTCGCCACCGAGACCAACGTCTGAAATGTGACAATCCCTGCCATCAACGCCCCGTCGCCCCCCAGCTGCCGGGTCAACACATAGGCTGTCGGCGCGGTGGGAATCGCGGAAAAGATGACAAGCGCCAGCGTTTCGGCCGGGGGCAAGGCAAAGCCCGTGGCGACCCCCGCCGCCAGAACGGGCATCATCAACAGCCGTAGCCCGCCGTTCAGGCCCAGCGTGGCCAGCTCGCGCCGCAACGCCGCAGGCACCAGCGCCGCGCCCACGCACAGCAGACCAAGCGGCAGCGACCCGCGCGCAAGCAGTTCGACAAACCGGTCAAGCCCCAGCGGCAGACCGATCCCCGACATGTTCAGCCCCAGCCCGGCAACACAGGCCAGAATCAGCGGGTTGCGCGCCATGCTGCGCAGCACCGGCATCGGATGGCGCAGCACGCTCGCCTCGGACAGCGCCATGATCGACAGCACGTTCACCAAAGGCACGGCCACTGCAAGCAAGACGGCGGCGCGGGTCAGCCCCTCGGGACCTGCGAGGCTCAGCGTGATGGCAAGCCCCAGGTAGGTGTTGAAACGGATCACCCCCTGCATCTCGGGACCAAATCGCGCGGCGGGGCGCGGGCGCGCGAGACGGAGCAGCACCAGCCCTGCGGCGGCAAGGCAGATCGTCGCCACCGATGCCCCTCCAAGCCGCAGCAACGCGGGGTCAGACAGCGGCGCCCGCACCAGACTGGATACCAGCAGCGCCGGAAACAGCACGACATAGTTCAGCCGTTCGGCGGCGGGCCAGAATCCGTCGCCGGGAAAACCGCCGCGCATCAGCGCGAACCCGGCGCAGATCAGCGCGAAAAGCGGCCAGATGGTAAGAATGATCATAAGACCTCCTGTGCTGTCACGTCCGGCCGTCCTGGCCTCGGCTCGGTCTACAGACCAGAACCGCGCTCGGGCGCCGGATCCTCGGGTGCGGTTGTTTCGGGTTCGATCCGGCCGCGACGCGCGAGCCAGCGCGCCATCAGCCAGACCCCCAGCGCCCAGGCCGCCCCCAGCGCCCAACCGGCCAGCACGTCGGACGGCCAGTGCACTCCGAGATAAATCCGGCTGATGCCCACGGTCATTGCAAGCAACGCGGCCACCACGACAAAGAACACCCGCAGGCGCCACAACCGCTGGGTGCGCGCCAACATCACCGCCAGGGTCAGATACGTCACCGCGGACATCATGGAATGCCCCGAAGGAAACGACGCCGTCGCCACGTCCACCCCATGCGGAACGAGGTCGGGCCGGGGCCGGTCAAATCCGGATTTCGCCAGATGCGACAGGGCCTGACCGCCCAGAATGGCGATCAGCAACAGCCCGGCGGCGTGTCTTTGCCGCAGCAAAAGGAGGTATCCAGTAACCACAAGGACAAGAATGGTCAGCACGCTTACGCCCCCCAAAGCGGTCAGGTCGCGCATCGCCACCTGCACCTGGCTTCCCCCGACGGGCATCGCCGGATCGCCGGGCTGACGCAGCGCCATCAGCACCGCCTCGTCAAAAGCATGCAGATCGCCCTCGACCATTTCGGCAGCGAGGGCCACGAACCCCCAGAGCGCACCGGCGATTACGACAATGCCCACAAGCGTCGCGGCTTCGGTGCGGCGCCACAAGGCGGACAGGAAAGAGGGCATGTGAACGGCCTTTCAGAAACTTTTTTGGCATAAAAGGCGCAGGCGCCGTGGTTGGCAAGCCAAAGGCCGCCCCCTTTCAGGGACGGCCCGAGATGCGGACCCAGGTACGCGCGCGAATGTGCGCCCGGGCGGGCACCTTGGCGCAGGGCAGGGGGGTCAGACGCCCGCAGCCTCCATCGCGGCCACGACCCGGTCAGGAAGCGCCGGAAAGTTGCGCACCCGTGCGCCGGTGGCATGGGCGATGGCGTTCAGAACTGCGGCCCCGGCGCCCGAAATCCCAAGCTCGCCGATGCCTTTGGTCTGGATCGGGTTGCCCATGTCGTCGCGTTCTTCCAGAAACACCACCTTCATGTCGCCGGGCACATCCGCGTGGGCGGGGACGTGATAGTTGGCAAGGTCGCGCGTGACGATATGCCCGGTGCGCGGATCGTGTTCCACCGCTTCGGTCAAGGCCGCTCCGATGCCCCAGATCATACCACCAAGTGCTTGGCTGCGCGCGGTTTTCTCATTCAGGATGCGGCCCATGGCCATCACGCCCAGCATGCGGCGCACGCGGGTTTCGCCGGTCCATTGGTTCACCGCAACTTCGGCGAAATGCGCGCCAAAGCCGGATGACAGGTGCGATTTCGAGGTGTCGCCAGCCGCCACAACCGCCTCTTGCACGATCTCGCCGTCCACCAGGTCGGCAAGCGGGCGTTCGACGTTGCCACCGCGCGCGATGCCGTCCTGAAGGTGCAGTTCTGCGGGGTCGCAGCCCAGCTTGTCCGCGATGGTGGCGCGGATCTTTTTAGCCGCGAGAAACGTCGCGGACCCCGCCGAATTGGCCCCGAACGACCCGCCGGAGCCGGATGCGCCGGGCAGGTCGGTATCGCCCAGAATGACCTCGACCGAGCTGATCGGCAGACCAAGCATTTCGCCCGCGATCTGCCCCAGGATGGCATAGGTGCCGGTGCCGATGTCGGTCATGTCGGTTTCCACCACGGCTCGGTCGCCGAGCAGGCGCACCCGGGCGGCGGATTGCACCAGCATGCTTTTGCGCGCGGCCGAGGAAACGCCCATGCCGATGCGCCAGTCGCCTTCGACGCGGGCACCCGGAGCGCCGCGTTCGGCCCAGCCGAATTGCTCGGCGCCGCGGCGCAGGCAATCGGCAAGCCCATGGGCCGAATAGGCCTGGCCGGTCATCGGGTGGGTGTCGGGGATGTTGCGCAGGCGCAGGTCGACCGGGCACAGGTTCAGCGCCTCGGCCAGCTCGTCCACCGCGCATTCGAATGCCAGCATGCCGACCGCCTCGCCGGGCGCGCGCACCGAACCAGAGGGGGTGCGGCTGATCGTGGCCACCGTCTGGGTAAAGCTCAGCCCCTCGGCGCCGTACAGAAACTGCGAGGCCTGCGAGACCGGCTCGAAAAACTCTTCGCCCGCCGCGTTGGACACCAGATCGTCATGCGAAATCGCCCTGATCCGGCCATCGCCGGTGGCGCCGAACCGCACGCGCTGGGTGGTCTCGGTGCGGCGCAGCACGGCGTCGAACACGGTCTGGCGCGACATCACCACGCGCACCGGGCGCCCGATTTCCCTGGCGGCAATGGCGGCGGCGACGGCCTCGGGGCCGATGCCCAGCTTCGATCCGAAGCCGCCGCCGATATAGGGCGACAGGATGCGCACCTGCGCGGGGTCGATGCCCAGCGAATCCGCCAGTTCGTCCCGGTTGAACCGCAGCATCTGAAGCGAGCCGCGCAGCGTCAGGTTGTCACCCTGCCAGTCGGCGATGGCCGCGTGCGGTTCCATCGCGGCGGCAACCTGCGCGTCGGTGGTGTAGGTGGCATCGACAGTGACGTCGCAGTCGGCAAAGGCCGCGTTGAAATCGCCCGAAGTTTCGGGCTCGCCGGAGTGTTGCGCCGATTTGGTGGCGGGGTCGGTGATGGCGGTCCCGGCGTCGTAGCTGACCGGAAGGCGGTGGGCGGCGTCGCGCGCCGTTTCGGGGCTGTCGGCGACCACAAGCGCGATAGGCTGGCCGTGATAGAACACCTGGCTTCCGGGCTGGCAGGGAGCGGCCCCGGCCATGCCCTGCGCCGGGTTGCGCAGCAGACGGTCGTCGGTGATGAGCGTGATCACGCCCGGAATGTCCCGGATCGCGTCATGGCCGAAACCGGTGACGCGGCCCTGCGCGATGGTGGCGCGCACCAGAACCCCGTGCGCGGCGTCCTCGGGCAGGCCTTCGGCGGCATAGCGGGCGCGGCCCGATACCTTTTTCGGGCCTTCGGGACGGTCGAGCGGCTTGCCGACCAGCCCTTGGCGGGTTTCGTCCAGCAGGCGCGGCTGCGCCTCGTTCATGCGAAAGATCTCGGTCATTGCGGGGCTCCGGAAGGCGCGTTGCGGGCGGTATCGACCTGGCCGGCAAGGCCGCTGGCCTCGCGCAGGGTGGCAATCAGCGTGCGGCGCAGCAGCGGGCGCTTGAACGCGGTTTCGGGGTGGGGCGCGGTGTCGGGCACCAGATGCGCGGCCGCCCGTTCGAACGTGGCGGGTTCGGGCCGTTTTCCGGTCAGCAGACCGTTCACGGCGGCGTCGGTCCAGGGACGCGGGGCCACGCCGCCAAAGGCCAGCGCAGCCTCGGCGATGGTATCGCCGTCCATCTTCAGAACAGCGGCGACGGACACCAGCGCAAACGCATAGGACGCGCGGTCGCGCACCTTGCGATAGGTCTGCCGGGTGCCGATGCGCGGCGCGGGCAGGATCACGGCGGTGATGATGTCGCCCTTTTCCAGGCCGGTTTCGATGTCGGGCCGGTTGCCGGGCAGGGTGTACAGCTGCGTCACCGGCAGGGTGCGCGTGTCGCCCGAGGACGCGCGGATTTCAACCTCGGCGCCCAAAACGGCCAACCCGACCGCCATGTCCGACGGGTGCGCGGCCAGGCAATCGTCGGAGGTGCCGAACAGCGCCAGCATCCGCCCCGATCCGCCCTGCGCGCTGCACCCGGTACCGGGCGCGCGTTTGTTGCAGGCCATTGCCGTGTCGTAGAAATACGGGCAACGGGTGCGTTGCAGCAGGTTGCCGCCCGTGGTCGCCTTGTTGCGGATCTGCGCCGAGGCCCCGGCCAGGATCGCCCGGCTGAGCACCGGCCAGCCGGCGCGGATGCGCGCATCGGTCGCAAGCGTCGTATTGGTCACCAGCGCGCCGATGCGCAGGCCGTCGCCGTGCGGCTCGATCCGGTCCATGCCGGAAAGGCGCGATATGTCGATGACACGCGACGGAGTCATCACCTGGATCTTCATCAGGTCCAGCAGGTTGGTGCCGCCCGCGATGATCGAAGCGGCATCGCCCATCCTGCCCGAGGCGTCAGCCAGGCTGTGTGCGCGTTGGTAATCGAACGGTTTCATGATTTCACCTCGGCGGCCATGGCGATGGCTTCGCGGATCAGCGGATAAGCCGAGCAGCGGCACAGGTTGCCGCTCATGCGTTCGGCGATTTCGGCGTCGGTCATTTCGGCGTGGTCCAGATCGGGTGAGACATAGGACGGGTGGCCCGCCTTCAGCTCGTCGAACAGCGCGGTGGCGGACATGATCTGCCCCGGCGTGCAATAGCCGCACTGGTAGCCGTCTTTCTCGACAAAGGCGGCCTGAAGCGCGTTGAGCGAGTCCGGGCTGCCCAGGCCTTCGATGGTGGTGATCTCGTCTTCGTCGTGCATCGCGGCGAGGCACAGGCAGGAATTGACCCGCGTGCCGTTCACCAGAACGGTGCAGGCACCGCACTGGCCGTGGTCGCATCCCTTCTTTGTTCCGGTCAGATCCAGATGGTCGCGAAGGGCATCGAGAAGCGTGGTCCGTGGGTCAAGCGCAAGCGTATGGCTCTGCCCGTTGACGGTCAGTTTCGTCATGAGGAATCTTTCTTCGTGTCTGGCGTTCAGGCTGGACAGGTCCAGGGCGAGCTGCGGTCGGGCGGTGTCTGGGCCGACCGTGTCGGGACCAAACCACGCGACGCGCTGCCGGTTCCAAAATTTTTCTTCGGCGCGGCGCGGGCGGGCGGCCCTGTGCAGGGCGGCGGGACGGGTAAAATCGTTCGCGACCAGCGCGGCGGCAAGCCGGACCGGCACCGCCTGTCCGGCGCGCTCCAGCGGAGGGGACGGGACGCCACGGTCGGTTCCGGGGGCATGGGCGTTCACCCCCGCCGTACCCGCGCCGAGACGGCGGGCGGAAACGGAAAAAGGCGGGCCCGAAGGTCCGCCCATCCGTGGCTGCGCTATCTGTCTGCCTGGCTGGGTGGCTACGTTGCTGCCTGTAAGGGGGCTGCGTCGGGCTGCCGTGCTGGGTTGATGGATGCGTCGCTATCGTCCCCTGCCTATGGGATTCGCCGCCGTGGGTCAAGAGAATATGCAATCAAATCAAATAGTTGACTAATTTACTCGGACATTGCGGGCAAAGTCGTTCCTGTCGCAAATGCATCGCAGCCCCCCGCGGGGGGCAACGGTTTGAATGCGCGGTGACACTGGCTGGCAAGGGGCCAGACCCCCTTGACGCAGCCCTTCAAAACCGTGCGGCGCTAGCCGCGCTTGCGGCGCAGACCAAGCGCGCCAAGGCCGGTCAGCAACAGCGCAACGCCCGCCGGAAGCGGTACGGTCGAGGCCGGCTCACTGACCGCGTACCCCGAATAAGCATAGCTGTTGCCGTCTGTAAGCGCGCTCAGCGGTGTGTCGCCAAGGCTGAAATCATCAAACGCAAAGGTAAAGCTGAGGCCGGTCCCGAATGCGGGATCGCCAAGGGCGGTCAGTCCGCCGAAGTCGGCGGTGACCACCCCGAAGGATTGGCCCAGCGACAGCAAATCATAGCTTTCAGCGATGGTCCTGCCCTCGTCGTACAGCGTGAAACTGCCAAAATAGGGCGTCGCGTCGGCGGCGGCGTAGCCCAGCGAGAAATCCGCCGTCAGCGCCCCGGCAGAGACGTAGTCGAACGACACGGCGCCCTGGTCGAAAGCGACCAGATCCGAGTCTCCTCCGAATTCGAAATAATCCGCCGATCCGAACAGATCGAAGGTGACGGTGGCCGCGGGAAGCGCGGTGGCGGCAAAGGTCGCGGCGGTAAGCGCGGCGGTGGTCACAAACCTGGTCATAGGATGATGTCCTGTGTTGGGGGCGCTGGCGGCAGGGTCCGGTTCCATGCGGGGGGCAGGACAGCCCCGCCGTCGGATCAGACGAATGCCAGCGCATAGTCGTCGATAAAGGTAATGTTGCTGTCGGTGATGCCGTCGCCGCGGATGTATACCGCGTCGGTCGCGCCGGCGCGGTCGTCGAAATACGCCACGACGGTTGCGCCCGACTGCACCACCCGTGCGACCGCGACCCCGGTGGCAAGGCCGATGGAATCCACGCCGACCTCGTAATCGGTGATCGTGTCGCGGGCGCGCACCCCGTCATGGGTTTCGACGCCGAAATAGAACACATCCGCCCCGCCGCCGCCGGTCATCGCGTCGAAGTTGCCCGCACCGGACACCAGCACCTCGTTGGCATCGGTGCCAGCCAGTGTGTCGCGTTCCGAGGTTCCGACGAGATACTCGACCGGCGCGTCTCCGGCGCCCAGATCCAGCCCGATCAGCACCGGGTCATGATCGGACGAGCGGTAAGGATCGTCGCTGTAGAGCGACGGGTCGCGCCCGTAATCGAGATTGTAGTCAAAGACATCCGCCTCGTCGGCGTTGATGTTCCAGCGGGTCGCTCCGGTGACCTGACCGGCAAGGCTGTCGTTGGCCAGCGCATAGTCCAGCGTGCCGGTCTGCCCGTCGAACACATAGCTGTAGCCGCCCGGATCGTAGGCTTCGCCAAGGTCGGTGAAATCGTCGGCGGTACCGTGGACGCCATCGGCGCCCGCCCGGATCGCGGTGATCGCGTCTTCCATCGCATAGGCGTTCAGATCGCCCAGGATCAGCGCATCGGTGTCGCCGCTGCCGGTCGGGTCCGAGGCCAGCCAGTCGACCAGCGCGGCGGCCGCATCGGCGCGGATGTTGGCGTTATTGCCTTGCCCGTCGCCCATGTCGGTATCGCCATCCACCACCGATCCCTTGGACTTGAGATGGTTGACCACCGCGGTAAAGCTTTCGCCCGATGAGATTTCGGCAAAGGTCTGCGCGACCGAGGCGCGCTGCGTGCCGACCGTCTGGAAACGGCTGTCGACGGTTTCGTCCAGAATGGCGAAATCGCCGATCAGCGACACGGTTTCATAGTTGTAAAGAAAGCCGACCTTGATGGCGTCGCCTTCGACCACGCCGCCCATGGCGCCTTCGACCACGCCGGTATCGACATAGGCATAGGTGCCGCCCGCCGCGTTCAGCGCCGACACCAGCGCCATCATCGAGGTGGAGCCAAGCGGATCGTTTTCGATTTCCAGCAGGCCGACCACATCGGCGGCGACGGTGTTGATCGCCGCGACCAGCTTGGCCTCTTGCCGGTCGAATTCGGCGGTGCTGTTGGCGCCGCGCGGGCCCTGGGACCCATCCGGGCCGGTGCTGTTGCCGCCTGCGTCAAGCGTGGTGAAATAGTTCAGCACGTTGAACGAGGTGACCGTCAGGCTGCCGCCCACGTCATCGGGTTCGGCGTCGCGCGGATTGGCGGCGCTCAGCGTGCCGGCGGTGGGCAGGTTGATGCGGTATTCGGGTTCTTCGGATGACGACGCGCTGTCTTCGGAATAGCTCAGCACGCCGGTCAGGCCGCTGTAGGTGTCGCCCATGCGGATGACATCGCCGCCGTCGAGCACGCCATCGGTGCCAAGGAACGGCACCTTGATCTCGGTCGGGTTCTGCGCCGCGCTGCCATCGTCGAGCACCAGCGAGCGGGCGGCGTTGTCCATCAGCGCCTGCGTGTAGCCCGCAACGCTGGGGGCGTTGGACTGGGTGAACTGTTCCAACTGCCCGTCCGAGGACAGGCGCAGGGTGCCGAAACGATCCAGCTGGAACATCTCGGTCACGGCCATGTCCTGGGGAACGGTGACCAGCATGCCTTCGTAAGCTTCGAGGTTGGCGACGTAATCGCCATCGGCATCGACCAGGACGGTGGCGGTGGGAAAGGTGACGACGGTGGCGGTGGGCAGCGCGTTGCCTGACGAATCCACCGTCACGCTGTGGGCGGCGATGCGGGTTTCGCCGCCGTTTTCCGACACGGTGCCGGCGACGGTAACCATGTCACCCACGGTGAGTCCCGCAGTGTCGCCCGCGACAAAGATGCCTTCGGACGAAGAGGCATCGGCATCCGCATCGGCGTCTTCTTCCTGAATGTAATAGCCGCCAAGCCCCGCCATCACCTGCGTGACGATGGCCTGCACGCGCACTTCCTGGCCCGCCATGGCGCTGACATCGGCCGCCCCCGCGGTGCCGACAAGCGTCCCGTCGGCAAGGTCGGTCGATCCCTGCACCTCGTGAATCATCACATCGGCATATTCTGTGCCGCCGCCGGTGCCGCTGGTGCCCGCGGTCGGCGTGTTGACCGAAGGATCGTTGGAAAAGCTGAGGATGGACCAGTCCGAGGCGGAGTCGGTGTCGACGCCATCGCTGACACGTCCCACGCCGGCGGGCAGAAAGCTGCCATCCGGGCCGACGACCGGCGCATCGAAATAGAAGGCGTCGCCGGCGCCGCCATCGGTCACGCCCACCGCATCAAGCACGGTTTCGCTGCCGGAGACCGCAGGCCCCGCGATCGACGCCGTTTCCACCAGCGCGATGGTATACGAGCTGTTTTCGATGAAATCGGTGGGCAGCATGGCGTTCGGCGTCAGGCCATAGACCGCGCCCGCCTGCGTGTTGGCGACAAGGTAAAAACCGTTGTCGCCGATCACCGCATCGTCGGCGAAATCGAACTGGCCGTCGATGGTGCCAGGGGTGGCGCCGGAATCGCCTTCGACCACGACGAGGCTAAGCCCGGCCAGCGACTGGCCCGGTTCGCCGACCAGTTCGATATATTCGGAATCCGCGCCGGTGGTCGAGCCGAGCACCTCGTTTATCACCAGCGGCTGCGGGTCGGCGGCGGTGTAGCTGCCCACCGGAAACGGCGTGACGGCGGTGGCGTTCGTGGTTTCACCATCTATGGCGTTGGTGCCCGAATAGATCCAGTCGGCGGCGTTGAAGGTGGCGCTTGGCCCCGCCTGGGCACCCCTGTAGGCCCATCCATCCAGATGATCCCAGGCGGTGCCGGTGCCGTCGACGCCGATCTCGCCAAAGGCATCAACCTTTTCGCCAAGCTGGAACAGTTCGATCACGTCATCGCCGTTGATGTTCAGCACGCTGGTTTCGAAATCGGGGTCAAAGCCGAAATAGTCGCTGAACCCCGACCCGCTGCTGTTGGCAAAGGCGACATAAATGAATTCGCCGGCCGCTGCCGATCCTGAAAGGGTGAATTCCGGCCCGTCGCTTGCGCCGCCGTTGTTGGCGGTGCCGATGGCATAGTCGGCCAGATCGCCGATGTCGTTCAGCACGAACAGCTCGATGGCTTTGGGCAGGCCACCGGGCAGGGGACCATCGACGACCCCCGTCATCACGAGATTGGACATAGAGGTTCTCCGGGCTTGGACAGGCGTTACCGGACCGAGGCTAGCGACCAAAGTTAACAAATTATGAACGGACCCGGATCAGCACTGTGACACCTTGCGTCAACTGGTCAAAAGCATCCGTTTGAGGCAGGCAACGGGCCGGTCCTGCGGCCGACGAACCCCCGGCTGTTCGTCACGGTTGGTCAGCAAAGCGTTGAGCCGGTCGAATTTCTGGTGGTTGTGCACGGGTTCGATCCGGTGGGCTGTTGGGAATGCCCATGCCGATGGCGCCTACGTCGATCAATTCCAACGAATGGCGCTGCGGGTCGCCGATCACCTCTGTCCGGGTGAAACGCCAGGCGGCAGAGCTGCCCTAGGTCAGCGTCCGCCGCCGCGCATGCTGCATGGCGTACCTTGCGCGGACCGCAGCACGCCGAACCAAAGTTCCAGCGCGAAGGTCACGCCGTCGTGGACCTGTACCCAGTCCGATCTGCGCCAGCCGGGCGAACATCCCCGCAGTGGCAGCCGATGCGGGCTTCGTCACGCCCGATTTGGGCGTCGACGGTCAGCGGCTTTTCCGGGCGCGAATTTGCGCCGCGGATCAATGACTTTGCGGCGGCGACCTGTCATCAGCCCGGCGCGCCCAAACGGGATTTCCTTCCCGGAACCGGGGTGATCGTCCCCACCCGCCGGATGGACCCAGGCGAGAGGCGCGGGGATTGGCGATGGACCCCGACAGAGCGGCCATACCGGCACGGACGCGCCTCTTTTCAGCATCCTGCCCTTGCCAACATGATCGGGGGGTGTTCGGGTTCATGACCATGGAACTGGCGCCCGCGCTGCGTCATGGAACTGGCGCCAGACCCTTGATCCGGTGCCGCCCGATCGTCATGGCCCGGTGGCGTGCCGGGGATCGACGCAAAACTGGACCTCACCGCCATCGCGGCGGGCCGAACCACCGCCAGGCGTGTCAGGAAAGGACCCGCAATGTCAGAGATCATCGTGCTTGGTGCCGGAATGGTCGGCGTGGGAACGGCGCTTGCGCTGCAAGCGCGCGGCCATGCGGTCACGCTGATCGACCGCAAGCCGCCGGGCGAGGAGACCAGCTATGGCAACGCCGGGATCATCCAGTCCGAGGCGGCGGAACCCTATGCCTTTCCCCGCGATCCCAAGACCTTGCTGCGGTTCCTGACCGGGCGCAGCAACCAGGTCCGCCTGTCGCCCGCGGCGGTGTTGCGCATGGCGGGGCCGCTGCTGGGCTATTGGGCCAACTCGGCCCCCGGCCGGCATGCGGCGCTGTCACGAAGCTATGCGCAACTGACACGCCGGTCGGTCGATGACCACGGCCCGCTGATCGACGCGGCCGGGCAGGGAAACCTGATCCGTCGCGCCGGGTTCTTTGAAATCTGCCGAAACGCGAGGGCGTTGGACGCGCAGGCAAACTATGCCCGGCGCATGGAAACGGCGTTCGCCGTGCCCTTTCGCGCGCTTGACGGCGATGCTTTCGCGCGCGAAGAGCCATCGTTTCGCTCCCGCTATGCGGGGGCGATCCACTGGACCGACAGCTGGACCTGTGCCAATCCGGGGGCGCTGACCAAAAGCTATGCGGATCTGGTCGCGGCACGGGGGGGACGGGTTGTCGTCGGCGACGCCTCCAGCCTTGTCGCGGCGGGCGCGGGCTGGACGGTGCACAGCGACGCGGGGCGGGTGTGGGCCCAGGACGTGGTGGTCTGCCTTGGCCCGTGGTCGCCGCAGCTGCTTGCGCCACTGGGCTACAAGGTCAAAATGGTCTGGAAGCGCGGCTATCACCAGCATTTCAGCGGCGCCGCGCCCTTGCGGCGGCCCTGCGTCGATGCGGAAAACGGCATCGTCCTGGCCCCGATGACAGGGGGGCTGCGCATGGCCACGGGGGCGGCGCTGGTGAATCGCAACGCCCCTGTGGACCGTGCGCAGCTGACTTTCGGCGAACGCGCGATGCGCAGGGAGATCGCGCTTGGCGATCCGGTCGAGGATCAGCCCTGGGTCGGGCATCGGCCCTGTTTGCCGGACATGTTGCCCCTGGTCGGCAAGGCGCCCCGGCACGACCGGTTGTGGCTGAATTTCGGCCATGGTCATCAGGGGTTTACCCTGGGGCCGACCACCGGCGCGCTGCTGGCGGATGCGATGGCGGGGCACCGATCCGACCTGCTGAAGGCGTTGGCTCCGGCGGGGCGATCCGGCACGATCCGCTAGGCGGCGCCCGCGCGGGCGGGCGAGATGTGAGTCCGGAATACCTTGGGCCGTGTCAGCGTTCGGGCGCAGGCTCGACATTGGCCAGCCCGTCGATGAACACGTCAAGCACGCGCACCACCGTTTCCTGCCATCCCGGCTGTTCGCGCATGTAGCAGATGCCAAGGAAGGCGCGCATCAGCTCGTCCGGGGTGATGTCGTCGCGCAGGCGGCCCGCGGCGATGCCCGACTCCATCAACCCCGAGATCGCCCGCATCAGGCTGGCAGTGGTGCCCGCGAAAAACTCGCTTGAACTGTCCAGAACCGGCGAAAGCGCCGCCAGCATGCCGCGCTTTGTGGCGACCATGCCGATGCTGGCGTGCATCCATTTGCGCAAGGCAAGCACCGGATCGGGGTCGTTGGAAAGCGTTCTGGCCAGGGTCTCCATTTCGTCGACCTCGCGCTTGTAGACCGCCTGAAACAGCGCTTCGCGCGTGGGAAAATGTCGGTAGACCGTGCCGATGCCCACGCCCGCCTTGCGCGCCACCGCCTCCAGGCTGGCATCGGGGCCGCCGGCGGAAAACACGGCGCGGGCGGCGTCCAGCAACAGCTCGCGATTGCGCAGCGAGTCCGCGCGCGGGCGGCGGCGGGGTTTTGGCGGTTCGGTGCCCATGCGGCGGCAGAGTCCTTTTTTCTTGATAAACGGAGGCATCCTCCGTATGACTGCATTTCAGGGCCGCTCCGGGTCACGCAGACTGCGCACCGACCGGCCCGTTTGTCGCAGACCTCATCCCATCTGACGCACCGAACACCCAAAACCGGAGGGCCCATGACCCTTTCTATCACCCTTGTCGTAAATGGCGACCGCCATGACGTTTCGCTGCAAGATGCGCGTCCCACCTTGCTTGATGTGCTGCGCGACCGGATCGGTCTGACCGGCACCAAGAAAGGCTGCGACCGTGGCCAATGTGGCGCCTGCACCGTGCTGGTCGATGGACGGCGGGTCAATGCCTGCCTGTCGCTTGCCCTGACCGTTGACGGCGCCGACATCACCACCATCGAAGGCCTTGCCACCGGCGACGACCTGCACCCGGTGCAATCCGCCTTTGTCGCGTGCGACGGGTTTCAATGCGGCTACTGCACCCCCGGCCAGATCATGAGCGCGGTGGGGCTGATCGCCGAAGGCGATGCGGGCACCGACCCCGAGCGCATCCGCGAAGGCATGAGCGGCAACATCTGCCGCTGCGCCGCCTATCCCGGCATCACCGCCGCCGTGCTGGACGCGCAAGCGCGCCTTGCGGATTCAGAAAGGACAAACGGATGAACCTGTTCGATTACATCCGCCCCGCCACCCTGCCCGAAGCGATCGCGGCCGGTGCCCGGCCCGGCGCGTCCTATCTGGCCGGGGGCACGGCGCTGCTGGATCTGATGAAGATCGGCGTGGCGCATCCCGGTCAGGTGGTCGATATCTCGCGCCTGCCAGGGCTGGACCGCATCGAGCGGCTGGACGATGGCGCGATCCGCATCGGCGCGCTGGTGCGCAACGCCGATCTGGCCCGCGATCCGGGCTTTGCCGCTGCCTGTCCGGCGGTGGCCGAGGCGTTGCTGTCGGGCGCTTCGGCGCAGGTGCGCAACGCGGCAACGCTGGCGGGCAACCTGATGCAGCACACGCGCTGCGCCTATTTCCAGGACCCCCACAGCGCCTGCAACCGGCGCAACGCCGGGGCGGGTTGCGATGCCATCGGCGGCGAGACGCGCGGCCATGCGGTGCTGGGCTGGAGCGATGCCTGCATCGCCACCCACCCGTCGGATTTCGCCGTGCCGCTGGTGGCGCTGGATGCGGTGGTGGAAATCGCCGGCCCGGATGGGCCGCGTGACATGCCGCTGGCCGATTTCTACGCCTTGCCCGATGCCACGACGCCGGGGGGTGTGACGCTTGCCCCGGGCGAGCTGATCACAGCCCTGCGCCTTCCGCCCGAAGCCGCGGGTTTTGCCGCCAATGCCCGCTATGTCAAACTGCGCGAACGCACGTCCTTTGCCTTTGCGCTGGTGTCGGCGGCGGCCATGCTGCGGATCGAGGATGACCGCATCGCCGCCGCGCGCGTCGCGCTGGGGGGCGTTGCGGCGCGGCCCTGGCGCTCCAGTGCCGCCGAGGCGGCGCTGATCGGTGCGACGCCCGGCACCGACATCTTTGAAACCGCCGCCGACCTTATGGTGAAGGGGGCGGCTGCGTCGGGGGACAACGGGTTCAAGATCGCGCTTGCGCGGCGCATCACCACCCGCGCGCTGACTCTTGCCGCCGCGGGAACCCCGGCGCGGATGCCCGCGCTTCCTGCCTCTGTCTTTGCGCCTGTCACAGGAACCGCCTCTCATGCCTGACCCGATGAACCCCGCCGCTTCCGGCCATCATGTGCGCCTTGGCTCAAACTCTGGTCAACCGATGACCCGCCGCGACGGCGCGGCCAAGGTTACCGGCACCGCGACCTATGCCGCCGACAACCGCCCCGAGGGGCTGGTGCACGCGGTCTTTGCCGGCGCGTCGATCGCGCGCGGGCGGGTTACGTTTCTGGATGTTGCCGCCGCCCGCGCCCATCCCGGCGTGATCGAGATCATGACGCCGGACAATCGCCCCCCCTTGCATGTGAACCCGGACGAGAAATTTCACGCCTTCGCCTGGCGCACCGAGGCGTTGCAGGACGACACCGTGCGCTACGCCGGGCAGCCGATCGCCGTGGTCATCGCAGACACGCTTGAGGCCGCGACCGAAGGCGCCCGTCTGCTGGCGCCCCTTTACGCCAGCGACCCGGCCCGGATCGGGTTCGACCAGGGCACGCGCTACGACCCGCCCGCCGTCGGCATTGGCGCCGAGGCGGACTTTGCCAAGGGCGATCTTGCCGCCGGACTGAGCGCCGCCGCGCAGGTGACCGAAACCCGGATCACCACGCCGCTGCAATATCACAACGCCATGGAACCCCACGCCATCGTTGCCGAATGGACCGAAGACCGCCTGACGCTGGACACCCCGAACCAGGCCATCGTGATGTCGCGCAACGCATTTGCGCAATATTTCGATATTCCGGCGGAAAACGTCACCCTGCGCAGCCCCTATCTGGGCGGCGGGTTCGGGTCCAAGGCCATCATCGTCGGCCCGCAACTGCTGGCGATCCTGGCGGCCAGGATGGTTCAGCGCCCGGTCAAGCTGGTGCTGCGGCGCGATCAGATGTTCGGCCCGGTGCAGCATCGCGGCGCCACGCAACAGGTCGTCAGGCTGGGCATGGAGGCCACGGGGCGGCTGACCGCTCTGGATCACCACGCCACGGCCTCGACCAGCAGCTTCGATGATTTCATCGAACCTGCGGCCAATGCGTCGCACAACCTGTACGCCAGCCCCTCGATTCGGACCCGGCACACGGGCGTGCGCATCGACACCGGGACGCCGGGTTCGATGCGCGCGCCCGGCGAGGCATCCGGCTCTGCCGCGCTGGAATGCGCGATGGACGAAGCGGCAGAGGCGCTGGGGCTGGACCCGCTGGAATTTCGCCTGCGCAACTATGCGGAAACCGATCCGGCCAGCGGAAAACGGTTTTCCGCCAAGGCCCTGCGCGACTGCTATGCGCAGGCGGCGGCGCGGTTCGGCTGGGCCGACCGTCCGCTGGCGCCGGGACAGATGCGCGACGAGGACGGGCTGCTGGTCGGCTGGGGCATGGGCACCTGCCTGTTCCCCGCGCCGATGTTCCCCGCCCGGGCGCGCGCGGTTCTGCGCGCCGACGGCACGGCGGTGGTCGAAACCGCCGGCGCCGACATGGGGCAGGGCGCGTGGACCGCGCTGGCGCAGATCGCCGCCGACGGGGTCGGCCTGCCGATCGACAAGGTGGTTTTTCACTCGGGCAGTTCGGATCAGCCGGACGGGGGCGTTGCGGGCGGTTCCGCCCATACGGCCTCTGCCGGGGGGGCACTGCATGCGGCCGGGGGCGACGCGATCCGGCAGCTGGCCGAAATCGCCGCAGCCGATCCGGACTCGCCGCTGTTCGGCACCGGCAACACCGGGGTCACGGCGCGCGACGGGCGGCTCTATCGCAGCGACGATGACAGCCGCAGCGACAGCTACAGCGACATCATGGTCCGCGCCGGTCTGACCGAGTTGACCGGCACCGGCAGCGGCGCCCGCGATCCTGCCAACGAGGAAAGGCGCGCCATGTTCTCGCACGGGGCTGTGTTCGCCGAGGTCAAGATCGACCCCGAGTTGTTTCAGATTCGCGTCACGCGGATGGTCGGCGCCTTTGCCGCCGGGCGCATCATCAATCCGCATCTGGCCACAAGCCAGTTGACCGGAGGCATGATCTGGGGCCTGAGCTTTGCCCTGCACGAAGAGGGCGTGCACGATCTGCGCACCGGGCGGGCGATGAACGCCGATCTGGCCGGGTATCATGTGCCGGTCAACGCCGATGCGCCTTCGGTCGAAGCCATCCTGGTGGACGAGACTGACCCTTATGTGAATGCCCTTGGCATCAAGGGTGTCGGCGAAATCGGCATCACCGGAACGGTCGGGGCAATCGCGAACGCGGTGTGGCACGCCACCGGCAAACGCGTATCGTCGTTTCCCATCCACATCGATGCGCTGATGGGGTGAGACGACGGCGCGACGGCGATCGGGTGGCGCGCTGCCACCGCGGTCGCCGTCATGTGGAACCTCAAGGGTGGTTGCGCCAGTTTCCGCTATCTCAGCTTCGTCAGTTCTTGCCTGAAGGCTTCGACTGGTGTTGCCATCCGAGGTGCTTTCCGGGTGTGCCGTTCAGGCGGTCGCAAATCGCCTTCATGTCGCGAGTATAGAACGCGGCCACAGGTGCATCTCTTGGGATGGTAACGCCTTGCCCGCTTGTTCAAGTTCTCGACGGACCGCTTTTGCCAAGGCGCCTGCGGATCACGGTACCAGGCTTTTGTTCCAATGCCCGGCTTCAGCTCGCGCCAATCTCGGAATTCAGGGCCGCGTTCAACCGTGGTGGGACGGGCGCGGATTGAGGCAAGGGTTCCATCATCTCCATCAGCTTGTTCATGAACTGTGTCGCGCTGCGGTCATCGTTTCGCAACAGGATGGCGAAGCGGATCTTGCGCTCAACCAATGAGCCACGGTCATCTTGCCTTGAGCGCGTTCAAATATCACCAGATCACCCTCACGTTCGCCAAATGTCTCGCAGGCCTTCACATATTCCGCGCGTTGGTGGATTGACCGATCCGGTGGACCTTGTTGCGCACAGAAGGTGAAGGTCGGTGTTCCCCTTTCCCCGGATGCACTTATCCCACGGGCTCGGTGACAGGGATGCCGAGCGCGGTGTCGCCGTTCAGCACGGCGGCGCGGACCCGGAGTTCGGCGACTTGGCGATCAAAGTCGCGTGCCATTCGCCATTCTCCTTCGCCCGCGGCCTTGATGCCGGTGCTGTCGACCAGCAGGTTCAACGGGCCTTTTGAGCCGCGACAGGGGGTGGTCACTGCCAAAGTCCTTTGGCGCTGGCTCAGCGTGCTGAAGTCCGGCACGGCCCCGGTCGAGGCCGATCGGCCGCAGCAGGCTCTCGACGAACCCGGTCGTCTGCCGGAGGGCCATGCCGTACAGGGCTTTCAACGTCAGGCACGTCTGGATCGCGGCATCGCTATATTGAGGCGGTCGGCTTCGCTTGCCGGTTGGCGGCGGCACCCACACCATGTCCGGATCGAACCAGATCGTAAGGGAGCCCCGGCGCTTCAGCGCGTTGTTGTAGGCTGGCCAGTTTCTGGTCTTGTGAGTCCGCGGGATGGGCCTGCTCATGCAGACCAGCTGCCATGCCGGATTCACGAGATAAAACCCCCCTCGGCTCTGCACAACAAAGCCCTGGGTCGATACACTTGTGAAGTGCAGATTGACAGGATAACGTTCACCTGTGACCGAAGTCGCCGTGGTCGACGTATCCCGGCGAGAATTGAAGAGAATAATACGATGGCTTCTATCGAAGAGCCGGTCACCGTCGGCCTATTGTATTCGCAAACTGGTGAGACTGCAGTCATTGAGGTGGCGCAGCGGCAAGGTGCGTTGCTCGCTGTCAGTGAGTTGAACGCCGAAGGTGGTTTGCTGGGGCAGCCCGTCACTGTGCTTGACAGCAATCCGATGTCTGTACCGTCGCGTTTCCGGGACAGTGCCGAGAGACTGTTGTCTCAGGGCGCCGATGCATTGTTTGGCTGCTACATGTCTTCTACACGCAAAGCCGTTCTGCCGGTGATCGACCGGCGCAGGGCCTTGTTGTTCTATCCGACCGTTTATGAGGGCTTTGAATATCTCGAAGGCTGCGTCTATTCCGGCGCGGCACCAAATCAGAATGCCCGAATGCTTGCGGATTTCCTGTGCGAGGCCTACGAGCCCCGGTTCTTCTTTGTTGGATCGAATTACGTCTTTCCTTATGAATCCAACAGGATCATGCGCGATCTTTTTGCCAATCGCGGCGCGTCGGTCGTAGATGAAATTTACATCCCGCTTATACCCAGCAAAGAGGACATCGCCGAAGCGATCGAAAAGATCCGAAAGGCTGGCCCTGTTGTCGTTTTCTCGACCGTCGTGGGGCAGGGGGCGGTGGATTTCTACCGTGCCTATGACGCGGCCGGGTTCGACAGATCTGTTCAGCCCATCGCCTCGCTTACCTTTGGCGAACCGGAATGTCTGGCGGCAGGTGTCGATGCCTGCGTCGGAAACATCAAGGCCGCCCCCTATTTCAGCGTCGTCCGCAGCCCTGCGAACCAACGCTTTGTCACCGCCTACAGAAGCAAGTTTGGCGCAGAGCAACCCGTGTCGGCCGAGGTCGAGGCCGCCTATTTTCAGGTGAAAATGTATGGCGAGGCGGTCAAGCGCGCGGGCACCACGGATCGGGCCGCGATCCTCAAAATCCTTCCCACATTTACGTTTGAGGCCCCGCAGGGAACCGTACGCATCGACCCGGTGACGCATCATACCTATCTGTGGCCGCGGATCGGTATTGTGGGCGCAGACGGTGCCTTTGAGATCGTTCGCCAGACCAGCGAACCCGAACCGCCCGAACCCTATTTGGTCGAACACGACGATCCGGCCAGCCTTGCACGGGTCGAAGAGGGATGGGACTGATGGCCCATTTTCGCCTGAGGGATCTGCGCAGCCTGAGGGTTGCGGTGGTGCATCCGCCAGATGCCGAGTGTCAGACCATTCTTGAACAACTCGGCCGGATTGGATGCCAGACCCATTTGGTCTGGCCGCCAGAACGGGGTCTTTTGCCGAACGTTGACATCGTCTTCGCGGGCCTTTTTTTCGACAGTCACGAGCAAGTGCGGGCGATGATGCGAAAGGTGGAAAAGCCAGCGCCAGCGCTGATCTGCGTCGTAGATTATGAAAACCCCGCGATGCTTGAGCTGGTCGTCGATCTGGGCGCGGTCGCGGTCACGTCAAAGCCGGTGCGCAGTTTTGGAATCATGACCAACATGGTCGTTGCCCGCGCCAACCAACAACGCCAGGACGCGCTGCGCGCAAGAACCGCCAAGCTGGAGAAAAAGCTGACGGGGCAGAAACAGATCGCCACTGCGAAATCGATTCTGATGAAAGTGCAGGGCATTTCCGAAGATGAAGCGTTTGAAACGCTTAGAAAACAGGCAATGTCCAAGCGTTGTTCCATCGAAGACATGGCTGAAGCCATCATCAAGGCGAATGATCTGTTGTCGAGCGGCAAAGGCACGGTATAACGAATCAACGAACGGCCAATGACGCCCGTTCGTTGAAGCAATGAAGCTCGCATCTTTACCGTAACTGGTAAGTGTGGGCTTTTTTTATGTTCCGGGCGGCTCAATGGCGCGCTGCCCGTTCCTGTGCCGACCTTGGGCCAGGATGTCTTGCTGAGCCTTGCTTGGATGCAGCAGCGGATAACGAACTTTCTGAAAACCCTTCGTCTCTCCGGGCTGAACTGGTCCGCGAGTCCATGAAACCATCGGTCACAAACGATAATATGCACGGTCCAACTGCGTGCCGCCGTCCCAGGTGAGGGCGCGGGCTGGACAAGTGCGCACAGGGAGACCCTAAAATGACGACCAACCGTCGATCTTTCTTGAAAACAGGTGCCGCGTTCGGTGCCACGCTTGCCGCCCCCTCGCTGATAGCTGGCCGCGCAGGCGCTGCTGGTGAAGTCGAGGTCGGGGTCCTGTTCTCGCAGACCGGCGGTTTGTCGATTGTCGAGAAATCCCTGGCCGATGCCACGCTGATGGCCATCGAAGAAATCAACGCCGCGGGTGGCGTGAACGGCATGACCATTAAGCCCCTCGTCGAAGATGGTGCGTCGGACCCGAAGACATTCAACGAAAAGGCATCAAAGCTTGCGATCCGTGACCGCGTGCCGACAGTCTTTGGCTGCTACACGTCGGCCTCGCGCAAAGCGGTGCTGCCGGTCTTTGAAAAGCGCAACAGCATGTTGTTTTACCCGACCTATTACGAAGGTTTCGAGTGTTCCAAGAACGTCGTTTATACTGGCGCCGTTCCCAATCAGCAGCTGTCGAACTTCATTCCCTGGATGATGGAAACGCTGGGCAAGAAGAAGATTTTCATCGTCGGGTCGAACTATATCTATCCGCGTGAAATGGCCAAGGTCTCGAAGATCCTGATCGAGCAGAACGGCGGCGAATGGGTCGCGGATGAATATTTGGAACTGGGCCATTCCGAATGGGGTGCCATGGTTTCCAAGATCAAAGCCTCGGGCTGCGACGCGGTGTTGTCGAATGTGGTGGGCGACTCTGTCATCTCTTTTTATCGTGAGTTCCGCAATCAGGGGCTTAGCCACGACGAGATCCCGATCTGCGCCACCGTCACATCCGAAATTGAAATCGCAGCAATGGGGGCAGAATTTGCGGCGGGATCTTACACCTCGTTCCCCTATTTCCAGGCCATCGACAGCCCGGAAAACAAGTCGTTCATCGAACGTTACCGCAGCTTTGTGGGAGACCCGTCCGCAGTGACGCACCACGCGATGGAAAGCTCGTATTTCCAGGTCTTCCTGTGGAAGCAGGCGGTCGAGCAGGCAGGCGAAGCCTCGCCCGATGCGATCCGCGCAGCCATCGGGGGCCAGACCTTCGATGCTCCGAACGGCAAGGTCACGGTCGACCCCGAGAATCTGCACACCCACCTGACGCCGCGCATCGCGCAATGGGGCGAGGACGGGCAAGGCACGATCATCGATGCCTACCCCGAGCCGGTCGAACCGATGCCCTATGTGGCCTACGGCGAAACCCCCGAGAACATGTTCTGCACCGTTGCCGGGCTTGACAGCTCAAAGCTCTGAGCCTTGCGGGCGGGGGCTGTGGCCCTCGCCCTGGCTGGCATTTCTACAAGGACCTTGGCCATGACGGAAACCCTGTTTATCGGACTGTCGCTGTCGTCGATCCTGCTGCTGATCGCGCTTGGACTGTCCATCACCTATGGCGCGATGGGGGTGATCAACATGGCCCATGGTGAATTGGTGATGATCGGCGCCTATACGGGGGTGCTGTCAGGCATTTACCTGAACTTGAACCTTTTATTCGCTCTTCCACTGGCCTTTATGGTCTCGGCGTTGCTGGGGCTGGCGCTGGAAAGGCTGGTGATCCGTCGGCTGTATGGGCGCATCATCGACACCCTGCTCGCCACCTGGGGCGTTGCCATCGTGCTGCAACAACTCATTCGGCTTGAATTTGGCCTGAGCTTTTTCGGTATTCACGTCGATGGGTTGGGGCCGGGGCTACAAAGCATGGATGTGCCATCCTTCCTGACACAGCCGTTCGAGATCGCCGGGGTGCCGATCCAGACCTATCGCAGCTTCATCATCCTCGTAACCTTGTTGCTGACACTGCTGACATGGTTCCTGATGTACCGCACCTCGATGGGCGTGCAGGTGCGGGCCATCATGCGCAACCCGCAGATCGCGGCGGCCTGCGGTATCGACGTGCGCCGGGTGTCTGCCTTTACCTTTGCGTATGGCTCGGGCCTGGCCGGGGTCGCGGGGGTGCTGCTGGCGGGGTTCAAGACGGTCATGCCCGAGATGGGCGCTTCGACCGTGGTGGACGGATTTCTGGTCGTCGTCGTCGGGGGGGTTGGATCGCTGTTAGGCACGGTTCTGGCATCGGCGATGCTGGGGCAAATCAACGGCGTTTTCGCCATTTTGACAAATGACATTCTGGCCCGCGCCATCGTCTTTGGTGTGGTGATCGCCATCATCCTTTGGCGCCCGCGCGGCCTTTTCTCTTTCCGGTCGAGGTAACCCATGACAGGCAACACGCTGTTCAAGCTGGGCGATTGGGGCATCTATGCGCTATTCATCGTCACCGTGCTGGGTCTGCCGCTGGTGATGGACGATGTCTTCTGGCTGAACCGGATTTCAAAGTATCTGGTCTATGGCATGCTGGGCATCGCTATTGCACTTAGCTGGGGCTACGCCGGTATCCTGAACCTGGGGCAGGGGCTGTTCTTTGGGCTGGGGGCGTACATGGTTGCCATGTCGCTCAAGCTGCAAAGCTACACTTCGACGCAGCAGGGCAGCGACATGCCGGTGCCCGATTTCATGCTTTGGAACGCCGAACCGGGTGCCCCGACCGAGTTGTGCTGCATCGTTCAGGGCTCATGGTTATGGCTGCCGTTCCAGTCGCAATGGTTCGGCATGGCCATGGCGATCGTGCTTCCGGTGCTTATCGCGCTGGTGCTGTCATCGGCGATCTTCCGGCTGCGGGTGTCGGGCGTTTATGTTGCGATCATCACGCTGGCGTTGGTGCTGCTGGTGCGGCTTTTGATCATCGACGCGCAACCGATCACCAATGGTTTCAACGGGTTGACCGATCTTGGCTGGCTGACGGTGGCGGGGATCGAGTTTGATCCCTACATGGTCTCGACCTATTACGTCGTGGCGGTTTCGACCTGCGTGGTGCTGTTGCTGACCCGCTGGTTGGTGTCGACCCGCGCCGGGCTGATCCTGCAATCGACGCGCGACGACCCCAACCGCTCGCGGTATCTGGGGTATGACGTCGCGGCCTATCAGGTGTTCTTTTTCACCGTTTCGGCCGGCATCGCGGGCTTTGCCGGGATGCTGTATGTGATCGCCGCTGAATTTGCATCGCCGTCGTTTCTGGACATCACCTTTTCGATTTCGATGGTTGTCTGGGCAGCGGTGGGCGGACGCTCGTCGCTGATCGGGGCGGCCATTGGCGCGATCCTGATCAACACCATCGAAGCCACGGCCTCGGAAACCGAGATGTTTCAGGAAGCGTGGAAGCTGATCATCGGCGTCATCTTTGTGCTGGTCGTCCTGTACATGCCGCGCGGTCTTGCCGGGCTGGCGCAGGATCTTCTTGGCCGCATCAGCAGCGCGCGCGGCAGCGGCGACAAACAGGCGGCGCGTTCCGGCGCCCCGGCAGAATAGGGGGCGCGGGTATGGTTGCGGCACTCACGATCGACGCGCTGGAAGTGGATTTCAGCGGTTTCAAGGCAGTGGACGGGATGACCACCGTCATAAACGAAGGCGAACTGCGCGTTGTGCTTGGCCCCAACGGGGCGGGCAAGACGACGCTGATGGATCTGATCAGCGGCAAGACAGCCTCGACGGGTGGTGAAGTGCGCCTGTTCGGGCGCGACATCACCAACCGGCCAGAGCACCAGATCGCTCGGGCCGGGGTGGGGCGCAAATTCCAGATCCCCTCGGTCTTCCGTGACCTGACGGTGCACGACAACCTGCGCGTCGCGGTCAGCCACGAGCCGCGCGTTTTCCGCAACCTGCGGCTGGGGATGGCCCCCGCCGACCGGGCGCGTATCGACGAGGTCATCGCGCTGACCGGGTTGGAGCCGGTGCTGGATGTCATCGCCGGCGATCTCAGTCATGGACAGATGCAATGGCTGGAACTGGGTATGCTGATCACCCAACAGGCGCGGGTGATCCTGCTGGATGAACCGACCGCAGGCATGACGCAGGCCGAAACGCTCAAGACCGCGGACATTATCCTGAAGCTCAAGGGCAACCACACGTTGCTGGTGGTCGAACACGACATGGCCTTTGTGCGCAAGATCGCCGAGCGCGTCACCGTGATGCATCTGGGCCGGCTGCTGGCCGAAGGGCCGATGGCAAAGATCGAACAGGATCCGGCGGTTCGCGACGCCTATCTTGGGTCGGGGGGGGCACACTGATGCTGTCCCTTTCAAACGTAGATAGCTTTTATGGTCGCAGCCAGGCGCTGCACGACATGACTGTCGCCGCCCCCGAAGGCGCAATTCTCGGGATTCTGGGGCGCAACGGGGTGGGCAAGACCACGCTGTTGCGCACCATCCTGGGGCTGACCGACCGCTCCGAGGGGCAGATCACGCTTGGCGACAAGCCCATCGCGCGGCTTGCGACCCATGAACGTGCGCGCGCAGGCATTGCCTACGTCCCGCAGGGACGGATGATCATTCCCGACTTTTCGATCCGCGAGAATATTCTGATGGGCGGCTTTGCGGCCGGGGGCACGCGCCGCATCCCGGACATCGTGCCAGAACTGTTCCCCTATCTTATCGAAAACCTCGACCGTCCCGGCGGTGTCCTGTCGGGGGGGCAGCAACAACAGCTTGCCATCGCGCGTGCGCTGGCGTGCAAGCCCCGCGTGCTGCTGATGGACGAGCCGACCGAGGGCATCCAGCCCAACATCGTCGCGCAGATCGAAGACATTATCATCCGGCTCAACAGCGAATTTGGCCTGACCATTTTGTTGGTTGAACAGAACGTCCACTTCGTGCGCCGCGCCGCCAAGGCCTTTGCGATGATCGAACACGGAACGGCGGTTGAATCCGGCGCGATCGAAACCCTGACCGACGAGATGGTCAACAAGCACATGGCAATCTGATGCGGATGTTCACGGATATTTTGGGAAAATCGGCAGATTTTCACGACGCGCTGCATCATTTGGAACACCACCACGCGGTGGATGTGCTGCGTCTGCCGCCTGCGGATCTGGCGCGGCGGCGGCTGCGGTGTGTCACCGAAGCGGGGCACGAAATCGCTGTTGCGCTGCCCCGCGATACGCCGCTTTACGATGGTGCGGTGCTGGCGCTTGATGACGCGGGCGCGCTGGTGGTGCGGGTTGAAACCGAACGCTGGCTGCGGCTGGCTGCGGCCAACAGCGCAGTCGCCCTGCGGCTGGGGTACCTTTGCGGCAACCTGCACTGGCGCGTGCGCTTTGATGGCGAAGAACTGCTTGTCGCGATCGAAACCGAGGACCGTGTTTATCATGACCGCCTTGCGCCAATGATCGAGGCCGGGGAAATCATCGTGCTGCCCGCGCGCGAGGGACAGCCCGCATGACCGATCTGCGCTCTCAGTTGCGGATGCTGCAATGTTGCGACAGCGCATTCCCGTCGGGGGCGTTTGCGTTTTCATCCGGGTTGGAAACACTGGTGAACGAGGGGCGGGTTAAATCCGCTACAGATCTCCACCAACTGCTGGACGGACAGGTGATTCCGCGTTGGCTCGATTTTGATCGCCCCTTCTTGCGTCAAGCCTTTGCCAGCGCGCAAGATCCTGACGCCCTGTATCAGATCGATACCCGATGCCATTTGCAGAACACCGTCGAACGCTTGGCCCGCGCCTCCCGTCGCATCGGGCGGTCGTTGCTGACGGTGCACGCACGCATCGCCACACCGGGGGCCAAGGCCTATCAGGACCATCTGCGCGCCAACGCGCCCCCCGAGGCAACCGGCTATGAGCCGATCGTGCAGGGCATGCTTGGCGCCGGGCTGGGGCTGGATCTGTCGCAGGCCGAGGTCGGCGCGCTCAACACCGTCGTGACGGGTGTGACATCGGCTGCGGTCCGGCTTGGCAAGCTCGGGGCGCTGGATGCGCAGGCGGTGCTTGCGGCGGCGGCCAATGCGATGGTGGCCGGCTTGTCATGCCCCGCGCCAGAATACCCCGGTGCCTTTGCCCCCCTTGTCGAAATCGCGGCGCAACGCCGGACGGCTGAACAGATCAGCCTGTTCGCCAATTAAGGACCGGAGACACGAGATATGCTTCTCACCCCGACCGAGCTGGAAAGGCTCACGATTTTCACGGCGGCAGAGCTGGCACGAAAGCGCCGCGCTCGTGGCCGGGTGTTGAACGCGCCCGAAGCGGTGGCGCTGATTTGTGACGAAATTCTCGAAGGCGCGCGCGACGGGCGCTCTGTCGCGGACCTGATTTCCTTTGGCTCAACGATCCTGAGTTCCGACGACGTGATGGAGGGCGTCGCCGATCTGCTGCCGATGATCCAGGTCGAAGGCGTGTTTCCCGACGGCACCAAGCTGGTTACGGTGCACGACCCGATCCGCCCCGGCGACAACACCCCCGACGGCCGCGTTGGCATTCCCGGCGAAATCCGCGCCGCCGAGGGTGAAATTGAACTGAACGCCGGGCGCGCGCGCGTCGCGCTGGTGGTCAAGAACACCGGCGATCGCCCCGTGCAGGTCGGCAGCCACTACCATTTTTTTGAAACCAACAAGGCGCTGGATTTCGACCGCAAGGCCGCCTTTGGTTATCGACTGGATATTCCGGCGGGCACCGCCGTGCGCTTTGAGCCGGGCCAGGAAAAAGAGGTCAGCCTGTGTGATTTCGGCGGCACCAAACAACTGTCCGGGCTCAACAACCTTACCAATGGCGCGGATCGCGATACGGCGCTGGAACGCGCCAGAGCGGCCGGATTCAGGGGGGCCTGATCATGGTCACGATGACACGCGCAGAATACGCGGCCATGTTCGGACCGACCACCGGCGACCTGATGCGGCTGGGTGACACCCAGCTTTGGGCCGAGATCGAGCATGATTACACCAGCTACGGCGACGAATGCCTGCATGGCGGCGGCAAGACGCTACGCGACGGGCTTGGTCTTGCGGTCGGCGTGACCTCGGCGCAGGGCGCCCTGGACATGTTGATCTGCAATGTCGTGGTGATTGATGCGGTGGCCGGCATCGTCAAGGGCGACATCGGCATCAAGGACGGCAAGATCGTCGCCATCGGCAAGGCGGGCAACCCCGACGTGATGAACGGCGTCGATCCGCGCCTGATCGTCGGGGCCGGCACCACCGTGCGCGACGCCGAAGGTATGATCGCCACCGCGGGCGCCATCGACGTGCATGTGCATTTTGACAGCGCGCAGCTGGTTGAACACGCCATGTCGTCGGGCATCACGACCATGCTGGGCGGCTCGCTTGGACCGATCACCGTGGGCATTGATTCCGGCGGGCCGTTCAACACCGGCAAGATGCTTCAGGCCGCAGAACACTGGCCGATGAACTTTGGCTTTCTGGGGCGCGGCAACGCCCACCGACCCGATGCCATGCACGAACAGATCCGCACCGGCTGCTTGGGGCTGAAAATTCACGAAGACTGGGGCGCGATGCCCGCCGCCATCGACGCCTGTCTCAGCGCGGCCGATGAGCTGGATTTTCAGGTGCAACTGCACACCGACACCCTGAACGAAAGCGGCTTTGTCGAAGACACGCTTGCCGCCATCGGCGGGCGCGCCATTCATATGTATCACACCGAGGGCGCGGGCGGCGGGCACGCCCCCGACATCATCCGCGTTGCGGGGGTGGCCAATTGCCTGCCCTCGTCGACCAACCCGACGAACCCGTTCACGGTCAACACGTTTGACGAACATCTCGACATGACCATGGTGTGCCATCACCTGTCGCCGTCGATCCCCGAAGACGTGGCCTTTGCCGAAAGCCGCATCCGCGCTCAGACCATCGCGGCCGAAGATGTCTTGCACGACATCGGCGCGATCTCGATGCTTGGGTCCGACAGCCAGGGCATGGGGCGCATCCACGAGGTGATTTCGCGCACCTGGCAACTGGCGTCAAAGATGCGGGAGCAGCGGGGGCGGTTGCCGGATGAAACCTCGGCCAAGGGGGACAACTTGCGCATCAAGCGTTTCATCGCCAAGTACACGATCAACGCCGCCCGCTGTTTCGGTATCGAAAAACACGTCGGCTCGATCGAGCCGGGCAAGCTGGCGGACATCGTGCTGTGGCGGCCGGGTTATTTCGGTGTGAAACCGGAACTGGTGGTCAAGGGAGGCTTCATCGCCTGGGGCGCAATGGGCGACAGCGCGGCCTCGTTGATGACCTGCGAACCATTGATCATGCGCCCGCAATGGGGGGCCTTTGGCAAGGCCGCACCGGCGCTGGGGGCGTGTTTTGTCAATCCTCTTGCGATCGAGGACGGGTTGGATGCGGATCTAGGCCTGACCAAGCCGCTGCTGCCCGCGGTCGGCACGCGCCACCTGCGCAAATCCGACATGCACCTGAATGATGCATGCCCGGACATCCGGGTCGATCCTGCGACCTTCGAGGTCTTTGTCGACGGTGAATTGGCCACTTGCGAACCCGCCACCGAACTGCCCCTTGCACAAAGGTACATGCTGCGATGAACGTCATTTCCTCGACAGCCGATGCGAAACGCCCCGGTGCTGCACGGATCGGCATCGGCGGCCCCGTAGGATCCGGAAAGACCGCCCTGATCGAGGCGCTGATCCCCGTATTCAAAGCGCGCGGCATCGAAATCGCCGTTGTGACCAACGATCTGGTCACCAAGGAAGACGCCCGCCGCCTACAGGCCGGGGGGCTGATTGATCCCGACCGCGTGCTTGCGGTCGAGGCAGGCGCTTGCCCCCACACCGTCATTCGCGAAGACCCGACGCTGAACATCGCGGCGGCGGACGATCTGGAGGCGGCGTTCCCCGATCTGGATCTGGTTGTCATCGAAAGCGGGGGCGACAATCTTGCCTCGACCTTCTCGCTTGATCTTGTTGATTGGTGGATGTTCGTGATCGACGTGGCGCAGGGCGACGATATTCCGCGCAAACGTGGCCCCGGCATCTTGCAATCGGATCTGCTGGTCATCAACAAACTTGATCTGGCCCCGCATGTCTTTGTCGATGCCGACGCGATTCTGGCCGAGGCCCGCCAGATCCGCGGTACCGCCCAGGTGATCGGATGCCGCTGCAAGGGCGCAACGGTCGAGGGCATCGAAACGATCGCCGACACCATCGCCCGCGAAGTGCTGTTCCACGAGATCCCGGCGTGAAATCAGGCGCCGCAATATCGCGTGGCCGCCCGGTCAGGGCGCGGCTGACGTTTCGCGATGTGGCGGGGCGCACGCATCTGATGGGTCAGCTGACCCCGCACCCGTTTCATATTACCCGCCCGTTCCGGCATCCGGGCGACCCGCAGGGAATGGCAACGCTATACCTGCAAAGCTCGTCGGGGGGGCTTTATGGCGACGACGATCTAGGGTTGTCGATCTCGCTCGAACCGGGCGCGGCGGCGCATGTCACGACCCAGGCATCCAGCGTTGTGCATGATGCACGCGGACGGCCCGGCGCGGTGCAGGATGTGCAGCTGGACGTCAGGGATGGCGCGCTGCTGGAATATCTGCCGGATCCGGCGATTTTGATGTCGGGCAGCCGATTGGACAACCGCGTGTCGGCACGGCTGGAGCAGGGGGCGCGGCTGCTGATGGCCGATGCCCAGCTGATCCATGATCCAGATGGCGACGGGCGGGCCTTCGATTATCTGCGAAACAGTGTGTCCATCGCCGGGCCGGGCGGGCCGCTGATGCTGGACCGGTTCGCGCTGTCGGGCGGGGCGTGGCTGACGCGGACGGGCGGGGCGCGCTGCGCGGGCATGATTGTCGCGGCGGGGTTGCCGGAAACGGGCGCGCCCATGGCAACCGCCATCGCGGCAGAGCCGGGCGTTTACGCGGGGCTATCGGAATTTCCTGATCGCGACATTTCGATCCTGCGCTTCATCGCCACCGATGGCGTTGCCCTTGGCCGCGCGCTTGTCACGGCATGGCGCGCGGCGCGCCAATCGCTGACAGGTGCCGCGCCCCATGCGAGGCGCAAGTAAGCGTCTTGTCCTGTTTGTCGCGGCACCCGCTGCGGCAATGAAATCAACCGGGTGCAACACTTGCATCTGGCCACACGACCCAACCAGACAGGAGACCAGGAAATGCACCACGGTGACATCGGAAGCAGCAACAATACGGTCGGCGTGGCCGTCGTAAATTACAAGATGCCGCGGCTTCATACGCGTGCTGAAGTGCTTGAAAACGCGAAAAACCTCGCGGAAATGCTGAAGGGTATGAAAAAGGGTCTGCCGGGCATGGATCTGGCGGTTTTTCCCGAATATTCGACCCACGGCATCATGTATGATGAAACGGAAATGTACGAGACCGCCTCGACCATTCCGGGCGATGAGACAGAAATTTTTGCCGCCGCCTGCCGCGAGGCCGACGTCTGGGGGGTGTTCTCGCTGACGGGCGAGCGCCACGAACAGCACCCCAACAAGGCACCGTACAACACCCTGATCCTGATGAACAACAAGGGCGAAATTGTTCAAAAATACCGCAAAATCATGCCTTGGGTGCCGATTGAGGGCTGGTACCCCGGCGATTGCACCTATGTTTGCGAAGGCCCAAAGGGCCTCAAGATTTCGCTGATCATCTGCGACGATGGCAACTACCCCGAAATTTGGCGTGACTGCGCCATGAAGGGGGCGGAACTGATCGTGCGATGCCAGGGCTACATGTACCCGGCCAAGGAACAGCAGGTGATGATGTCAAAGTGCATGGCATGGGCGAACAACTGCTATGTCGCCGTGGCCAACGCCACCGGCTTTGACGGTGTATATTCGTATTTCGGGCACTCGGCCATCATCGGCTTTGACGGTCGTTCGTTGGGCGAATGCGGCACCGAGGAAATGGGCATCCAGTATGCGCAACTTTCGGTGCCGATGATCCGCGAAGCGCGCAGCACGATGCAGTCGAACAACCATCTCTTCAAGCTCGTGCACCGTGGCTACACCGGGATGATCAATTCCGGTGATGGCGACAAGGGGGCCTGCGCGATGCCGTATGACTTTTACCGCAAGTGGGTCGAAGACCCCGAAGGCACGCGCGAGGCGGTCGAGGCCATGACCCGGTCGACCGTCGGCACTTCGGAAAGCCCGATCGAGGGGATCCCGAACGAAGACATGGCAAGCGAACACCGCTGACCTGAGACCTCCGGCGCAGGGTGCTTTGCGCCGGATGGCCACCAGACCCCGGCGGTGGCCATCGACTGCGATCCGGTTCACGGCATGGCAGATGCCGGACCGGGTCGCCTTTTTTCATGCGCGCCGCGACAGGAGCCGACGATGACCCAAACCCTCGATGCCTGGCGCATCACCGAGCAGCCCGCCTATCAGGCGTCGAACGACGAAATCGCGTATTACACCGCAGCATATGGCGCGCGCCTTCCGGTGATGCTCAAGGGCCCGACGGGGTGTGGCAAGACCCGTTTTGTCGAACACATGGCCTGGAAACTTCGGCGGCCTCTGGTCACGGTGTCGTGTCACGAAGACATGACCGCGTCCGATCTGGTGGGGCGGTATCTGCTGGGCCCCGAGGGCACGCATTGGCAGGATGGCCCCCTGACCCTGGCGGTGCGCTTCGGGGGCATTTGCTATCTGGATGAGGTGGTCGAGGCACGCCAAGACACCACCGTGATCATCCACGCGCTGACGGATGATCGCCGTATTCTTCCGCTTGAGAAAAAGGGCGAGCTGCTCACGGCGCATCCGGATTTCCAGCTCGTGATTTCCTATAACCCCGGCTACCAATCGGTCCTGAAGGACCTCAAGGAAAGCACCAAGCAGCGCTTCTGCGCGATGGATTTCGGCTACCCCGACCCGGCAGTGGAAGGTAGCATCGTCGCAGCACAGGCCGGAATTTCGGATGGGTTGGCTCGCAAGCTGGTGCAGATCGCGGGCAAAAGTCGAAACCTGCGCGGCCATGGTCTGAACGAAGGGGCCTCGACCCGAATGCTGATCCATGCCGGGCGGCTCGTTGCCGAGGGCTTGACGCTGCGGCAAGCCTGTTCTTTGGCGGTCGTCACCCCGATCACGGATGATCCCGACATGCGCGCGGCGCTTGACGCTGCCGTGGATGCCTGTGCCTGACGACATGGTGGATCTTGCAGTGAAAGCGTCCTGGCCCGATGCCACGCTGGCCGCGTTCCCGGGGGAAAGCCTTGGGGCATTTTCTGCGGCACATGCCCGGCTGGCCGGGGCAGGGTACGGCGGGGAGGTTCCACGGGTATTCGCCACGACGGCCCGGCAGGTGGCGGAACGGCTGGGCCCGCAGGTTGCCCTGTCGCTTGGCACAGTCACGTCGCGGGTGGCGATCAAAACCCGCCCCCGTATCGCAGCGATCTATCTGTCGACCGCAGCGTCCATGTCGCGCGACATGGACGAAAGCACATTCCTGAACTGGCAGGCCATGATGCTTGGCCTGCTTGCAACGGCACCCGAAAGCGTGTTGCCGCTGCTGGAACGCATGGACATGCTGACGGGTCGATTGGCGCCCCAAGCGTTATCCGCGTGGATTGACACCGGGTTGCGGCTGGCCGGGCGTGATGCGGCGCGACGGCTTGCGTATTTTCGCCTGGAACTGCCCGAAGCGCAGCGTCTACTGGAACGCCACGCTGGCGACGAGACCTTTCAATCGCTTGAACGGGGTCTTGAGGCATTCCACACGGCGCTCTGGGGACGCAACGTACCACTGCGCGAGGCGCTGCCCGACCCGAGTGGGCGCGCGATAGGGCGGGCGTCTTTTGCGGCGGGTGTCGTGCAACTGCCGCCCAGTTTGCCGGGTCATGGGGGCAACGAGCGGCTTTTATACCGCGCCGCCTTGGCCCATATCGGTGCGCATTTCGCCTACGGCGGGCCGTGTTTCGAGATCGGGCAGCTCAAGCCCATGCAAATCGCGGTGGTCTCGTTGATCGAGGACGCCCGCGTCGAAACGCTGGCGCTGCGTGACATGCCGGGGCTGCGGCGCCTTTGGGCCCCGTTTCACAATGCCGAACCTGGGGGTGTGGCGACCGCGCCATCCCTGTTTACCCGGCTTGCGCGTGCGCTGTTCGATCCTGATTTCCCCCCGGAACACGGCTGGGTCGCCAAGGGGGTTGATCTGTTCAATGCCCATCGTGAACGATTGGCAGATCCCGCGATCTCGCGTCATATCGGCAACCTGTTGGGCAACGATCTGGGCCAGACCCGAGTGCAGTTCAACGCAAAAGGCTATGTGGTGCAACCTGTGTATCGTGATGATAACCTTGGTCTGTGGGCCTTTCCTGATGCGATGCACCAACCACCGGCTGAACAGATCGAAATGCCAGTGGAAACCCGGGACCTGGGCAAAACGGATCAAGGCGGCGCCACGGATCACAGCCCACAGCCCCCCGCAGATGATCCCCCCGACGAAGCCATCGCCATTGCACCATCGGAACCAACCGACGGCGCGCGTGTGACACAGCTTTCGGAATATGACTATGCCGCCCGGATTGAACGCCCCGACTGGGTCACCGTCAACAGATACGACCCGGGACCGGGCGATCCCCGGTTTTGGGACAAGCTTACCCAGCGCCACGCCGCGCTCGTAAAGCGCACGGAAACGCTTGTAAGACAGGCGAATGTCGGGCGTCGCAAGCGCCTTAAACGCCAGTCCGAGGGCGAGACGCTGGATCTGGACGCCGCCATCAGTTCAGCGATTGCCCATCGCGGCGGGCAAACGCCCGACCATCGGGTTTATCAGGGGATCTCTGCCCCGGTGCGATCAATCGCCGTGCATCTGCTGCTGGATACGTCGCTGTCAACGGGTGCTGAGACGGGTGCCGGCAGCGTTTTGGATCTGGAACGCGACGCGGCGGCCATTCTTGCGCAGGCGATGGAGCAGCTGGGCGATCCGCTGGCGATAACTGCTTTTTCCTCATGCGGGCGAGAGGATGTTCGCACCGTTCTGGTCAAAGGGTTCGATGAACCCGTCGGCATGGCGACCGGGATGGCCCTGTCAGGGTTGAAACCTGCCTGGTCCACGCGGATCGGCGCCGGGATACGCCTTGCGGGTCGCACGCTTGACCCGGTACCAACTCATCGCAAGCTTGTTCTGATCCTTACGGATGGTGAGCCATCGGACATCGACGTGCCTGACCCGGATTATCTTGTGGCGGACGCAAAGCGCGCGGTCCAGTCCCTGACGGTACGTGGAATAGATTGTTTTTGCATCGCCCTTGGCAGCCCCGACAGGCAACGGCATTCTGAAATTTTTGGGCAAAACCATGTTCAGACCTTTGAAAACATCAGGGCGCTGCCCGAAAAACTTACGGAAATCTTTTTCCGGCTGAGCAAATAGCTGCCATCTGAAGGGCGCTTTTGCGCAACTCGCGCCTGAGGGGACTGAGGGGACTGCATCTTCACCCGCTGGTGTTTCATGCCACGCGGACGATTTCGGCGGTGCCGAGGGCGTTGAGGCGGGTCACGAGTGCAATACGAATGTGGAATTCGGCGCTCTGGCGGTCTGGGTCTCTCGCCATGATGCGTTCGCCGAAGGATTTCAGCCAGCGCATCTTCGCCTCGATCCGGCTGCGGGCGTGGTATCCGGTCCAGCGTTTCCATAGCGCGCTGCCGCAATGTCGGGTCGCGCGCAGGGTTTCGTTGCGGACCTTTGTGCCCGGGCAGTCTTTTTTCCACAGGCGCCCGTTCTTTCGGATCGGGATGATCGGAACAGCGTCACGCGCGCGGATGGTGGTGTGGCAGTGGCACGCGTCACAGGCACGTCCGCTGCCCGGCAGGCAATTGCGAAGCAATCTGCCGAGACCGCCCCGACGGCGAACACCGCGAACACGATCCCCGCGCGCCCATCGTCACGCGTGATCGGGACATCACGATGCCGCATGGCGGAGCTCCACCAGTGGCAGCTTTCTGGCCGCGTCGTTCAGCGCAGCCGCCACGCCCAGGCTTTCGGCCTCGGCGAACAGGTCAGAAATCTTGCGGCTACGCCAGAACAGCCCTTCGGTGCAGGCCCGGCTTATCCGAAGCAGGGCGTCGATGTCGCCGTCCCTATCGCGAAACCGGTCGTTGACTGCGACGATCCCGCCGGCCAGAAGCGCAAGCATGATCAAAGCCTGCAAGGTCGGCACGACCTGGCATGCCGTATCCCTCCGGTGGGGGCCGTCTGACGGGGCGTTGGAGGCGATGATAAGTCCGACGTTATGGTCGACCTTACGGTCACACCCCGGATCGAGATCCTGTCCACCGAGGATACGCCGTGTCGTCGGCACTGGAGCGATGCCGACAAGATCAGGGTGGTCGAGAAAGCCTTGGGGGACATCGGCAGGTCTCAGCGACAGCGCGGCGGCATGGCATCTGCCGTTCGCTGCTGACCGTCTGGCTGACCGTCTGGCGGCGACAGTATCGGAACGGTGAGTTCGCGACCCAGAGCGGTCCGGCGTTCGTGCCAGTGAAGATGGCGCCCGACTTGGATA
>NZ_QLMG01000043.1 GCF_003259905.1 Salipiger aestuarii | reverse complement strand
TGCCCGAGTTGCTCGGCCAGATCTTCGAGGACGAGCAGATCGGAACGGTGACCGCCGACGGTGGCTACGACACCCGCCGTTGCCATGCCGCCATCACCGAACGGCAGGCCATCCCGATTATCCCGATCCGGAAGAACGGGCGCGCCTGGAAGGAAGACTGCCCGGCGGCGAAAGCTCGGAACGAGACGCTGCGCGCTGCGAAACGCTACGGTCGTGCATTCTGGAAGCATTGGACCGGATACCACGCCCGAAGCCGCGCCGAGGCCAAGATGCGAGGCATTAAGGCATTCGGCGAACGCATCGCCGCAAGAGACCCCGACCGCCAGACCGCCGAGATCCACATTCGTGTCGCCCTTGTGAACCGCTTCAACGCCCTCGGCACCGCCGTGATCGTCCGCGTGGCATAACGTCAGCGGGGTAACGGGAAATCACGCCTCAGGCGGGAGGTCTGCAACAACGCCCATCGGAATGATCCATTTGTGCCCAACCGGCGAGGCCCTTGGCCGCCGGTACGGACCGCGACATCTCCCCGCACCAGCCTCGAAAGTTGGACTCGCGTGATGATGGGGGCTCGCGTCGCGGCCGTGCGTGTATGCGGCCGAACGCGACGTCCCTCCCGCGGTCCCGTCGGGGCGCAGTGCATAGAGAGGCCGCCGCTACACCGCCGTTTGGACCACGTTCTCAAAGCCATCGGCGAAACCCAGCAGCGGGCCTTTCGCAATGCTCTTGCCAACCGAAGATTTTTCGTTCGAAAAATCTTCGCGTCAGCGCCGTCGCAAGCGCCCAAGAAAATTCGTACGAATTTTCTTGGGGCCGGGCAGGGCGTCTGGTCATGTGGGGCGGTGCAAGTTAGAAGGTTTCGGCAACGTTTTCCGGGGGTGACGACAATGGCGGGCATCGAGCCGCAGCCGGGTATCATGGATATTGCGCTTTACGTTGGCGGCAAGTCGAGCGTGGATGGCGTGAGCAACGTTATTAAACTCAGTTCGAACGAGAACCCGTTCGGGCCGTCGCCTGCGGCACAGGATGCCGTGCGCCGGGTCGTGCACGAGATCCATCGCTATCCCTCGACCGATCACGCGGAGTTGCGGACTGCCATCGCCGAGGTTCACGGGCTTCAGTCGTCGCGCATTATTTGCGGTGTCGGTTCTGACGAGGTGCTGCAATTCCTTGCTCAGGCCTATGCCGGGCCCGGCGATGAGGTGATCCACACCGAACACGGCTTTGCGATGTATGCGATCCTTGCGCAGTCTGTGGGCGCGACCCCCGTCGAGGTGGCCGAGCGCGAACGCGTGGTTTGCGTAGACACCATTCTGGCCGCTTGCAGCGACCGCACCAAGCTTGTTTTCATCGCGAATCCGAACAATCCCACCGGCACGATGATCGGTCTTGCCGAGATCGAGCGGCTGGCAGACAATCTTCCGCCGCAGGCGATCCTCGTTCTGGATGGCGCCTATGCGGACTATGTCGAAGGTTACGACGGCGGCGCGCGCCTTGTGGAATCGCGGCAGAACGTCATCATGACGCGCACGTTTTCCAAGCTTTACGGGCTGGGCGGTATGCGCGTTGGTTGGGGATACGGGCCACAATACATCATCGACGTGCTGACGCGCATCAGACAACCGTTCAATCTTTCGTCCGTCGCGCTCAAGGCCGCCGAGGCTGCGATTCGCGACACCGCCCATGTCGAGAAGTCGCGTGAGGAAAACACCCGCTGGCGCGCCTGGCTGGCCGAGGCACTTGCGGAGCATGGCGTGCCGTCGGATGCGTCGACCGCGAATTTCGTTCTGGCCCGCTTTGGCAGCCCTGACGAGGCCGGGGCTTGCGATACGTTCCTGCAATCGCAGGGCATTCTTGTGCGCCGGGTTACCGGCTACAAGCTGCCCGCCGCGCTGCGCATCACCGTCGGGGACGAGGCATCGTGCCGCCGGGTCGCCCATTGCATCGGCCTGTTCAAGGCGGGCGCAAGATGACCTATCCGCGCGTCGCTTTGATCGGGCTGGGGCTGATCGCCTCTTCGATGTTCTGGGCGATGCGTCGCGCGGGGATGGACAGCCATGTCACCGGCTATGCCCGCTCGGCATCCACGCGGGACACCGCGCGCAGGATCGGCCTGTGCGACACCATCTGCGACAGCGCCGAAGCGGCCGTCCGGGATGCGGATCTTGTCGTGCTTGCCGTGCCGGTTGGCGCCATGGGGGCCATCGCGGCAACCATTGCGCCCCACCTGAAACCCGGCTGCACGGTAACCGATGTCGGCTCGGTCAAGGCGTCGGTCATCGAAGCGGTAGCGCCGCACTTGCCAAACGGCGTGAATTTCGTGCCCGCCCATCCGATGGCGGGAACCGAGCATTCCGGCCCCGAATCCGGCTTTGCCAGCCTGTTTGACAATCGCTGGTGTCTCATCGTGCCGGAGGGCGCGCCCGAGCAGGCGACAGCGCAGCTTGAATCCTACTGGCAGGCGCTGGGCGCCAGCACCGAGCGGATGGAGGTGGCGCATCACGATCTGGTCTGCGCCGTGGTCAGCCATGTGCCGCACCTGATCGCCTATACCATGGTGGGGGTCGCGGACGATCTGCGCCGGGTGTCCGACCAGGAGGTCATCAAGTTTTCGGCTGCGGGATTTCGCGATTTCACCCGCATCGCGGCAAGCGATCCGACCATGTGGCGCGACGTCTTCCTGACCAACAAGGATGCCGCACTGGAAATCCTTGGCCGGTTCACCGAAGAGCTGTTCGCCCTGCAACGGGCCATTCGCACCGGCGACGGGGACACGCTGTTTGACTATTTCACCCATACGCGCAGCATCCGCCGGGGGATTCTTCGGGCCGGTCAGGATACGGACGCTCCTGACTTCGGGCGGATCAGAAAGGACGGCTGACGATGCGCCCTGGGTTGCTTTTCGCGGTACTGGCGCTTGCGACACAAGCGATGGCCGAGGCGCCCGCGACCTCGCTGCGCCCGCCGCCCAAGGGGGATGTCATCGCCCAGCCTCTTCGCCCGCAGCCCCGCCCCGAAGGCGCCACCCCGAACTTGCACCAGACCCTTGGGCAGCATCTGCGCGGCGCGGGCATTCCCGGTTTCATTCCCGAGGATGTGGTCGGAACGCTCAGCCGCGCAAGCGCATTCGCGGGCGTGTCGGCGCAGGCGGTGGGCCTGTCTCGTCTGCCGGTGCTGCGCCCCAACAGTCTGGTGCGCCGTGTGATGTCGCAGCGCGAGGCGCGGCGCAAGGGCGCGATCTGCGGCGATCCGGCCATTCAGGGCGAGCCGGTGGGCTTTGTTCCGGGGCGCATTCGCGGCTGCGGGATTGAAGATGCGGTCAAGGTCCACTCGGTGTCGGGCGTTGCGCTCAGCCAATCGGCGATGCTGGATTGCACCACGGCAAAGGCGCTGAAACGCTGGGTCAACAAGGGGGTGAAACCCGCTGTGGGCCGCCTTGGCGGCGGGGCTGCGGGACTACGCGTCGCCGCGCATTACGCGTGCCGGACGCGCAACAACGTGCCCGGCGCCAAGGTCAGTGAGCATGGCCGGGGTCATGCCATCGACATTTCCGGCGTCTTCCTTGCGAATGGCGACGAAATCAGCGTGCTGCGCGACTGGCATTCCGGGCCAAAGGGGCGGGCGTTGCGCCGCTTGCACAAGTCCGGCTGCGGGATTTTCGGAACCACGCTGGGGCCGGGCTCTGACGGGTATCACGAAGATCACCTGCATTACGACACCGCGCGGCATCGCGGCGGACCTTACTGTCGCTGATTGCCCCCGGTGATTCGCGGCCAAAGCGTCAATGCTTGTGCCATCCGTGAACCATTGCGACCCTTCGGACGGCATTGTCCGCCTAGCGGCGCCTTTTGTGGCCGGAATGTGGCAAACGCTTGAACTGTGACAAGTTTTCGTCAAAGTTGTCCGTAGCGGTGGGGGCCGTGAAACCGGAGATGCACGCGCCATGCGCGCTTTTTTCTTGTCTGCAATCCTGACGCTGGCCAGCGTACCGCTGCACGCCGACATCGCCTGGAAGACCGCGCGCATGGCGCCCGGTTCGCTGATGGTGATGGAGGACGGGCACGGTGCCTATCAAAGCCACGTCGCACGCGGGCAAACGAACGAGCTTTTCCAATTCGACACTTATGAGAGCAAGGGCAACACACCGGTTTTCTTGGGCAGCTACTACACCAACGACCGGGGCGAGGTGGTGCGGGACGTGACGGCCGATGGCCGGATCACGCGCTATGAACCGCATCGCTGCGCACGCACTATGGGGCGCTGCGCTTATGTCATCGTCCATTTCAACGGTTTCCGTGAAGCCCGGCAACGGGTGACACGAGAAACGGCGCTGGGGCTGGCGTGGAAGGAATGGGGGCTTGGTGGGCTGGTTTCGACGGGGGCGTTGGAACTCGATCAGCTCGGAGCGGCCATGAAAGGCTGGGCCAGAGACCACTTGAGCGGTGAAAAGACCCAATCCCGCCGTATCCTGATGGCGCTGAACTAGCGTCCATGGTGCGGCAATTCTTTCGGACAGTGTTGAGACGAGGCGGGGCAGGGGGAATTCCCTGCCCCGTTTTCGGTTTCAGCTTTCGGGCAGGATAAGCGCGGACAGCACGGCCCTGGCGCTGTCGGATTGCCAGTCGGCATCGCCCTGAAGGCGCGCGACCTCGTCGCCGTCGGGGTTAAGGATCACACTGATCGGCAGGCCGAGCACCCCCATCTGCCGGGCCAGCCCGGATTTCGGGTCGCGATGCAGGGGCAGGTTGTCGACGCCGATTTCGTCAAAGAATTGCTGCATCGCGGGGGGCGGGTTGCGGCCCGTCGCAATCGTCACGACCTCGAAACTGTCGCCACCCAGATCGCGCTGCAATTCGGCCAGCGCCGGCATTTCCTTGCGGCAGGGCGCGCACCATGTCGCCCAGAAATTCACCAGAACCCATTTGCCCCGCCAGTCGGTCAGGTTGAGCGGCGCGCCTTCGAACGTGGTGAAATCCGCGTCGCCGGCCGGTTTCGCTTCTGAATGGAAATTGAGCTTTTTCATATCGCCATCGCGCAGCGCATCCGCGCTGGCGATGTCGGCCGTGGCCGGATTTGCAAGCGCCGCAGCGGCGGTATACAGGAGCGCAAGCGCCAGATTTCTCATTTTTCCTCCCGGAGGCATCAGCATGTCGGACAAGACCTCGAACCAGATGTGGGGCGGCCGCTTTGCCGCCGGGCCCGATGCGATCATGGAGGCGATCAACGCCTCGATCGGGTTCGACAAGCGGCTTGCGGCGCAGGATATCGCCGGTTCAAGGGCCCACGCCGCCATGCTGGCCGCCACGGGCATCATCAGTGATAGCGACGCCGAAGCGATCCGGGAAGGCCTGCTCACGGTACTGTCAGAGATCGAGCGCGGCGAGTTCGCCTTTTCCACCGCGCTGGAAGACATTCACATGAATGTCGAGGCACGGCTGAAAGAGGTTGTCGGCGAACCCGCCGGTCGTCTGCACACGGGCCGGTCGCGCAACGATCAGGTGGCGACGGATTTCAAACTCTGGGTGCGCGATCAGTTCGACGCGTTCGAACAGGGGCTGCTGGCGCTGATCCGGGCCCTTGTCGGTCAGGCCGAAGCGGGCGCCGACTGGGTCATGCCCGGCTTTACCCACCTGCAAACCGCGCAGCCGGTGACCTGGGGCCACCACATGATGGCCTATGTGGAAATGTTCGCCCGCGATCTGAGCCGCGTGCGCGACGCCCGCGCCCGCATGAACGAAAGCCCGCTTGGCGCCGCCGCGCTGGCTGGCACCGGGTTTCCCATCGACCGCCACATGACCGCGCAGGCGCTTGGGTTCGACCGGCCCGCCGCGAATTCGCTGGACGCGGTCAGCGACCGTGATTTCGCGCTGGATTTCCTCGGCGCCGCCAGCATCTGCGCCATGCACCTGAGCCGCTTTGCCGAAGAGCTGGTGATCTGGTCGTCCGCCCAGTTCCGGTTCGTGGCGCTGTCGGATCGCTTTTCGACCGGCTCGTCGATCATGCCGCAAAAGAAAAACCCCGACGCTGCCGAGCTGATCCGCGCCAAGATCGGGCGGATCTTCGGGGCAAATGTCGCACTGATGACGGTGATGAAGGGCCTGCCGCTGGCCTATTCCAAGGATATGCAGGAGGACAAGGAACAAGTGTTCGACGCCGCCGACAACCTGATGCTGGCGCTGGCCGCGATGGATGGCATGGTGCGCGACATGACCGCGAATGTCGCCAATCTGGAAGCCGCCGCATCGGCGGGCTTTTCCACCGCGACCGATCTTGCCGACTGGCTGGTGCGCGAAACCGGCCTGCCGTTCCGCGCTGCGCATCACGTCACCGGCGCGCTGGTGGCGATGGCGGAAAGGAAGGGCTGCGACCTGCCCGACCTGTCGCTGGAGGACATGCAATCGGTCAGCCCGGCGATCACCAGCGGTATCTTTGACGTGCTGGGCGTGCATAATTCGGTTGCAAGCCGCCTGAGCTATGGCGGCACTGCACCGGTGCGGGTGCGCGAACAGGTGGCTCGCTGGAAGGAGATCCTTGGATGAAAACGCTTGTGGCCCTCGGGCTGGTATGTCTGATTGCCGGGTGCGGCGCGGATGGTCCGCCGGTCCCGCCCGAGCCGAAATCTGACTCCGGCGTGTCGATGACGCTTAGCGGCACGGCAGAAGTCGGGGTATCCGGCGGGTGGTAAGGCTGCGCCACCTGTGGCTTGCGCTCGCGCTTTGGGGCGCGGTGCATCCGATGGCGCATCTTCTGACATGGTTTCGCGATGAGGGCGTATCGCCCGACGGCCTGTTTGCGGCATGGACGCAGAACGCCGCGGTCCGGGGCCTGAGCTGGGATCTGATGATCTCGGCCGTGGTGCTGACCCTGTGGATCTTGGCCGAGGTCGCGGTGCGGCGAAACTGCTGGGCGCTGCTGGCGATCCCGGCGACGTTTTGCATTGGGCTCAGCTGCGGATTGCCGCTGTATCTGTGGTTCCGGTCGCGCCCGGTCTGACCACCCGCAGGGGCCGGACCGGGGCAGCATCAGCCTTGCAGGCTTTTGACTGCGATCTCGCCTTCTTCGCGCGATTTCATCGCCATAACGGCCGCATGGGCCCCTGCGGCGGTGGTGAAATACGGGATCTTGTCATACAGCGCGACCGACCGGATTTCGCGTGAATCCTCGACCGCGGCCGAGCCTTCGGTGGTGTTCAGCACCAGCTGGATGCCGCCGTCCTTCATCATGTCGACCACGTTCGGGCGGCCTTCATAGACCTTTTTCACCCGCTCGCAGGAGACGCCGGCAGCCTCAAAGAATGTCGCCGTGCCACCCGTCGCGATGATGGTGAATCCCATGTCCGTGAGGGTCTGCGCCGCCTCGACCATCTGGTCGGTCTTGTCGTCATCCTTGACCGAGAAGAACACCGACCCTTCGGTCGGCAGATCGGTGCCCGCGCCCATCTGCGCCTTGAGGAATGCGCGCGGGAAGGAGCGATCCCAGCCCATAACTTCGCCGGTGGACCGCATTTCCGGCCCCAGAATGGTGTCGACGCCGGGAAAGCGGGCAAAGGGCAGCACCGCCTCTTTCACCGAATACCAGGGCATATCCGGATCGGCCAGGGTCATCGGGTCGGCCATCGGCACGTCGGTGTCGTAATCGGTGTCCAGCGCGTAGCCTTCGCGCAGCGGGAAGGCCGACAGCTTTTCGCCCGCCATGATGCGCGCCGCGATGGACGCGATCGCGCTGTCGGTCGCCTTGGCGACAAAGGGCACGGTGCGCGAGGCGCGGGGGTTGACCTCGATCAGGTAGATGTCGGTGCCCTTGACGGCGAATTGCACGTTCATCAGGCCGACCACATGCAGCGCGCGGGCCAGCGCCTCGGTCTGGCGCTTGATCTCTTCGATGATGTCCTTGGGCAGCGAATAGGGCGGCAACGAGCAGGCGCTGTCGCCCGAATGCACGCCGGCCTCTTCGATGTGCTGCATGATGCCGGTGACATGCACCGCCTCGCCGTCGCACAGCGCGTCAACGTCCAGTTCAGTGGCGCCGGACAGGTAGTTGTCCAGCAGCACGGGGCTGTCGCCCGACACCACGACCGCCTCGCGGATGTAGCGTTCAAGATGGGCCATATCGCGCACGATTTCCATCGCCCGCCCCCCCAGAACATAGGACGGACGGATCACCAGCGGAAAGCCGATGTCTTCGGCGATGGCCAGCGCCTGCGCGTCGGTGGATGCGATGCCGTTCCTGGGTTGCTTGAGCCCAAGCTGGGTGACCAGCGCCTGGAACCGCTCGCGGTCTTCGGCAAGGTCGATGGCATCGGGGGTGGTGCCCAGGATCGGGATGCCCTCGGCCTCAAGTGCGTTGGCGAGTTTCAGCGGGGTTTGCCCGCCGAACTGAACGATGACGCCATGCAGCGTGCCGTTTTCCAGCTCGACCCGCAGGATCTCCATCACATGTTCAAAGGTCAGCGGTTCGAAATACAGCCGATCGGAGGTGTCGTAATCGGTCGACACGGTTTCCGGGTTGCAGTTGATCATGATCGTCTCGTAGCCGACATCGGACAGCGCGAAACAGGCGTGACAGCAGCAATAGTCGAATTCTATGCCCTGTCCGATGCGGTTCGGGCCACCGCCCAGAATCACCACCTTCTTGCGATCCGAGGGGCGGGATTCGCATTCCACCTCGCCCATCATCGGCTGTTCGTAGGTGGAATACATATAGGGGGTCTGTGCTTCGAATTCGGCGGCGCAGGTGTCGATGCGTTTGAAAACAGCCGTCACCCCCAGAGAGGTTCGCCGCTTGCGCACGTCCTTTTCCGAGAACCCGGTCAGCTTGGCCAGCCGCGCGTCGGTAAAGCCCATCATCTTGAGCTCGCGCATGCCGTCTTCGTCCTGCGGCAGGCCGTTTGCGCGGATCTCGGCCTCGGTCTCGACGATTTCGCGGATGCGGGCCAGGAACCAGGGGTCGAACATGGTGGTGGCGTGGATTTCGGCGTCGCTCAGCCCGTGGCGCATCGCCTGCGCGATGGTGCGCATCCGGTCCGGGGTCTGCTGGCTGATCGCCTTGATGACGGCGGATTTCTCGGGGGCGCCTTCGATGGCGATCTCGTCAAACCCGGTCAGGCCGGATTCCATCGACGCCAGCGCCTTTTGCAGCGATTCGTGGATGGTGCGGCCAATGGCCATCGCCTCGCCCACGGATTTCATCGCGGTGGTAAGATGGGGTTCCGAGCCGGGGAACTTTTCGAACGCGAATTTCGGAATCTTGGTGACAACATAGTCGATGGTGGGCTCGAAGCTGGCGGGCGTGACCTTGGTGATGTCGTTGTCCAGCTCGTCCAGCGTGTAGCCGACGGCAAGCTTGGCGGCGATTTTCGCAATCGGAAAGCCGGTCGCCTTGGACGCCAGAGCCGACGAACGCGACACACGCGGGTTCATCTCGATCACCACCATGCGCCCGTTTTCGGGGTTCACCGCCCATTGCACGTTGGACCCGCCGGTTTCCACGCCGATCTCGCGCAGCACGGCGATGGAGCCGTTGCGCATGATCTGGTATTCCTTGTCCGTAAGGGTCAGCGCCGGGGCGACGGTGATCGAATCGCCGGTGTGCACGCCCATGGGATCGACGTTTTCGATGGCGCAGACGATGATGGCATTATCGGCCTTGTCGCGCACCACCTCCATCTCGAATTCCTTCCAGCCCAGAAGGGATTCATCGACCAGGATCTGATTGACGGGCGAGGCATCCATGCCGGTGCGGCAATAATGGATGTAATCCTCGCGGTTGTAGGCCACGCCGCCGCCGGTGCCGCCAAGGGTGAATGCGGGGCGGATGATCGCGGGCAGGCCGATGGTTTCCAGCGCCTCAAGTGCAATCGCGACCCCCGCATCCAGATCGGCCTTGCCGTTGGCCTTCTTGGGGGCGGTGACGATGGTGGCGGCAGGGTTTTCCAGCCCGATCCTGTCCATCGCTTCGCGGAAAAGCGCGCGATCTTCGGCCATTTCGATGGCTTCGCGCTTGGCGCCGATCATCTCGACGCCGTATTTCGCCAGCACGCCCATTTCTTCGAGCCTGAGCGAGGTGTTCAGCCCGGTCTGCCCGCCCATGGTCGGCAGCAGGGCGTCGGGGCGTTCCTTTTCGATGATCTTGGCAACCACTTCGGGCGTGATCGGTTCGATGTAGGTGGCGTCTGCAAGGCCGGGGTCGGTCATGATCGTCGCGGGGTTCGAGTTGACCAGGACGACCCGGTAGCCTTCTTCGCGCAGCGCCTTGCAGGCCTGTGCGCCGGAATAGTCGAATTCGCAGGCCTGACCGATGATGATGGGCCCTGCGCCGATGATCATGATGGACTTGATATCGGTTCTCTTGGGCATCTTGCGACCTCTGGTTATTCGTATTCTGGGCGGATTCTAAGACGTATTCGACCGGCACGGGAAAGCGGCGGCGGAGTCGCCGCAGTCCGCAAATTGTCGTGCGTTATAGAGCAGACCCGGAGCCGCGCAACCCCAATCCACCGGCCGATCCCGGTCACCGGCAGCCAGAGGTCACCCGTCCGGAAACTCCGGGCGGGGCGGCGGGAATTGCCGCGCCGTTACTGGGCGGCGTGCAGCATGCGGGCCGACGAGTCGGTGCGGTAGAGGTAATCGCGCGTCACCGGCACCGCATATTGCTGGTGCGACAATTGCAGGTGGAACACCCCCTGAAACGTCTCTTCGAAGCTGGCCTCGCAGGCGGCCAGGTAGAAGCGCCACATACGCACGAACGTCTCGTCGTACATACGCCGCACCTGCGGCAACGCGGCTTCGAACCGCCGGCGCCAGTGGTTCAGCGTCGGTGCGTAATGGCCGCGCAGCACCTCGACATCCGCCGCCCAGAGGCCGGTCTTTTCGATCGAGGCCGACACCTCGGACAGCGACGGAATATAGCCGCCCGGAAAGATGTACTTATCCAGCCATTTCGACGTCGCCTGCGGCTGCGACACATGCCCGATGGTGTGGATCAGCGCGATTCCTTCTGGGGCAAGAATATCGTCGACCTTTTCGAAATAGGTGTCGAACTGTGGCGCGCCGACATGTTCCAGCATCCCCACGCTGACGATGCGGTCGAAATGCCGGTCGACGTTGCGATAATCGCGCAACTGGAATTCCACGCGATCCTCAAGCCCCGACTCCCTGGCCCGCGCCTGCGCGGTGGCAAGCTGGTTTTCCGACAGGGTGACGCCGGTAACCCGGGCCCCGTGGTCACGGGCCAATGTCAACGCCATGCCGCCCCAGCCGCAGCCGATGTCCAGCACCGACATGCCCGGCTCGATGCGCAACTTTCGGGCGATGTGATCCTTTTTGGCTTGCTGCGCCTCTTCGAGGGTCATGTCGGGACGCGTGAAATAGGCGCAGCTGTACTGCATGTCCTCGTCCAGAAAGAGCCGGTACAGATCTTCCGAAATGTCGTAATGGTGCTGCACGTTTTTTTGCGACCGCAGCGGGTTGTTGCGTTGTTCGATCCCGCGCGTCCACCCGCGCAGGGCCTGCACCGCGTCGAACCAGCGCGGCATCTCGCCCGCCTGCTGATTGCGGATCAGCAGCGCAAGAAAATCGTAAAGCCGGTCCGGCGGGACATCAATGCGCCCGTCCATGTACCCCTCGCCAAGCGCCAGCACGGGCTTTTGCCCCAGTTCGCGGACGATGCTGTCCTGCGTCAGCCTGACCTCGGCCTCCAGCCCGTCACCGGGGCCGTATTCATCGCGCGTGCCATCGGGCCACGCTACATTCAGCCGACCTGTCACGATCAGCTTTCCCAACATCTTGTCGAGCACGGTCTTCCACATCTGAAAACCCCCTGCATGCTATGTTTCCGGTATCGGCCCGGGGCGGCAAACGGCGCGGCGAGTCTTTACACAGGTTAATACGCCCTAGCTTTTCGACAAGTTCAAGCCCGGATCCCTTGACTTCTGCGCCTGCGCGCGCTGTATCGGCGCCTAACTTTCCGGCAGTTTCCAAGGGGCATCCGACATGCACGCCTACCGCACGCACACCTGTGCCGCGCTCAGCAAGGACAATGTGGGCGACACCGTCCGCCTTTCGGGCTGGGTCAACCGCATCCGCGACCACGGCGGCATTCTTTTCATCGACCTGCGCGACCATTACGGCGTGACGCAGGTGCTTTGCGATCCCGACAGCGCCGCGTTCGCGGCGGTTGAAAAGGTCCGGTCTGAATGGTGCATCCGCATCGACGGCGAGGTCAAGGCCCGCGCCGCCGAGCTGGTGAACGCCAAGCTGCCCACCGGCGAGGTCGAGGTTTTCGTCCGCGACATCGAGGTGCTCGGCCAATCCGCCGAGCTGCCGCTGATGGTGTTCGGCGATCAGGAATACCCCGAGGAAACGCGCCTGCGCTATCGCTACCTTGACCTGCGCCGCGAGGCGATGCAGCGCAACATGACCCTGCGGTCCGACGTGGTGCGCTCGATCCGTCAGCGCATGTGGGACAAGGCATTTCGCGAATACCAGACGCCGATCATCACCGCATCCAGCCCCGAAGGCGCGCGCGACTTTCTGGTGCCCTCGCGCCTGCATCCGGGCAAGTTCTATGCGCTGCCGCAGGCCCCGCAGCAGTTCAAACAGCTCATCATGATGTCGGGCTACGACAAATATTTCCAGATCGCGCCCTGTTTCCGCGACGAAGATCCCCGCGCCGACCGCTCGCCCACCGATTTCTATCAGCTTGACCTGGAAATGAGCTTTGTCACCCAGCAGGACGTGTTCGACACCGTCTCGCCGGTGATCGCGGGCGTGTTCGAGGAATTCGGCGGCGGCGCAAAGGTCGACGCGCCTGAAAGCTGGCCGCAGATCCCCTACAAGGAAGCGGCGCTGAAATACGGCACCGACAAGCCCGACCTGCGCAACCCGATCGAAATGCAGGACGTGTCGGACCATTTCCGCGGCTCGGGTTTCGCGATCTTCGCCAAGCTGCTGGAACAGGACGGCACCGAGATCCGCGCCATTCCCGCCCCCACCGGCGGGTCGCGCAAGTTCTGCGACCGCATGAACGCCTTTGCCCAGAAAGAGGGTCTGCCCGGCATGGGCTATATCTTCTGGCGCGATCAGGGGCAGGGGACGGAGGCTGCCGGCCCGCTGGCGAAAAACATCGGCCCCGAGCGGACCGAGGCGATCCGCCAGCAGCTTGGCCTTGGTGTCGGTGACGCGGCGTTCTTCCTTGGCGGCAAGCCGCAGGCGTTCCAGCGCGTGGCGGGCAAGGCGCGTGATGCCATCGGCGAAGAACTGGGCCTGACCGACACCAACCGTTTCGCCTTTGCCTGGATCGTCGATTTCCCGATCTACGAAAAGGACGAGGAAAGCGGCAAGATCGACTTTGAACACAACCCGTTCTCGATGCCCCAGGGCGGGATGGAGGCGTTGAACGGCGACCCGCTCGCGGTCAAGGGGTACCAGTACGATCTGGCCTGCAATGGCTACGAACTGGTGTCCGGCGCGATCCGGAACCACAAACCCGACCTGATGCTCAAGGCGTTCGAAATCGCCGGCTATGGCGAGGACGAGGTGAAGAAGCGGTTCCAGGGGCTGTACAGCGCATTCCAGTACGGCGCTCCGCCGCACGGCGGGTGCGCCGCCGGTATCGACCGCATCGTGATGCTGCTGGCCGGCACGTCGAACATCCGCGAAGTCATCATGTTCCCGATGAATCAGCGCGCCGAAGACCTGATGATGGCGGCCCCGTCCGAGGCCTCGTCCGATCAGCTGATGGACCTGTCGCTACGGGTCATTCCGCAGGACTGACCGGGACGCGACCAACAGGACAAGGGCGCCCCACGCGGGCGCCCTTTTGCGTTTGTCTCAGCGCTCTTTGGCCAGCCCGGCAAGGATCGGGCAATCGGGGCGGTGATCGCCCTGGCAGGCATCGACCAGCTTGGCCAGGGTGCCGTGCATGTCTTGCAGCCGGGCGATCTTGTCTTCGATCTGCGCCAGATGCTGGGTGGCGAGGCGCTTGACGTCCGCGCTTTCGCGCTCTGAATCCTCGTACAGACCCAAAAGCGTGCGGCAGTCTTCGATGGTAAAGCCAAGCGCGCGGGCATGGGCCAGGAACGCCAGCTTGTGCACGTCCGTGTCGGAAAACGCCCGATAGCCGTTGTCGCCCCGTTGCGGTGTGATCAGCCCGATGTCCTCGTAGTAGCGAATGGTCTTGGCGGGCAGACCCGCGCGTTCGGATACCTGTCCGATGTTCATTGCGCGGGCTCCACGATCAGCGGGCGGGCGGGGGGCGACTTCGCGCGCGAGACGGGGGCAAGGCGGCGCAATCGCAACGCGTTGCTCAGCACGAACACCGACGACAGCGCCATCGCCCCGGCCGCCAGCATCGGCGACAGCAGGATGCCGAACGCCGGGTACAGCACTCCCGCCGCTACCGGGATCAGCGCCACGTTGTAGCCGAACGCCCAAACCAGGTTCTGCCGGATGTTGCGCAGCACCGCGGTACTGACGTTGATCGCCTCGGTCACACCGCCCGGTTCGCCCGAGATCAGCACCACGTCGGCGCTTTCGATGGCCACGTCCGTGCCGGTGCCGATGGCGATGCCAACGTCGGCTTCGGCCAGGGCCGGGGCGTCGTTGATGCCGTCGCCGACAAAGGCCACCGGACCAAAGCGCGCCCTGAGCGCCTTGACTGCGTCCAGCTTGCCCTCGGGCAGAACCTCGGCCTGCACCTCGTCGATGCCCAGTTCGGCGGCGATGGCCTCGGCGGTGGCGGCGGTGTCGCCGGTAATCATCGCGACGGTCAGTCCGCGCGCGTGCAAGGCCTGCACCGCCGCCCGTGCCCCCGGCTTGACCCTGTCCGCCACGGCAAAGACCGCGGCGATGCGCCCGTCCGCCGCCATCAGCACGGGGGTCTGCCCGGCTTGCGCCACCTCGTCATGGGCGGCTTCAAGCGGGCCAAGCGCCACGCCCTCGCGCGCCATCAGCCGGGCGTTGCCGATCAGCAGGGCGCGGCCCTCGACCGTGGCACGCAGGCCGTGACCGGCGATCGCCTCGACCTGCGAGGGCGTCACAAGATCGGTTGCGGCCTGTTCCAGCGCCCGCGCCACGGGGTGTTCCGAACCCTGTTCAGCGCTGGCCGCCAGCCGCAGCGCCTGCGCGGCGTCCATTCCGTCGGTCGCGGTGGTCAACAGCTGCGGGCGGCCTTCGGTCAGGGTGCCTGTCTTGTCAAACGCGACGAGGCGCGCGCCGTCCAGCCGTTGCAGCGCGTCGCCCTTGCGAAACAGCACCCCCAGTTCGGCGGCGCGCCCGGTGCCCACCATGATCGACGTGGGCGTGGCAAGCCCCATGGCGCAGGGGCAGGCGATAATCAGCACCGACACCCCGGCCACCATGGCCAGCGCCAGCGATGGCCCCAGGGCCAGCCAGACCGCAAAGGTCAGCGCCGCCGCGGCGATGACGGCGGGCACGAACCACACCACCACCTTGTCGGCCAGCGCCTGAATGGGCAGCCGCGCGCCTTGCGCCTGTTCGACCATGGCGATGATGCGCGCCAGCATCGTGTCCCGGCCCACTGCGGTGGCGCGCAGGCTCAGCGCGCCCTGTCCGTTCACGGTCCCGCCGACAACCGCGTCTCCGGGGGCTTTGGCGACGGGGGCGGGTTCGCCGGTGATCATGCTTTCATCGATGTAGCCGGTTCCGGTCAGCAGCGTGCCGTCCACCGCGATGCGTTCGCCGGGGCGCACATGCACGATGTCGCCAAGCGCAAGATCGTCGATGGGCACCTCTGCAATCGCGCCGTCGCGTTCCACCCGCGCGGTGGTCGGGCGCAGACCCACCAGGCGCCGGATCGCGGCGCCGGTGCGCCCCTTGGCGCGGGCCTCCAGAAACCGGCCCAGCAGGATCAGCGTCACGATGACACCCGCCGCTTCGAAATAAACGGCGCGGCTGGCGTCGGGCAGGGCATTCGGCAGCAGCAGCGCCACCATCGAATAGCCCCAAGCCGCGAGCGTACCCAGCGCGACGAGGGAATTCATGTCCGGCGCGCCCTTTGCAAGCAACGGCAGCCCGATGCGATAGAAACGCCGTCCGGGAAAGACCATCACCAGGGTGATCAGCACGAATTGCACCGCCCAGGATGTGCCTTGCCCAAGGGTTGACAGGATCAGCGCATGAAAGCCGGGGATGACATGCCCGCCCATTTCGATGACGAAGACCGGCAGGGTCAGCGCGGCGGCGACGATCAGATCGCGCCTGAGCGCGCGCTGTTCCGTGGCCTTGGCGGCGTCGCGCGCGGCGCTGTCATCGCCGGCGGGACGGGCGGTATAGCCCGCCTCGGTGACCACCAGGGCAAGGTCGGTCGGGGCCGCGCTGCCAGCCAGCAGCGTCACCTCGGCCGTGTCTGTCGCAAGGTTGACGCGGGCGTCGATCACCCCCGGAACCGCTTTCAGCGCCGCTTCCACGCGCCCGGCGCAGGACGCGCAGCTCATGCCGTCGACGGCCAGCGTCACCCGCGCGCTGCGCGCCGGATAGCCCGCCGCTTGCAGCGCCTCGCGCAGGGCGGGCACGCTGGCGGACCCATCGATTGTCGCCATCCGGTTGGCAAGGTTCACGCTTGCATCGCGCACGCCGGGGACGGCAGCCAAAGCCTTTTGGGCGCGCCCCGCGCAGCCGCCGCAGGACAGATTGGTGACTTCGAAACGAAGGTTCGTGCCGGGCATGACGGGCTCCTTGTCGCTGTTGACAAGGATATAGGGCCTCCAGTCACTGGAAGGTCAAGGGGCAGCGCGCCCTTTCCCGGCATTCCTCGCACAGCAGCGGAAGCCCCAGCCGTTCACCCGCGGCCACCAGCGGCAGAATCGCCTGCGGGGCCACCAGCATCATCGCCTCGGCCGTCGCGCTGTCGTGGTCCTGTTCGGCGCAGTGCAGCACAAAGCGGGCAAGAGCGCGCTCGTCCTCGGAAACGCTGCGCGCACCGGGGCAAAGCGTTAGCGGCGTGTGCCAGCCATAGGTCCGAAGCAGGTTCATAAATCGGGAAAACCCCGCCAGCGCCTGGTCGGCACGCGTGGGTCCGATGCGCCGCGACAGATCGTGCCACAGCGCGTCCGGGTCCTGGGCATCGCGCAACATGGTGACAATGCGCCATTCCGGCGGGCGCAGCGCCGCCCCGGTCGTGTCGAAATATTCGTGGCGCATGTCAGCCTCCGTGCCCGTTCGCGCATGAACGCCGGGCTGGCCGGGGCATTCCGGGCTGGCTGGACGGGCTTATCCTGACCTGAAAGGTCGGATAAATCAAGCGGTGCCGGTTTCCGCCGCGATCTGGGCGCGCGACTTGCGGGCGCGCTCGGTGGCTGATTTCAGCTGACCGCAGGCAGCCATGATGTCTTCGCCACGCGGGGTGCGGATCGGTGAGGCATAGCCGGCCTTGTAGACGATGTCGGCGAACTTCCTGATCCGTGCGGGGTCGGATCGCTCATAGGGCGCGCCCGGCCATTCGTTGAACGGGATCAGGTTGATCTTGGCCGGGATGCCCTTGATCAGCGTCACAAGGCGGCGCGCGTCGGCATCGGTGTCGTTCACATCCTTGAGCATCACATATTCAAACGTGATCCTCTCGGAGTTCGACAGGCGCGGATACTCGCGCAGCGCGTTCAGCAGGGTTTCGATGTTCCAGCGCTTGTTGATCGGGACCAGCTTGTCGCGGACCTCGTCAGTGGTGGCGTGAAAGCTGACCGCCATCAGACAGCCGATTTCCTCGGCGCATTTGGCGATTTCCGGCACCACTCCGCTGGTGGACAGGGTGATGCGGCGGCGGCTGAGCGCGATGCCCTCGCCGTCCATCGCGATTTTCATCGCGTCGCGCACGTTGTCGAAATTATACAGCGGCTCGCCCATGCCCATCAGCACGATATTGGACAGCAGGCGCGGCCCCGCATCGCCCGTGCCGGTGCCAACGGCGGGCCATTCATCCAGATCGTCGCGCGCCAGCATGATCTGGCCGACGATTTCCCCGGCGGTCAGGTTGCGCACCAGCTTTTGCGTGCCGGTGTGGCAGAACGAACAGGTCAGCGTGCAGCCGACCTGGCTGGAAATGCACAGGGTCCCGCGGTCGGTTTCGGGGATATAGACCACCTCGACCTCGTGGCCGCCGGCGATGCGCACCAGATATTTGCGGGTGCCGTCAGTGGACACCTGCTTGCTGACGATCTCGGGCAGGGCGATCTGGAAATGGTCGTCCAGCAGCGCGCGGTAGGGTTTCGCGAGGTTGGTCATGTCGGCGAAATCGCGCACGCCCCAGTGATAGACCCATTGCCATAGCTGGTTCACCCGCATCTTGGCCTGCTTTTCGGGCGTGCCCGCGGCTATCAGCGCCTCGCGCAGCGCGTCGCGCGTGAGTCCGACGAGGTTCACCTTGCCACCTTCGGGCAGCTTGCGGGGAATGGTCACCAGATCCTGGGTGATGGGCGCATCTGCGGCCATGGCGGCGGTCCTTTGACTGAGGAAGCCGTGCTCTTACAGGATTCGGTGCGAAAAACAAAGGGGGCTGTGGGTGGGGCGCCGGACGGCGCCGGGCGGGCCGCGTGGATCTCAAGAAAATGCACTGAAATGCACTGACAAGGGATGCGGCGATGCCAGGGAAGACGGCGGGCGGATTGCGAGGGCAGGCGCAGCCCGATGCGGGCCAAGGTCCGCGACGCGCTGATGCCTCCGGGATCTCTGGCCGGTTCCACAAGCCGCGGCACCACAAAGCGGTTCAGCCGCATCTGATGCGCCAGCGTCATCCGGGTCGAAGATCGCGTGTTGAAAACAACCTGTTCACGCGTGACCGACGGGACGCCGCGCAGGCGGCGCGGCTGGTCGAGCCGCCGGGGCTACAGCGCCTTTTCAAAGAAATGGTCCGGGTATGGATCGTCGTTGAAACGGTCGATCTCGGTCCATCCGGCCTTGCGGTACATGGCGATGGCTTCGAGCAACGCGCTGTTGCTGTCGAGCCTCAGCCGGGTAATGCCAAGGGTGCGCGCGCGGGTTTCGAGTTGATCCATCAAGCGCTTGGCAAGGCCCATGCCGCGCGCCGCCGGGGCGGTCCACAGGCGTTTGACCTCGGCATAGCCCTTGTCGGTGGCCTTGAGCCCGACACATCCGATGGGCATCCCGTCGGATAATGCCAGCAGAAAGGCCCCGCGCGGGGGCGTCATATCCTGTGTCTCGGGGTCGGCGGACAGCGATACGTCAAAGCCGGTGGCCAGCCGCTGCGCCAGTTCATCGTAATAGGCGGTCAGGCAGGCGATGGCGCGCGGATCCGTGGGCGGGGTTTCGACGATCTCGGTCCGGTCGATCCCCAGCGCGGTTGCGACGATGTCCATGGCGGCAAGCAGGGCCTCGGGGCGGGCGTGGCGGTTCAGGATGCCGCTGACCTGCGCGTCCGACAGCGACTCATAGGCGGCGAATTCGGCGGCGCCCGCGTCGGTCAGCGTGGCGAGGCGTCGACGCGCATCGTTGGGGGCGCTGTGCAGGGTGATCAGGCCCTCGTCTTCCAGCCCGCGCAGCAAGCGGCTCATCAGGCCGGAATCAAGCCGCAGGAAGGCGCGGATGTCGGCAACGTCCTGCCGCCCGTGGCCAATGGCGTTAAGAACGCGGGCCGGGCCAAGCGGGCGCCCACGGCCCAGAAAGGAGCTGTCGAGCACGCCCGATTCCGTGGTGACGGCCCGGTGAAAGCGGCGGGTGCGGGCGATTGGATCGGTGAGGCAGTCGTGCATGAAAAGCTCCGGCGGGATTTTCTCTGACTTTTGTCAGATAAAATCCCGCCGCGCAAGGTCGGGGTGGTCAGAACCGTTCCAGAAGACGTTCCAGGTAGTCCAGTTCGGCCTGCGGGCGCTCGCCCTCGCCCGAGCGGCGGCGGATCTCGTCAAGCAATTCGCGGGCGCGGCGATAGACATCCTGATCCTGAACCATGTTCTCGTCCGAACCGATGTTGCCGTTGGACCCGGCATTGCGCCCCAGTGGATCGCGCTGCTGACCGGGGTTGTCACCTTGCATCTGGCCTTGCTGTCCCCGGTTTTGCTGCTGTTGCTGGGACATCGCTTCGCCAAGATCGCGCATACCCTCGCGCAGCGCCTCCATCGCGCGGGACTGGTCGTCGATGGCCCCGGCCAGATCGTCCTGGCGCAGGGAATCTTCGGCGTTGTCCATGGCCTCTTCGGCGCGGCGCAGCGCGTCGCGGGCGCTTTCGCCGGGCTCGGTCCCTGCGCCCGGCAGGTTTTGGCTTTGGCGGTTGAGTTCACCGCGCAGATCCTCTTGCCGGTCGGCGAGCTGGTCGCGCAAAGATCCCTGACTCTGCCCCTGACCCTGGCCTTGCTGTTCGCCTTGCCCCTGACCCGGCTGCCGGTTCTGCCCTGGACGCGGGGCCTGGCCTTGCTGCCCCGGCCCCTGTTGGCCTTGCGGACCGGGGTTGAACTGGTCCTGCAACTGGCGGAACGCCTCGTCGGACAGGCCTTGCTGTTCGCGCAGCGTTTCGCCCAGTCCTTCCATGGCCTGCTCACCGGGGGATTGGCCGCCCTGACCTTGGGTGACCTGCATGTTCTCCATCATTTCCTGAAGCTGGCGCAGCGCTTCCTGTGCCTCGGCCATGCGACCTTCTTCCATCAGCTCCTGAATCCGATCCATCATGCGTTGCAGGTCGTTCTGGCTCATTTCCATGGTGCCCTGGTTCTGAGCCATCTCGGGGTTCCGATCGGCATTCTGCTGGGCCTGCCGCGACAACTGGCGCAGATAATCGTCGGTCGCCTCGCGCAGTTCCTGCATCAGACCGGCAATTTCCTGATCCGAGGCGCCGTTCTTCATCGCCTCGTTCAGCCGTTCCTGCGCGCGCTGCAACCGTTCCAGCGCCGAGGCAAGGTCGCCTTCTTCCAACAGCATCGCCAGGTCCCACATCGCAAGGGCGATGTCTGCGCGCGTCGCGTCGGGCATCCCCGGCCCGGCCTGTTCGAGATCGCCAAGGATCGCACGCATCCGCAAGAATGGGACGGCCGAGCGGAACAGGTCGTCGGGCAGGTTGGCGATGGCGCGCATCATCCGCGTGATCTCGGGAACATTGCCACGGGTCCACAGCAGCGCGCGGCGCAGTTCGACCACCGACGCGGCGACCGGATCGAAGAATCGGCGCCCCGGCAGGGTGATGATCTCGGTATCGGACCAGCCTTTCTGGCCGGCCTCGTCCTCGACCCCCAGTTCCAGCTTTACGGGCAAGTTCGCCCAAGGGTGCTGGGAAAAATTCTCGACCAGAACTTCGGTGAAATCGTCGCGCGCGCCGGCGATGGGCATGGGCAACGGCACCTCGATCGCGGGCTGCGGTTCGGGGTCGGGGGTCAGCAGGTAGCGCCGGTCGACCGCGTCCAGCGCCAGCGTCATGCGGGCGGTACCGGCGACAACGCCGTAATCGTCCGTCGCGGCAAAGGGGATCTGCGCGTCACCCTCATAGCTTGATTCGATCTCGCCCTCGGGGCGCACCGTGGGGGCGGCGTCGGGTTTCATGCTGATGTCCCATGCCCGCCCGCCGGGACCGTCGATGGCGATGCGCCCGGAACTCGCAACCTGGAAATCCTGCGCTGTCGCATCGGTGCCGTCGGGCGGCAGCGGTCGGTCCGACACGGTTTCGGCGATGTTGAGCGCGCCGACTTCGCCATACATGCGCAGGGTGATCCGCGCGCCTTCGGGCACGTCGATGCCAGCGGCGGTGATGTCATTGAGATAGACCGAAGGAAGGCGTGTGTAGCCGGGCGGTTCCATCCAGCCTTCCCACGCGGGGCCAGAGGCCAGATCGGCGCCGGTCGGCCCCATCGCGGTCACGGATGAGACGCGCAGGAACGACCCGAACACAAGCGCCGCGGCAAAGGCGAGCAGCGCGACGTAGCGCAGGGCAAAGGGGTCGGCGCGCGCGACCCGCAGGTCGGGTTCCACAGCCTTGGCCTGGGCAAGTCGGTCGCGCATCCGGCGTTGGTGCGCATCCCACACCGCCTGGGATCCGACATCGGCGGCCCCGATGGCCTGATCGTCAAGAGCGGCCTGAATCGGATTGCCATCCAGTGAGGCATCCAGCCGCGCCAGCGCCTCGGATTGGCGCGGCGCGCGGAACAGGCGCGCCCCGCGCCACGCGGCCCAACCCAGCGCCAGGGCGAATGCCGCCCCCGCAGCCCAGACCCATTCCACCGCGACCAGATCCTGAATCCCCAACATCATCAGGGCCAGCATGGCGATCGCAAGCGACCAGAGTGGCCAGAAGGCCCGGGTCAGCCTTTCGGCGGTCATTCCCCAAAGCGTCAGCCTGAGCGGCCACCTGACGGGTTTCAGGATCTCGGGCGGCGTGCTCTCGGGCGATGGCATGAACGTCTCCTTCGGTCCGGGCCGAAGGGGGAACGCCCTACAGCCACTCGGGCAGGCTATCGCGGTTTATCATTTCCTCAAAGGAGGGGCGGCGCCGTATGACAGCGAATTGATCATTTTTCACCAGCACTTCGGGAACAAGTGCCCGCGTATTGTACTCGGAAGCCATTACCGAACCGTAAGCGCCCGCCGAGCGGAACGCGACAAGATCGCCCGCCCGGAGCGATGGCATCATCCGGCCTCTGGCAAAGGTATCGCCGGATTCGCAGACTGGCCCGACCACGTCAAACGGCGACTGTTCGGCGCCCGCAGCAGGTTCGATGACCGGCACGATGTCGTGGTAGGCTTCGTACATGGCGGGCCGGATCAGGTCGTTCATCGCCGCGTCAAGGATCAGGAAATTGCGCCCTTCGCCTTCTTTCAGGTAGATCACCCGCGACAGCAGGATGCCCGCGTTGCCGGCGATCAGGCGGCCGGGCTCGATCTCGATCTCACAGCCCAGGTGACCCAGTTCGCGCTGCACGACAGCGCCGTATTCGACCGGCAGGGGCGGCGCGTCATTGGCGCGGGTGTAGGGGATGCCAAGGCCGCCCCCAAGGTCCAGCCGGCCGATGTCATGCCCGTCGGCGCGCAGCGTTTCGGTCAGCGCGGCGACCTTGCGATAGGCCAGCGCGAACGGGTCCAGATCGGTCAGCTGAGATCCGATGTGCACATCAATCCCCACCGCCTTCAGTCCCGGAAGCCGGGCGATTTCGGCGTAGATCCCCCGCGCGCGGGCAATCGGGATGCCGAACTTGTTCTCGGATTTTCCGGTGGCGATCTTGGCGTGGGTTTTCGCGTCGACATCCGGGTTCACCCGCACGGTTACCGGCGCGACAACGCCCATGGCGGCGGCGATTTCCGAAATGACCTGCATCTCGGGTTCGCTTTCGATGTTGAACTGACGCACTCCGCCTTCCAGCGCGGTGCGGATTTCATCGCGGGTCTTGCCGATGCCGGAAAACACGATGCGATCGCCCGGCACGCCGGCGGCCTTGGCGCGGGCGTATTCGCCGCCAGATACCACGTCCATGCCGGCACCCGCGTCGGCGAGGGTTTTCAGGATCGCCTGATTGGACGCCGCCTTCATCGCGTAGCAGATCAGATGCGGGCCCCAGGACAGCGCCTCGTCGAACAACCTGTAGTGGCGCAGCAGGGTCGCGGTGGAATAGATATAGGCCGGTGTACCGACAGCGGCGGCGATTTCGGGCACCGGCACGTCTTCGGCGTAAAGCTGCCCGTCGCGATAGAGAAAATGGTCCATTCCGGTCTCCGCACTGCTGACGCGCCGGACGTAGCGCAACGGGGGCGGTCGCACCAGCCCCTCGGGGGATTCGATGCCGCATCCTCTCCACATCCCGGCGCGGGCCTGCTATGCCTGCGTGCGACGCAGCAGGAGGGCCTTGCCATGACCACGCCGAAACCCGTTGTCCTGACCATTCTTGACGGATGGGGCCTGCGCGATGCGGCCGCATACAACGCGCCAAAGCTGGCGCGCACCCCGAACATGGACAAGCTTTTCGCCACCTGCCCCAATGCCACGCTGGTGACCTTTGGCCCCGAGGTGGGGCTGCCGTCGGGCCAGATGGGCAATTCCGAAGTCGGGCACACCAACATCGGCGCGGGGCGCGTGGTGGCGATGGATCTGGGGCAGATCGACCTTGCCATCGAAGACGGCAGTTTCTTCGACAATGCCGCGATCAAGGATTTCGCCGCGCGGGTCAATCGGGCGGGCGGGCGCGCGCATCTGATGGGCGTCGCCTCTGACGGGGGCGTCCACGGGCACATCGCCCACATCAAGGCGACTGTGAAGATGCTGGTCGATCTGGGGTGCGAGGTTGTCATTCACGCCATCACCGACGGGCGCGACGTGGCGCCGAAATCCGGCGAGGACTTCATCCGCGACCTGGTCGACAGCCTGCCCGACGGCGCGTCCATCGGCACCGTCACCGGGCGCTATTATGCCATGGACCGGGACAACCGCTGGGAACGGGTGCAGCAGGCGTACGGTGCGATGATCCTGGGCAAGGGCGACACCGCGCCCGATGCGGTCAGCGCGGTACGTCAAAGCTATGCCAAGGACAAGACAGACGAATTCATCCCCGCCACGGTGATCGACGGCTACACCGGCCTGCGGGCGAACGACGGGATGTTTTGCATGAATTTCCGCGCCGACCGCGCGCGTGAGATCCTGAGCGCGATCGGCGATCCGGCGTTCGACGCCTTCGCGCGCGATCTGCCGAAACTCAGCGCGCTGCTGGGGATGGTTGATTATTCCGAGGCACATAACGCCTTCATGACCACTGCCTATCCCAAGCAGAAAATCGTCAATACGCTGGGGTCCTGGGTCGCACAGCACGGCTTGCGCCAGTTCCGTCTGGCCGAGACCGAGAAATATCCGCACGTCACTTTCTTTCTGAACGGCGGCAAGGAAGAACCCGAAGTGGGCGAAGACCGTTTCATGCCCTTGTCCCCCAAGGTCGCCACCTACGATCTGCAACCGGAAATGTCCGAACCCGAGGTCGCCGACCGCTTTGTCGCGGCCATCGAAAGCGGCACCTACGATCTGATCGTCACCAATTTCGCCAACCCCGACATGGTGGGTCATACCGGCGTTCTGGAAGCCGCCGTCGCAGCCTGCGAGGCGGTGGATGACGGTCTGGGCCGGGTGCTGGCCGCGCTGGAAAAGGCCGGGGGCGCGATGATCGTCATCGCCGATCACGGCAATTGCGAAACCATGTGGGACGAGGCCACCAACGGGCCGCACACCGCGCACACCACCAACCTTGTGCCGGTTATCATGTGGGGCGGACCCGACGGCGCAACCCTGCGCGATGGCAAGCTCGGGGATGTGGCGCCGACCTTGTTGCAGATCATGGGGCTGGAAAAACCCGCCGAGATGACCGGAAAGAGCCTGATCGCGTGAAACGGCGGACGCGCTATGCCGGGCTGGCGTTCGCGCTGTGGGCCGGCGCGGCCTCGGCGCAGGATCAGGCCGACGCCGCCCGCCAGGCGGCCCGCGCGCTTGAGGACGCGTCGGTCCAGCTTGACCGCGCCGACAGCTCGCGCGACCGGGTGCGCGCCCTGACCCGGACCGTGCAGGCCTATGAGGCCGGGCTTGCCGCCATGCGCGACGGCCTGCGCGAGGCGGCGATCCGCGAGACCGAACTCAGCCGCAAGCTGCAAAGCCAGGAAGCCGAAATCGCCCGGTTGCTGGGCGTTCTGTCCAGCATGGGCGGCAAGGCGGCGCCCTCGGCGATGTTGCACCCGCAAGGGCCGGTGGGGGCCGCGCGGGCGGGGATGATGCTTGCGTCGGTGACCCCCGGTCTGGCGGCCGAGGCGCGGCGCTTGCAGGGGGACCTGACCGAGGTCACCAACCTGCGCACCCTTCAGCAAAGCGCCGCCGAAACCCTGCGCGAGGGGTTGTCGGGCGTACAGCGCGCGCGCACCGAACTGTCGCAGGCCATTGCCGACCGCACGGACCTGCCGATGCGCTTTACCGAAGATCCGGTGCGCGCGGCCATCCTGATTTCCTCGACCGAAACGCTCGAAGGCTTTGCCAGCGGGCTGTCGGAAATCGCCGGCGATGAAAAGCTGAACAACCTGCCGCCCATCGACGACCGCAAGGGCGCGCTGGAACTGCCCGTGCAGGGCCAGATCCTGCGCCGCGCGGGCGAAGCGGACGCCGCCGGTGTCGCCCGCCCCGGCATCGTCATCGCGGCCCAGCCCGAGGCGCTGGTCACCACGCCCACCGCCGCCACCGTGCGCTATGCCGGGCCGCTGCTGGATTACGGGCTGGTCACAATCCTTGAACCGCAGCCCGATCTGTTGTTCGTTCTGGCCGGGTTGCAGGTGATTTACGGCGAGGCCGGGCAGGTTTTGCCCGAAGGCAGCCCCGTCGGCCTGATGGGGGGCGGTTATGACGGCGACAACCCGTCACCATCTGTTGAAGGGGCTGGCGCTGGACGCACGGAAACGCTCTATATAGAGGTGAGGCAAGGCGACGGTCCGGTCGATCCGCTGACCTGGTTCGCGGGCCGGTAACTTCGCGGGCCGCAAAAGGTCGCAGGCCGGCGGGTTCGCTGGCGGTCAAGGGATGACGTAAGATAGGATGCGCATGAACAAATTCGTGATGGCCGCGCTTGGCGGAACGGTCGCAGGCGTCGTGGCCACGACGCAATTCGTCGGACCGCTGGTGGCGCAGGAACAGGCCACCAAGGCCAGTGTCTACGAACAGCTCGACCTTTTTGGCGATCTTTTCGAACGCATTCGCGCGCAATATGTCGAAGACGTCGAACCCTCTGAACTGATCGAGGCGGCGATCAACGGCATGCTGACCTCGCTCGATCCGCATTCCAGCTACCTTCCCCCCGACGATGCCGAAGACATGCGCGTGCAGACGCGCGGCGAATTCGGCGGTCTGGGCATCGAGGTCACGCAGGAAGACGGCTTTATCAAGGTCGTGTCGCCGATCGACGACACGCCTGCCGCCGAAGCCGGGATCATGGCGGGCGATTTCATCACCCATGTGGATGGCGAATCGGTGCTCGGGCTGACGCTCGACGAGGCAGTCGACATGATGCGCGGCCCGGTCGGGTCCGAGATCGTGATCACCGTGGCGCGCGAAGGCACGGACGAACCCTTTGATGTGACCATTACCCGCGACACCATCACCCTGACCGCCGTGCGCACCCGGCTTGAAGGCAACACGGTGGTTCTGCGTGTGACCACGTTCAACGACCAGACCTATCCCAACCTCGCCGAGGGGCTTCAGGAACGCATTGACGAAGCGGGCGGCATGGATGCCGTGAACGGTATCGTGCTTGACCTGCGCAACAACCCCGGCGGCCTGCTGACCCAGGCGATCAAGGTCTCGGATGCGTTCCTCGACAAGGGGGAAATCGTGTCCACCCGTGGCCGCGACCCGCAGGACGGCGAACGCTACAACGCGACCGAGGGCGACCTGACCAGCGGCAAGCCGATGGTGGTGCTGGTGAATGGCGGGTCTGCCTCGGCCTCGGAAATCGTCGCCGGTGCGCTCAAGGATCATCACCGCGCGGTGGTGGTGGGCACCAAGACATTTGGCAAGGGATCCGTGCAGACGGTCATGCCGGTGCGGGGCGATGGGGCGATGCGCCTGACCACGGCGCGGTATTACACACCCTCGGGCCGGTCGATCCAGGCGTTGGGCGTGTCGCCCGACATCGTCGTCGAACAACCCCGCCGCGCCGAAAACCCGACCGAGGAAGAGGACGCCAACAACCCCTTCCGCCGCTCCGAGGCGGATCTGCGCGGGCGTCTGGACAACGACAGCCTGACCGAAGACGAAATCCGCCAGATCGAAGAAGACCGCACCCGCGCCGAAGAAGCCGCCGCCCTGCGGATCGAGGATTACCAGCTGGCCTATGCCATCGACATCCTCAAGGGGCTGAACGTGCTTGAAACGGGCAGCGCAGACTGATCAGAAGGGGGCGGAAAGATCTTTCCTCCCCCTTTTCGTTACTCTCCCGAGGCCCCGCATGACCCCCGAACAGATCGCCAAACTGCCCTATCGCCCCTGCGTCGGCGTGATGCTGGCCAATGCCGCGAACGAGGTGTTTGTCGGCCAGCGCATCGACAGCGAACTGCCCGCCTGGCAGATGCCCCAGGGCGGCATCGACAAGGGCGAGGCGCCGCGCGACGCCGCCCTGCGCGAGCTGTGGGAAGAAACTGGCGTCACCGCCGATCTTGTCACGGTCGAGGCGGAAACCGACGATTGGGTCACATACGATCTGCCCCACGACATCGTGCCCCGCATCTGGAAGGGCCGCTATCGCGGGCAGGAACAGAAATGGTTCCTGATGCGGTTTCATGGCAGCGACGATCAGGTCGACATCGCCACGGACCATCCCGAATTTTCGGTCTGGCGCTGGCTGCCCGCGTCCGAGGTGGTCGGGCAGATCGTCCCCTTCAAGCGTGAGGTGTATCAGACGGTGCTGAACGCGTTCGGAGACCGTCTGTAACCGCGCTCACTGCGTTCGGCGCTTGCGGGTGACCTTGCGGGCGGTCTTGGCATCCTTGCGCTTGGCGGTGGTTTCCTTGCGCCTTTCGGGTGTCGACGGCCCACCCGAAGGCTTGCCCGGCCCGCGCCGGGGCGCCTTGCCCCAGTTGCGCTTGCCCTTGAAGCCGCCGCGCGACGGACGCCCGCGGCTTTGGGGCATTTCTGCCCCGTCGATTTCCAGAAGGTCCAGCCCGATGCCGCCGGTGATCGGGGCAGCATCGACCAAGCGCACCTTGACCCGTTGTCCCAGCGCAATGACGATGCCGGATTCCGACCCCATCAGCGTGCCCGCATCCCGGTCGAAATGAAAATATTCGTTGCCAAGGTTGCGCATCGGCACCAGCCCGTCAGCGCCGGTACCGTCGAGTTTCACAAACACGCCGAACTTTGCTATGCCGCTGATGCGCCCGCCAAATTCCGCGCCGATGCGGTCTGACAGATAGGCGGCAAGGTAGCGGTCGTTGGTGTCACGCTCGGCGATCATGCTGCGCCGTTCGGTGTCGCTGATGTGCTGGCCGGTGGGTTCGAGATGCTCGATTTCGTCATCAGTCAGTCCGTCGTCGCCCCAACCATGGGCGCGGATCAGCCCGCGATGCACGACAAGGTCGGCATAGCGTCGGATGGGCGAGGTGAAATGCCCGTAGTTGCGCAGTGCCAGACCGAAATGGCCAAAATTGGTGGGCGAATAATACGCCTGCGTCATGCTGCGCAGGGTGGCCAGGTTGATCAGTTCGGCATCTTCGCGCCCTGCCGCATCGTGCAACAGCTTGTTGAGGTGGGCGGTTTTCAGCACCTGCCCCTTGGCCAGCGTCAGGCCAGCGGACTCGGCGGTTTCGCGCAGGCTGTCCAGCTTGTCCTTGGGCGGTTCCTCGTGGACGCGGAACAGCAGGGGCGTGCGTCTGGCGATCAGCGTCTCGGCGGCGGCAACATTGGCGAGGATCATGAATTCCTCGATCAGCCTGTGCGCATCCAGCCGGTCGACGAAATTGACCGATGTGACCTTGCCCTCATCCGACAGCACGACGCGGCGTTCGGGCAGGTCAAGATCCAGCGGCTGGCGCCGGGCGCGCGCATCGCGCAGCGCGGCATAGGCGGCGTACAGGGGCGCGATCACCGGCTCCATCAGGGGGCCGCATGTGTCGTTGGGGGCGCCGTCCTGCGCCGCCTGCACCTCTTGATAGGTCAGCGACGCGGGCGAGCGCATCAGCCCGCGCAGGAATTTCTGCGACAGCTTCTCGCCCTGGGCATTGATCACCATGCGCACCGCGATGCAGGCGCGCGGCACGCCTTCGTGCAGCGAACACAGATCGCCCGACAGCCGGTCGGGCAACATTGGCACGACCCGGTCGGGGAAATAGCTGGAATTGCCGCGCAGCTTGGCCTCGCGGTCCAGTTTGCTGCCCGGCCGCACATAATGCGCCACATCGGCGATGGCGACCCAGATGATATGCCCGCCGGGATTGCCGGCCGAATCATCGGGTTCGGCAAACACCGCATCGTCGTGGTCGCGCGCATCGGAAGGGTCGATGGTAATCAGCGGCAGGTCGCGCAGATCGGTGCGCCCCGAAAGCCCCGCGGGCGTCATTGCGTCGGCCTCGTTCAGCACGTCCTGCGGGAAATCGTCGGGAATGCCGTGCTGGTGGATCGCGATCAGCGACACGGCGCGCGGGGCGGTCGGATCGCCCAACCGGGTCACGATACGGGCGCGGGGCAGGCCCATTCGGGTGGTCTTGGGCCCGGCCTGTTCCGCCTCGACCAGTTCGCCGTCCTGCGCGCCATGGGTGGCATCGGGGGCGACGGTCCATTCCTTGTCGGACCCTTTTTCGATGGGTTGAATACGCCCGCCCTCGGCGGATTTGCGAAAGATGCCGACGACCTTGGACGGGCTTGCGCCGATGCGGCGCACCAGCCGGGCCTCGTAATTGTGGTCGCCTTCGTGGACCACCTGAACGCGGGCGAGGATGCGGTCGCCTTGCCCAAGCGCGGGATCGGTGGCGCGCGGCATATACAGCACGATGGGCTCGACACCTTCGCCGTGCCATTCCAGCGGTTGGGCAAACTGGTCGCCGTCGGCGTCGGGCGCTTTCATCTGAAGCACGGTGACGGGCGGCAGCCGATCCGGATCGCGATAGGTTTTCTTGCGCTTTTCAAGATGGCCTTCGGCCTCAAGCTCCTTGAGGATACGCTTGAGGTCGATCCGCGCAGCCCCCTTGATCGCAAAGGCCTTGGCGATGTCACGTTTCGCGGTGAGGGTCGGGTTCGCGGCGATCCAGTCGAGGATGTCCGCCTTTGTCGGCAGCTTGCTCATGGTCTTTCGCTAACACGGGGCGCGGGGCGCGTCATCGGCAATCTTTCACAGGTCGACGTCGGGCGGGGGCGCCGCCTTTTCAGCGGGCCGGGGGCTGGGGGCTGGGGTGCCGGAGGCCGGCAGCACAGACAGGTCAGGCGCCCGGCGGTGTGCGGGTGTCGCGGTCGGCGGGGATCTTCAGCGGCACCGCCTTGCAGATGTCGCGCAGCGCGGGTTTCAGCCCTTCTTCCAGCGTCGGATGATAGATCGGCAGCGCCAGCAGGTCTGTCGCGCTCAGCCCCCGACCGATGGCAAGCGCCAGCAGGTGCCCCATGTGGTCGGCGCCGGGGCAGAACAGATCCGCTCCGGTCAGCCGCCCGCCGGGGGCCGCGGCATAAATGCGCGCAAGGCCGACGTTGCGGTTTTCCACCCGTGCACGGCCCTGATTGGTGTAGTCGGCGCGGCCGATTGCGTCGCTGCGCGTGGGCGCCGCGCCCACGGTGACAAGCGGCGGGTCGGTAAAGGTGATGGCCAGCGGCACCTCACGGTCCGGGCGGGACACGGCGGGATAGGAAACAGCGTTGCGTCCGGCGGTGGCCCCTTCGTCCGAAGCCTCGTGCAGCAGCGGGCGCACGGCGTTGGCGTCTCCGGCGACAAAGATCGCCGCATCGCCGCATTGCAGGCTTTCGGGGTCGATGTCGGGCATGCCCCTGTCGTTCAGCGCAAGGCCGGTAGCGGCAAGGTTCAGCCCGGCGATGTCGGGGGGACGACCCGTGGCGACCAGCACCTTGTCAAAGGTCTCTGCCCCCGTGCCCCAGTCGATCCGCAGCGTGCCATCTTGCACCGAGGGCGCCGGGTCGGACCCCAGATGCAGATCCATGTCGCGGGCAAGCGTCCGTTTCAGGGCGTCGTGGACATCGTCGCAGCGCACGCCGCCAAGCCGGTCGGAATGATCGAACAGCGCCACGCGCACGCCGAGGCGCGCCATGGCCTGCGCCAGTTCCAGACCGATCGGGCCGGCCCCGACGACGGCAAGGCTTTTTGGCAGATCCCGAAGCTCAAAGATCGTTTCATTGGTCAGCAGGTGGTGCGGCAGATCCCGGTAGGGTGGCGGGATCATCGGCGACGACCCCGTGGCGATGACGATCGCCCCGGCTCTGATGCTGCGCCCGTCGCCAAGCGCGAGCCTGTCGGGGCCGGTAAAATGCGCGCGCCCCGTGATGCGGACGCCGTCGGGCAGCCTGTCGATACCGGCGCGCGTCGCGCTGACGAAATCGTCGCGCAGGGCGCGCAGGCGCCGCATCACGGCGGGGCCGTCGATGTCCACCTGCGTGCGGATGCCAAGGGCGCCCGCGTTGCGTGCCTCATGCGCCGTTCGGGCGGCGGCGATCAGCAGTTTGGACGGCATGCAGCCCACCGTGGCGCAGGTGGTGCCGTTGAATGCGGGATCAATGAGCAGCGTGGTCGCGCCGGCCTTGCGCGCGCTGCGCTCGGCGGCGAGCCCGGCGGTTCCGGCGCCGATCACCGCCACGTCGCAGGTAAGATCCGTCATGTGCTGTCCCCTCGCATTGCTGATGGCCAACGGCGCAGCGGCCGGAAGGGTTCCGGCAGTGCAGCGGATTGCCGCAGAACGGTGACGCGTCAGGCCGCGAAATACTCTGCCAGAATGCGCGTGTAGATCGCCTTGAGCTGGTCGATCTGCGCCGTGGGCACGCATTCGTCCACCTGGTGCATGGTCTTGCCCACAAGGCCGAATTCCACCACCGGGCAGTGCGATCTGACAAAGCGCGCATCCGACGTGCCCCCCGTCGTCGACAGTTCGGGGGTGATGCCGGTTTCGGCACGCACGGCGGCGCTGACCAGCCCCGACAGCGCCCCCGGGGGGGTCAGAAAGCTTTCGCCCGAGATGCGGATTCGGGTTTCGGTGGTGGTGCCGAAGGTGGCGTCGATCCGCGCCGCCTCGGTTTGCAGCCACTCCGAAAGCGACGCCCCGCTGTGCGTGTCGTTGAAGCGAATGTTGACGGTGGCGCGGGCCTGCGCCGGGATCACGTTGGTGGCCGGGTTGCCGGTATCGACGGTGACCACAGCCAGTGTCGAGGGGTCGAAATGGGCGGTGCCGCTGTCCAGTTCGTGGCTTGCCAGTCGGTCCATCAGCCGCACCAGAGCGGGCAGCGGGTTGAGCGCGCGGTGCGGATAGGCGGAATGGCCCTGCCGCCCGGTGACGGTGAACCACGCGTTCATGGATCCGCGGCGGCCGATCTTTATCATCTCGCCCATCCTGTCGGGGCAGGTGGGTTCGCCCACGAGGCACACGGTCATGGTCTCGCCCTCGGCCTCCATCCAGTCGAGCAGCGCGATGGTGCCGTCGGTGGCGTCGCCTTCTTCGTCGCCGGTGATGGCCAGCACGATGGCGCCCTCCGGGGGCGTTCGGGCGACGAAATCCACGGCGGCGGCGGCAAAGGCCGCGACGCCGGATTTCATGTCCGTCGCGCCGCGCCCGTACAGCACGCCGTCGCGGATTTCGGCGCCGAAGGGGTCGGCTGTCCATGCGTCGCGGTCGCCCACCGGCACCACATCGGTATGGCCGTTGAACCCGAAGCTGCGAGCGTGGCCCTTGTCTCCCCATCGGGCGAACAGGTTCGGCGTCTCGCCCCGGTCGACCCGCGTACAGACAAAGCCCGCCGCTTCAAGCAGGTCCTGAAGCAGCACCAGCGCGCCGCCCTCGGCGGGGGTGACGGTGGGACAGCGGATAAGGTCGGCGGTCAGACGGACGGGATCGGTGGTCATGGGGCGGCTCCGGGATGTTTTGTTGCCCAACGGCTACAGCCCCGCGGGACAAAGGGCAAATGGCGCGCAGAGGGCGCGCCTGTGCTGCCTTGGCACTGCCTGCCGCGGCGCCGGCGCGCGCGCCATCCGGGGCAGGACAGGCGCCCAAAGCGGCCGGAAACGGCCAACGACCGCCACGCGGGGGCCGACCCGCTGCGGACCCGGCGCGGGCGGCCTTGGCGCGCTCTTCGCCGGGGGCGATCGGCCGGGCGACCGCGTGCGCCGCGCCTAGACCGGCGCGTCAGCCTTCGTTGAAAAACGGCGTCACCTGCGCCACGATCACCGAATTTTCCAGCAGGGCGCGGGTCATCAGCGCGCGTTCGTCGTCGTCGATCTCGTGCCCCTGTTCGATGCGCTCGTCCAGCGTGCCATAGCCGGTGACATCCAGCGGCGACATATCCGCCTGCTTGAGGATGGCGACGGTCTCGCGCACGGCCTCGGCCTCATCGACGCCAGAGGCGTAGCACATCAGTCCCGCGCCGGTGCTGTCATCGGGCAGCCCGTCGCCGGCCTTGCGACCGACCTCGACCACGAGGGTAAAAACTTGCTGTTTCGACGGTTTCCTTGTCATCCGCGCGCTGTTGCCCGACGCCCGCGCGCCTGTCAAGCGGTCAGGCGAGCAACGCGACCGCCACCGCGCAGGCGTAGACGGCGATCAGCAGCACGCTTTCTATGCCGATGCTGGCCGGGCCTTCGCGCTGGCGCAGGATCAGCCCGCCCAGCAGGATCGCGGTCATCAGCATGCCGGTGGCCAGCCAGTACAGATCGGCGTCGCTCGCCGCCTGAAAGATCGACCCGTCGCGATAGGCCACATCGGAAAACACCAGGAACAGCGTGTCGAACGTATTGCCGCCGATGATGCCCCCGACCGCCAGTTGCAGCGCCCCCAGGCGCACCGCGACAAGCGTGGTGACAAGCTCTGGCAACGATGTGATGACGGCGGTCATCAGCGCGCCCACCAGGCTGGACGACAGATCGAACCGGGTGATGAATTCGCCCGCCACCTGGCTGATGACCCAGCCCGACAGCCCCATGACCGCCACCAGCGCGGCAAAGATCAGCGCGGGCCTGGTGACCGGCGCGCCGGGGTTGCTGTCGGCGTCGGGTTCGTCGACACGCGTATCACGGGTTTCGACCGGGCGCCACATCGGGGCGTCGCTGACCGTGGACGACAGCTTGACGCCCCAGAGGTAGCCGAGGAACATCACCACCGACACCGGCGAGACGCCGAAATAGGCGATGTCCGGCCCCGCCATGGCCGCGATGGGCATGCTGAGCAGGATCAGCAACATCACCGCCTGGAACAGGTTCGCAGGCTCGGCGGCGGCGTGTTCCAGGTTGACACGCCGGTGCAGCAGATCCGCCACCGCCAGAAAAAGGGTCTGCGCGGCGATGCCGCCCACCGCGTTGGACATGGCGAAACTGGCGTCTCCGCCGGCGGCGGCGCTGACCGAGACGACCACCCCCGACAGCGACGTGGCGCCGCCCAGCAACACCCCGCCCGCCATCGCTTCGCCCAGCCGGGTGCGGTCGGCAATGATATCGGCCAGCGCCGTGGCGCGCACCGAAGCGGCAACCACGGCAGACCCCGCCAGCGCGAACAAGCCCAGCAGATAGGCAAGAGAAAGATCGGAAATCATGGGGCCCCGGATGGCATGGGAGGTGGCATGGAAATGGCTGATATCAAGGGGGCGGCACGGCAATGGCCGCGCGTCGGTCAGGACGCGCGGCCAGAAATGTCGCGTGAGTGGTACAAGGACCGCCGGTCAGGTCGAGCGGCGGAAGGCCCGTGCGATGGCGATGAGGATGCAGGCGCCGATGAAGCCGATGATAAGCTGGCCGATCCAGCCACCCAGGGTGCTGCCAACGATGAACATCAGGATCGCGTTGAGAACGACCGCGCCGACGATGCCGAGAATGATGTTCATAAGGATGCCCATGTTGGATTTCATGAACTGTTCCGCCAGCCAGCCGGCGATACCGCCGACGATGATGGCTGCAAGCCAACCGAGTCCGGTCATTATATAACCCCTTGTCAAATTTTTTGCCGGGCGTTGCCCCGGCGTCTGACTGGGTAACGGCGCGGGGCGGCAATTGGTTCCCGCCCCGATGGACCAAGGGGATCTTTTTGCGCGCTGGCGGGGGTGCCTTGCGCGTCGCCCCGCCCCCGGGCTGCGCGCCGGGTGGAGCGATGTAGCGAAAGGACGAGACCATGGCCGGACTCACGGGACGCTGCCTTTGCGAAGCTGTCGCCTACGGATTGACGGGAAAACCCGCCCGGACGACGATCTGCTGTTGCAGGTTCTGCCAGCGCGCCACGGGCGGTGCGCAGCTGATCCTGCCGGTCGCGCCGATGTCGGACTTCCACCTGACCAGGGGCGGTGCGGCCAGCTATACGCATGTGCCCGAAGGCAGCGGCAAGGCCGTTCACCTGCATTTCTGCCGCGACTGCGGCACCAGGCTGTACATGACCTACGCCAGATGGCCCGACATGGTCGGACTTTTTGGCGGCACGCTGGACAACCCGACCGTGGTCAGGTTCGATCCGACGACGACAAAGCAGATGGGGTGGATGGCTCCCGCTCCCGGCGTCGCGATGCGCCATACTGCAGGTGTCAGAATCTGCAATTGAGAGGAGCCACCCCATGCAAGTTACCACTGTCGGCCTCGACCTGGCCAAAAACATCTTCCATGTCCACGGAGTTACCGAGACCGGAGAAGTTGCCTTCAATCGGCCTTTGCGCCGGGCGCAGGTGCTGGCCTTCTTCGAGCGACTGTCGCCCTGCCTCATTGGCATCGAGGCCTGCGCATCGAGCCACCACTGGGGCCGCGAGCTTACGAAGCTCGGTCATACTGTTCGGCTGATGCCGCCGATGTACGTCAAACCCTACGTGAAACGGGGCAAGTCCGATGCTGTCGATGCAGAGGCCATTTGCGAAGCCGTGACGCGACCGACGATGCGCTTTGTCGAGATCAAGTCCGAGGACCAGCAGGCTCTTCTCTCCCTGCATCGCGCACGGGATTTCGTGGTTCGGCAGCGCACCCAGCTGATCAACATGCTCCGGAGCCTGGCCGCGGAGTTCGGGATTGCCATTGCTCGGGGCGTCGCGCGGGCCATCGATTTCGCGAAAGGGATCATCGAGGGCAAGCAGTCCGGGTTCCCCGACCTT
>NZ_QLMG01000042.1 GCF_003259905.1 Salipiger aestuarii | reverse complement strand
TTTCAGCGCGCTGTGCCGCCGCCAGAAAACACTGAATGTCAGCCTGCCATATCGCGGCGGAACCGGCCCGCTCAACCTTCTCATCGATAGCACCGGTAGCAAGGCCGAGGGGGAAGGCGCGTCGAACGCCCGCAAGCACGGCGGTCTCAGGCGGCGTGTCTGGCGCAAGAGACACATCCATTGCCCGGCAGGCGAATGGTACATTCGCCGAGAAGGGGATCGACGACGAAACACTGGAGGTTCGGGCCGTGGAGATCACGACCAGAAATGTCGGCGATGCACCCATGCTGCCGGAACTGCCGAGCCAAATACCACCCGTCAGGATATCAGAGCGGTCACGGCCGATGGGGCCTGTGACACGCGCAAGTGCCGGGACGCGATCACCGCACGTAACGCCCATACCGTCATTCCGCTGCGCAAGAACGCCAAACCCTGCAAGCCCACAAGTGCCGACGCAGTCGCCCGCAACGAAGCGGTCAATGCGTCGCGATCCCTGGGAAAGGCTCTCCGGCGACGGCTGGCCGGCTACCACCACCGGAGCCGCGTCGAGAGCAAGATGAACTGCATCAAGCTGTTGGGTCAATCCGTCATGGCCCGGGACTTTGATCGGCAGGTTGCGGAAATCCAAATCCGCATCGCCGTGCGCAACCGCTACACCGCGCTTGGCATACCTGTCACCGAGGCCGTAGGATAAGCCCGACCGGGGAAAGGGGAAGTCCGCCCTTCAACCGATTTGTGCAACAAAGCCATCACGTCAGGACCGATCTGGCCCGTTCCAATTCGATCTATATCGGCCGCGACATGAACCACGAGCGCACGCAGCTTTCGCTCACTGCGGCGGCAAGACACCAATCGGGCCCGCCACGGCATCCACCGGCGCAACCATCTGTCGGGCCTGGGCCTCCGGCGAACAAGACCGGCATGTGCGACCGATCAGGCCCTGTGCGTAGGCCAGCAGTCTGCAACGGCGTCGACCCTGAGCGGGGCATGTGCGGACGGAACGCGGGTGCGCCAATCTTTTGGGGCGCGGCCGGTCTGATGACCGGCGGCTAGATCGCCACGCGCTGCGCGAGGCGATCCTGAACCAGCCTTGCGATATGGGCGATGTCAGGCTTGGTCGGCCGCCCCTCGACCCGCGCGCCCGCCAGCCCTTCGGCGGCAGTGACCAGCGCATGATCGCCCGCACTGAACGCCACGCCACGCAGGAAGGACGTCACATAGTCAAGCGTCCGCGCGTCGCTGTCACCGCCCAGCACATCCGCCGCATGTGCCATGTCGTCACGATAGGCCAGCGGATCGGGATGCACGGGATCGTCCGACACCATCCGCACGCCGCGCGGCTGCCGTTCGGGTGGCAGTTTTGAAATAATCATCGTCTGAAAGGCCATCACGCTGTCGACCGGCTTGGCCAGGAAACCGTCGGCGCCCGCCGCCAGCGCCACGTCTTCGGCAAACGAATCTCCGCTGGTGCCCAGAATCACCGAGATCCGGGGCATCGTGTCCGCCAGGTCCGCGATCAGGTCGGCCCCCGACCCATCGGGCAGGCCAAGGTCGATCACCGCCACCGTGGGCCGATAGACATGCAGATGCCGCCGCGCCGATTGCAGGCAATCCGCCCGCCGGATTCGCGCACCGCTGCGCAGGCACAACAGGCGCATCGCATCGCAGGCGTAGCGGCTGTCTTCCACCACGAGTACGGTCATGCCCAGCAGCGGCCGGGTGGCTGTGGGGCGGGGGATTGAAGTCAGGCCATCCGAGTCGGTCATCACGTCCTCCATCAAGGGTCGTTCATAGTCTTCGCGAATTGTTCCTAATGCGCGGTTAATGACGCACCCATCTTGTGAGCCTTCGCGCCATGCGCGATAACGCGAGCGTCATCTCAAGGAGGAAAGAGAGCCATGATCGGTCGCCTGAACCATGTTGCCATCGCCGTTCCCGACCTGAACGCGGCGGCAGCCCAGTACCGCGACGCGCTTGGTGCGTCCGTCGGCGCCCCGCAGGACGAACCCGACCACGGCGTCACGGTGGTGTTCATCGAATTGCCGAACACCAAGATCGAACTGCTTTACCCGCTGGGCGACGACTCTCCGATCCAGGCGTTTCTGAACAAGAACCCGTCGGGGGGCATGCACCACGTCTGCTACGAGGTCGACGACATCATCGCCGCCCGTGACCATCTGAAAAGCCAGGGCGCGCGCGTTCTCGGCACCGGCGAGCCCAGGATCGGCGCCCATGGCAAGCCCGTCCTGTTCCTGCATCCCAAGGATTTCCAGGGCACGCTTGTCGAGCTGGAACAGGTCTGATGGACCCGGTTTCAGGCCTCGTTCTGTTTGCGGTGATCTGGTTCATGACCTTTCTCTGCGTCATCCCGTTTCGGCTGGAAACCCAAGGCGATCGCGGCGAGGTCGTGCAGGGCACCCATTCCAGCAGTCCCGAGGTGCACAACCTGCGCCGCAAGGCGCTGATCACCACCGCCATCGCCGCGCTGATCTGGGCCATCGCGGCATGGGTGATCCTGTCGGGGATCGTCACGGTGCGCGATCTGGACGGCTGGATGTTCAACCGCATGACGCCGCGCCCCGAACTGTAGGCGTCAGCGCCGCGCGGCGCGCGCTTCGAGCCGGTGAAACAGGTGGGTGAAGGTCGCCGCCCCCAGAATCGGAACGAACAGGTTCAGCAGCGGCACGGTCAGCGGCACCGCCATCAAAACACCCGCGATCCAGATCGCCGGCAAATAGCGCCTGCGCAGTCGCGCCGCACGCTCGCGCCCCACCCGGCGGATCGCCGCGAGGGTGAAATATTCGCGTCCCAACAGGAACCCGTTCAGCCCCCAGAAGATGAACGGCGCCAGCGGCGGCAGCATCAGGTACAGCACCAGCGCCACGATATTGGCGACGATCAGCACCCCCAGAAAGCCCAGCGAATCCCGAATGTTTTCCATCAGACCGGGATCGTTCGCCGCAGGCAGCGCGGGGAAATGCCGGTCCTCGACCGCCTGCGCCACGTCATCCAGAAACAACCCCGTCACCGCCGAGGCAACGGGCACCATCAGAAACACCGACAACAACAACATCAGCGGGATCGCGCCCCAGCTGATCGCATCGTCGACCCAGGTCACCGTGCCGATCCAGGGCAGGGTCACGTCATCGCCGATGAACCAGCCGATCCCCTGTACGAACAGCAGATAGATCGCGACGAAAATGCCCACCGTGATGCTCAGCCCCTTGAGCAGGACCGAACGGAAACGCGGGTCTCCGATCTGGGCGATGGCGGCCAGAACCGCGCCGGGGATCATGCGTCGACCCAGGTCACGATGGCCTCCAGATCCGGGCGCGGACGGTCCGGCGGGGCCGAGGTTTCGGTGCCGATATGCACAAAACCCGCGATGCGTTCATTTGGGGCAAGGCCAAAAGAATGCTCGACAAAATCGCGATCTTCGGCAACCCAGCCAGTCAGCCAGTTGGCGCCCCAGCCGCTGGCAAGCGCCGCGTTCAACAGCGCGAGGCACGCGGCCCCGGCGGAATACGTCTGTTCGAGCGCCGGCACCTTGGGGCTGTCCTTGGGCGATTCGATCACGGCAACGCATAACGGGCTGTCGGCGAATTGCTTGCGCCCCTTTGCGGCGACATCGCTCGCCAGACCCAGCGCCGCGCCGCGCGCGTCTGCGGCATCAGCCAGCCGGTTCAGCGCGGCGCCCTGCACAACGACAAAGCGCCACGGTTCCAGCTTGCCATGGTCCGGTGTGCGCGCCGCCGCCGTCAGGATCGGCAACAGGGCTGCGCGATCCGGCGCCGGGGCGGTCAGCGTCTTGACCGGGCGCGACCGCCGGCTCAGCAGAAACGCCATCGCGGCAGGGTTTGGATCGGGCATGCGCATCTCCTTGGAAATCTCTGCCCCTATGTCAGACTTCGGGACACGGGTTTCAACCTCCTGCGTTGTCCGCCGCCGCGCGCCCTGCTAGCCCAGCCCCTGCCCGAACCGGAGCCCCCCATGGCCAGCCCGCCCCTTGCACACCTTGCCCAGCCCGGCGTCACGCTTGCGCTACGGGTTACACCGAAAGCGTCGCGCAACGCGATCCGCGCCGAAGACGACGGCACGCTCAGGGTCTTTGTCACCGCGGTTCCCGAAGACGGCAAGGCCAATGCGGCGGTGCATAAACTGCTGGCCCGGGCGCTTGGCGTGCCGAAATCGCGGCTGACGCTGGTGCGTGGCGCCACCTCCCGCGACAAGCTGTTCCGAATCGCGCCGTAACGCTCAACCGTCTTTGCTCCGCACATAGACGCCTTCGGGCAGCGACAGGGCCGCGGCAAGATCGTGCATCTGTGTCATCGACAGGGTGATTCGATGCACCTGATCGGTGCGCGGATCGTATTGCTCGACGGTGATGCATTCCTCGAATCCCGAGACGATGACGTCTTCCTGCAAGGGCGCTTTGCCCTCGTCGACAAGGGTGACAACCGTGGCGTCAAATTCGTGCTCGATGCTGAACATGGCCCCAGCCTAACCGGATGGTCCGCCCCTGCCTATCCCCGAAATCCACCCGTGCCGCGCGGCGCATCTGGCGCCGGCGGACGCGGGCGCCTATGCTCCGGGCTCCGACTCCTCGAACAAGGCCCCGCCTGCCATGCGCCGCATTCTGCCGCTGATCTTTCTACTGCTCGCCGCCTGCGAGGCGATTCCGGTCGCCACCATGCCGGACAATCCCGCATCGGCCAATCCCGTTTCGGTCGGCCCCGCCCGCGCGCGCGCCGAGCAGGCGACCCGCCAGTTCATCGCCGTCGCCAGCACCGTCGAACCGATGGCCGAGGATCAGTGCCGCCGCACCACCACCGGGCTGAATTGCGACTTTCTCATCGTCATCGACGACCGCCCGGCGTCCGAACCGAACGCCTTTCAGACGCTGGACGCTCAGGGCCGGCCGATTCTCGCGTTCAACCTTGCGATGATCGCGTCGGTCGAGAACGCCGACGAACTGGCCTTTGTCATGAGCCATGAATCGGCGCATCACATCCTGGGGCACCTTGCCCGCGTCGAAGAAGACGCCGCCGTCGGCGCGATCATCTTTTCGGGGCTGGCCGCCATGTCCGGCGCGGACGCCGCGGCGGTGCGTTCGGCCGAGGAATTCGGTGCCTCGGTCGGGGCGCGCACCTTTTCCAAGGAATACGAGCTTCAGGCCGACCAACTGGGCACGATCATTGCGTTACAGGCCGGGTACGACCCACTGAAGGGCGCGGCCTTTTTCGCCCGTATCCCCGACCCCGGCGACCGTTTTCTCGGCTCGCACCCGCCCAACGCCGCGCGGGTCGAGATCGTAAGACGCACCGTGCAGGCCTACACCACCACCAACTGACGGTCGCCGCGCAGCGCCAAAACCCTCTGCCGCCTGACGCGACGGCGGGGCATTGACATGCATCAAAGGCAAGTCAGGGCTGTGCTGCTAGGCATGGCGCATGATCATTCCATACCCAGCAGGGAGAATGAAGACATGCCCGACCCCACCCAATTCGCCCGCCACGCCACGCTTGTCGATCACATGGCACGCGCCCTTGGCGTCGATCTGGACGAACAGATCCTGCGCGGCAACCTCAGCCTGTCGCAGGTCGAAGACGCCGTGCTCAGCTGCACCAATTGCACCCAGCCCTGTGCCTGCGAAAGCTGGCTTGCGTCGCAGCACGAAACCGCCCCCGAGGCGCCCGGATACTGCCGGAACGTCGCGCTGTTCGACGCATTGCGCGACATCTGACCCAAAGCGTCCCAACCGATGGGAGAAACCAGAACCGTGCCCGATCGCCGCCCCAAACAAACGCCGCGCCGCCCCAGACCTCTGGGGGATCGCACCGATCACTACTGGCGCGTCCTGCGCATGGCGCGGGCGAACGGCACAGATCTGGTCGCCGCCCTGGATCAGGGGCATCTGACATCGGATGACTGGGCCGGGATGGTACAGCGCTGCCGGGGTTGCGCCTGGGCGGATGGATGCCGGCGCTGGCTGGACGATCCCGAACAGGCGCTGCGCGACACGCCGCATGATTGCGTCAACCGCGCGCATTTCGCAAGTCTGCGGAACCGGCTGCAAGAGTAGCGATATGGCACATGATCTTCGAGATTCCGCCCGGCATTTCTGGATGACCCGCAGCGTCGCGCGAGTCATGGGACTCAACCTGTCGAACGAAATGCGCCGAGGCAGGCTGGAACCTGATGGCTACGCACGGATGGTCGCCTCTTGTCAGGGATGCGCCCTGGTCGAGGCCTGCCAAAGCTGGCTTGGCGATCAGACCGATGTGTCGGCAGCCCCCCCGCCGGGTTGCCGCATCGGCGCCCAGCTCGGGCGCCTGAAACGCCTGCACTGATCATCGGCGGGCGGCCGTTCGTCCTTGTCCGCGACGGCAAGCCCCTCACCCGCGTTTGTCGCCAGGCGTCAGTCAGCCCGCATATGCCGGGCGGATTCCTTGATAAGGTCATATTGACCCGAAGGGCGAAAGCGCCACAGGTAATCCGGCAGTACCGCCTCGGACGAGGTCGGTGTGATCCCGAGATCGGCAAACCCCCTCGCCCCCTGCGACACCACATTGTCGGATTTCAGGCTTGCGACCTGATCGCTTGTGATCGGCGCCGGAAACAGCCCACCTGTCAGCCCGGCGAGGGTTTCGAACCCCTTGCCCATCACCCACGCGATCCCGAACGGGATGTTCACGATCCAGCGGCGGCGGCGAATCACCGTCAGCATCTGCTCAATGAACGCCCGGAAGGTGCCGACATCCGGGCCACCCAGTTCGTAAATGCCCGCAGCGGCCTTGCCCGTCGCGCCCAGAACGGCGGCATGGGCCACGTCATCCACATACACCGGTTGAAATTTCGTGTCCGCCCCGACCAACGGCAGCACCGGCCCCATGCGCGACATGCCGGCGAAGCGGTTGAAAAAGCTGTCCTCGGGGCCGAAAATCACCGAAGGCCGCAGGATCACAGCATCGGGCATGTGGTTCAGCACGGCCTGCTCGCCCTGCGCCTTGCTGCGCGCGTAGTCACTGGCGCTGTCCGCGTCGGCGCCGATGGCCGAAATCTGTACCATGCGCGCAACGCCTTCGGCAGCCGCAAGCCGGGCGACCCGCTCGGCCCCCTGATGCTGGATCGCCTCAAAGCTGTTCTTGCCCTTGGCATCGAACGTGCCGACGCAGTTCACCACCGCATCCGCGCCCTGCATCACCGCCCGCACCGAAGCGTCGTCGCGGATGTTGCACTGCACCGGCTCGACCTGACCGACGGCCCCGTAGCTCTTGACGAAAAGAGCTTCGTTCGGACGCCGGACCGCAACGCGAACGCGCCAGCCAAGCTTGGCCATACGCCGCGCGATATGGCGTCCGACAAAGCCGGACCCCCCGTAGATCGTGACGAGTTTGCTCATCTTGCTGGCTCCTATCGTGCGGGTCTTGCGCCCTGAATACAGCCCCCCGAGAGGCACGACAAGGTCGCGCCGCGAAACTGCGAAAACAATTCGAAAAGTCCGTTGACAGTCCCTGCTGCCAACATTAAACGCCCCTTCACCACCTGTGCCCAGGTGGCGGAATGGTAGACGCGCTGGCTTCAGGTGCCAGTGGCCGCAAGGCCGTGGAGGTTCGAGTCCTCTCCTGGGCACCAATACCTACACCCACATGCACCGAAATGCGCAAGAATGGCTGGAAACAGTCGGGTAATCTGGCCGCGTGCGCCTAATGGCCTCCTCAAATGGATAAGATCCGTCGCCCTGCTTCCCCGCAAATTACGCATCTGGGAAATCGCGTGGAATGGCGGCGAAAACCAGGATCGGGAAGGGCTGGCAAGCGCAGGTGGCGCGGCGCGGCGTGCCCAAATCCAAGGTGTTCCCATCAAGGCGAGAGGCACAGGAGTCCCCTTATGTCAGCGAAATTGTCCGCTGCGCGACTTTTCCTCTGTGTCTCGGGTGGGCGGGACAGGACAATGACGTGGAATATTCACCGGAACGCAAATCTGCGATGCTGAAGCGGACGCTGCCGCCCAACAGCATGGCCATTCGGCAGTTGTCGCAGGAGGAAGGCATTTCCGAGGCGGCGCGGCACCAGTGGCGGGCTGAGGCGCGCAGCAAGGGGCAGCTGCTACCCGATGCTGACGCTGGCCCGGAGGGCTGAACCTCGCGTGACAGGTTCGCGGCGGTGCTGCAGACGGCGGCACTGAGCGAGGCCGATCTCGCCGGTGTCGTTGATGCAGAGGAAGCAGACCCCGTCGCCCCCGATCCAGGCCGGATTGTCCGTGGCGCCGGTCAGGGTCATGTCGGAGGGGATCTCCGCTTCGCCCGCAGGGGGCGGATCTCCGTCCGGCGTCACCCCCCGATTCGAGACGAAGAGCGCGCCGTCCGCATGGAAATAGGCCAGCGCCACGCCGTTGCCCTCGAACCACCCCGGGTATCAAGGAAGTCTTGCGCGCCCGCCGTCGCGTACGCCGGCTCCCGTCCAAGCCGGGGGCGGATCTTTTCTGCGCGCCGCGTCAGGCGATCAGACGCATCCTTGCTGCGATGGGTAGGCAAGCCCGTGGCAGCTGCAAGCGGCGAACCCCGCCCCGCCGTAAAGAAGCGCCGCACGACGACCGCCCCCCGCGCCGGGCATTGAAACCGATACCGCTCGGCGCCAAGATGACAGGGCGTGGCGTCCAGTTGCTCCGGGATATGGTCCGAATGATCGCCATGCGTTCTGGTCCGATAGATCAGGCGCAGCCGGTCAGTGCCGATGCGGATTACGCCGACCTCTTCACCGGCGCAATTCCATCGCCAGCCGACGGCGCGTCCCCCCGTCAGAAGGCCCGTGTCTCGACCCGGTGGAAACGTGGTCGGGCTGTCAAGGAGAACGCGCGGTGACCCTGACGCTGGACGGCAGCATCGACCGGCGGACAGGCGAACGCACCTCTGCTCCGGTGATCGGGATCGTTCAAGGCAAGGCGACGGTGTCAGAGGCACGCCGGTCGTTCGCCCCGCCGCCCTACCCCATATCGCCCATGGGCAGGCGGATCTCGAAACACGACCCCGCCTCGCTGCTGCGCGCCAGACGCAGCGTGCCGCCGTGGTTGCGTACAAGCTCGGCCACGATGGCAAGCCCCAGGCCAGCACCGCCCTTGCGCGCGCCGCCCTGAAACGGTTTGAACAGGTGTTCGCGGGCCTTGGGGGGAAGGCCGGGGCCGGTGTCGGTGACCTCGATCACCCACGCCTCGTCGTCTTCGCGCGCGGCGACGTTTATCTCGCCCGATTGACCCGACCCCAGGATCGCCTGACGTGCGTTGCGCACCAGGTTGCCGATCACGCGGTAAAGCTGCTCGGGGTCGCCGCGGATCTGAAGCGAGGCGGGGATGTCTTCGGACAGGCTCAGGTCGTGCTCGCCGATGGCAAGGCGTTCGGCCTCGACCACCTCGGAGACCAGCTCGGCAAGATTGAACTGTGTCAGCACCGGCGCCGGTTCCTCGGCCTTGCCGAAGGCCAGCGTGGTTTCGCACAGCGACACGGCGCGGGTGATCGACCCGACCAGCTTGGGCGCCAGCCGCTTGACCGCCGGGTCCTCGGACGTCTCGATACGGTCGGTGAACAGCTGCGCCGAGGTCAGGATGTTGCGCAGATCGTGGCTGACCCGCGCCACGGCACCGCCCAACTGGGCCAGCCGTTCCTTTTGCCGCAACGAGGCGGAAAGCTGGGTTTCGAGAGATTTCAGCGCCTCTTCGGCCTCGCGCAATTCGCGGACGCGGGACCGGGGCTTGATGATGCGACGCGCGTCTTCCGGGGCCTCTGCGTAGATTTGCATCTGCGCCACGACGCCCTTGATCGGTTTGACCAGCAGACGGCGCACCGCAAGGAACAGCAAGACCGCCGTAATCACCGAAATCACCGCCGACAGGATCAGGATACGCAGCGCGTATTCGATCATCGCATGGCGCAGCGGCGCGCTTTGCATGGTGACTTCGATCAGATCTCCGGCCTGGCGCGAGGGGTGGCCGATGACACGGATCAACCGTGGCTCGGCATCCACCAGTCGCACCATCGCGTCCCGCATCAGGATCAGCGCGCTGGCGTCGCGCAGATCGTAGGTTGCCGCCACGGGACCGGGGATGGGGGATGACAGGATCAGTTCGCGTGTCAAATTGCGTTGCAGCGCCACGTTGTAGACCTCGGCGTTGGCCAGCAGCTCTGCCTCGATGTCCGGGTCGATCGTGTCGACCGACAGCAGCGCCAGCGACGCGATCTGCGCGCGTTCCAGCCGATCCGTCAGGTAATCCTCACGGAAGCGCGCCATCGAGGGCAGAAAGATCAGCACCTCGGCCAGCATCACGAACACCGCCGTGAGCACCAGAAATCGGCCAGAGAGCGAATTGAGCATATGGGTCCTGCTGTCCCCTAGGGCAGCCAGCGCTGCACCAGTCCTGTAACTTTTTTCACTGTTTCGTTTTCAAACAGACGAGGAGTGAAATAAGTTCCCGCAAGGCGTTTGTTAAGCTCCCCCACGGTCGGATAGGGCATGACCGCCCCCGCCAAGGCACCAAGCTTCAGCCCGGCGGACAACGCCAGCGCCCATGTGCCGATCAATTCGCCCGCCTGCGCACCGGCGATGGACACGCCGACGGGGCGCCCCCTGACGACCATCAGCTTGAGCAGGCCCTGCGTGGCGCGCTGAGCGACGGCGCGGTCATTGTGATCGTGGGGCAGGCGATACACCTCCAGCCTGTCGCCATGTTTTGCAAGGGCCTCGGCCTCGGTCAGGCCGACCTGAGCCAGTTCTGGCGCGGTATAGGTGGCGCGGGGCAGGATCTGCGGACGGGCCTTTGCCGGCAGCGCGAAAAGGGCGCTGCGCACCACGAGACCGGCGTGATAGCCCGCAACGTGGGTAAAACCGCCCCCCGCGATGTCGCCGATCGCGTAGATGCGGCGATTTGTCGTACGCAGGCCGCCGTCCACCTGCACGCCGTACGGGGAGGTTTCGACCCCGGCAACGTCAAGCCCCAGCCCGTCGGTGTTGGGTTTTCGACCGGCGGCCACCAGCAGATGCGATCCGTGCAGGGTTTCGTCGCCGGCCTGCACCTGGATGCCGGGGCGTACCGCGCCGACCGTGGTGTTTTCCAGGATGCGCACCCCTTCGGCATGCAGGCGCTCCAGCACGATCGCCGCCATTTCGGGGTCTTCGCGGCCCAGTGCCCGCCCCGCCTCGATCACCGTGACGGCGCTGCCGAGCCGCCGGTGGGCCTGCGCCATTTCAAGGCCGATCGGCCCGCCCCCGATGACCAGCAGGTGTTCGGGGCGTTGCCGCAGCGACCAAAGGGATTCGTTGGTCAGGTAAGGCACATCCGCCAGCCCCGGAATCGGCGGAACCATCGGCGACGACCCTGTGGCCACCACAAAGCGGCGCGCGGCGATACGCGTGCCCCCGGCGTCGATCTCGCGGGGCGAGACAAAGCGGGCGTGGGCGCGGATCACATTGATTCCGAAACCTTCGAACCGCTGCTGGCTGTCCATCGGCGCGATGCGCGCGATGGTCTCGGCGACATGGTCCATCACGGCGGCGTAGTCGACGCGTGGCACCTCGGGCGCGATGCCGAACGGCGCGCCCTGTGTCATCTCATGGGCCCGGTGCGCCGCCGCAATCAGCGCTTTCGAGGGCACGCAGCCGTGGTTGAGGCAGTCGCCCCCCATCTCGCCCTTTTCCACCAGCACCACGCTGGCGCCCATCTGCGCCGCCCCTGCCGCGACGGACAGCCCCGCAGACCCCGCGCCGATGACGCAGAGGTCGGTCTTGAGTGTTTGCATGCTCCGGGTCTCCCTCAGATGTCGTTACGGCCGCGCAGGGCGCGGATCACCATGGGCAAGGCCGCGAGCACGGCAAGCCCCAACAATGGGCCAAGCACCTGCGGCGACCACAAAAGGCCAAGGTCGGGATGTTCGCCGCGGTCGAAAACCTCGCCCACGCCGACCCCGATGGACGTAAAGACCAGCGCGCCGGGAATGATGCCCACCGCCGTGGTCCAGGCAAAGTTGCGCAGGCCCACGCCGACCAGCGCGGGCACAAGATTCGCGACAAAGAACGGCACCGCAGGCACCAGACGCAGCAGCAGGAGCACCGGAATTTCGTTTTCACGCAGCCTTTGGCGCAGCCGCGACAGCGTGCCCTCGGACGCGTCCATCCGCGCGGCGAGGGATTTGCCCAGTCCCGCGCCAGCAGCGCCAAAGATCAGCATCGCACCAATGGTGGCCGCAGTGGCATTGAGGGCGGTTCCGGCCCCCAGCCCGAACAGAAAGCCCCCCGTCACCGACGCCACAGCAGCCCCCGGCAGGGAAAACGCGACAATGGCGACGTAGGCCAGCACGAATCCCGCGGCCAGTGCCGCGTAATGCGTGTCGCGCAAGGCCAGCAGCGCCGCGCGGTTGTCACGCAGCGTGTCGAAGCTGAGATAGTCGCGCAGCGTAAAGGCCCCCGCGACGGCGATGGCCAGAATCATCGCCAGCGGCAGGTGCCGCAAAAGCGTGGGTTTTCGGGGGCCAGGCGCCCCGGTGTCGGATGTCGGCTTTGTCATTGCGCGAGGATGGGCGATTTCGCGCCCGCGCGCGAGGGGCTTCACGCCGCCTTGATGCGCGGTGATCGGATACCGCGATCAGGATGCGAACTCCGGCCCGGCGCGTGCTTTCCGCAAGATTGAGGTTTGACACGCCGCCGATGCCTCCCTATAGGACGGTCTTCGAATGATACGGGCTCTGCGAATCCTCTTTTTTGGTTTCGTCGGGCTGCCCGACAACTAGGAGTGAAGCGCGATGAAACGCACCTTCCAGCCGTCGAACCTGGTTCGCAAGCGTCGCCACGGCTTTCGCGCCCGCATGGCGACCAAGGCAGGACGCAAGATTCTGAACGCGCGCCGCGTACGCGGTCGCAAACAGCTTAGCGCCTGATCCACACGCTTCGCCCTTGGCGAGGCCGGGTCCTGAACATGGCTGATCAGATGACGGAAAAGGCCGTGACGGAACCCTCCGACGCGGCCTTTATTCATGCGCGCACAGGCAAGCTGGAAACCCTGCGCAAGCGCCCCGATTTTCTCGCCGCTGCGCGGGCAAACCGCGCGCCAGCGGGATCTTTCATGTTGCAGGCCCGCAACCGGAACGACGGCACCGATGCGGTGCGCGTCGGTTTTACCTGTTCCAAGAAGGTCGGCAACGCCGTGGCCCGCAACCGCGCCAAGCGCCGGCTGCGCGAAATTGCGCGGATGATCCTGCCCACACAAGCGCGGCCCGGCTGGGACTATGTGCTGATCGGATGGAGAGACGCCACGGCGAACCGTCCCTTTGACGCGCTGCAAGACGATCTGGAACAGGCGCTGCGCCGCATCCATTCGGGCGGGCGCAACTCTGCGCCGGACGGGGGCGCCAAAGTCAGCCGTGCGCCGCGCACGCGGGGTCGCGGCGCATGAGTCCGCTTGCGCATCTGCTGGCCCTGCCGGTGCGCGCCTACCGGCTGCTCTGGTCGCCCTGGGTCGGCCATGGCTGCCGCTTTCAACCCACCTGTTCCGCCTACGCGCTGGAGGCGCTTGCGACCCACGGCGCCTTCAGGGGCGGCTGGCTCGCCGCCCGGCGCATCCTGCGCTGCCACCCCTGGGGCGGCAGCGGCATCGACAACGTGCCCGACTGACGCCCGGCGGCGCCCCGGCATCAGGTTGCCCCCGCCGATAACCCGCCCCGACGCGACGGGAATTCACGTCGATCATGGCGCCCCGGGATGGCGCGGAACATGTCCTTCCGCTCCCGCGTCATAGAATTCCCCGCGCCCCGCATGAACCCCATGAAATGGGACGGCCCAGGCACGTCGCACCGTCACTCCGGTGCTAAGCCCCGCCGAGAATGTGGTCATGCCGTCGCCCCCCCCCCGAAAGGCTGACTGTTTCGCATCCATTCGCACTTCAAGCTGGGTCAACGCCGAATCCGCACCGGGCCGGTCAACGCCGACGCCGCCTTGTTGATGCTCTGCGAACGCGGCCCCTTGTTGATCTTGCAATGCCGTTCCAGCACCGAACTTTGCGCATTGTAGAGCCCGTGAACGTAAAAGTCGGGGGCGCGGCTGGTCAGGGGGCGACGTCCCGCCCCTGGCGTCTTTGGAAAGCTGCTTTTACCCCGTCGGTCCCCGACATGCGCCGGTCGCCGCCAATATCCCTGGATTTTTCCGGCGCCGCCCCGAAGTGACGGGCCGAAGGTTCGTTTCCGTCCCCCGGCGCGAGCCATAAAGACGCGTTCCATCGTGTCCCCCTTCATACGAACTGCTTTCACGAGAACATCACGACACAGCGCGCAGGGAGCCTTGCCGGATCGGCGCCGCTCTCGTAAAGGCTGGCCCATGCATGACGATGGCGACGATATTCACCCGCTTTTTCACGGCGCTCCCAAGAGCACCGAATTCAAGAAGCTGCGCAAACGCATCGTGCAGAACACGCGCGAGGCGATCGAACACTATGGCATGGTCCAGCCGGGCGCGCGCTGGCTGGTCTGCCTGTCGGGCGGCAAGGACAGCTATACGTTGCTGGCGGTGCTGCACGAGCTGAAATGGCGCGGACTGTTGCCGGTCGATATTCTGGCGTGCAATCTGGATCAGGGGCAGCCGGGCTTTCCGGCGACCGTTTTGCCGGAATTCCTGGAAAAGATGGGCGTTCCGCATCGCATCGAATATCAGGACACCTATTCGATCGTGGTCGACAAGGTGCCCCAAGGGCGCACGTTCTGCGCGCTTTGCTCGCGGTTGCGGCGCGGAAACCTGTACCGCATCGCGCGCGAAGAAGGCTGTTGCGCCGTGGTTCTGGGCCATCATCGGGATGACATCCTGGAAACCTTTTTCATGAACCTCTTTCACGGTGGCCGACTAGCGACCATGCCGCCCAAGCTGGTCAACGAAGAGGGCGACCTGTTCGTCTACCGGCCCCTTGCCCATGTGGCCGAGGCCGATTGCGAGCGATTCGCGCGCGCCCTGAACTATCCGATCATCCCCTGCGATCTGTGCGGGTCGCAGGACGGGTTGCAGCGGGTGCAGGTGAAGGCGATTCTGGATCAATGGGAAAAAAACGCGCCCGGTCGCCGGCAGGTGATGTTCAAGGCGCTGACGAATATCCGTCCGTCACATATGCTTGACCCAGGGCTGTTCGACTTCAGGGGGCTGGATCTGAACATCCCCGACGCTGAAAACCCGCAGCCCGAAAAGCGGCAAAAAAATGACATCCCTGTGCTGCGTTAAGAAGCAGGTTACCTCCTTGTTCTAATTCTACTCCTTGAAAATGCGTCAAGGAAAGGGCGTGGCGATGAATTCGACGCTTAGGGCAGGCCTGTCAGGACGCCGGGCCCAAATCTCCGGATGGCTCCGCGGCGCGCATATGCTTGCCTTTCTTCCCGCGCTGTCCCTTGCCGGGTTCTGGCTTGGGGGCGAAATGATGCTGATCGCCATCGCGCTGGGGCTTCCGGCGCTGTACGGCATCTCCAGCGGCGCCCGCAATCGGCTTGATCCCGATGCGCCGCTTCCCGACCTTGTCGACAGCGCTGCCGCCCCCGGTCTGGCCCAGCAACTCATTGATCGCGCGGTGGCGGTCAACCTGTCCACCGCCTGCCTGCTGGTCGAAGCCGAAGGGCTGGACAGTGTCGCGCGGCAAAGCGGGGACGCCGCCGCCCAGGCGTTGCGCAGCGCGCTGCTGAAACGTCTGCGCGGCCTGATGAAGCGCGGCGACAAGGTGATGCGCACCGGGGATTCGCGCTTCATGATCCTTCTTGCGCCATCCCCGCGTCTTGACCTTGAGGCGCTGTTGACGCTGGCGGACCGCGTTCAGCGTACGCTCGAAGAACCGGTCAGCTTCGAAACCGGAACGCATTATCTGTCGGTGTCGATCGGGTTTTGCGGCTCGCTGCGTTTTCAGGACAAACCGTCAGGCGCACAGCTTGTGGAAGCCGCCCAAACCGCCCTGACCGAGGCACTGACGCAGGGGCCTTCGGCGATCCGCGCCTGGTCCGACAGCATGCGTGCACAACGCCGTGCGCGCAAATCCCTGCTGGATGAAGTCGAGCGCGCCCTGACAAAGGGACAGATCCAGCCGTGGTTTCAGCCCCAGATCTGCACATCGACGGGCCGCATCACCGGGGTCGAGGCGCTCGCCAGATGGATCCACCCCGAACGGGGTATCGTGCCCCCCATGGAATTTCTTGGCGCGCTGGAGCAGGCGAGACAGCTTGACCGGCTAAGCGAGGTGATGCTGCAACACAGCCTGACCGCGATGCGGGGCTGGGATGCCGCCGGGATCGACATCCCCAGGGTAAGTGTCAATTTTTCCGACATTGAACTGCGCAGTCCCCATCTGGTGGAGCGCATCAAGTGGGAACTGGACCGTTTCGCGATGCCAGCGTCGCGGCTCGGGGTCGAAGTTCTGGAAACCGTGATCGCCGACAGCCCCGAGGGGGTTACCGCGCGCAATATCGTCGGTTTGTCGCAGCTTGGATGTCAGATCGACCTCGATGACTTCGGCACAGGGCATGCGTCGATCGCCGCGCTGCGCAGGTTTACCGTGCACCGGCTCAAGATCGACCGAAGCTTTGTTACCCGCGTCGATCGCGACGAAGACCAGCGCCGCATGCTGGCGGCGGTTCTGGGGCTGGCCGACCGGCTCGGGCTTGAAACCGTGGCCGAAGGGGTCGAAAGCGTGGCGGAACATGCGCTGCTGTCGCAACTCGGATGTGACCACGTTCAGGGCTTCGGCATCGCCCGCCCGATGCCCGCAGATCAGCTTGCCGCCTGGGCGGGGCAACATGCGGAACGGATCGCAGGCGCACAAAAGCTCGGGCGCGGTGCGAGCTGACATCCCGACCCCGCCCAGCCTGTTCCTGGTCACAAAAGGCCGAATCGCCCCGGAATCGGCTTGACCTTTGCAGGCACTGCCTGTTGAACCCGGCGGTGACTTTCCAAGGACAGGGCGGCGGTTTCGCATGGACGATCAGAACAAGAACCTGCTCATTGCAACGGGGCTGAGCTTCGTCGTGATTCTCATCTGGTTCCTGCTCTTCCCGCCCCCAGAGGAGCAGGTGCAGGATCAGGCGGAACCCGCGGCCGTCCAGCCGGTCGAAGGGGACACCGCATCGACGCCGGCGATTGCGCCCGGCACCACTCAGACTGCGGCAACCCAGTCCCCGACCGGCACCGAAACCGCACTGGATGCACCGCGGCTGCCCATCGAAACCGCGCGTCTTTCGGGGTCGATCTCGCTGAGCGGCGGACGCATCGACGAACTGGTTCTCAAGGACTACACTGTCGCGATCGACGACGACTCGCCGAATGTGCAGATTCTCGAACCGGTGGGCACCGGGCATTCCTATTACGCGCTCTTCGGATGGGCGCCCGGCGCCGGACTTGGCGGTGCGGATGTTCCCGGTCCGAACACCGAATGGACGGTTGAACAGGGCGAAACGCTGTCCACTGCCACCCCGGTTACCCTACGCTGGGACAGCCCGTCGGGCCTTGTGTTCCGCCGCACCGTCAGCGTCGACGACAATTTCATGTTCACCGTCACCCAAGCCGTTGAAAACGGCAGCAACTCCGCCGTTTCCGCGGCGCCATACGGCGTCGTTGCGCGCCACGGCGAACCTGCCGACCGCAAGAAGTTCTTTGTCCTGCACGAGGGCGTCGTCGCCATGGCCGACGGCAAGCTCGATGAAATCGGCTATGGCGACATGCCCGACATGGACGTCCTGGCCAGCGAAGGCGCCCGCGCCGAAGTGACGCAAGTGACCGAAAGCGGCTGGATCGGTTTCACCGACCACTACTGGATGACCACGCTCATCCCGGCTTCGGGGCCGTTCAAGCAGGTGGCGAAATACGACGAAAGCCGCGACATTTTTCAGACCGAGGCCGTACAGCCCACAGTGACCCTCGCCCCCGGCGAAGGCACCGAGGTCACGACCCAGCTGTTCACCGGCGCCAAGGAATACGAGACGATCCGCGACTACCAGGATGCGGGCGTCGACCGTTTCATCGATTCGATCGACTGGGGCTGGTTCTTTTTCCTGACCAAACCGATCTTCTGGCTGCTGCATCAGCTCCATCAGTTGATCGGCAACATGGGCTGGTCGATCATCGCGCTGACCGTGATCCTCAAGGCGATCCTGTTCCCGCTTGCCTACAAATCCTATGTCTCGATGGCAAAGATGAAAGAGCTTCAGCCCGAGATGGAAAAGCTCAAGGAGCGCGCCGGCGATGACCGACAGAAGCTTCAGCAGGAGATGATGGCGCTTTACAAGAAGGAAAAGGTCAACCCGGCGTCGGGCTGCCTGCCGATCCTGTTGCAGATCCCGATCTTCTTTTCGCTCTACAAGGTGATCTTTGTCGCATTCGAACTGCGTCATGCGCCTTGGTTCGGACCGTTCCAGGACCTGAGCACACCCGACCCGACTTCGCTTTACAACCTGTTCGGCCTGCTGCCCTGGGCCGCACCCGAAGTCGGCAGCACGCTGGCACTGGTCTTTGTGGGGATCCTGCCGATCCTGCTGGGCATCTCGATGTTCCTTCAGCAAAAGCTGAACCCCGCCCCGGCCGACCCGACGCAAAAGATGATTTTTGCCTGGATGCCTTGGGTGTTCATGTTCATGCTCGGCGGGTTTGCCAGTGGCCTCGTGGTGTACTGGATCACCAACAACACGATCACGTTCACCCAGCAGTACCTGATCATGCGCAGCCAAGGCTACAAGCCTGACATCTTCGGCAACATCAAGTCCGGCTTCAAGAAGACGCCCAAGGACGCGCCAAAGGAAAAATGACCGCGCGCCTGGCCCAGATCCAACGCTATCCGATCAAGGGGATCGGCACCGAACCCCTACGGTCGGTGACGCTGGAATGTGCAGCGCCCATGCCCCAGGACCGGGCATGGGCGCTTCGCCATACCGGGGCGCCGGATACGCCGGGATGGCAGCCCCGCAACAACTTTCTGGTGGTTGCCAACGGGCCGAAGCTTGCGCAGGTGCGCGCGCGGACCGAAGCCGACGGGCGGATTGCCCTCTCACATCCACAATTGCCAGACGTGCGCATCCGTCCACCGGCTGACAGTCGCGCCCTGATCAACTGGATTCGCCCGATCTGGCCCGACACAAGCCCCGCGCCACGCGATCTTGTCGCCGCCCCGGCGCAGGGCATGGCCGACAACGGGCGCGCCGAGGTCTCGATCCTCAGCCTTGCGAGCCTCGACGCGTTGGCTGACAGCCTGGGCCAAACGCTGGAGATCGACCGGTTTCGAGGCAACCTCATCCTTGAGAGGCTTCCCCCCTGGGCCGAATTCGGCTGGATCGGAAAGCGGCTGAAGATTGGCCCGGTCGATATCGAAATCACCGCCAGGATTGAACGATGCCGCGCGACCGAGGCCAACCCCGTCAGCGGCCTGCGTGACGCACAACCGGTCCGGGCGTTGCACACGGCTTTCGGACATCGCGATTTCGGCGTATACGGCCGGGTCGTGACAGGCGGCTTTATCAGCATCGGCAACGAGGTCCAACTTCCATGACGAACCTGCCCTTCCCTCTCGCAGAAGAACCCGATGGCGCGATACGCGAGACCGGGCGCAAGCTTTTTGCCGGGCCGGTGGATTTCCTGAAGGGGGTCGTCGCGATGGAGGGCCTGCCCCCGGACGACCGCCCAGAGGTTTGCTTTGCGGGTCGATCCAACGTGGGAAAATCAAGCCTTATCAATGCATTGACCGGGAGAAAAGCGCTGGCACGGGCGTCGAACACTCCGGGGCGGACCCAGGAAATCAACTATTTCCTGCTGGGCGACAGCGGCTATCTCGTCGATCTTCCCGGCTATGGCTTTGCCAACGCCCCTCTGCCCGTGGTCGAGAAATGGCAACGCTTGCTCAAGCACTACCTTTCGGGGCGGGCCTCACTGCGCCGGGCTTTCGTTTTGATCGACGCGCGTCATGGCATCAAGGCTGTGGACGAGGAAATCATGACCCTGCTCGACCGCTCAGCCGTGACCTTTCAGGCAGTTCTGACCAAGATCGACAAGATCAGGGACTCCGAGCGTGACACGGTTCTGACACAGGTGCGCGACAGGCTGTCCAGACACCCCGCCGCGTACCCCGAAATTGTCCTGACGAGTTCGGAAAAGGGCGAGGGCATCGCCACGTTGCGCGCCATCATCGCCGGACTGCCCTGAAGAAAAATCCTCGTACGAGGATTTTTCGGTGCATATGGGGTGCCCAAAGATCTTTCGTACGAAAGATCTTGCGTCGGCGCAGCGCATCCCGGACACAAGGAATGCGCACAGCGACCGCATCGGAAGGATGCCCCGGATGAGAAAGCAGAAGATGGACCAGGACTGGATCGCCACCGCCCGCACGCTCAGCGAGGCACTTCCGTTTCTTCAACGCTACACCGGCGCGATCGTTGTCGTGAAATTCGGCGGCAACGCCATGGGCGACGATGATGCAATGGCGGAATTTGCCCGCGATATCGTGCTGATGCGGCAGGTGGGGGTGAATCCGGTCGTGGTGCATGGCGGTGGCCCGATGATCAACGATATGCTCAAGCGGCTGAACATCGAAAGCCGCTTCGTGCGGGGCAAACGCGTCACCGATAAAGCCACCGTCGAGGTGGTCGAGATGGTGCTGACCGGTCTCGTGAACAAGCGCATCGTGCAGGCTATTATGGACGAGGGGGGCCGCGCGGTCGGTCTGTCGGGCAAGGATGACGATCTGATCGTTTGTGAACCTGACGATCCGGAACTGGGGTTCGTCGGCAAACCGGTCGAAATGAATGTGCAGGTTCTGCGCGATCTGTTTGCAGCCGGGATCATTCCGGTCGTCGCCCCCGTGGCAACGGGGCGAAACGTGACCGAAACCTACAACGTGAATGGCGACACTGCGGCGGGCGCCATTGCAGGGGCTTTGCGAGCCGATCGGCTGCTCTTGCTGACCGATGTGAGCGGCGTCAAGAACACCGCCGGTGAGGTTGTCACCGCCATGACGCCCCAGGAGGTCCGCAGCATGATCGCCGACGGGATCATCGCGGGAGGCATGATCCCCAAGACCGAAACCGCGCTCAAGGCGATCGAAGACGGGGTACGCGCCGTGGTGATCCTTGACGGGCGCGTCCCCAATGCCTGTCTGCTTGAGCTGTTCACCGAACTCGGTGCCGGCTCTCTGATCCGATCCGCCGAGCTTTCCCCGGTGCGGGAGAACGGGTGAGCCGCGACGCCGAGGCGTGTGCGCAGGGGCTGATCGTTCGTGGAGCCTTTCATCCGGACGGGGCCACCACCGTGATCTTGCTTGGCCCCGACGAACCGCAGTTCTGGCACCGCTTTGCCGCCTCGCCCGAGGCTCATCGCCCCGCGCCGGACCCGCTTGACCGCTGGTCGAAACGGGTGATCGGAGCGTTGGCGCGCGCCTGGGGCGGCAGGGCAACGTTTCCATCGGACGGACCACCCTATGCGCCGTTTTTACGCTGGGCGCGGCAAAGTCGCCGGGCGTTCGAGTCGCCCATCGGCTTGCTGGTCCATGACACCGCGGGCCTGCTGATAAGCTATCGCGGCGCCGTGACGCTGCCGGCGCGGCTGACCTTGCCGCCTGGGCGTCCTTCCCCCTGCACCGTCTGCGCCACGCGACCCTGCACCACCGCGTGCCCTGTCGCGGCGCTGCGCCCGGGCAAACCCTACGACGTCGCGGCCTGCCGGGCGCATATAGGCCGCCCTGAGGGACGCAAGTGCCGCACCGGGGGGTGCCTCGCCCGCCGGGCCTGCCCTTTGTCACAGCAGATGCACCGCCCGCCCGCACAGGCGTCTTTCCACATGGACGCCTTCATGAAAGACTGGCCCGGCACAGACGGAGGAGATCCCGCGTGAAACGATTGGTTCTCATGCGCCATGCCAAATCGGACTGGGCCGCTGGGCAGCCCGATCACGACCGTCCGCTGAATGCGCGCGGGCGGCGCAGCGCCGAGGCGCTTGGCGACTGGCTGCGCGCCACGGACACCTTGCCCGACGCTGCCCTGTGTTCGACCGCGACGCGGGCACGGGAAACGCTGGCAGGGCTGAAACTCGACGTTTCGGTGAAGTTCGAAAAGCGTCTGTATCATGCCGGTCCCGGCGCAATGCTGCGCTGTCTGCAAAAGGCTCAGGACGATACGGTCATCCTGATCGGCCACAACCCCGGTATCGCGGGCTTTGCCGAAGAGCTGGTGTCCGCCCCGCCGCGCCATCCGCGTTTCGACGATTACCCCACCGGAGCCACGCTGGTCGCCACGTTCGACATCGGCGACTGGACCGCGCTCGAACCCGGCACCGGGCGCGCCGCCGCCTTCGTCATTCCGCGCGAGTTGCTTGCCGATACGGCCTGACCGGACCGCCTTAGTCCCTGGGGTCTCCTCCGGGTGGGTCGTCGTAGATCGCCCAGCCGTGCGGGCGCCCCGAGGGTGGCAGGTCTTCCTTGCGCAGATTTGCCGTCATCCAGGTCTTGGCGATGAAATTCGCGGTGATCGGCGCGGTCAGGAACAGGAACAGCGCGATCAGCAGCTCATGAAACGACACCCGTCCGTCGATCAGCAGATAGTACAGCATCGAGCCGATCAGGCATCCGCCGACGCCGAGGGTCGTGGCCTTGGTCGGCGCGTGCAGCCGCTGCATGGTATCCTTCAGCTTCAGCAGTCCGATCGCCCCGACAAGGCCGAACAGCCCGCCGATCACGAGAAACAGCGAAATCACGATCTCGGCCAAAAGACCCGGGGACTGGTACATGCGATGCTCCGTTACTCGATGATGTTGCCGCGCAGCACGAAGCGGCAGAAGGCGACGGTAGAGACAAATCCGACCATGGCGATCAGCATCGAAGCCTCGAAATAGATCGGCGTGCCCTGCCAGACCCCGTACAGCACCATCAATGCGATGAAGTTGATGACCATGGTATCCAGCGCCATGATCCGGTCGGCGGCCTGCGGGCCGGTGACCAGCTTCCACAGCGTTGCGAGCAGGCCGAAGCCATAGCAGGCCATGGCAAAGATCAGCGCGTAGGTGATCATTCGAAAATCTCCTTGAGCCGGCGTTCATAGCGGTGCTTGATCTCGCGACAGACCGCGTCGGGGTCGTCATTGTGAAGGCAATGGATCAGCAACGCCCCCCCGTCCGAACTGAGCGTGGCCGATACCGTGCCCGGCGTCATGGTGATGGTTCCCGCCAACGCGGTGATCGCCTCGGGCGAGGTCAGATCCAGCGGCAGCGCGACCCACTGCGAATGGATGTCGACCACCGGCTTGAACAGCACGATTCGCGCGACCGTCACGTTGGCACGGATGATGTCCCACAATACGATGGTGGCGTATTCCGCCATTTTCAGCGGCCTGCCAAGTTTGGGGCGATTGGGCCAGTAGGGCGCGGTCAAGCCTGGAATCACGACCCCCAGAACCACACCAAGAAACAGGTGCCCGAGCGTGACCTTGTTGACCAGCATCATCCAGACGATGGTCAGGATCAGGGTCAGCAACGGGTGCGGCAGGGCTCGGCGCAGCATGACTTAGTGATCCTCTTCCGGCAGGTCCTTGGTGCCTGGCTGATCGACCAGCACCGCGTTCACATAGGGCGCAGGATCATACAGCTGCGCCGCCGTCGCCTGAGTATACCGCATCAGCGGCCCTGCAAAGACCGTCAGCAGCCCCAGCGCGGCAAGCGTGGCGATGGCGGGGGCCGCCTGGGCAGGCGTAACGGGGGCGGGGGCGGGGTCTTCGGGGGCCGGATCGTCTGGTAGCGCCAGCCCCGGCGTGGTGGATTTCCAGAACAGCACGCTGCCCGCCCGCGCAAAGCCCACGATGGTCAAAAGCGATCCCCCCAGCACCAGGGCCCAGATCCACGCCGCGAGCGGGTGATTCCCCAGCGCGTCCAGCACCAGCAGCTTGCCCAGAAATCCGCTGAGCGGCGGCATCCCCGCCACCGCGATCGCCGCGCCAAAGAACAGCGCCGCGAGCAGGCCGTTCTGCGCCGTGGCGGGCTGCGCGCTCAACTCGTCCCCGGCGCGGCGCGTCAGGACCAGGTCGATCACCAGGAACAGCGTCGCCGCCGCCAGCGTCGAATGCACAAGATAGTACAGCGCCGCGCCCGTAGCATCGGGCGCGAAACCCGCCACAGCAAGCATCAGCGTCGCGGTCGAGCCCAGCGTGGCAAAGGCCACCAGCGGCGCAAGCCGCCGCGCGCCCATCACCCCCAACGCCCCGACGGCGACGGTAATCATCGCGGCCGGCATCAGCCAGTCGCCGGACAGGGTGCCGATGGCGTCCGCATCGGGGCCGAAAACCATCGTGTGCATCCGCAGGATCGCGTAGGCACCGACCTTGGTCATGATGGCGAAGAGCGCCGCGACCGGCGCGGGCGACTGCGCATAGGTGCCAGGAAGCCAGAACTGCATCGGAAACAGCGCCGCCTTGACCGCGAAGACGATCATCATCAGCATGGCGGCCACGCGCACCAGCGCGGCGTCTTCCAGCGGAATCTCACGCACCTTCTGGGACAGATCCGCGATGTTCAGCGTCCCGGTCGAGGCATAAACCGTGCCCAGCGCGATCAGGAACAGCGCCGATCCGGCAAGGTTCATGATGACATATTGCAGACCCGCCTTCAGCCGGGCCTTGCCCCCTCCGTGGACCGCCAGACCATAGGACGCGATCAGCAGGATTTCGAACAGCACGAACAGGTTGAACGCATCCCCGGTGAGGAACGCGCCGCAGATGCCCATCAGCTGAAATTGCATCAGCGCGTGGAAATGCCGCCCCTTGCGGTCCCAGCCGGTGGCCGAGGCATGAACCAGCACGACCCCTCCCAGCACGGCTGTCAGCAGGATCAGCAACGCCGACAGCCGATCCAGCACCAGCACGATGCCAAAGGGCGCAGGCCAGTCCCCCAGCCGATAGACATGCACCGTGCCGTCCGCCGCGATGGTGAACAGCCCAAGCGCAATGGCGGCCAGCACCGCCGATGCGGCGATGGACACCACCCGTTGCAGCACCACGTCGTGGCGCATGACGTAGGCCAGCATCGGCGCCACCATGGCGGGCAGCACGACGGGGGCAAGGATCCAGTGGTTCACTTCTCGGCCTCCTTGCGGGGCGCATTGACCTTGTCGGATCCGCCTTCGACCGTGGCGCCCAGCGCCACCAGCACCAGCACCGCCGTCATCCCGAACGAGATCACGATAGCGGTCAGCACAAGGGCCTGTGGCAGCGGGTCGGAATATATCTCGACCCCGTCCATCAGAACGGGTGGCGCCCCGACGGCCAGCCGTCCGCTGGCAAAGACGAACACGTTTGTCGCGTAGGACAGCAGGGTCAGCCCCATGATGACCGGAAACACCCGCAAACGCAGCATGAGGTAGATGCCGGCTGCGGTCAGAGCGCCGATGGAAACGGCAACGATCAGTTCCATGTCAGCGCTCCAGTCCTTTTTCGTCTTCGGCCCGTGCATCCGCGATCCGGGCAGAGGGGTCGTAGTCCATCGGCTCGACGTTCACCGTTTCGCCCGCGTAGCGTGCCAGCCGCGACAGCGAATACAGCATCAGCATCACCGCCCCCAGTACCGTCAGGAACACCCCCAGATCGAACAGCGACGCGGTGGCCAGTTCGAATTTCTCGAACGGCCAGATCTGGAAATAGCCAAAGGCGCTGGTCAGGAACGGTTCGCCAGCCAGCCACGCCCCCATGCCGGTCAGCCCGGCGATGACCACGCCAAAGCCGATCATGGCGTGGTATTCGATGGTCTTGCGCGCCATGGTCCAGCCAAAGCCCGACGCCATGTACTGCATGAGCAGCGCGATCGAGAACACCAGCCCGGCGACGAACCCGCCCCCCGGCATGTTGTGCCCCCGCAGAAAGATATAGACCGCGACCAGCACGGCGATCGGCATCATCATCCGTGTCACGACCACCATCATCAGCGGGTGGCGGTCGCGCGAAACGTCCTCGGGGAAGCGCCAGTTGCGCAGCTTGCGAGAGGACGGGCCGGTCAGCAAGCCCTCCATCAGGGCGAACATGATGATCCCGGCGATGCCCAGCACGATGATCTCGCCATAGGTGTCATAGCCGCGGAAATCGACAAGGATCACGTTGACCACGTTGTCGCCGCCGCCGCCCTTGTAGCTGTTGGCCAGATGATAGGCACTGATCGTCGACACGTCGCGCAGCAGGAAGGTATAGGCCAGAAACGCCACCCCCGCCCCCGCGGCCAGCGCGATGATCCCGTCGCGGACGCGCAGGAAAACCGCGCTTTCGGCCGGGGTTTCCTTTGGCAGGAAATGCAGCGCGATCAGCAGCAGAAGCGTGGTCACCGTATCGACGGTGATCTGCGTCATCGCCAGATCGGGGGCCGACAGGTAGACAAAGCCGAACGCGACCATCAGGCCCACGACACTGACCAGGATCAGCGCGCGAAACCGGGTGTGGTGCATGACCACGACTGCGCCGGTGGCCACCATCAGCAGAACAAACCCCACTGCCACCAGCGGCGGCACCGGCAGCATGTCGCGGGACGGGGCCGTCACGCCGCCGCCTTGCCAGGCGACCCAGCCCAGCAGCACCGTCGCCGCGGTAAAGATGCCCAGGTAGCGCGAAATCGCCCCGTTGTGCAGAGCCTCGGTCACGGTTTGCGACAGGCCTGCGGTGGCGGCGACGGCCCGGTCGAACATCGCCTTGGCGTGGGGACGCGGCGTCGCCAGCCAGACCCTGTCCAGCGGGCCGTGCGCCTTCATCACCAGGAATCCGCCCAGCACAGCGACGGCGGACATGTAAAGCGCGGGCGTCACGCCATGCCAGAGCTTGAGGTGGAAATCGGGCAGTTCTCCGCCGGTGACGGCCGCGCCCGCGACCCGCACCAGCGGTTCGGCCAGCAGCCCCGGCGCAAGTCCGATCGCCACCACCGCCAGCGCCAGCAGCGCGGGCGAGATCAGCATCCCCGCCGGCGGGTCGTGCGGATGGTGCGGATAATCGTCGCGCACCGGGCCAAGGAACGTATGCCCGATGAACCGAAAGCTGTAGGCCACCGACATCAGCGCGCCAAAGGTGGCAAGGATGATGATCGGCCAGTCGCCGCCAAACCAGTAAGTGTGCGCGGCCTCTTCCAGCATCAATTCCTTGGACATGAAGCCGTTCAGCGGCGGTATTCCCGCCATCGACAACGCCGCCGTCACCGCGATCAGCGCCGTGACCGGCATCAGCTTGGCCAACCCTCCCAATCGCTTGATGTCGCGGGTATGGGCTTCGTGATCGACGATGCCCGCGCTCATGAACAGCGCCGCCTTGAACGTCAGGTGGTTGAGGATATGGAACACCGCCACCACCGCCGCCATCTTGGTGCCAAAGCCCAGCAGCATGGTCAGCAGCCCCAGATGGCTGACGGTGGAATAGGCCAGCAGCGCCTTCAGGTCATCCTTGAACAGCGCAATGACCGCCCCCAGCACCATGGTGACAAGGCCGACGGTCGTGACGATCCAGAACCATTCCGGCGTGCCCGCCAGCGCCGGCCACATGCGCGCCATCAAAAAGATGCCCGCCTTGACCATCGTCGCGCTGTGCAGATAGGCCGACACCGGCGTCGGCGCGGCCATTGCGTGGGGCAGCCAGAAATGAAACGGAAACTGCGCCGATTTGGTGAAGGCCCCGATCAGGATCAGGATCAGCGCGGGCAGGTACATGTCGGACGCGCGGATCTCATCCCCGTGTTGCAGGATCACCGAAAGATCATAGCTGCCTGCGATCTGGCCCAGGATCAGCATGCCGGCGATCATCGCAAGCCCCCCCGCTCCGGTCACGGTCAGCGCCATGCGCGCGCCCTGACGCCCCTCGGGCAGGTGTTTCCAATAGCCGATCAGCAGGAAGGACGACAGCGAGGTCAGTTCCCAGAACACCAGCAGCAGCAGGATGTTATCCGACACCACGATGCCCAGCATCGCGCCCTGAAACAGCAGCAGAAACGTATAGAACTGCCCCATCGGGTCATCAGGCGACAGGTAGAACCGCGCATACAGGATGATCAGCAGGCCGACCCCAAGGATCATCCCCGCAAACAGCAGGCCCAGCCCGTCAAGCATGAAATTCCAGCCCAGCCCAAGCGACGGCACCCAGTCGAACCGGAACATCACCGTGCCGCCGTTCCAGACGTCAGGCGCCATCGAGCCCAGAAACACCAATGCCAGGATCGTCGGAACGGCGGTAAACGTGGCGCAGGCATTGCGGCCCGCGCGGATCATCAGCCCTGGCATCAATGCTCCGATGAACGGCAGCAGAACCATGACGGGCAGAAGTCCGCTGAAAGATACCATCCCTGTAACCCTTTTTTTCCGTCCGGACCTTCTGGGGGCCTCATGGCGGACGCTTGCGCGATCAGTTGTCGAAAAGAGTAAGGTCTCTTCAGGATTATTCAATAATCCGAGAGCGGAAACATCCCGAGGGTGTCATCACAGCCGCGTCAGTTACCGGCCGCCGGCGGCTTGCGGCGCGCGATCAATCCGGCTTACCTATCGTTATGGTCGCAGTTGATAGACATTCATGATCGCCAAGCTGGAAATGCTGATCGCCCTTGCCCGCGAACGGCATTTTGGCCGTGCGGCGGAAACGCTTGGGATCACCCAACCGACGCTGTCCACCGGCATTCGCCAGCTTGAGAAACAGCTTGGCGTCAAGCTGGTGATCCGCGGTTCGCGCTTTGGCGGGCTCACGCCCGAAGGCCAGCGCGCCCTGATCCGCGCCCGCCAGATCGTTGCCGACACCCGGCGCTTGCGCGACGAAATGCGCGCCTCACACGAAGGTCTTGCAGGGCATTTGCGGCTTGCGGTGATCCCGACAGCGCTGACATGGGCGTCCCGGCTGGTGACCTGGTTTGCACAAGAGCACCCCAATGTCAGCTTCACGATCCTGTCGCGCGCTTCGACCGAAATCCTGACGATGCTGGACGATCTCGAAATCGACGCCGGGCTGACCTATCTGGATCAGGAACCGCTGGGCCGCGTCGCCACCCGCCCGCTGTATCGCGAAAGCTATACGCTGGTGTGCCGTCCCGACCACGCCTTTGTGCAGGGCGGGCCGGTCGGATGGGACTCGCTTGGGCAGGCGCGGCTGTGCCTGCTGACGCCCGAAATGCAGAACCGGCGCATCATCAACCGTCACTTCATGGAGGCCGGCGTCGACCCCGCCGCGCTGATCGAATCGAATTCGACGGTGGTGCTGGTGGCCAATGTGCTGCACGGCGACTGGGTGACGATCCTGCCAGGCGATCTTGCCGGGTTCCTGTGCGATGGCAAACCGCTGGCGATGGTGCCCCTGCCGGAACAGGGCAGCGCCCCTGCGGTGGGCCTGATCGCCCCGCATCAAGAACCCTACACCCCTGTGTTGCAGGCGATCCTGTCCGCCGCCGAGGGATTGGAGGCAGCGCCGAAACGATAGAAAAACGCTATCGGCTGACGGAAGAACGATATTGAATTGCCTGTCGCTCCTCGGGCACATCTAGGCAACCCCAAGGGAGAAGCCGCCCGAATGCGCCACTCGGACCCCACCGCAGACGACATCACGACCCTGATCGAGACGCAGATGCATCTCGAAGGGCCCTTGCTGCCGATCTTTCACGCCATTCAGGACGCCTGTGGCTTCGTGCCCGAATCCGCCCTGCCGCTGATTGCCGGCCGTCTGAACCTGACGGTGGCCGAGGTCCACGGGGTGATGTCGTTCTACCACGATTTCCGCAAGACCCCCGCCGGCAAGCTGGTGGTCAGGATCTGCCGCGCCGAGGCCTGCCAGTCGATGGGGGGCAGCGCGCTGTCAGCGGCGGTGCTGGACAAGCTGGGGCTGGATTGGGGCGACACCACCGCCGACGGCGCCGTGACGGTCGAGGCGGTGTACTGCCTGGGCCTGTGCGCCTGCGCCCCCGCCGCGATGGTGGGCGACACGCTGATCGCGCGGGCGAATGTGCCCCGGCTGGAACGGGCCATGGAAGGCGCCGCATGAGGATCTGGGTTCCCATGGACAGCGCCGCCAGGGCGCTGGGTGCCGAAGACGTGGTGGCGGCGATCCGCGCCGAAGCGGCAAGGCGCGGCGTCACGGTCGACATCGCACGCAACGGCTCGCGCGGGATGATCTGGCTGGAACCTCTGGTCGAAGTGGAAACCGACGCGGGCCGCATCGGTTATGGCCCGATGGATGCGGGCGGCGTGGCGGCGATCTTTGACGGCGGCCCGTCGCTGGGGCTGGTCGAGGACCTGGACTGGATGAAGCGCCAGACCCGCCTGACCTTTCAACGCTGCGGCGTGATCGACCCGCTGTCGCTGCCCGAATACGAGGCCCATGGCGGGCTTGCCGGTCTGCGCCGCGCCATCGGCATGGACCAGGACGCCATCATCGACGAGGTCAAGCTGTCGGGCCTGCGCGGGCGCGGCGGGGCCGGCTTCCCGACCGGCATCAAGTGGGACACGGTGCGGCTGGCGCGCGCCGATCGCAAATACATCGTCTGCAATGCCGACGAGGGCGACAGCGGCACCTTTGCCGACCGGATGATCATGGAAGGCGATCCGTTTTGCCTGATCGAAGGCATGGCCATCGCCGGGATTGGCTGCGGCGCGGTACAGGGATACATCTACACCCGGTCCGAATACCCGGATGCGGTGGCGGTGATGCGCCGCGCGATTGCGATTGCCCGCAAGGCGGGTGTGATCGGGCCGGATGTGATGGGATCGGGGCGCGCCTTTGAACTTGAGGTGCGCGTGGGCGCCGGGGCCTATGTCTGCGGCGAAGAAACATCGCTGCTGAACTCGCTGGAAGGCAAACGCGGCGTGGTGCGGGCGAAACCTCCGCTGCCAGCGCTTGAGGGCGCGTTCGGCAGGCCGACCGTGGTGAACAACGTGATCTCGCTGGCGACGGTACCGGTGATCTTTGAAAAGGGCGCGGCCTGTTATGCCGATTTCGGGCTGGGCCGGTCCAAGGGCACGATCCCCTTGCAGATCGCCGGGAACGTGGCGCGCGGCGGGCTGTTCGAAACGGCATTCGGGATGCCGCTGGGCGAGATCGTGCAGGATCTGGCCGGGGGCACCGCGACGGGGCGGCCGGTCAAGGCGGTGCAGGTGGGCGGCCCCCTGGGAGCCTATCTTGGAGTTGATCAGTTCGACACGCCCTTTGGGTACGAGGAATTTTCCGGTCAGGATGCGCTGATCGGTCATGCCGGGCTGGTGGTGTTCGACGACACCGCCGACATGCCGGGCATGGCGCGGTTCGCAATGGAATTCTGCGCGATGGAAAGCTGCGGCAAATGCACGCCGTGCCGCATCGGCGCGGTGCGCGGGGTGGAAACGCTGGACCGGATCGCCGCCGGAGACGGGGCGGCGGTCGCGCTGCTGACCGATCTTTGCGAAACCATGACCGATGGATCGCTTTGCGCGCTTGGCGGGTTGACGCCCTATCCGGTGATGTCGGCGCTGCGGCTGTTCCCCGAGGAATTCGGCGCGATGAAGGGCGCGGCAGAATGAGCGCCTATCTTGCACAGACGGGACAAGGCCGGGGCCGTCCCCCGCATCTGCGGACCGGTTCGCGCCAAAGGAAAAGGCGGGAGGAGCCAAGATGAAAGATTTCATCATTCCGTGGGATGACAAGGACATGGGCACCCCCGCCAGGACGGGCAAGCCGGTTCATCTGACGATCGACGGCATTGCGGTGACGGTGCCCACGGGCACCTCGGTGATGCGCGCCGCCGCCGAGGCCGGGATCGCCGTGCCCAGGCTGTGCGCGACCGACAGTGTCGAGGCGTTCGGGTCCTGCCGTTTGTGCGTGGTCGAGATCGAGGGCCGGCGCGGCACGCCCGCGTCCTGCACCACGCCGGTGCAGGACGGGATGACCGTGCGCACGCAGTCGTCGAGGGTAAAGAAGATCCGGCGTGGGGTGATGGAGCTGTATGTGTCCGATCACCCGCTGGATTGTCTGACCTGTTCGGCCAATGGCGATTGCGAATTGCAGGATATGGCCGGGATGGTCGGCCTGCGCGACATGCGCTATACACCCGGACACAACCATTTCGACCCGTCGGGAACCGGCGCTCGGTCGCAATCCGAGGCGCGGTTGCGGATGCCGGTGGGCGAGGCGAATCCGCGCTACAGCCCCAAGGATCTCAGCAACCCCTATTTCACCTATGATCCGGCGAAATGCATCGTCTGTTCGCGCTGCGTGCGGGCCTGCGAAGAGGTGCAGGGCACGTTCGCGCTGACCATAGAGGGACGCGGGTTCGACAGCCGCGTGTCGGCGGGCGGCGCCGCCGATGACTTCCTGACCTCGGATTGCGTCAGTTGCGGGGCCTGCGTGCAGGCCTGCCCCACCGCGACCCTGCAGGAAAACAGCGTGGCCGAGCTGGGAACGCCGGATCGGTCCGTGGTGACGACCTGCGCCTATTGCGGCGTCGGATGCAGTTTCAAGGCGGAACTGAACGGCGACGAGCTGGTGCGCATGGTGCCGTGGAAGCACGGCAAGGCGAACCGGGGGCACAGCTGCGTCAAGGGACGCTTTGCCTATGGGTACGCCAGCCACCCCGACCGCATCCTGAAACCGATGATCCGCGCGCGGATCGAGGACCCCTGGCGCGAGGTCGACTGGGACGAGGCACTAGGCTTTGCCGCCGCGCGCCTGACCGCAATCCGCCAACAGCATGGGCGCAAGGCGCTGGGGGTGATTACCTCAAGCCGGTGCACCAACGAGGAAACCTTCCTTGTGCAAAAGCTGACCCGCGCGGTGTTCCTGAACAACAACACCGACACCTGCGCGCGGGTGTGCCATTCGCCCACCGGCTACGGGCTGGGGAAGACCTTTGGCACCTCGGCGGGGACGCAGGATTTCGATTCGGTCGAACAGGTGGACGTGGCGCTTGTCATCGGGGCAAACCCGACTGACGGCCATCCGGTGTTCGCGTCACGGCTGAAAAAACGCCTGCGGCAAGGCGCCAAGCTGATCGTCATCGACCCGCGCCGCATTGATCTGGTGAAATCCGCGCATGTGTCGGCGGCGCATCACCTGCCCCTGACACCGGGCACCAATGTGGCCGTCATCAGCGCGCTGGCGCATGTGATCGTGACCGAAGCGCTGTATGACGAGGCGTTCATCCGGGAACGCTGTGACTGGGACGAATTCATCGCCTTTGCCGATTTCGTGTCGGACAAGCGCCATGCACCGGAATCCACCGCATTGCTGACCGGCGTGAACGCGCAAGCGCTGCGCGAAGCGGCGCGGCTGTATGCCACGGGCGGCAACGCGGCGATCTATTACGGGCTGGGCGTGACCGAACACAGCCAGGGATCGACCACCGTGATGGCGCTGGCCAACCTTGCGATGATGACCGGCAACATCGGGCGGGCCGGCGTTGGTGTGAACCCGTTGCGCGGGCAGAACAACGTACAGGGATCGTGCGATATGGGGTCTTTCCCGCATGAACTGCCCGGGTATCGCCATGTCAAAGGTCCCGAAGTTCGCGAGATCTTTGAAAAGGCGTGGCGCGTGCCCATCGACCCCGAGCCGGGCCTGCGCATTCCCAACATGCTGGACGCTGCTGTCGAGGGCACGTTCAAGGCGCTCTATTGCCAGGGCGAGGACATCCTGCAGTCGGACCCCGATACGCGTCATGTCGCGGCGGGGCTGAAGGCGATGGATTGCGTCATCGTGCACGACCTGTTCCTGAACGAGACAGCGAATTACGCGCATGTGTTCCTGCCCGGCTCCAGTTTCCTTGAAAAGAACGGAACCTTCACCAATGCCGAGCGTCGTATCAACAGGGTCCGCAAGGTGATGGCCCCGAAGAACGGCTATGAGGATTGGGAGGTGACGCAGATGCTTGCCAACGCGATGGGCGCGGGCTGGGCCTATACCGACCCCGGTCAGATCATGGCCGAAATCGGCGCGACCACCCCCAGCTTTGCCGGCGTCACCTATGACCGGCTCGATGAACTGGGGTCGATCCAGTGGCCCTGCAACGCGGATCACCCCGAAGGCACGCCCTTGATGCATGTGGACGGGTTCGTGCGCGGCAAGGGACGGTTCATCGTCACCGAATATGTGGCGACGGACGAACGCACCGGCCCGCGTTTCCCGCTGCTTCTGACCACCGGGCGCATCCTGTCGCAATACAACGTCGGCGCGCAGACACGGCGGACCGAAAACGTGGTGTGGCACGACCAGGACGTGCTGGAGCTGCACCCGCATGACGCTGAAAATCGCGGTCTGAACGATGGCGACTGGGTGCGGCTGGCCAGCCGTACCGGCGAAACCACGTTGCGCGTCAGGGTGACCGACCGGGTCAGCCCCGGCGTGGTCTACACCACCTTCCACCACCCGGACACGCAGGCCAACGTGGTCACCACCGATTTTTCGGACTGGGCGACCAACTGCCCGGAATACAAGGTGACGGCGGTGCAGGTGTCGCCCAGCAACGGGCCTTCTGACTGGCAAGAGGATTACAGCGCGCAGGCGGTGCAGGCGCGACGCATCCTGCCGGCGGCGGAATGACCGGGCTGGCGCACAGCCGCCCCGGCATCGCCGTGCGCCGCGATGGCACCCGACAGGTGGTCCGCGCCCTGCCCGAAGAAGTGCCGGTGGCGCTGGTTTTTGATGGCACCACCCAGGCGGTGATGATGGCAACGCCTGCGGATGTCGCCGACTTTGCCTATGGTTTCGCGCTGTCCGAAGAGCTGATCGCGCACCCGGACCAGGTGCGCGAGGTGGAAACAGTACCCCACACCCGCGGGATCGAAGCGCGGATCTGGCTGACCGAAGACCGCGGCGCGGCGCTGAAGGAACGCCGCCGCACCATGCTTGGGCCCACGGGCTGCGGCTTGTGCGGGATCGACAGTCTGGACGGGGCGCTGCGCCCCCTGCCCCGGCTGCCCGATGGCGGCCCCAGCTTTGAAACCTCTGACATCGCGCAGGCCACCGACCGGCTGCGCGCCCACCAGCCGCTGCACGATCAGACACGGGCGGTGCATGCCGCCGGGTTCCTGCTGCCCGGCAAGGGCATCGTCATGACGCGCGAGGACGTTGGCCGGCACAATGCGCTCGACAAGCTGATCGGGGCCATGGCGCGGCAGGACATGGATCCGGGCGCAGGCGCCATCGTGCTGACCAGCCGCGTGTCGGTCGACATGGTGCAGAAAACCGTGTTGGCCCGCTGCCCGGTGCTGATCGCGGTGTCCGCCCCCACCGCTCTTGCGCTCAGCGTCGCCGAAGATGCCAACCTGACGCTGGCCGCCTTTGCCCGCTCTGGCGGGTTCGACCTTTATGCGGCCCCAGGCCGTGTCCATAGCGGAGACGCCCATGTCGCCTGACAACGCCCATGTCGCCTGACAAGATGATCACGATGGCGAACCAGATCGCCACCTTTTTCGCCTCGCAACCCGGCGACCGGGCGGGCGGTGTCGCCGCGCATATCAACGATTTCTGGGAACCCCGCATGCGCCTGCAACTTCTGGCCCACATCAAAGAAGGCGGCCTGCGCCTTCACCCTCTGGTGGTCGAGGCCGGCAGCCGGATCACCGCCCCCGCCGAGGGCGCCTGAGCCGCCGTCAGCTGGCCAGCATCCGCAACCCCTGCGTGACGTCGGATCGCACCGCAAGACGCAGCCCCGGCTCATCGCCCGCCTTCAGCGCGGCGATGATGAGCTTGTGAAACTGCGGCGCCTCGCTGCGGCGCAGGCGGACATACAGCACCCGCATCGTCGGCCCCATCTGCAACCACACCGTTTCGCACATCGCCAGCATCGCGGGCGCCTGCGCGCGCAGATACAGCGTGCGATGAAATTCCAGGTTGGCGCGGATGTAGCCGACGGCATCGCGATTGGCGACCACTTCGGAGATCGTCCCGTTTATAGCCTGAAGCCGGTCAATCAGCGCCATATGTGCACGGGGCAACGCGCGCGAGGCCAGTTCGACCTCGATCAGCGCGCGCAGCGCGGCCAGTTCCTCGATCCGCTCATTCGACAGCTCGGGCGTGGACACCCGCCCCGACGACGACATGCTGAGCGCGCCTTCGGCGACCAGACGGCGCACCGCTTCGCGGGCCGGGGTCATCGACACGTCAAAGCTTTTGCCGATGCCGCGCAGGGTCAGCGCCACGCCTGGCGCGATCTGGCCCAGCATGATCTGGCCGCGCAATCCGCGATAGACACGATCATGCGCCGACGACGCGACATCCGAAGAGCGGGGGGCAAGGGTCATGCCCCCTTGTGATCACAAACGCGCGTCCCGTCAATCGTGCCTTTCAGGCATCGAACCTGTAGCGATGCAGGCCGCCGCCCTCGTCCCGCAACCAGCCGCGCGCGGCACGCCAGTCGCCGTAAAGCCGTTCGACCACCGCCCAGAACGCCGCCGAATGGTTCATTTCGGCCAGATGGGCCACCTCGTGGGCGGCCACGTAGTCCAGCACCTCGGGTGGCGCCATGATGAGCCGCCAGGAATACATCAAACCGCCGTCATGGGTGCACGACCCCCAGCGCGAGCGTGTGTCCCGCAGCGTCAGCCGCGCATAGGGCCGCCCAAGCGCCGCGGCATGGCGGTCCGACGCTTCGGCAAGCCGTTCGCGTGCAAGCGTGCGCAGCCAGCCCTGAAGACGCGAGGCCACACGATCCGGCGCACCGGGCACCTCGATGACACCGCCGCCGATCCCCACACCACGCCCGCTTCCCGACGCGATCGTCAGCAGCGCGCCTTCAACCGGGATCACCGCGCCGATTGCGATCGGCACGTCGGCGCCGCGCGCGTCGAGATGCCCGCGCAGCCAGCTTTCCTTTTCGCGCAGGAACCCGATCGCCTCGCGTTCCGGAAGCCGGCGCGGCATGGTCAGCGTGACCTTGCCGTCTATCTGGCTCAGCCGCAGCGACAGCCGCCGCGCCTGCGCCGACCGCCGTAGCGTGATGGTGATCGCAGGGTTGCCCGGCAGTGTGATCTGGCCCATATTCCCGCCTTGATTTGCGTGCTGACAAAGGGTTTGGCACATCGCCTTTGACACTGCGCCCCTGATATGGCAGAGGGCGCAGATTGTCGATATGACTGGCCGCGATACGGCCGCAGAGGAAGGGGATCACCCATGCCCAAGGAAGAATGGGGCACGAAGCGCATCTGCCCGACAACCGGCAAGCGTTTCTATGACCTGAACAAGAATCCGATCGTGAGCCCCTACACGGGCGAAACGCTTCAGCTGGACACCGGCAAGCGTGCGATGCTGGTTGCCGATTCCGCTGACGGTGCCAAGCGTAAGGCGGACACCGAAGAGACCGAAGAACCGGATCTGCTGGAAGACGATGTCGAGGTCGATCTCGATGACGACGACGTGCTCGATGACGATGATGATGATGACAACGTCTCGCTCGACGACATCACCGACGTGGCCGGCGAAGACGAGGACTGATCGCCCCGACTTTCTTCCGCGGGCGGTGGTTTTTCCCTTGAACCCGCCCGCGGCATTGCGTAGATCACGCCGCACGATGCCTGACGCGGCATCGAAACGGGGCCTTAGCTCAGCTGGGAGAGCGCCTGCATGGCATGCAGGAGGTCAGGGGTTCGATCCCCCTAGGCTCCACCATCCCGCACGTGAAACGTGCCAGATAGTTTTCGACTTCTGGCCACGTGAAAAGGGACACATGGATGTTCCATTTTCGAAAATGGCTTTCCATTCTGTTGAAGATGAAACGCTTGAGTACCATGTCGCGAACTCAGCCGGTCCGGCGGATCATGTTGACCGGTACGTCTCAGACAAACTGCCTACCGACATGATTTAACCAATTATGAAGAGCTTTTTGCCTTCTCTGAATCCACGAGGCGTTGTTGCGGAACTCGACCTTCGAAGGATTCACATCGTGAATCCAGGTGGTTAGATGGGCTGCATGACTAAGCCCTCACCCGCCCGCTACCGCACGACGAACTGGCCCAGCTACAACGCCGCGCTGAGGCAGCGTGGCTCCCTGCTGATCCATTGCCCGGCAGCACATGCCCGCATGTGCAAGAGGGTGGCAGGACAAGGAGATGACCTGGCTTGCGCCGCATGAGGGCCGGCCCGGTCCCCGCCTGTCTTCTCCGAGGCCGCAATGCACTGCCGGGCAGTGGACAGCACCGGGATCAAGTTCCTCGGCGACGGGGCCCTCTCATGGTTTGCAGGCAAACCACTGCCGGGTAACAAATGGCAGGCCCGCAAGCACGGA
>NZ_QLMG01000041.1 GCF_003259905.1 Salipiger aestuarii | reverse complement strand
CTTTGATCGACAGGCAGAATTGGATCGCCGCATTCGAGAACACCGGCGGGCGCCCAGGGCGGCCCTCATTCGGCGCGTGCCAGGCCATCTCCTTGTCCAGCCAGATCAGCAAAGACCCGCGCTTGCGGAGCGCAGCGTTGTAGGCGGACCAATTCGTCGTGCGGTAGCGGGCGGGTTTGGGCTTGCTCATGCCATCCGTCTAACCACATGGATTCGTGATGTGAATCCTCCACCGCGAGAGTTCTGCAACAATGCCCCGTAATGGTCTGTATGCGGGCTACGTCGAAGCGCCCAAATGGGGCGTTCATGTTCGCCAAGGACATCACGAGGGTCTGATCGACTTTGAGACATATCAGCAAATTCAGGACGTGCTGGAAGGCAAGAAGAGACGGCCAGCGGCGCGAGCCGATATCAATGAAGATTTCCCGCTGCGAGGTTTTGTTGCGTGTGACTGCTGCGGCAATGCGATGACGGGTGTTTGGTCGAAAGGCAAGTATCGCCACTATGCCTATTACCGTTGTCAGACGCGCACTTGTGAAAACAAGGGCAAGTCTGTTCCTGTCGCCAAGATGGATGAAGGCTTTGCCAACATCCTCAAAGGTATGATGCCAGCTAAGGAATTGTTCGAGCTCGCCAAGGCCATGCTGCGTGATGCATGGAACATGCGGCTGGCTCTGGCTCTTGGTGAAAAGGAAGCGCTTCAAAAGCAACTTGCTGATATCGATGGCCAGCTTGAAGGCATGCTGGATCGGATCGTCGAAGCGAACAGTGCCTCCGTTGTACGGGCCTATGAATCGCGTATCGAGAAATTGGAGCGAGACAAGCTGGTCTTGCAGGAGAAGATCAACAAATCCGTCCCGCCAAAGGGACGGCTGGAGGACTGTATTGAACTCTCTCTGAAGTTTCTTTCAAGCCCCTGGAATCTTTGGAAAAACGGAGACTTTGCAGTGCGTCAAACTGTGCTCAGACTGGCGTTTGCAGAGCCTCTCAGGTGCAGTCAAAACGGGGCGTATGAAACTCCAAATTTATCTTTCCCTTTCAGGTACTTAGGGAATTTTTGGAGCCAAAAAGCGAGATGGTGCTGTGAGAGAGGATTGAACTCTCGACCTCACCCTTACCAAGGGTGTGCTCTACCACTGAGCTACCACAGCATCTTGATCGTCCGAAACCACCCAGGACCGTTTTTGAAAAACGGCTGGGCACCGGAAAATCGTTTTCTGTCACGGCACTCTTTCGGCAGAAACCTTCCCGTTTCCAGGAAATGTCTGATCTCTGGCCGATGCAGCGCCGACACCGTCTGGCGCGCTGCGCCATGTGGTGTGGGCGGCTCTCTAAAGCCAATTTCGCAGGGGCGCAAGCCCAATCTGGACGCTTTTTCGTCGCTGCTCTAAAGAAGGGTCATGGAGCGCAAGACAGACAATGGAAAATCGGGTGGCGAGGGCCGGGAGGCGCGGCTGAAAGCAGCGCTCAAGGCGAATCTTTCCCGCAGGAAGGCACAGGCAAAGGCCCGTGCCGGAACCCCGGCCAAGGGCGAACCCCCGGCTGACACGAGCAGTAAAAAGGACAAGTAGGATATGGATTCCATCGTCGTCACAGGGGGCGGTCCGCTGTCGGGTCAGATCCCGATTGCAGGGGCCAAGAATGCCTGCCTGACCCTGATGCCCGCCACGCTGCTGTCGGACGCGCCGCTGACGCTGACCAACGCGCCGCGCCTTTCGGACATCCGCACCATGACGACGCTGTTGCAGTCGCTGGGAGCCGAGGTGCAGGGATTGCAGGACAGTCAGGTGCTGGCAATGTCCAGCCATTCGCTGACCTCAACTCGCGCCGAATACGACATCGTTCGCAAAATGCGCGCGTCGATCCTGGTGCTTGGACCGCTGCTGGCGCGCTACGGGCACGCCGAGGTATCGCTGCCCGGCGGGTGCGCCATCGGCGCGCGCCCCGTCGATCTGCATCTGCGCGCGCTGGAGGCGCTGGGGGCCGAACTGGATCTGCGCGAAGGCTATGTGCATGCCAAGGCGCCAACGGGCGGGCTGCGCGGCGGGGTCATCGAATTTCCGTTTGTCTCCGTCGGGGCGACCGAAAACGCGCTGATGGCGGCAACACTGGCCAAGGGCACCACGGTCATCAAACGCGCCGCGCGCGAGCCCGAGATCGTCGATCTGGCGCAATGCCTGCGCAAGATGGGCGCCCAGATCGAAGGCGAGGGCACCGACACCATCACCATTCAGGGCGTCGACCGGCTGGGCGGCGCGACGCACCGCGTGGTCACCGACCGGATCGAACTTGGCACCTATATGCTGGCCCCGGCGATCTGTGGGGGCGAGGTCGAATGTCTTGGGGGCACGATCGCGCTGGTGTCGTCCTTTTGCGAAAAGCTCGACGCCGCCGGAATCTCGGTCGAGGAAACGGCGAGCGGCCTGAAAGTGGCGCGCAAGAACGGTCGCGTCGGGGCGGTGGATGTCACCACCGAACCGTTCCCCGGATTTCCCACCGACCTTCAGGCGCAGATGATGGCGCTGCTGTGCACCGCCGAAGGCACATCGGTCCTTGAAGAAAAGATTTTCGAGAACAGGTTCATGCATGCGCCCGAACTGATGCGGATGGGCGCAAGGATCGAGGTTCACGGCGGCACCGCGACGGTGACGGGCGTGGACAAGCTGAAAGGGGCCCCGGTGATGGCCACGGACCTGCGCGCAAGCGTGTCGCTGATTCTCGCCGGTCTCGCGGCCGAGGGGGAGACGACGGTCAGCCGTGTCTATCACCTTGATCGCGGCTACGAACACGTTGTGCGCAAACTGTCCGCGGTGGGGGCCAAAATCGAACGGGTGAAAGACGCGTGAGCCAGGATGCAAAATTCGAAGATGCGGGCGGCGCTCCGCTGAACCTTGGGGCGATGGACCCGGATGACCTGTCCGTGCTGTCGGCATTGTTGCAGGACGCGGTGCTGACCGCGGCGGATGTGTCATGGCAGAAACGACACCAGCGTCTGGCGCTGCTGGTGAACCGGTTGCGGCGCGAGGACGGCGCGCATGTCGATCCGCCCGAACGGGTGCGCGCCATGCTGGTGGTCGACAACGTCCTGGGGGTGGCGGCGCAAGGCGTCACTCCGGGCGATGCCGACGCGGTTCTGTCGATCCTCTCGGTCAGGTTCGAACCCGGCGAGGATGGTACCGGTCAGGTTCTGTTCACGCTTGCCGGGGACGGCGCGTTGCGGGCGCATGTCGAGGCGCTGGAACTGCGGCTGCGCGACGTGACGCAGCCCTACACGGCTGTGTCCGGCAAGATGCCGGATCACGGAACCTAGTATACGGGGCCTGGCCGCGCCAAAGGTCGCAGCGCGGGCTTGCTGCTGCCCTTGCTCCCCCTTAGGAGCGTCGCAAGCTTGCGAAAGGAGACGCGATGCCTGTCTTTCTGGATACGTCCGAACCCGATTTCGAGGTTGAATTTGCGCGCCTTCTGACCGCCAAGCGCGAAGACAGCCCCGATGTAGACGATATCGTCGCCGCGATCATCGCCGATGTGCGGGCGCGTGGCGACGCGGCGCTGCTGGACTACACCGCGCGGTTCGATCGCCTTGATCTGACCGCTGGCCAACTGGCCTTTACCCCCGAAGAGATCGAGGCCGAATGCGCCCGGGTGCCCGCACGGGAACGCGCCGCGCTGGAAATGGCCGCCGAGCGTATTCGCGCCTATCATGTGCGCCAGATGCCCGAAAACGCGCAATGGACCGATCCCGACGGGGCCACGCTGGGCTGGCGCTGGACGGCGGTGTCTGCGGCGGGTCTGTATGTTCCCGGCGGGCTTGCAAGCTATCCGTCGTCGGTGCTGATGAACGCGATTCCCGCCAAGGTGGCGGGGGTTGAACGGCTGTGCATCACCGTTCCCACCCCCGATGGCGTGGTCAATCCGGCGGTTTTGCTGGCGGCGCGCATCGCTGGTGTCGATGAAATCTACCGTCTTGGCGGCGCGCAGGCCATCGCCGCGCTGGCCTATGGCACCCAGACGATCGCGCCTGTGGACAAGATCACCGGGCCGGGCAACGCGTTTGTCGCCGCGGCCAAGCGGCGGGTGTTCGGCAAGGTCGGCATCGACATGATCGCCGGCCCGTCCGAAATTCTGGTGATCGCCGATGCGGACAACGATCCCGAATTCATCGCGCTCGATCTTCTGAGCCAGGCCGAACACGACGAAAGCGCGCAATCCATCCTTGTGACCACCGACGCTGCCTTTGGCCAGGCCGTCGCGGCTGAAATCGACCGGCAGCTTGAGATCCTGGAACGATCCGCCATCGCGGGCGCAAGCTGGCGCGATTACGGCGCGGTGATCGTGGTGCGTGATCTGGACGAGGCGGCCGAACTGTCGAACCGTGTCGCCCCAGAGCACCTTGAACTGTGCGTCGCTGACCCGAACGCATTGTCGCGCGGAATTCGCCACGCCGGGGCGATCTTTCTGGGGCAATGGACGCCCGAGGCCATCGGCGATTACGTCGGCGGGCCGAACCACGTCTTGCCCACCGCGCGCTCGGCCAGGTTCTCGTCGGGGCTGTCGGTACTGGATTTCCTCAAGCGCACCACGCTGGCGCAGATGTCGTCGCAGGCGCTGCGCGCGATCGGCCCCGCCGCCGAGGCGCTGGCCACGTCAGAAGGGCTACAGGCGCACGGGCTTAGCGTTGCCGCGCGGCTGCGCAAGCTTAACAAGTGATCCCGCGCCCGCCGCGCGTGCGGCTTCAGCCGGGGCGGGCAGGGCGCTTGCCGGGCAGCCCGGCGTGAGCATGGCGTCTTCGCAGCGATCATGGGCGACGTGCGCGCGCGGCAGGTCGAACAGCGTCATTCCGCGGGGCAATGCGGGCCGCAGCGACCCGGCAAAGACCGATGGGTGCCGTGCCGCCAGCCTTTTGCGCGGAACCGGCACCCCCACGGCCCGTTTCGGCGTCCACCTCGATGATCGAAACGCGCCAGCCTTCGGTGTGCCGGGTCTGCGCCTCGGTCAGGCGGTCCCGTTGCCGGTGCCTGCCCTTGCGTCCAAAGCCGGGACCGGTTTGGCGTGGCGAAATCTCCTCTGGCGTCAACAAGACATGGAATGCGGATCGTCCTGAACTGGCGCTGGCCGCACCTCGAAGCACGCTGTTCGTGAATATCCCCGCTGCGCAGACCATGGCCGTTGCGCCGTCTCAAGGGCCGGGTTAGTTCTGTCGCACCCTGACAAGGATGATGCCCATGAGCCACATCTCACAGATTGTTCTGGACGATGCCAACCTGCCGCCGCCCACGCCCGAGATCGAGCAGGAGCGCAGGGTGGCGATGTTCGACCTCATGGAAGAAAACAGCTTCATTCTGCCTGACCGCGAAGGCCGCCCCGCGCCCGACGGCCCTTATCGGCTGGCGCTGGCGATCCGCGAAAAGCGGCTGGTCTTCGACGTGGCGACCGAAGCGGAGCACCCCTGTGCCGAATTTCACCTGTCGCTGTCGCCCTTCCGGCAGGTGGTCCGCGACTATTTCCAGATTTGCAAAAGCTACTTTGACGCGGTCAAGACCGGCGCTCCCAGTCAGATCGAAACCATCGACATGGCGCGGCGCGGCATCCACAACGAAGGCGCACGCATTCTTCAGGAACGGCTGGAAGGCAAGGCCGACGTCGACGACGCCACCGCGCGCCGTCTCTTCACGCTGATCTGCGTGCTGCATTTCGGGGGCTGAGGTTTGGTCGACCTGCCACAATCGGTGCTGTTTTGCTGCGACCACAACGCGGTGCGCTCGCCCATGGCCGAGGGCATCATGAAAAAGCTCTACGGTTTCGAAACCTATGTGCAGTCGGTCGGCGTGGTGAACGATCTGGACGTCGACGGCTTTGCCATCGCGGTGTGCCGCGAAATCGGGGTCGAACTTGACAACCACAAGTCGCGCAGCTTTGACGAGCTTGAAGAAATGGGCGAGGCGCTGTCGGGTTTCGATCTGGTCGTGGCCATGTCGCCCGCGTCGCAACGGGCGGCGCTGGATCTGACCCGGTTTTATCACCTGACGGTGGAATATTGGCCGATCATGGACCCCACCGGGCTGGGTGAATCCCGCGAAATGAAGCTGAACGCCTATCGCCAGACCCGCGACCAGATCCGCGACAAGCTCAAGACCAGATGGGGAAAGACATGACCGCGACGGACGCGATCACCCGCGATGTCGCCGCCTTCGACGCCAGGGACAGCGGGGCAATGCCGGTCTGCCTGGATGGCGATGTCGTCCGTCACGTCACCGCGAGTCAGCGGCGCGTCGGTGTCGTGCGCCTGTCCCTGCCTGTATGACGGCGAACCGGACAACGAACGCCGTCCGTCGGCACCGACCGTGACGGCGATACCGCCGTGCTGACCGGCGCCTTCGATGGGCCGCGCCTTGTCGGTGCCGCGACAGGCGCCCGTATCCAGGATCGGTCGGATGAATTCGCCGCCGCGTTCGGCGGGAGGAGCATCGACCTGAGCGCCGCGATTTACCGCGCCGAATCTGTCCGGCGGCGCGACGGCGGGGGGCAGGAGATCGGACAACGCGTGTTTGATTTGGGTCAGGACCACGTTCGCGCGCCTGGCTGCGCCCCGTCGACCGTCTGGGTGGCGCGGCGCCCGCCGAAGCACCCGTCGAAACCGGCCGGTCCTGCCGCGTTCGACCCGTTCCGGCGCAAGCGCGGCGATGGTTCACTCGCGTGCGGTTGCACATTTGCGATGGAAAGACCCGGACCGGCCGTTTGAATGCGATCATTGCTTGCAGTTTTGAATCAATTTCTTCGAATGACCCATCGACGAAGCGCCCCGGCCTGTTCTGGCCGATAATATTCCGGGGCCTCGCCCTAAATCGGAGCCCAAGCATGAAACTCGCCACCGCCGCCTACAAGATGGATTTTCTGGACAGCTGGGATGGTTACGTCGCCAAGCTCACCGATTGGGTGGGCGAGGCGGCGGGCAACGGCGCCGACCTGATGGTCTTTCCCGAATACGGCGCGATGGAGCTTGCCACCCTGTCGGGCCGTGCCGCCGCCATGGATCTTGAAACGTCGTTGCACGCGGTGGCCGATCGTATTCCCGCTGTCGATGCGCTGCATGCCGAACTTGCCAGGAAACACGGCGTGCACATCCTTGCCGCCTCTGCCCCGGTGTTCGATGCCCGGATCGGCGATCGCCCGGTGAACCGCGCGCGTCTGTTCGTGCCCTCGGGCGCCATGGGGCATCAGGACAAGCAGATCATGACCCGGTTCGAACGCGAGGACTGGGGCGTCATCGGCGGCGGTCCGCTGGCGCTGTTCGATACCAGCCTTGGCAAGATCGGCATTCTGATCTGCTACGACAGCGAATATCCGCTGCTGGCGCGGGCGCTGATGGACGCTGACATGCTGCTGGTGCCGTCCTGTACCGAGGCCGCGCATGGCTATAACCGCGTGCGCATCGGGTCCATGGCCCGCGCGCTGGAACAGCAATGCGTTACGGTCATGTCGTCCACCGTGGGCGATTGCGACTGGTCCTGGTCGGTGGAAACCAATCATGGCGCGGGCGGTATCTTCGGGCCGCCCGATACCGGCTTTCCCGCCGATGGCGTGCTGGCGCAGGGTGCGATGGACAAGCCCGGCTGGACCTATGCCACACTCGACCTTGACGCGGTGGCGCGGGTCCGAAAGGATGGCGTCGTGCTCAACCGCTCCCACTGGGACGAGCAGGCCGGGCGTGACGGTCCCGCCGAATTGCGGGACCTTTCGTGATTTGCGGGATTCCGCTCTTGAAAACCGGCGGGTTTGGGCGCATATCCTGACGCGTTCCGCGCTGTTGGCGGAATTGCCACTTCAGGAGACAACATGGCCAAGGAAGACACTCTCGAATTCCCCGGCGTCGTGAAGGAACTCCTGCCCAACGCGACATTCCGGGTCGAACTCGAGAACGGCCATGAAATCATCGCGCATACGGCAGGAAAGATGCGGAAAAATCGCATCCGCGTTCTGGCGGGCGACCGGGTCCAGGTGGAAATGACCCCCTATGATCTGACCAAGGGTCGGATCAACTATCGCTTCAAGTAAGCCTCGCATGGGCCTGTATTCCACGGAAAAATCCGTTTGGCGGACGGTGTCGGCACGGGCCGGCGCATGAAGCTTGTGCTTGGTTCGGGCAGCCCGCGTCGCCGCGAGCTGCTGGCCCAGCTTGGGCTCGTGCCGTCCGACATTCGCCCCCCCGACATCGACGAAACTCCGCGCAAGGCCGAGCTTCCGCGCCCTTATTGCGTGCGTCTGGCCCGCGAAAAGGCCGACGCGATTCCCTGTGCCGACGATGAAATCGTGCTGACCGCCGACACCACCGTCGCGCTGGGACGCCGCATTCTCGGCAAGCCCGTCGACGAACACGAGGCCGAAACCTTCCTGACCCTTTTGTCCGGGCGTCGCCACAAGGTGATTACCGCCGTTGCGCTCAGGCGCGGCGCCCGTGTCTGGGAACGCGATGTCGTCACCGACGTGCGGATGAAGCGGTTGTCCGTCCCCGAAATGCGCGCCTATGTGGCCAGCGGCGACTGGCGGGGCAAGGCGGGCGGCTACGGCATTCAGGGACCTGCCGGTGCGTTTATCCCGTGGATTGGCGGAAGCTTTACCGCCGTCGTGGGGTTGCCGCTGGCGGAAACCGCAGGCCTGTTGCAGGCGGCGGGTTTCCCGCTATACCCGGCACCATGAAGGGACAGACAATCGCGCTGGACACGCTGGGCGGGGCCGAGGCCGCCGCCCTGATCGTGGATGGCCAGCTTCAGGACCTGCTTGTCGACAGCGACCGCCCCGCTCCGGGGACGATCTATCGCGCTGTCGCGCTGCGCCCGATGAAGGGGCAGGGCGGGATGTTTCTGGAAACGCCGGACGGCAACGCATTCCTGCGGCAGGTCAAGGGGCTGTCCCCGGGCCAGTCGCTGGTGGTTCAGGTTTCGGGCTATGCCGAACCCGGCAAGGCGATTCCGGTCAACACGCGCCTTTTGTTCAAGTCGCGCTATGCCATCGTCACTCCGGGCGCCCCCGGCATCAACGTCTCGCGTCAGATCCGCGACGACGATCTGCGCGACGACCTGCTGTCCGTCGCGCATGAGGTGATGGAGGGCGAACACGGGCTGATCTTGCGGTCCTCCTGCGCGGATGCCCATGCCGACGACATCGCCGAGGACATTCAGGCGATGGTGCGCCTTGCCGCGCAGGTGCTTGCCGACGATCAGGGCGAAGCCGAGGTTCTGGTCGCGGGCGATGGTCCGCATACCCATGCGTGGCGCGAATGGGGCACCGGCGATGTCGACCCTGAACCGGGCAGCTTTGATCGCCACAACGTGCTGGACATGATCGAATCGCTGCGCGCGCCGCTGGTTGATCTGCCCGGCGGCGGGTCGATGTGCATCGAACCGACGCGCGCGCTGGTGGCGGTGGACATCAACACCGGCAACGACAGCTCTCCGGCGGCGGGGTTGAAGGCGAACATGGCGGCCTTGCGCGAACTGCCCCGGCAATTGCGCCTGCGCGGCCTTGGCGGGCAGGTGCTGGTCGATCCCGCGCCCGCGCCCAAAAAGGACCGGCGCCAGATGGAACAGGTGCTGCGCGCCGCTCTGCGACAGGATGCGTGTGAAACCATCGTGGCGGGCTGGACCCAGCTTGGCCTGATCGAACTGCAACGCAAACGCGAGCGTGTGCCCCTGCATGAGGTGCGCGCATGAGCTGTCCGATCTGTGGCCGCGCGTCGGATGCGAAATACCGGCCTTTCTGCGGCAGCCGCTGCGCCGACATCGACCTCGCGAAATGGTTGACCGGCAGCTATGCGATCCCGTCGTCCGATCCCGAGGATGTCGAGCAGGCGATCGACGCCGCTGAAGTCGCGCGGCAAAAGGACACCAGGCATTGACCACGATCACCCCCGCGCTGCTGGATGACATCCGCAGCAGGTTCGCGCATGTAGACACCTGCCCCTTTACCGGGCCGCGGGTGTTTTTCGAGAACGCCGGCGGGGCGCTGACGCTGAATGCCGTTGTGGACACCACTGCGAAATTCGCCGCCATTCCCGACAATCAGGGCCGCGACAACGCCGCCTCGCGGGCGCTGGTGTCGGTGATCGACACCGCGCGGGCGGATGCGGCGACGTTCCTGAACGCGCGGGGCGGCAGGATCGTGGTGGGCGAATCCGGGACCGAGCTGCTGTTCCGGTTGATCGCGGTTGCCTGCCTTGGGGCGCCGGATGGGGTGGTGCTTGGCTCGACCCTGGAACATCCCGCCTCGCGCAGCGCCTGCGCGCGTTGGGCCGGCGTGGCGGGCAAGCGGCACGTTCTGATCCCCCATGACGACACCACCGGGGTGGTGACGCCGCAAGCCTATGCCGCGCATGTCACGCCTGATGTCATGGTGGCCACCATTCTGCACACCTCGCCGGTCACCGGCATGGCGATGGATCTGCCCGGCATCGCGGCGGCGATCCGAGCGGTGGCCCCTGACGCGCTGATCGTTGTCGATGGCATCCAGCACGCCTGTCACGGCCGCATCGACCTTGCCGCGGCGGGCGTCGATGGCTATGTGATTTCGCCCTACAAGATGTTCTCGCGGCATGGCTACGGGTTGGCCTGGGCGTCGGACCGGCTGAGCGCGCTGCGTCACGATGCGCTGATCGGTGCGCCCGAGGGCTCGTGGGAGCTTGGGACCCGCGACACTGGCGCCTATGCGACGTTTTCCGATGTGGTCGGCTATTTCGACTGGCTCGGCGCGCGGGTCAGCGATGCCAGCGACCGGCGCGCACGGATCGAGGCCGCGGGCCGCGCCATCCACGACCATGAGGCGGTGCTGACGAGCGCCATGCTGCACGGCACCGGCAACCTGCCGGGGCTGGCGGAAATGCCGGGCGTGGGCATCGTCGGGGGCGTCGACAACCCGGCACGCGAAGGGCTGGTCAGTTTTTACGTCGAGGGGCGCGCCTCGCCCGACATCGTCCGGGCGCTGTCGGACGAAGGCATTCGGGTCCACACGCGCAAGGCCGATGGCTATTCGGGGAACGTGCTGACGCCGCTGGGTCGGCCCGATTGTGTGCGCGTGTCGCTGTGCCACTATAATACCGAAGGCGAGGTCGGCGCGTTCCTTGCCGCGATGAAGCGCATCCTGGGCTGACGACGGGCCGATGCCCGTTGCCGCGTGCCGGGGCTTTCACTCCGGAGTATTTTACGCCGGTGGAATCGCTCGCGCCGCTTGACGGTTGCAGGGGCGGACCTGATCGTCAATGCTGCGCGCGCAATCAAAGATGCAGGCGAGGGCGCGCATGGCCTTGGATGGCGCTATTTTCCCGATCATCCGAACCGTCGGAGTGGATGGTATGCTGGTCAGTTTCGGCGACCGGCTGAGCGAGCCTGCCAACCGCGCTGCGATTGCGTTTCGGGCCGAACTGGACGCGCAGGGCTGGGACGGGATCGAGGAAAGCTCCTCCTCGCTGGTGTCGTGTTATGTGCGGTTCGATCCGCTGTATCTTTCGCACGCGGCGCTGCGCACCCGGCTTGACGCTTTGATGTCGGAACGCGACTGGCTCGGCGCGGATCTTCCGCACGGGCGATGGCTTCATCGCATTCCCACCGTCTATGGCGGAAAGCTTGCGCCTCAACTGGGCGAAGCGGCTGCCGCCGCGGGGCTTTCAGAGTCCGAGGCCATAGCCTCCCTGTCGGAAACGCGCGTGCGGGTCACCGCGCTGGGGTTTTCTCCGGGTCAGCCCTATCTTGGCGAACTGCCGGAGTGCTGGGACATTCCGCGTCAACAGGCGCTGACCCCGAAGGTGCCCAAGGGCGCGCTGGTGGTGGCGATCCGTCAGCTGGTGCTGTTCGGCGTCACCGCGCCGACCGGCTGGCGCCATGTCGGGCAGACCGCCGCGACGCTGTTTCGGGTGGAGGCCGAGCGGCCGTTCTTGCTGGCGCCGGGGGATGAGGTGGTTTTCGCGCCCATCGACGAGGCGGCGTTTGAAAACATGCGTCACGTCCCGGGCGGCGGTGTCCACAGCGAGATGCTGGCATGACGCGCGCGCTGATCGTGCATCGGGCCGGTCCCGCGCTGACCTTGCAGGACAAGGGGCGCCCCGGCTGGATCGCATATGGGCTGTCGCGGGGCGGCGCCATGGATCGGCTGGCGCTGGCCGAGGGCGCCGCGCTGTTGGGCCAGCGCGATGCCGTGGCACTTGAGATGGGCGGAATGGGCGGCCTGTTCGAGGCCGGCGCGGACCTGCGCATCGCGCTGACCGGCGCGCCGATGCGGGCAAGGATCGACGATGCGGTGGTGGTCTGGCACGCCTCGCACCTGCTGCCCAGGGGCGCGCGCCTGGACATCGGTCCCGCCACGTCGGGCGCCTACGGGTATCTGCACGTCGGGGGCGGGTTCGAGGCCCCCGAGATCTTGGGCGCCCGCTCGGCGCATCTGACCGCCGGGCTGGGGGCCACGATCAAGGCCGGGACCCGGCTGACCGTCGGCCACGACACAGGCCACGAGACGGGGCGCAAGCTGCCCGTCGCCGACCGCTTCACCGGAGGCCGGCTGCGCGTGGTCGAAAGCCTTCAGACGGCGTTCTTTCCCCCCGACCAACTGGCAAGATTCGCCGCCGAAGGGTTCACCCGCGATGCTCGCGCCAACCGCATGGGCGTCAGGCTGAACCCCGACGGCGGCGGCTATGGAGTTGATGGGGCACTTTCGGTGGTGTCCGAGGTGATCAGCCCCGGCGACATCCAGATGACCGGCGACGGCGCGCCCTTTGTGCTGATGGCAGAGTGTCAGACAACCGGGGGCTACCCGCGCCTTGCCACCGTCATCCCGGCGGATCTGCCACGCATCGCCCAGGCGCCGACGGGCGCGCGTCTGGCGTTTCGGTTCGTGACGATGGACGAGGCGCTCGCCGCCGAGACTGCCTGGCGCAAGCATATCGCCGGGCTGCCGCGCCACGCGCAGCCCATCCTGCGCCACCCCGCCGATGTTCCCGATCTGCTGGGCCACAAGCTGGTCAGCGGCTTTTCCACCGGCGATCACCAAGACCATTAGGAGCCCCGCATGACCACCGTTGATCTGAACGCCGACATGGGTGAAAGTTACGGCCCCTGGACGATGGGGCAGGACCGCGACTTGCTGGGGGTCATCACCTCGGCCAATATTGCCTGTGGGATGCACGCGGGCGACTGGGATGTGATGGCCGCGACGATGGATACCGCCGTGGCGAATGGCACCGGCATCGGGGCGCATCCGGGGTTTCCCGATTTGCAGGGGTTCGGGCGGCGCCGGATGCAGATCGGCGGTGCGTCGCTTGGCAATCTTGTCGCCTATCAACTGGGCGCCGCGCAAGCGATGGCGGATGCCGCCGGGGGCAAGGTGCGTCACCTGAAACTGCACGGCGCACTGGCCAACATGTGCGCCGAAGATGCGACCCTGGCCCGCGCCGCCTATGAGGGCGCGCTGAGGGTCGATCCCGAGATCATCGTCATGGTATTGGCGGCGACCTGCCAGCAAGAGGCGGCCGAGGCGCTGGGGTGTCGCTGGGCCGGGGAAATCTTTGCCGATCGGGCCTATAACGACGATGCCACGCTGGTCGACCGCTCGCTGCCGGGCGCGGTGATCCACGACCCCGATCTGGCGGCATCGCGTATGGTCGAAATGGTCCGGGCGGGCGCGATCATCACCGAAAGCGGCAAGCATATCCCCGCCGCCGTCGATACCATCTGCCTGCACGGCGATGGCAAGACCGCGCTGCTGATCGCGCGGGCGGTGCGCGCGGCCCTGCAGGCGGCCGGAGTCACGCTGGAGATGTTCTCCGGCCGCCGCTGATTCCTTCGGCGCCCCGGTTGGCGAGTTCCTCGGTCAGCGCGGGATAAAAGCCGGGGCACTGCGGGATCGCCATGCCCGGCGGATCAAGCTCGGCCAGCTTGATCGGGGTGCCCCCGGTCACGGCCGAAATCAGCCGGGGGCGCATTGCGGCACGGCAAACACGCAAGCGGCGCCCGATTCGGCCATGATATCGCGACTCGCATCCATCCGCGACGGGCTGGCCGGGGTTGCATCGCCAAAGCAGATGGCCCCCGGCACGGTGATCGGCTTTGTTGCGCAAAGCCGAGGGGGGTATCTCGTGAATCCAGCATGGTAGCGGGTCTGGATGAGCAGACCCATACCGCCGACCTACAAGATCAAGAACTGGCCAGCCTACAACAACGCGCTGAAGCGCCGGGGCTCGCTTACGATCTGGTTCGATCCAGGCATGGTGTGGGTGCCACCGCCAACCGGCACCGACAGCCTCAATATAGCCATGCCGCGATGCAGACGTGCCTGACGTTGGGCATGGCCCTCCGGCAAACGACCGGGTTGTCGAGAGCCTGCTGCGGCTGATCGGCCTCGACTGGGCCGTGCCGGATTTCAGCACCCTGTGAGCTGGCGTCAGAAAACCCTGGCAGTGACCATCCCCTATCGCGGCTCGAAGGGGCCTTTGAACCTGCTGGTCGACAGCACCGGCATCAAGGCCGAGGGTGCAGGCGAGTGGCACGCCCGCAATACATGGTGGCGCGAAACGGCGACTATGGCGCAAGGCTGATATCGGTGTCGACGCTGGAGATCCGGGCCATCGAGGTCACCGGTAGCAACGTCGGGGATGCGCCCATGCTGCCCGAGTTGCTCAGCCAACTCCCCGCCGATCAGGAGATCGGCACGGTCACCGCAGGCGGCGCATACGATACGCGCATGTGTCACGACGCTGTAGCCGATCGGGGCACCCGTACCATTATACTCCTCCTCTCAAGAACGCCAAGCCCTGGAAGCCTTCGACCGGGGGTGCGATCGCCTGGAACGAAACACTGCGCGCATCGAAATACCTCGGCCGTGCGATCTGGCGAAAGCGGGGCGGGTACCACCGCCGAAGCCGCGCCGAGGCGAAGATGCCCCGTATGAAACTGTTGGAACAGCACCTCATGGCACGCGACTTTGATCGTCAGGTCGCCGAAACCCCAGGTCCGCGCCGCCGTGCTGAACGGCGACACCGCGCTTGGCATCGCTGCCACCGAGCCCGTGGGATAGGTGTGTCCGGGGAAAGGGGAACACCGGGCTTTACCTTCTTTGCGCAACAAAAGTCGGTAGGCAGCGACAGTGTGCTGGATCGTGTCCAGGTCGGTGAGCGCTTGAACGTCTGCGGCGTGCGCGCGCAGTTCATTCAGCATCGCCTCGATGGCGCCGGCATGGGTTTCGGTGCTTTCCAGCCGCTGACGCCCGCCGCCCAGCACATCGTCTTTGAAATCGTGAATGACTCCGACGAACCCGCACGAGGCCAGAAGCTGGCTTTGCATCCGCCGTGTGGCGACGCTGGTACGACAATACGCATCCTTATCGCGCCGCCGACGATCGGGGGGGTGGCGGCGCTGTAGTCTGGTATCGGCTGCGCGGCGCGTGACCGCCTTCCGGGAGCGCGGGTTGCATCAAGCCGGAGGGGCACGCGGACAACCCGCCGTTTGCACATTGATCCTAAGGGGGAATATGGTACCGCCTACCCGGCTCGAACGGGTGACCTCTTGATCCACAATCAAGCGCTCTAACCTACTGAGCTAAGGCGGCCTGCGCGGGGACATAGCGTCGTGGTCCGGCGATTGCAAGCCGGAATCCGGCTGCAATAGCGCGCGGGCCCAATGTCGCGCGACACCCGCGACCCTGTCGCGATGCAACGGTTTTGATCGACCCGGCGCAAACCCGCCGCGGTCATCGGCGCAGGGTCGCAGCCGCGCGCTTGCAAATCAAGCGGACGGGCGCTAGGCCTGCGCGCATTCTGGTCCTGCGGCGCAGGGCCGTGGTCAGGACACGGATCATGAGCATCAACACCGAACGCGACATCGAAGCGAACCTTCAGATCGGTCCGACCGATCAGGGGATGATACGGCTGTACATTCTTGCGGGCGATCTTGAGATTCCGATGGATTTCGAGCCGGAGGAAGCCGAGGAAATCGCCGAAGAACTGCGCGCCGCAGCCGCCACGGCGCGCCGGGCCAAACCGCGCCGCTAGACTGTGGGGCGGGTGTTTCAGCCAGGGCCGTCCAGCATCGCGCCGGGGTCGCGCAGGGCCTGCAAACGGCGCGCCGCATGGCCGGCAAAGCGACGCACCAGCGCGTTGCGACGGGCGCCGGACAGCTTTGTTTCTGGTGCCATGCGCAGGATTTCGGCGTCATAGCCATCGGCGATGATAAGCCCGGTGCCCTCGGGCAGCAGATCGGTCGGAAACCGGTCATCGACTGCCCAGAAATAGCGATCGCACCAATCCAGATAGCCCTGCCATTTGCCGTCCGACATAAAATCCGCCCGACTGCTCTTGCATTCGATCACCCAGATTTCGCCCTTTGGCCCCAGCGCCATCACGTCGACACGCTTGCCGCGCTCGGGCACGAATTCCTCGACAACGGCAAAGCCGTGGCCGGCGGACAAGTGGCGGCAGACGCCCCGCGCAAGCACCTGGCCGGGCATCATAAGAGCGTCTGTCGCGGTCGATGGAGCGATGGTCATGCGACGATACTATGAACAATTCGTGAACAAAGGCAAGTCCGCGCAGGTTCACCCTTCCTTGAGCCGGGCGCGATCCTATCTTGAGCCGGATGCAACATTCGGAGACGCGCGCGATGACCGACCCCCAAGGCCCACGGGCCCGAGGCGTGCGCCATGCGCGCGAACTTCAGGACCATCTGAGCTGGCTCGATAGCTTTTCGGGAAGCGCGCTGGGCGTGCTGTCAGTGGCGTCGGGGATCTATACCTATCTTGGGGTGTCTACGCTGCTGGACGACAACGGGGCTATGTCGGTCTTTGCCGCGATCGCCTATTCGGTGGCAGTGTCGGTGGGAATCTTCGTGTTCTGGTCCTATCTTATGCGGCTGTTTCCCGCCGTGCGCACCGCCCGTGCGCGCGCCGGGTTGCTGATGGCGATGGCGGCGGGATGCGTGGCAATCATCGCCATGTCGTCGTGGCTGAACGCCGCCGCGCTGGCGGGGTCCGCAGCGGTCGAGCAGCACCTTGCCAGGACCGTGCAGGATTATCAGGCCTCGCTGGAACGCACCCACGAAATCGCCCTGTCGGCGCAATCGCTGGAACGCGACGTCGCCCGCGTGCGCCAAAGCTTCGAGGATCTGTCCGAACAAGAGGCCGCCGGATCGTTGTCGGGTCTTGCCGGGCGCGGGGCGGTGTTCCGCGTCCTGCGCCAGAAATCCGCCGAACTGCAATCGCTGGAAACCCAGATCGCAGGGCAGACCCCGCTGGTGCAGGACGCGTTCCAGCGCGGCAATGAAATCCTGTCGCGGATGCGCGCGCTCACGGTCGAGCCGGGCGCGGTCGAGGCGCGGTCGGTCGAATTTTCCGAAGCGGCGGTACAGTTGCAGGGGCTGATCGCGCAGCTGCGGCAATTGTCCGTGGCCTCGCTGGTCGAACGCGCGGCGCAGGATCTGTCCGCCTCGGTCGTGCTGCCCGATCTGGACGGCAGCACCGAAGAAATTCGCGGCAACCAGACCGCCACCATCGATTCGGTGCTGGGGGTGCTTGCCAGCCGGGCCGCCACGCTGGAACAGGCCGCCCGCGATGTCACCGTCATGACCCCCGCGCCCGAGGTGACCTACACGCCGGTGTCCTCTGCCGACGCGGTGATCCGTTATGCGCGCAACTTCGTACCGTCCTGGGCGGGGGCGATTGCCATCGACCTGCTGCCGGCGGTGCTGGTGTTCATCGTTGCGGTGACCCAGGCGGCGATCCGCGAAAACCGCGAGGGGACCGGCATCGAGGACAGCATGAGCCTGGCGGAATTGCGCGCCGCACTGTCGGCCCTGAGGGATGTGGAATCCGATCTGGCGCGGCTGCCGCCCGCCGCGCGGCGCCAACTGGACGGTCCCGCCTCCGGCGACAAGGCAGTCTGATGCGCGCGCCGGTTGCCCGCGTGCTTGCCGGTATCCTCGGGTTCCAGATCCTGCTTGGCGCGCTTTTGGTGGTCGGAGACCTGCAGACCGGCCTGCGCATGCCGTCCTTCGGCCCGGGCGCCCCACGGCTGACCGAGCCGGTCCGCCCCGGCGATCAGCGCAGGCGCTACAGCCCCGATTACCAGCGCCCGGCACTGGACCCGGTGCGCGACCCCGGCGAACTGCCCGACCGCCTGGCCCTGACGCAGATCGACGGCGACACCTGGCGGCTGGAAGGCGCCATCGCCAGCGGCGATGCCGCGCGGATGATAAAACAGCTGAACGCTACCGTTCCCGCCCCCGAAACGGTGATCCTGCAAAGTCCGGGCGGGTCGGTGCGGGACGCGCTGGCGCTGGGGCGGCATCTGCGCAGCGCCGGGATCGGCACGGCGATGCTGCGCGGCGAGGTGTGCTATTCCGCCTGTCCCTACCTGTTCGCGGGCGGCACGGCGCGCCGCATCGAAGACGGTGCCTCGATCGGGGTTCACCAGCATTATTTCGGCGAAAGCACGATCCTGCCTGCTTTTGTCGCCGTCGAGAGCATTCAGCGCGGGCAGGGCGATGTCATGGTCTACCTCGACGAGATGGGCATCGATCCCATGGTGATGCAACACGCGCTGACCACTCCGTCGGACGAAATCTATGTACTGCTGCCCGAAGAACTGGACCGCTACGGTTTCGCGACCGGCCCCCGCACGGATACCTGATCCGCGTGGTGCCGACGCGCTTGACGAAAAGATGAAACAGGGGGATTGCCGGGCCGCCCCCTCGCCCCTACATCGGGGTCAGGCGGGTTTCTGCGCTTCTCGTGTCAGGGTTGCATTCCGGTGGCCTTAAGCAATTCCGAGGGAGCTGGCTCTGTCCGGGCCCTGGTCCGGTTACCTGGCGCCCACCTGTATATACAGGTCCTCGGGAATGAGATAACCCTACGGTCGCCGCGGTTCCCGCCACTTTTCCCCGACTCTGAAATGCGATTTCTTCCACCCCTCGCGGGGCTAAAGGCGCCTTTCGGCGGGTCGCCGCGTGGTGTGCGCGTCCCGTACCGGCAGAGGCACAGGCTGCATCTGCGTCACCGGGGTGCGTTTGCCGCCGGCGGGGGGCGTACCCGCGTCCTGCATCCGCATGATCGAAATCGCGAATTGCACCCCCGCGAACACCAGCCCGTTGAACAGCCAGAGCAGAAACACCGCCAGCATCCCCGCATCGCTGGACGTCACCAGATGCCACAGGTTCGCAACGTTCAGCCACAGCAGCAGGCCGACGAATACCGCGGACAGCGCGAATCCGGCGACCACCTGACGCAGATACAGACGGATGAGCCTTGGCATGGCGAAACACTCCTTTGCGTGGGCTGAACGCGCTGACGACAGGCATATGGCCGGGGGCGTTCAGGTCGGGGCCATTGTGAAACCAGCCCGCGCCGGAGGCAACGGGCCTTGGCGTCGCAGGCACCTTGCCCCGATGCCGGCCCGCCACATGCCTGTGGCGCGGCGAGTATATTGCCCAGGCCGCGGAGTTCGTTCCGATGAAAGCTCGGGTTTCGTGCGTAGACGAACAAATTCTTCCCCGTCCGGAAACCCGGCGCCGCGGCCACGCAATCCGACCCGGTCTATGTGGATGTCGCGGAATCCAGCCGCGGCATCGGCGCGATCCGCCACCTTGAGACGGAGCACCGGACGCGCGGTGCATGGCTTCGGATCGCGCTGCACCTTGAAACGGGCGGCGCCGGTTCCAGCGCGGGCGAAAGGGCGGCCCCCGGCGTCAATGTGTCGACCACCAGCGGCGCCCGCGATCGGCGGCTCGGTTTCGAGAAAGCGGGAACCCGTATCCTGCCAGGCCAATTCCTGAAGGTGGGCGTGACGCCGGGCCGCATGCGGGCGGTGCTGGAGCCGCGGGGGGCGCCCTGACCGCCTTCGCCGCGACGGGCGGCGTTGCCCGGCGGCGCGAACCGACCGAGCAGCAAAGACCGGGTGATGCCCGGCGGTATCGCGGCGGACGAGGCGCCGATCCTGGGGCGTCTGAAAAACCTGTCCGTCGGCGCCGCGATCACCGACCAGAACGGCGGGGTCACCGATGCCGGGGCCATTTCCGCCGTAACCATGCTCACGGATGGATTGCAGAGCTGTGTTCATGCGCCACCCGGCCTTTGCCAGGGCGCCGGCGCTGATGACCGTGCCGGCGTGGTTTCGCGGTTCGACCGGCTGAGTGCGGCCGGTTTCGGGGTGACCCTGGAAACCGGTGCGACCGTCATCGCGGTAGCCGAAAACACCGAACGCGCCGTGCACGAGGAAAAGCTGTTGCCGGGGGGGGCGGCGAAACAGGGCACGCCCCGGATCTCCCCGGCGCTGGCGGGCATTTATATCGTGCTGAGGTCGGTGTTTGCGCCCATGGCGTTCGCTGGCGGGTCCACCGGGGTCATCTGCCGGCCGGTTTCCATCATCATGGCCGAGCGGGTGCTGAACCAGTCGTAGGCACCGGCGAAATTCACCCCTGCACGCGTCCGTGTTGATATTGCCGGTTGCGGCACGGGCGCGGGTCGTTTGCGACGGGCTCGACAGCGCGGTCATCCCGGCCGGAGATCAGCGCATGCCGATGACCCGGATCCAGATGGCCGAGGGATCGGCCGCCGAAGGGCTGCTCGCCACGGCCCAGGCGGATGGGCGGATCGTCAATGCCCGCGCGCGACACCACAAGGCCAGCGCATTGCATCGCGATATCGACCGGAAAAGGCCGATAGCTCTGGCGTGTCGCTGTCGTCACTCAACGCGATGCGGTCGGGCGAATCCGGGATGCAGCGTGAAGACACCCCGCCATGGTGCGCCACCAACCCCGACGGCGAAATGGTGCCGTTTTCGTCCCTCATGCCCACCGGGCTGGAAATCGGGGGGGCCGGCCCGGCCTGCACCGCCATGGCGGAGGCAGGGCGCTGCAAATATCGACCTCGAAGGGCGCTGGCGCCAGTTCAGGCGCGGCGATGGATGCCGTGAAAGACATGGTAACGGACATGGGCAGAGGCTACGGCGTGGCCCGAACCGGCATCCGCGCCCGGGAACGCCAGTCGGACAGGCAGGCGTCGGTGCTTTGCGCGATTTCGGCGCTCGTGATGGCTCTTTCCGTATAAGCCACGGAAAAATGTGAACAATTCTGTCGTCGAACATGCTGGCGGCGCTGGTCGGGGTGCTGGGCGCGCGCGCGGCAGCGTGGCTTTTTGGTCAGTCTTGCGATGTTTATTTCACGGTTGGCGTGGTTACGACGATCACACTTGCGGTCAGGGATGCTATCTTTATCTTTGATTTCGCTGAATCCCTGCGGGCGCAGGGGCGCAGCGTTTCCGACGCGGCCGCAGAATCCGCGCGTCTGAGGCTACGCCCGATCCCGATGACCGCGCTGTCCTTCATCCTTGGCGTTTTACCGCATGCCACCGCGACCGGGGGCAGGCGCCGCCGCCCAGAACGCCATCGGCACCGCTGTGATCGGTGACATGGTGGCGTCAACATTCATCGGCATCTTCATGGTGCCGGCGCGTTACGCGCTCATCATGCGACTGGTCGAAAAGACCAAGAGGAAAGACTCGTGCACATGACATTCCGCAAACTTGCATTCGTCCCGCTGGCCCTGGGCCTTGCGGCCTGTACCGTTGGCCCGGACTATACCGCCCCTTCGGCCACCCTTGCGACCAGCTTCGCAGAAGGTGGCGCCGCGCCCATCGGGGATGCGGCCGCGCAATACTGGTGGCGCGGTTACAACGACCGGTTGCTGAGCGATCTGGTGCAGCAGGGACTGGGCCAGAACCTTGACATCAAGACCGCGATCTCGCGCGTCAGACAGGCGCAGGCGGCGGCGCGGGCCACGGGGGCACCGGCGCTGGTGTCGGGCAATCTGTCGGGTGGACGCACCGTTTCGGGCAGCGAGACCGTCGACAATGCGGGCGTCGATGCGGCCAGCTTCAGCCCGGCGCTGGTGCTGGACCTGTTCGGTGGTGAACGGCGCAACCGCGAGGCGGCCCTCGCGGCGCTTGCCTCGGCGCAGCTGAGCGTCGGCGAGGCGCGGCTGGCCTACCTTGCCTCGATCGTGTCGAATTACATCGACCTGCGCTATTATCAGAACGCGCTGGCAATCCTGCGCCAGACCATCGGCACCCGCCGCGAAACGCTGAGCCTGGTGCAAAGCCAGCGCGAGGCGGGCGCCGCCACCGCGCTGGACGAGGCGCAGGCCCAGGCCGCGCTGGATGAGGCGCTGGCAAGTCTGCCGGGGTATGAAAGCGGGTTCTATGCCGCGTCCTATGCCATTGCCACGCTGCTGGCGGTCCCGGCTCAGACCATCGAAGACCGGCTGGAACGCGGCGCCGCGCAGCCCTATGTGAACGGCAGCGCGGATGTGGGTATCCCCGCCGACCTGCTGCGCAACCGCCCCGACGTGCGCGCTGCCGAGCGCGATTTCGCCGAAGCGGTGGCCAATGTCGGCGTTGCCGCCGCCGATCTTTACCCGTCGGTCACCCTGTCGGGCAGCATCGGCGATACCGAAGGCTTCAAAAGCTGGTCCTACGGGCCGCAGATCTCGATCCCGGTGCTGAACCGGCCGCTGTTGCAGGCGCAGCGCGATGCCGCCGTGGCCGCTGCGCAAACCGCCGAACTGGCCTGGCGGGCGTCGGTGCTGGACGCGGTCGAAGGCGTGCAGTCGGCGCAATCCGATTACATCCGCAACCGCCGGGCGGTGTCGGCCTATCGGCGCAGCGTATCCAGCTATGAACGCGTCGTGTCGCTGTCGCGCGAAACCTATAACGGGGGCACCACGACGCTGCTTGATTTCCTGGATGTGCAGCGGTTGCTTGCCAGTTCGCGCCTGACGCTGGCGTCCAGCCTGCGCGATCTGGCCGCCAGCTGGGCGACGCTTCAGGTCGCGGCAGGCAAGGGCTGGACGGTTCCGGCCGCCGCCGCAAACGACTGATCCATGGGGCCGGGCGGTCCGCGACGGATCGCCCGGCCATCTGCGGGGCTTTACGCCCGCGCGCGCAGACCCTATCACCCGTGGCAAACCCGTCCGCCTTGAGGGATAAGACAATGTCGCGTTACGACCCCGCCACCATCGAGCCGAAATGGCAGGCCGCCTGGGACAAGGCCCTGACCTTCAAGGCGTCCGACGACAAGACCCGCCCGAAATACTATGTGCTGTCGATGTTTCCCTATCCGTCGGGGCGCATCCATATCGGCCATGTGCGCAACTACACGATGTCGGACGTGATCGCGCGCTACAAGTTGGCGAGCGGACATAACGTGCTGCACCCGATGGGGTTCGACGCGTTCGGGATGCCGGCGGAAAACGCCGCGATGGCGAACGGCGGCCACCCCAAGGACTGGACCTATACCAACATCGGCGACATGGTCGAACAGATGAAGCCGATGGGCTGGTCGTTCGACTGGTCGCGCATGTTCGCCACCTGCGATCCGGAATATTACGGCCAGCAACAGGCGCTGTTTCTGGACATGCTCGAAGCCGGGCTGATCTATCGCAAGAACGCCATGGTCAACTGGGACCCGGTCGACATGACGGTTCTGGCCAACGAACAGGTCGAAAACGGGCGCGGCTGGCGTTCCGGCGCGCTGGTCGAGCGCAAGGAACTGACGCAGTGGTTCTTCCGCATCTCGGATTTCTCGGACGAATTGCTCGAAGGGCTCGACGGCCTCGATGACTGGCCCGCCAAGGTCAAGCTGATGCAGGCCAACTGGATCGGGCGTTCGCGCGGGCTGCAATTCGCCTTTTCCACCGTGGATGCCCCCGATGGATTTGACCGTATTGATGTTTACACCACCCGGCCCGACACGCTGCTGGGCGCCAGCTTCGTCGGCATTTCGCCCGATCACCCGCTCGCCAGGGTATTGGAGCGTGACAATGCGGAGGTTGCCGCGTTCGTCGCCGATTGCCGCCGCATGGGCACATCCGAAGAAGAGCTGGAAAAGGCCGAGAAAAAGGGCCTGGATACCGGCATCACCGTGCGCCACCCGTTTGATACCTCGGTGGAACTGCCGGTCTATATCGCCAATTTCATCCTGATGGATTACGGCACCGGCGCAATTTTCGGCTGCCCCGGCCATGACGCGCGCGACCATGAATTTGCTATCAAATACGGTTTGCCCATCGTCGAGAGCTTTGAACCCGTCGAAGGCGGTATCGACATCGCTGCCGAACCGTTCGTGCCGCAAAAATCGGAAAAGGTGCGCTATACCCGCCTGATCGCGGGCGCGGAAATCCAGACCGGCGAAGAGGCCGTCGATGCCGCCGTGGCCTTTTGCGAAGCCAACGGTGTGGGGCAGGGGGTCACGAAATACCGCCTGCGCGACTGGGGTTTGTCGCGCCAGCGGTACTGGGGCTGCCCGATCCCGGTGGTGCATTGCGACAGCTGCGGCACCGTGCCCGAGGCCAAGGAAAACCTGCCGATCGAACTGCCCTATGACATCACGATGGACAAGCCCGGCAACCCGCTGGACCGCCACCCGACATGGCGCGATTGCGCCTGCCCGTCCTGCGGAGCACCGGCAGTGCGCGAAACCGACACCATGGACACGTTCGTGGACAGCTCGTGGTATTACGCCCGCTTTACCGCGCCGCGCGCCACCACGCCCACCGATCTGGCCGAAGCCGACTACTGGATGACGGTCGATCAATATGTCGGAGGCATCGAACACGCGATCCTGCACCTGTTGTATTCGCGCTTTTTCGCCCGCGCGATGATCCAGACCGGCCACCTGCCTGCCACCAGCGCCGAGCCGTTCAAGGCGCTGTTCACCCAAGGCATGGTGACCCACGCGATCTACCAGACCACCAGCGACGAAGGCCGCCCGGTCTATCACTACCCCGAAACGGTGACACTGAAGGACGGCAACGGGTATCTTGACGATGGCACCGAGGTGCAGATCACCCCTTCGGCCAAGATGTCCAAATCCAAGAACAACGTCGTGGACCCGGTCGTCATCGTCGATCAATACGGCGCCGATACCGCGCGCTGGTTCGTGCTGTCTGACAGCCCGCCCGAGCGCGACGTGGAATGGACGGCCTCGGGGGCAGAGGCGGCGAACCGCCACCTTGCGCGCGTCTGGCGCACGGTTTCGGAAATCGCCCAGGCCGATGTGCCCGCCACCGCCGAAGACGACGCCCTGGCGCGCGAGACCCACAAGGCGATCCGCGACGTGACGCTGGGCATCGAAAGCTTTGGCTTCAACGCGGCCATCGCGCGGCTGTACGCCTTTACCAACGCGCTGACGAAATCGCGCGCCGGAACGGCGGTCAAGCGCGACGCGGCCCGCGCGCTGGCGCAGCTGATGTCGCCCATGACGCCGCATCTGGCCGAAGAGATGTGGCAGATGCTGGGCGGCGACGGTCTGATCGCCAATGCGCCCTGGCCTGTGGCGGACGAGGCGATGCTGGTCGAGGACAGCGTCACCCTGCCCATTCAGGTGAACGGCAAGCGGCGCGCCGAGCTGACCGTGCCGGCAGACATGCTCAAGGATGAGATCGAAAAGCTGGTGCTGGCGCATCCCGCGGTCGAACGCGCGCTCAACGGCGCCGCGCCGAAAAAGCTCATCGTCGTGCCGGGGCGGATCGTCAATGTCGTCGCCTGATCGCCGCCTTGTCCTGCTGGGCGCGCTGGCGCTCGGTGCGTGCGGATTCACGCCGGTCTACGGGCCGGCGGGGCAGGGGGGGCTGTTGTTGAACGCTGTCGCGCTGCCGGAGCCTGAAAACCGCAACGAGTACGATTTCAACATGCGGTTCGAGGAACGCATGGGCCGGGGAACCGGCCCCTATGCGCTGACGCGCGCGCTGAGGGTGAACGAGACCGGGCTTGGCTCGCTTTCCGACGGGCAGACAACGCGCTACCAGCTGACCGGGCGGGCACAATATGTGCTGACCCTGGCGGGCGGGTCCGAGCCGCTTATCTCGGGGCACACGGATGCCTTCACCGGCTATTCGGCCGCCGGATCCAGCGTCTCGCAGCAAGCGTCCAGCCGCGATGCACACAGCCGGCTGATGGTCCTGCTCGCCGATCAGGTCATCGACCGGCTGTTGATCGACGCGGACCAGTTGCCGCGATGAAGCTGACCGGGCGGGATGCGCAGGCTTTCTTTCGCAAGCCCGACCCGACGCGCGCGGGCATCCTGCTGTTTGGCGAAGACGCGATGCGCGTCGCCCATCGCCGCCAGGAGACGATCAAGGCTCTGACCGGCCCGCAGGGCGAGGTCGAAATGCGCCTGACGCGGATTCCCGCCGCCGAGCTGCGGCGCGATCCGGCGATGTTGCTGGACGCGATCAAGGCGCAGGGTTTTTTCCCCGGCCCCCGCGTCGCCTTTGTCGAAGAGGCCAACGACGGGCTGACCGCCACCCTGCAAACCGCGCTGGAAGACTGGCGGGCCGGGGACGCGCAGATCATCGTCACCGCGGGTCAACTTGCCGCGAAATCCAGGCTGCGCAAGCTGTTCGAAACCCATCGCAACGCGCTGTCCATCGGCATCTATTCCGAACCTCCGGGCCGCGACGAGATCGAGGCGGCGCTGCGCAAGGCCGGGCTGGAACAGGTGGATCGCGCCGCCTGGGACGCGCTTGAGGCGCTGGCACGCGCGCTGGAACCGGGCGATTTCCGGCAGGTGCTGGAGAAAGTATCGTTGTACAAGCTTGACGACCCCGCGCCGCTGACCCCGGATGAGGTGCTGGCCTGTGCCCCCGCATCGATCGAGGCGGAACTTGACGACATCCTGCATGTGGTGGCCGAGGGCCGTTCTGCCGAGATCGGCCCGCTGATGCAGCGGCTCAGCGGGCAGGGCGTGAACCCGGTGACGTTGCTTATCATGGCGATGCGGCATTTTCGGGTGCTTTATACGCTCGCCTCGGCGCAGGGTGGGCCGCAAACGGCGGTGCAACGCTTGCGTCCGCCGCTGTTCGGACCGCGCCGCGACCGGATGCTGCGCCAGGCGCAGGGCTGGTCGGCGGACGGGCTGGAAAGGGCGCTGGGGATGCTGATGGACACCGATCTGTCGATCCGTTCCGCGGGGCAGCGCGCTCCGGCGATGGCATTGGTCGAACGTGGTTTTGTGCGGCTGGCGTGGCTGGCGAACCGCGGCTAGGCTTGGTCCGCGTCTTCGGTTTGCAGGGCGCCATGAAACGGTCAGGGACAGGGCGATGACACATGAATTTCAGGTGCAGGTCTATTACGAAGATACCGACATGGCGGGCATCGTCTACCACGCCAACTATTTGAAATTCATAGAAAGAGCGCGTTCCGACTGGGTGCGCGGCATCGGCGTCGACCAGAATGCGCTGCGCGAGATCGAGGGGATCGTGTTTGTGCTGCGCCGGATCGAGGCCGATTTTCGCGCCCCCGCCCGGTTCGAGGATGCGCTTGTCGTGACCACCACCACAGGTGCCGTCAGCGGTGTGCGGCTGGTGTTGCACCAGGAGGTCCTGCGCGACGGCGAACTGCTGTTTTCCGCCGAGGTCACGCTGGTGGCGATGACCCTCGATGGCCAGCCGACGCGGCTGCCCCAGCAAATCCGTCGCAGGGTCAACTGAACCAAAGCTTGCCCGGCCCGGTTGCGGCGCGCTTCCGCTCATCCCGGCGCGGGCAAGCGGGGGATGTAACGGGGATGACGTCAATGTGTTGGCGTTGGCTCTGCTAATCAGCTAGAATCGGCGCTAACGAGAGCCCGCAACGCAAGGGCCCGACAGAGAAGAGCAGGCTTATGGATCCAAACACCCTCGCGGTCGCGCAGGAGATCGACTTCTCCATGTGGGGCCTATTCGCACGCGCCACGCTTACAGTGAAGCTGGTGATGCTGCTGCTGGTGCTGTCCTCGATCTGGGGCTGGGCGATCATCGGCGAAAAGCTCATCAGCTACCGTGCCGCCCGGCGCGAGGCGCGGCGTTTCGACAAGGCGTTCTGGTCGGGCGAACCGCTGGACGAGCTGTACGATCAGATCGGACCCGAACCGAAGGGACGGGCGCAGCGAATCTTTGCCGCGGGCATGACCGAATGGCGGCGATCGCACCGCGACGACGGCGGCATGATCGCTGGCGCGCATGCGCGAATCGACCGGTCGATGGACGTGGCGATCCTCAAGGAAGCCGAATCGCTTCAGGGCGGGTTGCCAGTGCTGGCCACCGTGGCCTCTGCCGCGCCGTTCGTGGGGTTGTTCGGCACGGTCTGGGGCATCATGCATGCGTTCATCGAGATCGCGCAACAACAGGACACGTCGCTGGTGGTCGTGGCGCCCGGCATCGCCGAGGCGCTTTTCGCGACCGCCCTCGGTCTTGTCGCGGCCATTCCGGCGGTCATCTTCTACAACAAGCTGTCTGCCGATTCCGATCGCATCGTCGCCGGCTACGAAGCCTTTGCCGACGAATTCTCGACCATCCTTTCGCGCCAGCTGGACGCCTGAGCGATGGGCGGCGGGGTCATGCGATCGGGCGGGGGCGGCAACCGCAGGCGGCGTCGTGGCGGGGGCGGCAGCCGGGCCATGGCCGAAATCAACGTCACCCCCATGGTGGACGTGATGCTGGTGCTGCTGATCATCTTCATGGTCGCGGCCCCGTTGCTGACGGTGGGTGTGCCGGTCGAGCTGCCCAAGACGGCGGCAAGCTCGCTGCCCGCCGACACCGAAGAACCGCTGACGGTGACGATCACCGCCGATGGGATTGTGACCATCCAGACCACCGAGGTCACGATGGACGAACTGGTCACGCGGCTGCGTGCCATCGCCGCTGAACGGGCCGACGACCGCATCTTTTTGCGGGCCGACGGTGCCGTGCCCTATAAGACGGTGGCGCAGGTGATGGGCGCGCTGAATCGCGGCGGATTCTCGTCTATCGGACTTGTCACGGACACCGGCGGCCCCGCGCTCGACGGCGCGAGCGGCGGCTGAGGAGGCGCTATTGCGCAGGTCATTCGCCATATCCGCCGGGGCGCATGCCCTGGTGATCTTGTGGGCGCTGGTTGGAAATGTGTTCCGGCCGGACCCACCGGAATTCGAGGTGTCCGCCGTCTCGGTGATCTCGGAGGCGGATTTCGCCGCGCTGAGCGAGGCGGCCCAGGCCCCGACGGTTCAGCCAGACATCGTCGCGCCGACGCAGGCCCCCGAACCCGCTCCGGCACCGACGCGGGACCCCGCACCTGCGTCAGAATCCGCCCCCGAGCCAACGCCCATCCCCACGCCGGAACCCGAACCCGCGCCCGAACCTGACCCCGCGCCAGAACCGATCCCGGACCCTGCGCCCCAGCCTGTGCCAGAACCGCAACCCGTCCCCGATCCGTTGCCCCCGGCGGTGGAAGAGGTGCCGCAGGTGCTTGCGCCCGAAACCGCGCCGCGCCCCAAGCCACGCCCGGCGACGCGCGTTGCGGCAGACCCCGTTGCCGCGCCCGAACCCGACGTCGCCGAGGCCGAAGAGGCCCAGACCGCCGCAGACCCCGAGACCGAAAGCGCCGAGATCGTTGCGGAAACGCAAGAGGCCACCGCGCCGCCCGAAACCGCCACGGAAATCGTCACCGAAGCCGATGAGCCTGCCTCGGCGCCCGCCGCGTCGGTGCGCCCAAAAACACGCCCCCGCGATGTCGCGCAACAACCAGCGGCGGCGACGCCCGACCGGACGGCCCCCGAAACGCCCGACGCGCCAGCGCCAGCGCAACCCGCAGAGGCCGGCGACGCTGTGGCCAGCGCCATTGCCGAGGCCCTGGCAGGGGGCAGCGCCCCGACACAGGCGGCCACGCCCTCAGGTCCGCCGCTGACACGCGGCGAGCGGGACGCGCTGCGCGTGGCGGTTCAGAGGTGCTGGCTGGTGGATGTGGGCAGCGAGGCGGCGAACGTGACCGTGACGGTTTCGATGGATATGGACCAGGGCGGCCGCGTCGTCAGTTCCAGCTTGCGGCTGGTGAACAGCAGCGGCGGCACCGGATCGGCGGCCGAAACCGCGTTTCAGGCCGCGCGCCGCGCCATCCTGCGCTGTCAGGGGGACACAGGTTACGCCCTGCCGCCCGAGAAATACGAGCAATGGAAACGCATCGAAATGACCTTCAACCCCGATGAAATGAGGCTGAGATGAGCAAGTCGGCGGCAACGATCCGCGCATCGCGTCCCGCGTCGGGGTTTGTGGGCGGCGTCTCACATCGCTATGCAAAATCTGACGAGGGGCGCAATGTCCCCCAAGGCAAGAGGTTCGGAATGAAACAGCTGATGGCGCTTTGCCTCGCTCTTCTCGCGGCCGTGGCGCTGCCCGCCGCGACGCAGGCCCAGGGCGGCCCCCTGCGGATCGAGATCACCGAGGGCACGATCGAGCCAATGGCCTATGCGGTGCCCGATTTCGTCGCCGAGACGCCGGGTGCCTCGCAATACGCCCAGCAACTGGCGCGGGTGGTGGCCGACGATCTTACCGGAACCGGACTGTTTCGCGAAATCCCGCGCGAGGCGCATATCAGCCGGGTCACGTCTTTCGAGGCTCCGGTCCAGTTCACCGACTGGCGCACGGTTAACGCGCTGGTGCTGCTGACCGGATCGGTGGCCGAACAGGGCGGGCGTATCACCGTGAAATTCCGGGTCTGGGATGTGTTCGCGGGCACCGAGCTGGGCCAGGGGATGCAATTCGCCGCCACCGCCGACGGCTGGCGCCGGCTGGCGCACAAGGTGGCCGATCAGGTCTACATGCGGCTGACGGGCGAAAGCGGCTATTTCGACAGCCGCGTCGTGTTCGTGTCTGAATCAGGCCCGAAAGACAAGCGGGCCAAGCGGCTGGCGATCATGGATTACGATGGCGCGAACGTGCAGTACCTGACGGATTCGCGGTCCATCGTCCTAGCGCCGCGCTTTTCACCGAACGGTGACAGGGTGCTCTATACCAGCTACCAGACCGGCGAGCCGCGTGTGCACATCCTCAACGTCGGATCGGTTCAAAGCCAGATTCTGCCCAACGCCAGCGGCGTCATGAGCTTTGCGCCGCGCTTTTCCCCGGATGGCAGCAAGGTGGTCTATTCGGTGACTACGGGGTCGAACACCGACATCTACCTGATGGATATCGCAGGGGGGGCCCCGCGCCAGCTGACCTTTACGCCGTCTATCGACACCGCACCCAGTTTTTCACCCGACGGCAGCCGCATCGTTTTCGAAAGCGACCGGTCGGGCGCGCAACAACTGTACATCATGCCGGTGGGCGGCGGCGAGCCAACGCGGATCAGTTTCGGACAGGGGCGCTATGGCACGCCCGTCTGGTCGCCGCGAGGGGACCTTATCGCCTTTACCAAGCAACTTTCGGGTCGCTTTCATATCGGTGTAATGCGCACCGACGGCAGCGAAGAGCGTCTGCTGACCGCCTCGCCGCTGGACGAGGGCCCAACCTGGGCGCCCAACGGCCGGGTCATCATGTTCTCGCGCGAGACGCTGGGCGCGCAGGGGACTTCATCGCTGTATTCCGTCGACGTCGCCGGGCGCAAGCTGACCCGGGTGCGCACACCCGATGGCGGATCTGATCCGGCCTGGGGGCCGCTTCAATGATCCGGGGGTACGAAAAATCTTCGTACGAAGATTTTTCTTCCGAGACCCGGCGCGGGCGTCCAGAATTTTCGTACGAAAATTCTGTGGCTTTGCGCGCCGTTTCCAAGTCATCAGTGCCGTGCTAAGGGTACGGCGACATTCGAGCAGGACAACTTCATGAAAATCTTCTCCAAGGCCCTGATCCTTACAATCGCGCTCGGGCTCGCGGCCTGTACCAATGGTGACCGTTTCGGCGCCGGGGGCGGCGCGGGCGATGGGTATGGCGCGGGCGCGAACGGCGGTGTCAGCGGGGGCATCCTTCCCGGTTCGGCCAACGACCCCAGGTCGCCGGCCTATTTCAACCAGACCGTCGGTGATCGCGTCCTGTTTGCAGTGGACCAGTCCACATTGAGCGCGCAGGCGCAGGCGACGCTGGACGGTCAGGCGCAGTGGCTGATGACCAACAACGACTATCTCGCGGTGATCGAAGGGCACGCGGACGAGCAGGGCACGCGCGAGTATAACATCGCCCTTGGGGCCCGTCGTGCGAATGCCACCATGGAATATCTGATCTCGAAGGGTATCGCGCCCAACCGCCTGCGCTTTGTCTCTTACGGCAAGGAGCGCCCGGTCGAGGTTTGTGCCGAAGAGGCGTGCTACGCCAAGAACCGGCGCGCGGTCACCGTGATTTCGATGGGCATGGGCAGCTGATCTGATGCGTCTTGCCGCCATTACTCTTGCGGTTGCGCTGTGTACGTCAGGCGCCGCCGCCCAGGACACGCAAAGCCTTGCCAGCATCCGTCAGGACCTGTCGATCCTGACGGGCGAACTTGCGCGTCTCAAGCAAGAGCTTGCCGGCGGCGGACCCAGTTCGGTGCAGATCGGCGGCGGGACGCTTGACAGGGTCAATGCGATCGAGGCCGCTCTGCAGCAGGTTACTGCCCGCACCGAGCAGCTGCAGCATCGCATCGAAACCGTGGTGCAAGATGGGACCAACCGCATCGGTGATCTTCAGTTTCGTTTGTGCGAGCTTGAGCCAGGGTGCGACATCGGGGCGCTTGGCGATACGCCGACGCTGGGCGGCGCGACGGCGGCAACGGGCGTGGCGACCGCGGCGGCGCCGCCTGTGTCCAATGCGCTGCCGTCCGGCGGAGCGGAACTTGCGGTAACCGAAGAGACGGATTTCAGGCGAGCCCGGGAGGCGCTCGCCTCGGGTGACTTTCAAGGCGCCGCGCAGCAGTTTGCGACCTTTCGCGAGACCTTTCCGGGGAGTCCCCTCGAAGCGGCCGCCCTCGTCGGCGAGGGCAACGCCCTGACCGCAGCGGGCGACACCCGCGAGGCCGCGCGCCGCTTTTTGTCCGCCTATGCGAGTTACCCCGACAGCGAAGCCGCCCCCGAGGCGTTGTGGCGGCTGGGCGCGGCGCTGGGACAGCTTGGCAATCAGTCCGAAGCCTGCGTGACCCTGTCCGAGGTTGAAACCCGCTATCCCGGCACTGCGGTCGTGGCCGAGGCGCAGGCCGAGATGGACCGCCTGGGCTGTCAGTGACATGACATCGCTTGACCAGCGGTTCGCCGATGCCATGGGCGCGGCGCTGGGGCCTGACTTTCCGCGCGACATCGCCCTTGCGGTGTCTGGTGGCGGCGACAGCATGGCGATGCTGACTCTTGCCCATAACTGGTCCCACCGCTGGGGCGTGTCGCTGCATGTGGTCACGGTGGATCACGGGCTGCGCCCCGAATCCCCCGCCGAGGTTGATCTGGTCAAGGCAACCTGCGCCGAACTCGGTCATCCGCACACGGATTTGTCCTGGCGCTGGAACGGGCAGGGCAATCTGATGGATGCGGCGCGGCGTGGCCGGCTTGCGGTGATCGGAGACTGGCTTGCGCGCAACCGCCCTTTGCTTCAGGCCCATACTCGCGACGACGTGGCCGAGACGTTTCTGATGCGCCTTGCGCGCGGGTCGGGCGTGGATGGGCTGGCAGCGATGGCCGCCGTTCGCGAAGTGGCGCGCGACGACGGGACGCAATTCACCATCGTCCGCCCCTGTCTGGGTATGGGCCGCGAAGAACTGCGCCACTATCTGCGCACGCTGAAAGGCACCTGGGCCGAAGACCCGAGCAACGCGGACGACAGCTACGAACGCGCCCGCATTCGCAAGCTTCTGCCCACGCTCAAGGCCCACGGGCTTGATCCCGAGACGCTGTCGGCGACGGCGCGGCGCATGTCCCGCGCCGGTGAAGCGCTGCGCCTTCGCGCCGCCGAAGCATGGGATGCCTGCGGGTCCGAGGAGTGCGCGCTGGGGACGCTGACCCTTGATCGGGATGCATTCGCGCGGATTGAACGCGACACGCAGTTGCGGGTGCTGGCGGCGGCGTTGCGATTCGTGTCGCGCGCCGAGTACCGTCCAAGAGCGGCCGCGCTTGAGACATTGCTGGACCGATTGCACGCGGGCGGGTCGGGCACGCTGCACGGCTGCGAGCTACGCTGTGGCGCGGCGCGCATCACCATCCTGCGCGAACTGGCGGCGCTTGCCGGTCCCGCGCCGCTTGCACAGACGCCGTTGTGGGATGGGCGGTGGCGGATGCGCCATCCCGATGCCGGGGATCTGACCGTGCGCGCCCTTGGCGATGACGGCTGGCAGCAAGCCGGTGCCGCCCGCGCAAACGGGCCTGTCCACGCCATCGCCCGCACCTTGCCATCGCTGTGGCAGGGGCACGCCCTCGTGGCCTGCGACGGGCTTGGCATCGGCCCCGGCGCCACCGCGACACTGGTTGACGAAGCGGCAGCTTTTCGTCTGTTCATCCTTTCGCGGTGAATCGCATTGAACCGGGGCGTGTGATCTCTATGTTATAGCCAACGCGCTCCGGCAGGGGCGCGCGACGCATGTTTGGAGGATTCCTTGGGCAACGCACGCAATATCGCCTTCTGGGTGGTCCTGTTTCTTCTCATCCTGGCGCTGTTTAACCTGTTCTCAGGTGGCGGCAGCACGCTTCAGAGCCGCGAAATCAGCTATTCCGATTTCGTGCAGCAGGTTGAGAGCAACAGTGTCAGCTCTGTCACCATCGACGGCGAACAGATCCGTTACCGCAGCAACGATGGGTCTGATTATGTCACGGTGAAACCCGAGGACGCACGGGTCACCGACCTGCTGATCGCCAACGACGTCACCGTTCGGGCCGAACAGCAGGAACAGTCGGGCTTTCAGGCCTTTCTGCTGTCGCTTCTGCCCTTCCTGCTGCTGATCGGTGTCTGGATCTATTTCATGAATCGGATGCAGGGCGGCGGCAAAGGCGGCGCCATGGGATTCGGCAAGTCCAAGGCCAAGCTGCTGACCGAAAAGCACGGGCGCGTCACCTTTGACGACGTCGCGGGCATCGACGAGGCCAAGGAAGAGCTGGAAGAGATCGTCGAATTTCTGCGCAACCCGCAGAAATATTCGCGACTTGGCGGCAAGATCCCCAAGGGGGCGTTGCTTGTCGGGCCTCCGGGCACCGGCAAGACGCTGCTGGCGCGCGCCATCGCCGGCGAGGCGGGGGTGCCGTTCTTCACCATTTCAGGCTCGGATTTCGTCGAGATGTTCGTGGGCGTCGGTGCAAGCCGGGTGCGCGACATGTTCGAACAGGCCAAGAAAAACGCGCCGTGCATCGTCTTCATCGACGAGATCGACGCCGTGGGCCGCAACCGTGGCTCTGGCTATGGCGGGGGCAATGACGAGCGCGAGCAGACGCTGAACCAGCTGCTGGTCGAAATGGACGGCTTCGAGGCCAACGAGGGCGTCATCATCGTCGCCGCCACCAACCGGCGCGACGTGCTGGACCCCGCGCTGCTGCGTCCGGGCCGCTTTGACCGCCAGGTCATGGTGGGCAACCCCGACATCAAGGGCCGCGAAAAGATCCTGGCGGTGCATGCGCGCAAGACTCCGCTTGGTCCCGATGTCGACCTGCGCATCATCGCGCGCGGCACCCCCGGATTTTCCGGTGCTGACCTTGCGAACCTCGTGAACGAGGCCGCGCTGACCGCGGCGCGCGTCGGCCGCCGCTTTGTCACCATGGACGATTTCGAAAGCGCCAAGGACAAGGTCATGATGGGCGCCGAGCGCCGCAGCATGGTCCTGACCGCCGAGCAAAAGGAAAAGACCGCCTACCACGAGGCCGGTCATGCGGTGGTGGGCCTGTCCCTTCCGCAATGCGATCCGGTCTACAAGGCCACGATCATTCCGCGCGGTGGTGCGCTTGGCATGGTGGTGTCTCTGCCGGAAATCGACCGCCTGAACTGGCACAAGTCCGAGTGCGAGGAAAAGATGGCGATGACCATGGCGGGCAAGGCGGCCGAGATCATCAAGTACGGTGCGGAAAACGTGTCGAACGGCCCGGCGGGCGACATCCAGCAGGCCAGCGCATTGGCGCGGGCGATGGTGCTGCGCTGGGGCATGTCGGACAAGGTCGGCAACATCGACTATTCCGAGGCGCATGAGGGCTATCAGGGCAACACTGCCGGTCTGTCGGTCTCGGCGCATACCAAGGAAACCATCGAAGACGAGGTCAACCGCTTCATCACCGATGCCTATGACCGTGCCTTCCAGATCCTGACCGACCGTCACGACGATTGGGAACGCCTGGCGCAGGGCCTTCTGGAATACGAAACGCTCACGGGTGAAGAGATCAAGCGCGTGATGAAAGGCCAGCCGCCCCATGCGGGCGACAGCTCGGACGACGAATCCGACGACACGCCCTCTGTCACGGCGATCCCCAAGACCAAGCCCAAGGCGAAACCCGAGGGCGAGGGCGGCATGGAACCCGAGCCGACCGCATGAGCAGCGACGACACTCGCGATTGGGACCCCGGACTTTATCACAAGTTCCGGGGTCTTCGTTTGCGCCCCGCCATGGATCTGTTGCGCGCGGTCGGCCCCCTGCCCGAGGGAGGCGTGGTCGATCTGGGCTGCGGCAGCGGTGCGGCCGCGCCCGCGCTGAAGGCGCTGAAGCGTTCCCTCACGGGGGTCGATCTTAGTGCGTCGATGTTGGAAAAGGCCCGAGTGATCGGCTGTTACGATGCGTTGCTTCAGTCGGATCTGACCACCTGGGCGCCGGCCAGCCCCGTCGCCCTGATCTTTGCCAATGCATCGTTGCACTGGGTTGCCGACCACGAGACGTTGCTGGAAAGGCTCGCGGGGCATCTTGCGCCGGGGGGCACGCTTGCGGTGCAGGTGCCGCATCAGAACAACGCGCCCTCGCACCGGCTGTGGCTGACCATGGCCGAGGAAATGTTTCCCGGCGCGGTAGACCCTGCGGCCATTCCGGGCGTTTTGCTGCCCGCCGAATACCACCGGATGTTGTCACCGCTTGGCAACGTCACACTGTGGGAAACCGAGTATTACCAGGAACTCACCCCCCAAGGTGACGGGCACCCGGTGCGCCGGTTCACCGAATCGACCTTTGCCCGCCCGGTGCTGAACGTGTTGCAGCCCGACGAACAGGCCCGGCTGATCGCCGCCTATGAGGCGGTCGTGGGATCGGCCTATCCGACCGGCGCGAACGGCCGCGTGCTGTTTCCGTTCCGCCGCCTGTTCTTTACCCTGACCACCTGAGGCTGCTGTCATGCCGGCGCTGAAACCCACCGAATTCACCGGAACGATTCTCTGGCTTGGGCGCGTGCCGGTGGAGGGCGACGGGGTGCGCTCGGTTCCGACCGGGACGCTTGGCATCGGCTTCGCAGGGTCCGAGGGCGAACGCCATTCGGGTCTGACGCGCGCGTCGTGCAGCCGCGTGACATCGCAACACCCGCGCGGCACCGAAATTGCCAATGCGCGCCAGTTGACCGTGCTGTCCGCCGAAGAAATCGCCGGAACCGCCGCGCGCATGGGGCTGGACGCCATTGACCCGACCTGGATCGGTGCGTCGATCATCCTGCAAGGGCTGCCGGACCTGACCCACCTGCCGCCGTCTTCCCGACTTCAGTCGACAGATGGCACGACGCTGGTCGTCGACATGGAAAACCGCCCCTGCGCGCTGCCGGGGCGCGAGATCGAACAGGAGCGCGCAGGTTTCGGCAAGCTTTACAAGCGCGCCGCCGAAGGGCGCCGAGGCGTCACCGCCTGGGTCGAACGCCCCGGAACGCTGCGCCTTGGCGACGTGCTGACGCTGCATGTGCCCGACCAGCGGCTGTGGGCCCATGCCGAGGCGGTGCTCTTGGCGCGCTAGGGCCGATTTGCGTCTATCATCCGTGCCCGCGCCGGGGCATGGTCCGGTCCTGATCGCCGCGAAGGACCGACCATGACCGTGACCCCCGATATCCAGATCGCCCGCGCCGCGCGCAAACGCCCGATTGCCGAAATCGGCGCCGCCCTCGGCATCCCGCCCGAGCATCTGCTGCCCTACGGTCATGACAAGGCAAAGGAGTCGCGCGATTTCATCAACGGGCTGGAGGCGCGGCCAGATGGCAAGCTGATCCTGGTCACGGCGATCAATCCGACCCCGGCGGGCGAGGGCAAGACCACCACGACCGTGGGGCTGGGCGACGGGCTGTCGCGGATCGGCAGGAACGCCGCGATCTGCATCCGTGAGGCGTCGCTCGAGCCGAATTTCGGCATGAAGGGCGGCGCTGCGGGCGTGCCCAGATCGTGCCGATGGAAGAGATGAACCTGCATTTCACCGGCGATTTCCACGCGATCACATCGGCCCACAATCTGCTGGCGGCGATGATCGACAACCACATCCACTGGGGCAACGAGGAACAGATCGACCTGCGCCGCGTGGTCTGGCGGCGGGTGATCGACATGAACGATCGGGCGCTGCGCGACATCGTGTGCTCGCTTGGCGGCGTGTCGAACGGGTTTCCGCGCGAAACCGGGTTCGACATCACGGTGGCGTCCGAGGTGATGGCGATTGTCTACCTTGCGACGGATCTGGACGATCTGCAACGCCGGCTGGGCGACATGATCGGTAAGGATCCGGCGTAGGCCGCGGTCATGCAGCGAGTTGGCGCTGCGATGTCTGCCAGTTCCATGGCAGAAGGTCCGGCACCCGTGAAGCCGTTGTGTTGGGGAGCTTGTCGCGGACGTCGGCGCGCCAAGCTTGCGGGGCGATGTCGTTTATCCTGGCGGTGGCGATCAGGGAATACATGAAGGCGGCGCGGTCGCCTCCACGCTCGGAGCCGACGAAGAGCCAGGATTTCCGTCCCAAGGCGATACCGCGCAGCGCGCGCTCGGCCGCGTTGTTTGTCAGGCGGACGCGCCCATCCTCAAGGAACAACGTGAAGGCGTTCCACCGGTCC
>NZ_QLMG01000040.1 GCF_003259905.1 Salipiger aestuarii | reverse complement strand
CACGGCCAGCTCCCCGATCTTGGCGTGGAGTTCCTTCACCTGCTCCTCATCGATCTCGGGCTTCTTGCGGCCGCCGCGTTCAAACATGCCGGAGGCGCCCTCAAGGAGCGCACGTTTCCATTGATGGATCATCGTCGGATGCACCCCGAACCGGCTCGCCAGCTCGGCCGCGGTTTCCTCGCCCTTCAGGGCTTCCAGCGCGACCTTCGCCTTAAATTCAGGCGCATGTTGTTTGCGTTTCGACATCTCTGATCTCATTCTCGTCGAAGATCAGCAGACTGCAAATCGTAGCTTACGTCACTGTCCGAATTTCGGGGGGTAGCTCAGTCTCCTACAACGCGACGCGAACGACCGAAAGCGTCGCGCGTTGCAAAATCGTTGCAAAAACGAAAAAAGGCGAACCCGAGGGTTCGCCCATTTTTCTTAACTATCAAGTAGTTAATTGGCTCCGGCGGTAGGGATCGAACCTACGACCAATTGATTAACAGTCAACTGCTCTACCGCTGAGCTACGCCGGAACACGAGGGGGCTTTTAGCAACCGATATTGTCCCCGTCCAGAGGCTTTTCCCACATTCTTTCAGCTTTCTCAAAGTTTGGTGAAACTCAGAGAAAATCGGGGGTTTTCATCGGTGTCGCCCGAAGACGTCACATGGTTGCGGGCCTGAAGATCCAGCAGATGGGCAAGAACATTCCGGGCGGCGGCGGGGACAAGCGATGCCGGGACGCCGGAGTAGATTCGCCCGACAAGCTCCGGGGCGGTGCCATCGGACAGGTGCAGGGCGTCGAGGATCTGGGTTTCGCGGGACCGGCGATGCGCCACCAGGTCCGACAGGCGATCGGCCGTTTCGGTGATCGGGGCGCCGTGGCCGGGATAAAAGACCGACCAGCGGCTTTGTGACAGCCGGTCGAGCGCCGCCATATAATCGGACATGTCGCCGTCCGGAGGGGAAACCAGAGAACTCGCCCAGCCCATCACCAGATCGCCGGAAAACAGCGCGTCCTGCCAGGCAAAGCTCAGATGATTTCCGAAATGCCCTGGCGTATGCAGGGCTTGCAGTGTCCAGTCGGCGCCGGACACGGTCTCGCCGTCGGCGAGTATCACATCGGGGACAAAGCCGTGATCGGTGCCTTCGCCGCCGCCTGAAAGCCCCGCATCAACAAGCCGCGCCATCCTTTCCGAGCGTCCCGCAACGGCGTCGCCAAACGCGCAAACCGGCGCGTTGGTCGCCTGCGACAGGCGCCGCGACAGGGGGGAATGGTCAAGATGCGCGTGAGTCACAAGGATCGCGCGCACCGCTGCGCCGCCGATTGCCGACAGGATCGCGTCGAGATGGCCGTCATGGTCGGGACCGGGGTCGATCACCGCTATGTCCGTATCCCCGACAAGATAGGTGTTGGTGCCGCGGAATGTCATCGCGGACGGGTTCGGCGCCAGAATGCGGCGCAAACCGGGGGCGAGGTCTACGGGGTCACCGGGCACGGGGGCAAATTCGGGTTGCGGGTCTTGCATCGGTTTGTCTTTCTGTCAGCCATTCGTTGCAAAGGGTACATGGATGTTCCTCTGGCTCAAATCCTATTTGCCGCGCGGTCTTTACGGTCGGGCTGCGCTGATCCTGCTGTTGCCGGTGGTGACGTTGCAGCTGGTGGTGTCGGTGGTCTTTATCCAGCGCCATTTCGAAGGGGTCTCAAGGCAGATGAGTCGCGATCTTGCGCGAGAGATCCGGCTTGTGCTGAACGACCCCGCGTTGGCGGTTCCGCTGGACCTGAAGCTGCGCGAGGTTACGGCGGGCGAGGTGCCGGAGGCCGATCAGCGGCGCTGGTACGATTTTTCGGGGCTGGTCGTGGTGCGCACGCTGCGCGACGCGGTGCCGGGCATCGAGCGCACGCTCTTGCCCGACGACAATGATGTGACGCTGTATCTGCGCGATGGCGACCGGCAGGTCGAGATGGCTTTTCCGCGGCGCAGGGCGTCACCCACCAACGCGCATCAGCTGTTTGTGAACATGATGGTGTTTGGCGTGCTGATGACCGTGATCGCGTTTTTGTATCTGCGCAACCAGCTGCGTCCGATCAAGCGGCTGGCGGCGGCGGCAGAGGCATTCGGGAGGGGGCGCAGCGTGCCTTATTCTCCGGCGGGCGCGGTCGAGGTGCGGGCGGCGGGGGGCGCTTTTCTGGACATGCGCAACCGGATCGAACGCCATATCGAACAGCGCACGCTGATGCTGTCGGGGGTCAGTCACGACCTGCGCACGCCGCTGACCCGGCTGCGGCTGGGGGTGTCGATGCTGGACGATGACGACCGCGCGCCGCTGGAGCGGGACGTCGAAGAAATGCAGGAGCTGATCGACACGTTTCTGGATTTCGCGCGCGGCGACAGCCAGGCGGGTGTGGCCGAGCTGGTCGATCCCGCGGCCTTTGTGGCGGGGCTTGTCGAAGATGCACAGCGGGCGGGAAAGCGGGTGACGCTGCGCGAGATCGAGGGTCACGGAGAGGTGATGCTCAAGCCCGGTGCCATGCGCCGGGCAATCGAAAATCTTGTCGGAAACGCGGTGCGGTACGGAACGCACTGCGAGGTGTCGGTGGCGCTCACTGACCGCAGCCTGCGGTTCCGGGTCGAGGATGACGGCCCCGGAATAGCACCCGAACAAAGGGGCGACGCGCTGCGCCCCTTTGTTCGGCTTGATCCGGCACGCAATCAGGACAAGGGGTCGGGTGTCGGCCTTGGGCTGGCAATCGCGGCGGACATCGCGCGGGCGCATGGCGGGGTGCTGCGGCTGGGCGAAAGCGCCGCGCTTGGGGGGCTGCGCGCCGACATCGTCATCGCGCGCTAGGGCCGGGGCGCGTGTTGTGGGCGGGTCTCGGTATTTTGCGACAAATTTGATCGTTTCGCCACAAACCGGACGGTTTCCGGCCCGATTGTCGCGCCGTCCCGGAGGGACATCATGGGGCGACGGCGCGGCTCTTCGGCGGCGCGCCGGGCTCACGTTGCTTACCGGAGGTGTGGCGGCGTTGCTCGCCATTCGGGGGTCGGCTCTCTCCGGCTTCGGCTTGCCGGCCTTTCCGGTCGGGCTTTGTGCCCACCGGAAAGGTCGGGCTTTGTGCCCACCGGAAAGGTCGGGCTTTGTGCCCACCGGAAAGGTCGGGCTTTGTGCCCACCGGAAAGATCGTGCCGGGCCCGCGACCCGATCACCTCGGCAGAACCGGCCGTGCACCGCAAAAGCCGGTGTCAGCCTTCCAGCAAAACCTGGCCGCGGGCTTCGACCAGCAGTTCGGCACGGCGGGCGCGGATCGCGTCGGGGTCGGCCTTGCCGGTCAGGTCGCTGGCCAGTTTGCGCACCACGTCCTCGTGCCCGGCCTCCTGGAAATCGGCCTTCACGACCTCGCGCGCGTAGGCATCGGCGCTGTCGCCCGACTTTCCGAGCAGTTGCGCCGCCCACAGACCCAGCAACCTGTTGCAGCGGGCCTCGGCCCGGAATGCCAGTTCCTCATCATGGATGAACTTGTTTTCGAAAGCCGTTTCGCGATCGTCAAAGGTGGACATTGCACTCACTCCCCCATGCGCTGAATACCTGCTCCGATGATATTCCGGGCCTGGTCGGTCCTGCAACAGAAACCGCGCGCTTGCGACCCGACGAGGCATGATTTATAGGCCACGCAGGACGCGGGGTGTGATCCCTGCCGGTCCGCCTGAAAGGAGTCCCATGGCACGCCGCAAGAAGATCTACGAAGGCAAGGCAAAGATCCTTTATGAAGGACCCGAGCCGGGGACCATCGTGCAGTACTTCAAGGACGATGCGACCGCGTTCAACGCCCAGAAAAAGGACGTGATCGAGGGCAAGGGCGTGCTGAACAACCGCCTGTCGGAATTCTTCATGACCGGGCTGAACAACATCGGCGTGCCGACGCATTTCCTGAAACGGCTCAACATGCGCGAACAGCTTGTGCGCGCTTGCGAAATCGTGCCGCTGGAAATCATCGTGCGCAACTTTGCCGCGGGCAGCCTGGCGACCCGCCTGGGGATCGAAGAGGGCACGCCGCTGCCGCGTCCCATCGTGGAATATTGCTACAAGGACGACAAGCTGGGCGACCCGCTGGTGACCGAGGAACACATCGCCGCCTTTGGCTGGGCCAGCCAGCAGGACATGGATGACATCCTCAGCCTGTCGCTGCGGGTCAACGATTTCCTGTCCGGTCTGATGTACGGTGTCGGCATCAAGCTGGTCGATTTCAAGATCGAGATCGGCCGTGTTTACGATGGCGATTTCCAGCGTCTTATCATCGCGGATGAAATCTCGCCCGATTCCATGCGCCTGTGGGACATCGAGACCGGGCAGAAGCTGGACAAGGACGTGTTCCGCCGTGATCTTGGCTCGCTGACCGACGCTTATACCGAAGTGGCGCAGCGCCTGGGCGTCATGCCCAAGCAGGCGACGCATCTGGGCAAGCCCAAACTTATCAACTGACGGCACGGCGTCCGCTGCGGGCGTGGCGGCGACCATATGCGAAACGACAAGGGGCAGGGGCGCCTTGCAGGAAACGGAGAAAGTGCCATGAAGGCTCGGGTTCATGTGATGCTGAAGGATGGCGTTCTCGATCCGCAGGGCGAGGCGGTGCGCCATGCGCTGCTTGGCCTGGGGTTCGGCACGGTGGGCGGTGTGCGCCAGGGCAAGGTGATCGAACTTGACCTGGCCGACGGTGCGACCGAGGCGGATGTGACCGAAATGTGCGAAAAACTTCTCGCGAACACGGTGATCGAAAGCTATTCCATCCAAATGTCCTGACCCAGCGGCATCTTAGGAAGTTTTTCATAAGGCAGGCGCTACAAACATTTCGAAACCGCATTTCGGAGTGTCTTCATGGTCTTGTCAAAAATATCGTTGAAGGCTCGCCTGGTGCTGAGCCTTTCTGCGCTGCTAGTAATCACCTCGACCGCTCTTGTCGGCTTTTTCGTGTGGGAAACGCGCAATTCCCTCGTGCAATCCGCGCAAGAGCGGCAGGATACGTCGCTGCGGATCCTTGTCGATCAGTTTTCCAGCCAGTTTCCCGGGATCACCGCGACGCAGGATGACGCGGGCCGCATTGATCAGGTGCAGTGGCCGTCGTTGCCGGAAATCAGCGGGCACGGGCTGATCGATCGGGTTGGCGCCATTTCCGGTGAAACCGCGACATTGTTCGGCTGGGTCCCCGAAGAGGGCGACTTCATCCGCATGACCACCAATATCATCAAGCCCGACGGCAACCGCGCCGTGGGCACATGGCTTGGCACGGCAAATCCGGTCCATGCCGCCATGCTGCGCAAAGAGACCTTTCGCGGAGAGGCGGTGATTCTCGGCAAGCCCTATTTCACCATCTACGAGCCGATCACCAATGCCGCGGGCGAGGTGGTCGGCATTTTCTATGTCGGGGTCGATAAATCCAAGGTGAACGCCGAACTCATTTCGTCAGTCACGGTTGGTGTGGCATTTACGCTGTTCGCGGCCGCGCTCGGCATTGCCTTGATGCTGTTGGTTCTGTCGCGCAGCCTCGGGCCGCTCTGGACACTGTGCGGGCGTCTTGAGCAGATGGCGAACGGTGACCTTGATCTGGATGTGCCGAGTCTGAACCGCAAGGATGAGATTGGCGTGACTGCCCGTGTCATCGAAGAATTCCGCCAGAAACTCGCCGCCTCGCGCGATCTCGAAGCGCAGGTCAAAGTACGTCGCGCGGCACAAGATCGCGCTGTGGCGGCGCTGCGTGCCGGGCTCGAACGCCTGGCGCACCGCGATCTGGGCGCCCGGATCGAGGTTCCCGACGGATTCGTCTTTCCGCCCGAATACGAAGCCTTGCGCGACGATTTCGACACCGGGGTGCGCAGCCTCGCCGAAGCCATGCGCGAGGTTTCCACCGTCACGGATGCGGTGCGCGGCGCCGCAGAAGAGATCGGATCGACCTCGGACGATCTGGCGCGCCGTGTCGAAGATCAGGCCGCGACCCTCGAAAGATCGGCGGCGCAGCTTGACGCCCTGGCCGGCACAAGCACAAAAATCGCTGGCGATGCCGCGTCGGCGGATACGCTGGCCGGGCGCAGCCGGGAACTGTCGCACCAGTCCGAACAGGTGCTGCGTCAGGCGATTGCGGCGATTACCCGCATCGAACAGGCCGCAGGTCAGATCAACCAGATCGTCACGGCCATCGACGATATTTCCTTTCAGACCAACCTGCTTGCGCTGAACGCCGGTGTCGAGGCGGCGCGCGCCGGCGAAGCCGGGCGGGGGTTCGCCGTTGTGGCCTCCGAAGTGCGCAGTCTTGCGCAAACCGCGGCGGAAGCGGCACAGGAAATCAAGCATCTGATCCGCGCCTCCAACGACGAGGTGCGCGAAGGCGCGACCCTCGTGCAAAAGACCGGCTCCACGCTTGGCGAACTGATCGCGCAGGTCAACGAATTGGGAACGCTGATCTCCGATATCTCGTCGTCGGTCCAGACGCAGACCAAAGGCCTGGGCGAAATCAACGAGGGAGTACAGCGGCTTGAGGGCATGACCCAGCACAACGCCGCGGTGGTCGAAGAACTGAACGCCTCGGGGCAGGGCCTGAACGCCGAGGCGCACCGTCTTTCCGACACGGTCGCAGTTTTCACCGGAGGGGCACTTTCGGTCCGCAGACCGTTGGCGCCCGCTGTTCAAGCTCCTCGGCGGGCACCGGCAACCGAACAGACGTCCTCCGGCTGGGATACCGTGCGGCCGACTCCCGCGCCACCTGCGCCGAAAAAAGCCGCAATCGGCACAGAAGATGGCGTATGGGAGGATTTCTGAACCCGGCTCCGGCCGCCCTGAGCCCGTCCGATCCGAGGTGGATTGAAATCCAGCCGGAAAGTCGGTAAGGGGCGGACAGTTCCCGACGGTCCAACCGCGATGAGTCGCCTGGGGCCGTTCAGATTGCCCAGCCTCAGGCGCGGTCCGTCGGCTGCGTCCAAAACAGCCCCGAGAAACCCCTCGGCCACCGGAGAACGCCCATGAAAGCCGCCGTCATCGTCTTCCCCGGATCCAACTGCGATCGCGACCTTGCCGAAGGCTTTCGCAAGGCGGGCCTTGAGGTCCAGCGCGTCTGGCACAAGGACACGGCTCTGCCCGAAGGCATCGACATCGTTGGCATTCCCGGTGGTTTTTCCTTTGGCGACTACCTGCGGTGCGGGGCGATTGCCGCCAATTCGCCCATATGCCGCGAGGTCAAGGTCCACGCGGATCGCGGCGGTTATGTCCTTGGTGTCTGCAACGGCTTTCAGGTGCTGACGGAAACGCGCATCCTGCCAGGGGCCTTGCTGCGCAACGCCGGGCTTAAATACATCTGCCGGTCGGTCGGGCTGACCGTCACCGAAAGCCAGTCGGTGTTCACGCGCAGCTATGACGCGGGCGAGACGATCCGTATCCCCATCGCCCATCACGATGGCAATTACACCGCCGACACCGCCACGCTGGATCTGCTTGAAGCCGAAAACCGCGTGGCCTTTCGCTATACCGACAATCCGAACGGGTCCCATCGCGACATCGCGGGTATCCTTTCGGACAACCGCCGAGTGCTTGGCATGATGCCGCACCCGGAACGGGCCTGCGATCCGTCTCAGGGCAACGAGGACGGTGCGCGCCTTTTCGCCCATCTCGCCACCGAACTGGCAAGCGCGTGACTTGAGGCCACCGCCCGCGCGGCGTAATCTGCGCGGCATGGCCGACAGGACCCGGGATCAGATCTTGCGAACGAGACGTCAGGGACCGATTGGCTGGCGCATCAGGCTTGCATTGTTCGTGCTGGTCGCCCTTGCCGTTGCCACGATCTGGGTCACCAATCTGACCCTGACCGACAGGTTCACCGAATCCACCCGCAACCGGTCGGAGCTGCGGCTGGCGCTGTATTCCGGCAACCTTCTGTCGGAACTGCGCCGCAATGCCATCGTGCCGCAATTGCTTGCCCGCGACCCGGCGCTGATCGGCGCGCTCAATTCCGGCGATTTCAGCCAGTCCACGCAGCGGCTGATTTCCTATATCGACGAGATCGGCGCCGCGTCCCTGATGCTGCTTGATCGGGACGGGCGCACGGTCGCCGCCACCGACCGCAACCGGCTGGGCGAACAGCATCGCAACCTGCCGCATTTCGTCGACGCCCTTCGGTCCAATACCACTGTTTTCACCACGCAGCCGCGCGAATCCGGGGGCTACAGTTTCACCTACAGCCGGCGGGTGGAAAGCCAGAATTCGGTGATCGGCGTGATCGTTGTCGAGGTCGATCTGGCCAAGTTCGAACGCGCCTGGGCCGGGATCAGCGACGCGGTCGCCGTGCTTGACAGCTCTGGCACCATTGTGCTTGCGACCGAACCGCGCTGGCGCGGGCGCACGATGGACGAGGCGTTGGAACGCCAGTCCCCCGAAAGCGCCATCGAACGTGCCATCAAGGCCACCGCCGACTGGACCGCGCTGCCCCCCGATGCCTATCTGCGCGGCGAGGCGGTCATGCGGGTCGACGGGCGCATGCCGTTTCGCGGCTGGACCATGGCGACCTTTACCACCTATGCGTCGGTGCGCGAACGGGTGAACGCGGTTCTTGCGCTGGAAATCATGGGCTTTGCCCTTCTGGCGGCGCTGGCGTTCTATGCGCTCAGCCGCCGCACCGCCATTCGCATGGCTCTGTTCCAGCGGGAGTCGCTGGAATTGCGCCGGCTGAACGCGCGCCTTCAGCGCGAGATCGCAGAACGTGAAAAGGTGCAGAAAAGCCTGGCTTCGGCGGAACAGACGCTTGAACAAAGCTCGAAACTCGCTGCCCTGGGCGAAATGTCGGCGGCCGTCAGTCACGAGCTGAACCAGCCGCTGGCTGCGATGAAGACCTATCTGGCCGGTGCGCGTTTGCTGTTGCGGCGCAACCGTCCCGAAGAGGCGATGACCGCCTTTCATCGCATCGACGATCTGATCGAACGCATGGGCGCGATCACCCGTCAGCTGAAATCCTATGCCCGCAAGGGGCAGGACAAGCTTACGCCGGTCGATATGGCCGAAGCCCTTGCCGCGTCGTTGTCGATGATGGAACCCCAGCTCAAGGCGCGCCGGGTGCGGATCTCGAAGATCCTGCCGGAAAAGCCGATCCGTGTCATGGGCGACCGGATGCGCATCGAACAGGTTCTGGTGAACCTCTTGCGCAATGCCATCGACGCAACCAAATCCCGCGCACAGCCCCAGATCGAAATCATCCTGGCGGGGGGTGAGACGGCGGTGCTGTCGGTGCGCGACAACGGCCACGGCATCGAGGATTTCGACAGTCTGTTCGAACCGTTCTACACCACCAAGCAGCCCGGCGACGGCACCGGGCTGGGCCTGGCGATCAGTTCGGGGATCGTGTCGGATCTTGGCGGGCGGCTCACGGCGCGGAACGGATCCGAGGACGGAGCGGTTTTCGAAATGCAACTTCCCATCCTGAACGACGGGGTCCAGGCGGCACAATAGCCGCGCCCCCGTTCAGGCAGAGCGAAAAGGTGAAAGATCCAGATGACCAAGGCCATGAAAATCGCCATCGTGGACGACGAAAAGGACATGCGTCAATCCATCAGCCAGTGGCTGGCGCTGTCGGGCTATGACACCGAGACGTTTTCCAGCGCCGAAGAGGCGCTTGGCACGCTGGGCACGGAATACCCCGGCATCGTGATTTCCGACATCCGGATGCCCGGCATGGATGGCATCCAGTTTCTGCGCAAGCTGATGGGCAACGACAGCGCGCTTCCGGTCATCATGATCACCGGGCATGGCGACGTGCCGATGGCGGTCGAGGCGATGCGCATCGGCGCGTTCGATTTCCTTGAAAAGCCATTCAATCCCGACCGGATGTCCGATCTGGCGAAAAAGGCCACCAGCGCGCGCCGCCTGACGCTGGACAACCGCGCGCTGCGGCGCGAACTGTCCGATGGCAGCCAGATCATGAACAAGCTGATCGGCCAGAGCGGCGCGATGGAACGGCTGCGCGAAGACGTGCTCGACCTGGGTCAGGCCGACGGGCATGTGCTGATCGAGGGCGAGACAGGAACCGGAAAGACGCTGATCGCCCACGCTCTGCACGCCGTTGGCAGCCGCGCGGGCAAGAAATTCGTGCTGATTTCCTGCGCGGCGATGGATGAGGACGCGCTGCTGCGGCGTCTGTTCGGACCGATGCAACCCGAAGACAGCCGTCTTCCGGCGATGGAAGAGGCGCGCGGCGGCACGCTGGTGCTTGAGGACATCGAATTGTTGTCCGACAGCGCTCAGGCCCGTCTGCTCTCGACGATCAACGATCAGGGCAACCCGCCCGAAACGCGCATCGTGGCGATCTGCAACCTTCAGGACGAGGGGCGCACCTGCGAAACCGCGCTGCGCCCGGATCTGTATTTCCGTCTGGCCGCGCTGAAAATCACGGTGCCGCCACTGCGGGCGCGGGGCGAGGATATTCTGACGCTCTTCACCCGCTTTGCCGAAGGGTATTCGGATGAATACGGCTGCGATGCGCCCCAGGTTTCGGCGCAGGAGGCGGCGCAGCTGTTGCAGGCCCCCTGGCCGGGCAACGTGCGCCAACTGATCAATCTGGCCGAACGCGCGGTGCTGCAATCGCGGCGCGGGCAGGGCACCATCGCGTCGCTGTTGATGAACGATCACGAAGACATGCAGCCGGTGATGACGATCGAAGGCAAGCCGTTGAAGGAATACGTCGAGGCGTTCGAACGGATGCTGATCGACAACACCATGCGGCGCCACAAGGGGTCGATCTCGGCGGTGATGGACGAGCTGTGCCTGCCGCGGCGGACGCTGAACGAAAAGATGGCCAAATACGGCCTTCAGCGCGCCGACTACCTTTGACCGGATAAAGCCGGGCGCAACGGGGCGTCCGGCTTTATTCAAACGATCAGCATGTCAGACCCCAGCCCGTATGTGCTCGATACGCCGGTCAGCCACAGGGCGTTGCCCTCGCCGAAATCGAACAGGACGGCGCCGCCGAACGTTGTCGCGCAGTCCGCCAGCACGGCGGCCTCGTCAGTCCGGCCATCCGTCAGCAGCGACGAAAACACCAGCCTGTCCCGCCCGGCTTCGAAATCGTCGATCATATCCCGCCCGGACCCGGCTTCGGATACGAAGGTGTCGGCGTCCGCGCCGCCCGTCAGGCGGTCGGCGCCGTATCCTCCGAACAGCGTGTCATTGCCCGCGCCGCCCGTCACCGTATCGTCACCGCCATGCGCGAACAGGAAATCCGCGCCCGCCTTGCCGTAAAGCGCCTTTTCGGAACTGACCCCGTTGATCGTATCGTTGCCACTGCTCCCGGTGCCCCGTCAAGCCGGTCGGCCCCGAAGCCGCCGTAAATCGTGTCGCCGCCCGGTCCACCATAGGCAGTGTCCGCGCCCGCAAACGCAAACAGCAAATGCTGTTCGGCGTTGCCCCGCAGCAGGTTGTCGCCTTCGTTCCCGATGACGGTTGGCGGCGTCTGTGACGATGCCGCTGATGTCCTGCTTGCCAATCAGCACCAGGTTTTCGACGTTGGGCGCGACCGATTGCAGCGGCGGAGAGATCGCGGATCTGACCGTGTCGTTGCCATCCAGCGCCGTTTCGACAATCGCGTCGGACAGATCATCGACGAAATACACATCGTCGCCAGCGCCGCCGGTCATGCTGTCGGCGCCGCTGCCACCCTCCAGCGTGTCGTCGCCGGCCTGTCCGTAAAGCGTGTCATTCCCGCCCCCGCCCGGATTGCGGTATCGGCCTTGCTGGCGATCGCGGTGTCCGCGCCGCCGGTGGTGGATATGGTCACCCTGCTGTTGGTGTCCTCCCATCGGACCGTCCAGCCAAGCGTCTCCGGTGTGTCCGCTCTGCACCGCGTCCATGTCCAGATGCGCCAGGGTGTCGCGGGCATATTGCGGCCAGATGGCGTCATCCCAGGTCCAGTCATAGGACATGACCGTGTGGTTGTGGTTATCCAGCGCCGGGTCCAGCACCGTGCCGGCGAACGAATGCGCCAGCCCCATCGCATGGCCGATCTCATGCAGCGCGACGGTATAGGCCCAGCGTCCGGACTGTCAGTCCGTGTCCGACAGGTTGCCCAGCTCTTCGGTGATGACGACATGGCTGGTGGAACTGGTTCCCGTGCCGCTGTCCGGATAGTAGGCTCAGGAATAATCGCCGGTGCTGTCCTTTTGGCGGGAGTCATCGGCAAGGCGTGCCGGTATCCGGCCGCAAGGGCGTCAATTCACCCTTGGTGTGACGGGCATCCGCTGGGGTGCGGGGGCGGTGAATATGTCTGATTTTCACGAACTCGCCGCGATGCGGGGCATTTGGCCGGACGGTCGCGCCCTGGTTCCGATCAGGACCACGACCGGCATGGACAATCGCGCCAAAGGAAAGACCACTTCGGCGGCGATGGCCCCCCAGAAGGGTGCGCCGGCGCCATCGTCCCGCCGGATGTGATGCTGGTCGCGGCGAGCAGCGCCACCGTGACCGGCATCGCAAAGCGCATGCGCTGGGGCCGCCTGGCCCTTTGCATGGCATCGCGGCGCGTCGGGGGGACGTCAGTTGCGCGCCCGGCGATCCAGCGTCTGGGCAAGCGCCAGCAGCAGGTCCTCGCCCCCCCGGTCGGCGATCAGCTGCATGCCAACCGGCAGCCCCGCACCGTCGGTGCCCGCCGGAAAAGCCAGGCCGGGCAGACCGGCGGCGTTCACCCAGCCGGTATAGATCGCATGGCCGCGCGGGCCGACCGGATGGCCGTCGATGACGCGGGGAAAGGCCTGGTGCGCGGGCCAGGGCGGGGCGGCGGCGGTCGGCAACAGAATGGCGTCGTATCCCCACAACCCGCGCACCGCCTCGCGCAGGGCAAAGACGCGGCTCAGCGCGTCGTAGAGCGCGACCGCATCCTGCGCCGCGCCACGTTGCGCCATGTCACGGTATTTTGGGGCGGCCTCGGCCATGACCTGGGGGTCCTGAGCGGCCAGATGCGCCAGCCCGATTTCCACAATCCGGCCCCAGACCTCGTTCAACGGCCCAAGATCCAGCGGCAGCGCGCCATGCTCGACCCTGTGGCCCAGTCGCTCAAGCCCCACCGCAGTTTGGCCAAAAACCGCGCGGATGGCCGCATCGCAGGGCGCGCCATCAAGCCGTTCCACCGCAAGGATGCGCAGCGGCCGCGGATTGTCCCGCACGGATCGTTTCGCCAGGACCGCAAAGATCAGCGCAAGGTCGCGGGCCGACCGGGTGATCGGCCCCACGGTTTCGAAATCCAGCAGCACCTGAGGCAGCCCCGCGCCGCGCGCCACTGCTCCAAGCCCCGGTTTCAGCCCCCACAGCCCGGTATAGCCCGCAGGGCGGCGGATCGACCCGCCACCATCAGTGCCCAGCCCCGCGACCGCCATGCCCGCCGCCACCGCCGCCACAACGCCGCCCGACGACCCCCCCGGCGTCAGGTCGGTGTCGAAGGGGTTGCGCGTCGTGCCAAAGGTCAGGTTGTCGGTATAGCCCTCGACCGCGAACTCGGGCGTGTTGCCCTTGGCCAGAACGATGGCGCCCGCCGCGCGCAGGGCGGCGACCGGGCGTTCGTCTGCCGCGGGGATGCGGCGGTACAGCGCCGCATTGCCCCACGCGGCGGGCAGGCCGGCGGACACGAGGTTGTCCTTGACGATCACCGGAACCCCGTCAAGCGGCCCCGCGGGCGCCCCGTGCCGCCATCGGTCCCGCGCGGCGCGCGCCTGATCCAGCGCATCGCCCGCGCGGGAAGAACAGGCGTTCAGCACCGCATCCAGCCGGTCGATCCGGTCCAGATGCGCCTGCATCACCGCGACCGGGTCGGCCGAGCCGCTGCGAAACCGCTTCAGCAGCGCGACGGCGTCGGCCGGGGGGGGGCCCAGGTCGATCCGGCTCATCGTCCGATCGCCTCCGGCAGCCATGTGGCGATTGGCGGCCACAGAATCAAGGCCGAGGTGAACAGCAGCATCAGCACCGCATAGGGGACCGCCCCGGTGATGACGTCCGTGAACGGACCCTTGTCGCCACGCACCCCCTGTACCACATAAAGGTTCATGCCCACCGGCGGCGTGATCATGCCCAGTTCGCACATCAGCACCACGAAGATGCCGAACCAGACCGGATCGACCCCCGCCGCCACCACGATCGGCACCACGATCGGAATGGTCAGCACCTGCATCGACAGCACGTCCAAGAACATCCCCAGCACTACATAGAACAGCATCAGCGCAAACAGCAGCTCGACCGGAGTCAGCCCCAGCCCGGCCACCCAGGCCGACATCACCCCGGTGATTCCGCCCAGCGCCAGCGTCACGTTCAGCGTAAAGGCCGCCATGACGATCAGCAGGATCATGCCCGTCGTGCGCGCGGTCTTGCGAAAACACAGATCCAGAAAGGCGAATGTCAGCTTGCCCTCGTACCAGACGAACCCAAGCGCCACGATCACCGCCAGTGCCGCACTTTCGGTGGGCGTCGCGATGCCCAGATAGATCGACCCCATGACCACCGCGAATACGCTTGCCGCGGGCACCAGATGACGCAGCGCACGCAGCCGCACACCCAGCGGTACGGTGGCGTCTTCGAACGCGCCCCCCGGCGACAGGATGTCCTGCACCGCGATGAACAGCATGAACAGCAACGTCAGCGCGATGCCCGGCACGATGCCCGCGATGAACAACTGGCCGACCGATACGCTTGCCAGCGAACCGTAGACCAGCAGGTTCACCGACGGTGGGATCAGGATGCCCAGCGTACCGCCAGCGGCGAGCGAGCCCAGCGCGCGCGCGGGTTCGTAGGCGCGTTCGGTCAGCGCGGGAAGGGCGACGGTACCGACCGTGGCAGCCGTGGCGACTGACGACCCCGAGGTGGCCGCGAACAGCGAACAGCACCCGATATTGGTGTGCAGCAATCCCCCCGGAAGACGCCCCAGCCACAACGCCAACGCGCCGTACAGGCGGTCGGCCAGCCCCGAGCGCAACAGCAGCTCGCCCAGCAGGATGAACAGCGGAATGGCCGTCAGAACCGGCTCGTTCGACGTCCCCCACAGCACCGGCCCCATGCTTGTCAGCAGCACCGGACCGTACAGGATCATGCCGCCCGCGACACCCATCAGAACCATCACGCCCGCCACCGGCAGACCGGCCAGCAAAAGGCCCATCATCACCGCGAAGCCGACGAAAACGTCGAAAATGCCCATGCTAGCGGTCCCTCAGCTGGTCGAGCTCTTCGCTCAACTCGTCTTCGGCGGATTTTGGATTGAATTCGGCGGCCAGCGCGCGGTGCTGCCCGCTCAGAAACAGCCGGCTGGCGCGCGCGACCATGGCGAACGAGCACAGCGCAAAACCCGCCAGCCCCGCGTACCACGCCGCTTGCGGCCAGATCAGCGGCGTGCGCCAGGGCGTGGCGGCGGTCGAGCCGTAGGCCATCGTGTCGGAAATCACGAACCAGCCCACATACAGGAAAAACGCCCCCAACGCGCCAAGCACGATCACCGACAGCCAGTCCACCAACGCCTGAACCCGTACGGGAAACCGCGTGTGCAGCACATCGATGCGAATGTGCGCCCGGTCGATCATCGCCACGATGAACGACAGCGACGCACCAAGCGCCAGCATGTAGCCCCCCAATTCGTCCGCGCCCTGAAGCGAGGTGTTGAACAGCTTTCGCAGCAGCGTCTCAAGCGCGACGAAGGCGGACAGAAACAGCAACGCCCATCCGAACAGACGGCTGACCCAGGTGGCAAGACGGTCCAAGGGGCTCTCCTCAAGCTGTGGCGGGGGGCGGCCCGCAATATCGTCGGGTGCGGGGCAGCGTCCGGCCCGCGCTGCCCCATGTGCCGTATACGGCATTCGGACGCCTGCCTTGCCGCGTGCGGCAGGCGGGTTACATGCCGCGCGCCGTGCCCACGGTGCCCATCCAGGCATCCGAACAGCCGGGGTTGGTGGCATCGCACACCTCTTTCCATGCCGGAAAGGACACGTTCGCAACGGCGGTGCCGACGAGCGCCTTGTCGGCCTCGGTCGGGGCAACGAGGGTCAGATCGTAGAGGGTGCCCGTCTCGCAAGGCTCAGCGCCGGTGTTGCAGTTCACCGCATCGTCGAACAGCTCTTCGGAATAATTCCAGATGCGGTCGGTCAGCGCGTCAAAACCGGCCTGCATCCTGTCCTGCTGATCGGGCGTCAGGCCGTTCCAGGTGTCAAGGTTGATGCCATAGCCGTTCATCGCCAGCTGGAACGCAATGGGCATGGTGTAGGAGCTGACCTCGGGCCAGCCGGCGGAATTGGCCGAAGACGGCCCCGTGATGGCGCAATCGACCACGCCGCGCGCCAGCGATTGCTGCACCTCGGGAAAGCCGATCGGCACGGGCGTGCCGCCCACAAGGCTGACAAATTCCGCAAGGTTCTGGTCATAGACCCGGACCTTCAGCCCCTTGAGATCGGCCAATGAGGTAATTTCGGGTTCGCAGAACAGCACCTGCGGACCGAACGGCCAGACGCCCAGCAGCTTGGTGTTGAACCTGGCCTGAAGTTGCGCATCCACGACCGGGGCAAAGGCCGCGACCGTCTCGCGCCCGGTGGCATAGTCGGGGTTCAGCCCGACGAGATCCAGCCCCAGGATTGTGGGTTCGTCGCGCGACACCTGGCTCAGCCGCAGCGAGACGATGTCGAACAGCCCGCCCTTGAGGATGCGCAGCTGCTCGGTGTCCTTGATGCCGGTCACATCGACAGGCTGATAGTCTGCGGCAAATCCGTCAAGCCCGGTTTGCACGGCGAAGTTTTCAAAGAACGGCTGTTCGACGTTCTTCTGGATCAGCCCGGTTGCGACGGGCTGGCCCATCACGCGCAGGGTCTGGGCGGCGGCGGGCATCGACAGGACGGCCAGTGCCGCGGCGCCGGTTGCAATCTGGCGGATCATGGATGTCTCCTTGTTGAGGTCTCTGGGGGTCAGGTCTGGTTGACGGGGGCGATGGTGGCCACGCGCTGGAACACGCTGCCCCAGCCCGTGACACGGGCCGGATCCAGCCCCACCTTGCGCAGGGTGTGGGCGGCCGTGACGGCGACGGAATCGATCACCGGGATGCCGGTTGCGTCCTCGATGCGTGCGGCGATGGGCGCGCCGCGAAAGTTCGTGCAGACGATGGCGATGGCATCGGGGCGGGCCTTCGCCACGCGGGCGGCCATTTCGGCGACCCGGTCGGGCGGGTAGCTGGCAAAGCTGTAGTTATCGGTCTCGTCCAGGCGGACGGCGCCGACGACGTCGATGCCCTGCGCGGCATAATTCGCGATCATGCGGCGTTCGATGTCACCGACATAGGGTGTCACCAGCCCCAGCCGGCGCACGCCAAGACCGCGCATCAGCCCGTCATAGGCCAGCATGGTCGACGTCGCGGCGACGCCGGTGCGTTCGGTGATCGCGGCGCATAGCGCGCGGTCCTTGTCCATCCCCAGCCAGCTTGCCGACGTGCCGTTCCAGGCGATGACATGGGGGTGCGCCTCGGCCAGCCGCTCGGCCGCGTCAAGGATCGGGTCCAGCGAGAATTGCGACTGTGACGCCTCGGACATGGAAATCTCGACCACCCGGAAGCGCCCGAAATGCGCGCTTGCCGCGTCGCCGAATGGCGCCAGCATGGCCGAGGTATAGGGTTCCAGAACCGTGTTGGACGACGGCGTCAGCATGCCGATGCGGCACGGATCAAGCGGGCGATGGGTCATGCCGTCACCGCGGCGCAGGCGCGGGCGATGTGCCGGCCCTCGGGGGGGCCGACGGGCGCGCCGTCCAGCATGACGGTGCGCCCGCGCAGGATGGTGCGCACGGGCCAGCCGGTGACCTCGAACCCTTCCCAGGGCGTGTAATCCGCGCCGTGGTGCAGGGCGGCCTGGGTGATGGCGCGCCGGGCCCGCGGGTCCCACAGGACGATGTCCGCATCCTTGCCGATCGCGATGGCCCCCTTGTGTTCCAGACCGTAGATGCGGGCGTGGTTGGTGGCGGTCAGCGCGGCAAAGGTGGTGAGCGACATGCGCCCCTTGCTGACACCTTCGGAAAACAGGATTGGCAGCCGCGTTTCGACCCCCGGAATGCCGTTGGGGATATTGCGGAACGCGGCGCGCGCGCCGGGCGCATCCTTGCCGGCGGAATCTGCAAAGCGGAACGGGCAGTGATCGGACGAGAACACATCGAACGCGCCCTGATCCAGCCCCGCCCAGATCGCCCCCTGTTCGTCGGTGTCGCGCGGCGGCGGTGAACAGACCCACTTGGCCCCTTCGAACCCGGCACGATCCAGATCGTCCGCCGTCAGCGTGATGTATTGCGGGCAGGTTTCGGCAAAGACGCGCACGCCGCGCCCCCGCGCGCGGCGGATTTCATCCAGCGCGGCACCGTTGGACACATGCACGATCATCACCGGCACATCCGCGATCTCAGCCAGGGCGGTGGCGCGGTGCGTGGCCTCGCGTTCGACCGGGATGGGGCGGGTGCGGGCGTGATGCACCGGGGCGATGTCGCCCGCCCGTTCTGCCTTGTCGCGCAGAAATTCTATGGCGTCCTCGTTTTCCGCGTGCACCATGGTCAGCGCGCCGTGGGCGCGGGCCACATCCATCACCTGAAGGATTTCGGCATCGCTCAACCGCATGCCCTGATAGGTCATGAAGACCTTGAAGCTGGTCAATCCCTGCGCGATCAGCGCCGGCAGATCCTGGCCCAGCGTCACCGGATCGGTCGCGGTGACGATCAGGTGAAAGGACACGTCGGTCAGGCACTGTCCGTTGGCTTTGGCGCGATAGGCGGCGACCGCCTCGCGCAGGGTCTGGCCGCCTTCGGGCAGGCAAAAGGGCATGACGGTGGTGTTGCCGCCGCATGCCGCCGCGCGGGTGGCCGAGGCGAAATCGTCCGCCATTTCGATCCCCGGGCCCGACGGCTGGGCGATATGCACATGGCTGTCGATCCCGCCGGGCATCGCGATCAGCCCCGCCGCGTCGATCACCTGATCGCCCGTCAACCCGGTGCCAAGCGTCGCGATGCGCCCGCCAAGCACGCCGATGTCGCAGGTCGCAACGCTGCTGCCCGATACCACGCGCGCGCCGCGTATCACCAGATCCAGCGTCATGGGCGGGCGATCCCGATAGCCAGGCTGAGGGGGGCGTCTGTCATGGGGCGTGCCTTGGATCATGCGTCATGTCACCAAGCGTAGCGACGCGAAGAATTGCCAGCCATGACAAAATGGGTAATCCTGCGTTCTCGAATCGAGAATGCAATCAAGGCGCATACCGCATGAATTTTCATCTCGTTCCGCGCCCGTTGCTGTATGTCGAGGCGGTCGCCGAACACGGGTCGGTTCAGGCGGCATCGCGCGCGCTGGGAATCGCTGCCTCTGCCATCGACCGCCATATCAAGGCGCTCGAAGAGGTGAACCGCGCGCCCCTGTTCGAACGCCTGCACCGGGGGATGCGCCCGACCGCCGCAGGCGAGGCGGTTGTCGTGCTGGCCCGCCGCTGGCGTTCCGATTCCGAACGCCTGGAAACCGAGTTGCAGGAAATGCGCGGTCAGGAAGGCGGCAGCGTGCGGCTGGCGGCGATGGACAGTCTGGCCAATGGTGTGCTTGTGGATCTGCACCGCTGGCTCCGCGCCGCCCATCCCAACATCCGCCTGACCGTGGACATCATGGCCCCCGCCGACGCCGCGCGCGAACTGGACGACGGCACGGTCGAGGTCGCCATGGCGTTCAACCTGCCGCGTCTGCGCCACCAGCATGTCATCTGGGCGGGCAAGCTGCGCTTTGGCTGCATCGTCGCGCCGGGCCATGCGCTGGCCGAGGCGCGGGAAACCTCGCTCGCGCGGGTGAACGGCCATGCGCTGGTCTCGCAAAGCGCGATTTTGCCCACACGCCAATATCTCGATAATCGCTACGGGTGGTTCTTCGCCGAAAACGCGCCGGTGCTTGCGTCCAATTCGCTGCAATTGCTCAAGGGCGCGCTGCGGCAGGGGGACGTGGCGATGATCTCGTCGGAACTTGACGCGCTGCCGGAAATCGGGCGGGGCGAGCTGCTGTTCGTGCCGCTGAAGGACAAGGGGCTGGAGGCGCCGACGATCTCGGTGGTGATCGACGGGCGGCGGCCGCTGTCACGCGCTGCGCGGATGGTATCGGAATACCTTGTCTCGCACACCCAGGACCGGCTGGCCGAGGCGCGCGCGGTCGCCCCTAGCCCAGATGACAGCTGATCGGCCCGAAACCGTCGATCCGGCCCGCCACTTCGGTGCCGCCCGGAAAATACGACAGCCCCGAAATCGACCCGGTGATGACAACCTGACCGACCTGCAAGCCGCCACAATGCGCCCCTACATGGGTGCACAGCAGCGACAAGCTGCCTAGCGCGGACCCGCCGGGCACCGACACGGGGCCGTCGACCACCACCGTGTCGCCGCAGGTCAGCGTGGCGTCAAGCGTGCCGAAATCGCTGCCGTCCCAATCGTCGAGGACCGGCCCAAGGATCACCCCTTCGTTCATCTGCATGTCGGCGAGTTTCAGCAAGGCGTCGTCTTCGGCCCCGCTCAGACGGCTGTCGACCAGTTCCAGAACGATGCGCGGGCGAAAGCAGCGCAGCGGGTCGGCGGCGGCGTCGGGGACGGTGTTGGGGGCGGCGATCACTTCGAACCCGATTTCAAGCTCGATTCCCATGGTATCGCGCACCGGCACGCGCGCGCCCGATTGCCAGGTTTGCGCGGACAGGATCGGAGCCATCGAAGGCGCGCCCTCGGGACGGGCGCCAACCTTGAACCCGCTGACAGGCCCCAGCCGGCGTTGCACGCGCGACTGGATTTCAAGCGCCGCGTCGTAGTCGGGGGTCGGCACCGTGGCGGCGTCGATGCGCGTCTTGCGCCGTCGGGCGTCCAGAAAGGCCGCTGTCACCGTCTCGATCATGCCCATGCGCGCCGCCTCCTGAAGATCTGCAGCGGGCAGAATGTCAGCGGGCGGCGCCGGGCGCAATGGCGCGGCGCCGCCCGCGTCGGGATCAACCGTCGAAATCGACGTCCTCGATCAGCCGCAGCGCCTCGGCGCGGTGATCGGCCAGTTCCATCAGGTTCACCGGGTCGGCATCGAAGCTGCCCCAGCCCCGCACCAGCTCATCCGCCTGCGAGCCGGGCGCGATGGGGTATTCGTAATTGGCATGGGCATAGATTTCCTGCGCCTCGGGCGTGGTGAGAAATTCCATCATTTTCAGCGCGTTGTCGCGGTTTGGCGCCGCTTTGGTCATCGCCACGCCAGAGATGTTTTCATGCGTGCCGCCGCCTTCGAAGACCGGGAACAGCACGTTGACCGCATCGGCCCATTCCTTTTGTTCGTCATCGGCCAGCATCTGGCCCATGTAATAGGTGTTGCCAAGCGCGATGTCGCATTCGCCCGACCAGATCGCCTTGACCTGCGCGCGGTCGTTGCCCTGCGGTTTGCGGGCAAGATTGGCCTTCAGCCCCTCAAGCCAGGTCCTCGTCTCGTCGGCACCGTGATGATACAGATGGGCGGCCGCGAGCGCGACGTTATAGGGATGCGTGCCCGAGCGCGTGCACAGACGGCCGCGCCATTTCGGATCGGCAAGGTCTTCGTAGGTGGTGACCTCGGACGGATCGACGCGGTCCTTGCTGGCGTAGACGATGCGCGCGCGGGTGGTCAGCCCCCACCAGTTGCCCTCGGGGTCGTGATATTGGGCCGGCACGTTGCTCTGAAGCAAATCGCTGGTGACGGGCTGCGTCACGCCTGCATCGACGATGGCTGCAAGGCGCGCCACATCGACGGTGAACACCAGATCGGCGGGCGACCTGTCACCTTCGGCCTGAAGCCGTTCCACCATGCCGTCGCTCAGATAGGCGACGTTCACCTCGATGCCGGTCTTCTTCGTGAAGGCATCGGTCAGTGGCGCCAGCAGTTCGGGCTGCCGATAGGAATACAGGTTCACCTCTTCGGCCTGCGCCGGCTGGGTCGCGGCAAGCAGGGAAAGGGCAAGGATGGTATGGCGCATGAGGCGTCTCCGGTCTGCTGAAAATCTTGGCGCCATAAAACCCGACAAAAACGATCAGGTCAATCGGTTGCGATGACGCTTCAGCGATTTTTGAGCTTTTCACGCAGTTTGGCGGCTTCCCACAACGCATCCATTTCCTGCAGGGAACTGTCCTTGGGTGCGCGCCCCTCGGCGGCAAGAGCGGCCTCTATCTGTGCGAAACGGCGAGAGAATTTGGCATTGGCTCCGCGCAGCGCGGCCTCGGGGTCGATGTTCATGTGACGCGCGAGATTGGCCATCACGAACAGCAGGTCGCCGAATTCTTCCGCGATATGGTCGGGGTCGGTGGCCTCGCGCAGCTCTTGCGCCTCTTCGACGATCTTGTCGATCACCTCGTCGGTGGACGGCCAGTCGAACCCCACCCGTGCGGCGCGTTTTTGCAGCTTGACCGCGCGCATCAGCGCCGGCAACCCCATCGCGACGCCGTCCAGCACGCCCTGTTGCGCCTTCGATGCGCGCTCGGCCGCCTTGATGGTTTCCCAGTCGGCGGTCTGCTGCGCGGCGCTCTTGGCGTTGGAATCGTCGCCAAACACATGCGGATGCCGCGCGACCATCTTGTCGGACATGGTGTCGGCGATGTCGTCGAAATCGAACAGACCCCGTTCGGACGCGATCTGCGCGTGAAACACCGACTGGAACAGCAGATCGCCCAGTTCGCCCTTCAGCTCGTCCCAGGCGTGCCGGTCGATGGCATCGGCGACCTCGTAGGCCTCTTCGATGGTGTAGGGCGCGATGGACGCAAAATCCTGTTCCAGATCCCAGGGACAGCCGGTTTGGGGGTCGCGCAGCCGTCGCATGATTTCGCGCAGTCGCGGCATGCCGCCCTTTGGGTCGTGGATCAGATCGTCGCTCATGGACTTCCCCCGCGTTTCGGTATTGGCTTCCGTCCTGCGACAGTCGCGCCCCGGAGTCCACCCATGCCCATTGTCAACCGCATCGCCGATTACGCCGAAGACATGAAGACCTGGCGCAGGCATCTGCACCGGCACCCCGAACTAAGTCTCGATTGCCATGAAACGGCGCGGTTCGTTGTGGCCAGACTGCGCGAATTCGGCATTTGCGACATTCACGAGGGGATCGCGACAAGCGGCGTCGTCGCGCTGATCGACGGGCAGGGCGACGGCCCGGTCACGGGGTTGCGCGCCGACATGGACGCGCTGCCGGTCGCCGAGGACACCGGCGCGCCGTATCGTTCGACCGTGCCGGGCAAGATGCACGCCTGCGGCCATGACGGGCACACCGCCATGCTGCTGGGAGCGGCGAAATACCTGTCCGAAACGCGCAATTTCTCTGGCAGGGTGGCGCTGATCTTTCAGCCCGCCGAGGAAACCATCGGGGGCGGGCGTATCATGGTCGAAGAAGGCATCATGGAACGGTTCGGCATTCAGGAGGTCTATGCCCTGCACACCGATCCGACCCGCCCGCTTGGCGAATTCGCAACGCGCCCTGGCCCGCTGATGGCGGCGGTGGACGATTTCGAACTGGTGCTGACCGGACGCGGCGGCCATGCGGCCCATCCCGATACCTGCATCGACCCGGTGCCCGCCGCCTTGGGCATCGGGCAGGCGTTGCAGACGATCGTGTCACGCAACAGCGATCCGCTTGGATCGCTTGTGGTGTCGCTGACGGTGATTCAGACCGGATCGGCCAGCAATGTCATTCCCGAAACCGCGCGGCTTGCGGGCACGGTGCGCAGCTTCGATCCCGATATTCGCGACATGGCTGAACGCCGCATCCGTGAAATCGTCGCGGGTCAGGCCATGAGCTACGGGCTGACGGCGCATCTGGACTACCAGCGCAACTACCCGCCGACGGTCAACCACGCGGATCAGACCGAATTTGCCGTCACCATCGCGCGCGGGGTGTCTGCGTCGGTGGTCGACGATGCGCCACCGTCGATGGGCGCCGAGGATTTCTCGTATCTTCTGGAATCGCGCCCAGGGGCGTTTCTGTATCTTGGCCAGGGGCTTGGGCCGTTCTGCCACCATCCCAAATTCGATTTCAACGATGAGGCCGCACCGATTGGCGCAAGCTTCTTTGCCCGGCTGATCGAGATGCGCCACCCCTTGCGGGCCTGACCGTTTTGCGAAAACTCTGGTGTCAACGCGCCGCCGAAAGGAGACCCAATGCCCGCCATCCCGCCTGTCGTAGCGCAGCCCGAACCGCTGCAAGAGTTCCCCGGGCGGCCGTTTGACCGTTTCAGGACCGCCGCTTTTGTGGCTGAAATGTCGAAGACATTCGGTGTCGGTCAGACTCAGCAAGGCATCACGAAGTCCGGCATCGTCGCGATCGCCGAAGAACGCGTGCCGGCGCGGGCCATGGGGCTGCGCTGCGACATGGCTGCGCTGTCGATGGATGATCTGGACCATGCCTCGACCGTGCCGGGGGCTGTACCTGTCCGGGGTTATGACCGCGGCCTTGCCAAGATGCGGTCCGCTGCAAAATACCTGCGCATAAAAAGTACCTTATCGGGTCAGGCTGCACCGATACTTCAACCTTCCGAAGAGCGCGACGGCGACGCGGGCATGATTGTCGAAAGCAGGATGACCCGTTCCGACAGCATGGCGTCTGGCGGTGCGCGCTACATTGCCCGAAAGATTGACGCCGAAATACTGAAAAGTTCTGACTTTCCAAATGCTTGAAATATGAGGCTGACATGGCGCTTGAAGATGCCAAGACACAGATCGACCACGCGTTCACCCGCGAAGACCTGAAAGGGTCCAGCTTTGAGAACGTGTTCGGCGGCGCGGTTTCGTTCCTGCGGCGCAAATATACCAAGAACCTGCACGGCGTGGATGTGGCCGTCACCGGGGTGCCCTTCGATCAGGCGGTGACCAACCGCACGGGCACCCGGCTCGGACCGCGCGCGATCCGCGAGGCGTCGCTGCTGCAACCTTGCGATGCGCCCTATGGCTGGGGTTATGACGTGCTTGGCGAATTTGCCATTGCGGATTACGGCGATCTTGCATTCGATTACGCCAACGTACCGGCCTTTCCCGACACGCTTGAAGCCCACATTTCCGGCATTCTGAACGCGGGGGCGGCGGTGCTGACCCTTGGCGGCGATCATTCGATCACCCTGCCGATCCTCAAGGCTCATGCCGAAAAATACGGGCCGCTGTCGGTTGTCCAGTTCGATGCTCACACCGACACCTGGGCGGACGATGATTTCAGCCGGATCGACCACGGCACCTTCATGTACAAGGCGGTTAAGCTGGGCTACGTCGATCCGTCGCGGTCGGTTCAGGTGGGCATCCGCACCGACAACCCCGACACCTTGGGCTTTCACATTCTGGATGCGCGCGAGGTGCACCGCGAGGGCCCCGAGACCATTTCCGCGCGGATCCGCGACATCGTCGAGCGCCATCCCGTGTATCTTACCTTTGACATCGACGCGCTCGATCCGGCATTCGCGCCGGGCACGGGCACGCCGGTCTGGGGCGGGCTGACCAGCCACCAGGCGGCGGTGATGCTGCGCGGCCTTGCGGGAATCAACCTCAAGGGCGGCGACGTGGTCGAGGTGTCTCCGCCGTTCGACACCACGGGCGCGACTGCCATCGCGGCGGCGCATGTGGCGACCGAACTGCTGTGCCTTTGGGGCTGGACCCGGCGCGCACCGCGCCAGGGCGATGTCGGCAATATGTCGCGGATGTGAGCGCGGCGGCCTTTTCCCGCCCACTGGAATCGTGTGAACAGGGGGCGTACCCCTTCCAGCAAAAGGAAACTTGCCTGTGCGGATGGTCTTCTGGCTTATCGTACTTGTCGTGATCGGGGGCCTTGCCTGGATCAGGCTGGGGCCGTCCGACCCCGATGTGTGGCATGTGGACCCAAAGGTCACCGCCGATCAGGATCTTGCGGGCGGTGTTCGGCGGCGGGTCGCGGGCGGCGCGCCGCTGATGCAGGCGCTGCATCGGATCATCCTCGAAACCCCGCGCACCGAAGTGCTTGCCGGCAGCCCCGACGAGGGGCGGGTGACCTATGTCACGCGGTCGTTGTGGATGGGGTTTCCCGACTATACCACCGTGCAGCTTGAAGGCGATTCGGTCGAAATCTACGCGCGACTGCGGTTTGGCCAGTCCGATCAGGGCGTGAACCGGGCCCGGGTGTCGGGCTGGCTGGAACGGCTTGGCCCGACAGACTAGGTACGGGGCCAGACACGGGGCCAGACACGGGGCCAGACACGGGGCCAGACACGGGGCCAGACACGGGCACCCTTGACCGGGGCCGGGGGATGGGGAAAAGAGGGCGCCATGATCCCCGCAGACCGCCTTCGGCAAATTCTTGAACGTTTTGAATATCTCGAGGCCCGCATGGCCGACGGGTCCGGCGATATTGCGGCCCTTGGGCGCGAATATTCCGAACTGCGGCCCGTGGTGGATCAGATCACCGACTGGATGCGCCTTCAGGACAACCTTGCGGATGCGCGCGCCATGCTCGACGATCCGGAAATGAAGACGCTGGCCGAAGAAGAGCTTGCCGTGCTCAAGGCGCGTCTGCCCGAGGCGGAAAAGGCGCTGCAACTGGCGCTTTTGCCGCACGATGCCGCTGACGCCCGCCCGGCTATCCTGGAAATCCGACCCGGTACCGGGGGCGAAGAGGCGGCGCTGTTCGCCGCCGATCTGGCCCGCATGTACCAGCGTTACGCCGAGACGCGTGGCTGGCGCTGGGAGGTGATCGAAGAACAGCAGACCGAACTTGGCGGGATCAAGGAGCTGGTGGTGCGGATCGAGGGCGACAGCGTTTTCGCTCGTCTCAAGTACGAATCCGGCGTGCACCGCGTGCAGCGCGTGCCCGAAACCGAATCGGGTGGGCGCATACATACCTCTGCCGCCACCGTTGCCGTTCTGCCCGAGGCCGAGGCGGTAGACATCGACATCGCTCCCGGCGATATCCGCATCGACACCATGCGCAGTTCCGGCGCTGGCGGGCAGCACGTCAACACCACCGATTCCGCCGTGCGCATCACTCATATTCCGAGCGGAATCGTGGTGACCAGCTCGGAAAAATCGCAGCACCGCAACCGCGAGATCGCAATGAACGTGCTGCGCGCCCGGCTGTTCGATGCGCAGCGCAAGTCGGCGGCCGATGCGCGCGCGTCGGATCGCAAGGCGCAGGTCGGCAGTGGCGACAGGTCCGAACGCATCCGCACCTACAATTTCCCGCAAGGGCGGATGACCGACCATCGAATCGGTCTGACCCTGTATCGGCTCGACCAGATCCTTGGCGGCGACATCGACGAAATCGCGGATGCGCTGACCGCCGATGCGCAGGCGGCCCAGCTGGCCGAGATGGGGGCGTGACCGGCGCGGGCTTGCTTGCCGCCGCGACACGGCGTCTGACGCAGGCGGGAATCCCGGATGCGGGCCGCGACGCGCGGCGCCTGCTGGCGCATGCGTTGAATGTTCCGGCGGGGCGGCTGACGCTGTTCCTGCCCGGACCCGTTGCGCCTGATCGGGCCGCCGGCTTTGAGACGCTGATCGCGCGGCGCGCGGCGCGCGAACCGGTGTCGCACCTTATCGGGCGGCGACAGTTTTATGGGCGCGATTTTCTCGTCAACGCGGATGTGCTCGACCCGCGCCCCGAAACCGAAATGCTGATCGAGGCGGCGCTGTCCGCGCCGTTCGCCAACGTGCTGGACCTTGGCACCGGGTCGGGCTGTATCCTTCTGACCCTGCTTGCCGAATCCGAACGCGCCACGGGCCTTGGCACGGATCTGTCGCCCCGGGCGCTGGACGTCGCGTTCTGGAATCGCAACGCGCTGCGCCTTGAAACGCGCGCCGCGCTGGCGGGTGGCAGCTGGTATGACGCTTTGCCCCCCGCGCAGACGCTGTTCGATCTGATCGTGTCGAACCCGCCCTATATCGCCGCGCGCGAAATGCCCGACCTTGCGCCCGAGGTGCGCGATCACGAACCCCGCATGGCCCTGACCGATGAAGGCGACGGGCTCGCGGCCTATCGCGCCATCGCCGCCGGCGCGCCGCGACATCTTGTCGCCGGCGGGCGTGTGCTGGTCGAAATCGGCCCGGAGCAGGGTGGCGCCGTCACGGCGTTGTTCGCCGGCGCAGGGCTGTGCGATATCGCCGTTCTGGTGGATCTGGACGGCCGTGATCGCGTCGTTGCAGGGCGGCTGGCGCCCCCGTGAACAGGGCGCTTTGCGGCTTTTCGCCGGAATTGGCACGAAACATCAAGATTTTCCCTTGTTTTGAAGAGCAGAGATAGATACCTAGAAGATGTTGCAGCGGTGGATGCCACGCTGGCGGTCCCGCGCAACGTCAACCCCAAATGGTTGTGACTCGGCACAGACAGGCGCTTTTGGCGCTGCAAGGTCACAGGGACAGTCAGACATAAGGCTGATAGCAAAACACAATGCGATCCTCGAAATCCCGCTCGCGGTCGAAGAATAACCGCAACCGCAGTTCGCTGGGCAATGTCGTCAACCGTGTGTTCGACAGCAGCGGCCCCGAAGGCAAGGTGCGCGGTACGCCGCAGCAGATCATCGACAAGTACAACCAGCTCGCCCGCGACGCTGGGCTGAGCAATGACCGCGTCGCCGCCGAGAACTTTCAGCAGCACGCTGAGCATTACATGCGCATGCTCTCCGAGGCACAGCGCGACGCGGATCAGCGCCGCGAACATCAGGAACGCGAGAACCGCGAACGTCAGGCGCAACGCGACAAGGACCGCTCTGACCAGCGCGACAACCAGCGGTCCGATCGCGACGATCGTGGTGATTCCGATCAGCCCCAGAACAATTCGGGCCAAAACAACCAAGGGCAGGGCAACCAGGGCCAGGGCGATCAGGGTCACGGTGACCAGCCCCAGACCGCCCAGCCCCAGACCGCCCAGCCACGGCCCGATCAAGCCCGGCAGCAGCCCGCCGAGCCGGTCGCTGAAGGCGCGCCGCAGCCTGACGTGATCGACATGGGTGACAACAGCGACAGCGGTCTGGTGGAAACACCTGAAAATCGCGAAACGCCCGCTCCGGCTCCGGCAGAGGAAAAACCCAAGAAACCGCGCCGTCCCCGCAAGAAGCCCGAGCCCAGAAAGCCCAAGGCCGAAAGCGATTCGGGCGCGACCGAGTCCGCGCCCGCCGATCCCAAGGGGGACACGCCGGCTTCCGACGCCGCCGAGTAGACCAGGACGATCACGTCTGTCTCGAACGCCACGCCCTTGCGCGTGGCGTTCTGCGTTTCACCGGATCGTCCGCGCAAAACCAATGCGGACAGGTCCGCGTCTAGGCCAAGCCGCGCGCCAAAGCGCAGAACTGTTCCAGCGAAACCTGTTCCGCGCGCTCGGTGGGCAGAATGCCGGCGGCGTGCAGATGATTCTCGATGTCTGGCGCCAGCCCCTTGAGCGCGGCGCGCATCATCTTGCGCCGCTGATTGAAGGCTGCCGCCACCACCCGCTCCAACACCTTGCGATCCGCCGGAAACCGCGGTTCGGGAAGGGCGCGCAGATGCACCACGGCCGAGGCGACCTTGGGCGGGGGCGTGAACGCGCCTGGCGGCAGGCTTAGCACGATGCGCGCCTCGGTCCGCCACTGGGCCAGCACCGCAAGCCGGCCATAGGCCTTGCTCCCCGGAACGGCGACGATCCGTTCCGCCACTTCGCGCTGAAACATCAGCGTCAGCGTTTGCCAGAACGGCGGCCAGGCATCGGGCGTCAGCCAGCGCACCAGCAGTTCGGTGCCGACGTTGTAGGGCAGGTTGGCGCAGATCGCGATGGGCGGCGTCAGATGCGCCAGGGGGTCGATCTGCAAGGCATCGCCCTCGATCACCTCCAGCCGCCCCGGATAGACGGCGGCGATCTCGGCCAGTGCGGGCAGGCAGCGCGCATCCTTTTCGATGGCCAGAACCCTGCGCGCGCCTTCGGCCAGCAACCCGCGTGTCAGCCCGCCCGGTCCGGGGCCGATTTCCAGCACATCCATCCCCGACAGGTCTCCAGCCTGCCGCGCGATCTTGGCCGTCAGGTTCAGGTCGAGCAGAAAGTTCTGCCCCAGCGATTTCTTCGCCGACAGCTCGTGCGTGGCGATCACCTCGCGCAGGGGCGGCAGCCCGTCGATGGCGCTCATGCCGCGCCACCGGCAAGGCGGCGTGCCAGTTTGAGCGCCTCGATGGTCGATGACGGGTCGGCAATGCCTTGCCCCGCGATTCCGAACGCGGTGCCGTGATCGGGCGAGGTCCGCACGAAGGGCATCCCCAGAGTCACGTTTACGCCCTTGTCAAACGCCAGCGTCTTGATCGGGATAAGTGCCTGATCGTGGTACATGCAGACCGCCGCGTCGTATCCGGCGCGGGCGCGCGCGTGAAACATGGTGTCGGCGGGCAGCGGGCCGATCAGGTCGAACCCTTCGGCGCGCAGCCGGTCGAGCACCGGAATGATGAGGGTCAGCTCTTCGCGCCCCATCCGTCCGCCTTCGCCCGCGTGGGGGTTCAGCCCCGCCACGGCGATGCGCGGGGCGGTGATGCCGAATTGCGCGACAAGGGCCGCGCGGGTGATGCGCAGGCGCTTTTCCAGCAACCGGGCTGTCAGCGCGGCAGGCACATCCGCAAGAGCGATGTGGATGGTTGCAGGCACCACGCGCAGCTCGTCGCTGGCGAGCATCATCACCACCTCGTCGACGCCAGCCAGCGCGCACAGGTATTCGGTGTGGCCGGGATAGGCAAAACCCGCGCCTTCGGCCAGCGCCTGCTTGGAAATCGGCAGAGTGCACAGCGCGCTGCACGCGCCGTCCTGCACCAGCGCCACACCGCGCGCGATGCTGTCGATCACGCCCGCCGCCTGTGCGGGCTGCGGCGTGCCCGGCACCCTCGGGCCGGGAATGTCGATGGCGAGCACCGCAAGCCCATGTCGCGCGGCCTCAGCCGCCTGCGACGGATCGCTGACGATCACATGGGGCACACCGCCCGGCAGATGCGCCGGCGCGCCGATCCAGACAAAGGGCAACGCCGTGCCAAGCGCCGCCCAGGCCGCCTCGGCCAGCTCGGGCCCGATGCCCGAAGGCTCGCCGCAGCTCAGGGCGACGGGGGCGGGGCCGGCGGCGGTCATTCCCCGGTGATGCGGGCGTTGGCACGCAGCTGCGCAAGATACCTGTCCGACAGCGCCGAAAGACGCTGGTTGCGCAGCCCCATCGCGACATCCGAACGCTCGGCATTTTCGGCCACGGCGGCGGTGCGCCCGCACAGCATCAGCACCATCAGCGTCTGCCCGTTCGACCGGGTCAGCGCGGTAGACACTTCGCCCGCGTCCAGCTTTGACAGTTCATAGGCGATATCCGTCGGCAGATCCGAAGGCGGCAGGGTCACGCGTTCCAGCACCTCGGCGGGCTGGCCCCTGGCGACGCCGTACAGATCGTCGCACCGATCCAGCTTGCCCGCCAGCACACGCGCCCTGGCAAGTGTTTCGGCCGAGCGTCCCCCGGCCATGTAATAGGCGGCATATTCCACGGCGGCGATCTCGGGGGGCTGATAGCCGGTTTCCTCGATGTCGCGCAGCTGGAACAGGGCGACGGCCCCTTGCAGCGGGATGGGCGCGGTGACCTCGCCGGGTGCGAGCGCCAGCAGGATCGGGCGCAGCTGCGGGGGCAGATCGTTCAGCGCACGCCAGGGCAGGCGCCCGCCATTGTCGCGGGTGGAGGTCGCGGAATACTGTCGCGCCGCAGCGGAAAATTCGGCGGTGGATGTCATTTGCGCGATGCGTTCGGCGCGGGCGCGCACGGCCTGTATCTCGGCCGGGGGGGCCGGCATGATCAGTTCCGACAGCAGCACCCGGACGTTGGACTGCCCGCCCGCGCCCGCAAGCGCGCGGTCGATTTCGCCCGGCGAGATCGCGCTGTCCGGGCCGAACCGGGACTGAACCAGCATCCGCCACGACAGCCCGGCCATGACGAAATCGCGAAACGTCTGCTCGGAGACACCGCTGCCGTCCAGCGCCGCGATGAACTGTTCGCTTGTCATGTTGGCGCGTCCGGCGAATTCTTCCATGCCGTCCAGCAGATCCTGTTCGGTCGGGGTGATCCCGGCGGCGCGTGCGGCCTGCATCCGCAAGCGGTCGTCAATCAGCTGGTCGCGCGCAAGCTTCCGGGTATCTCCGGGCGAGTTCAGAAGCGCCAGCATCCGCGCGCGCTGGCCAAGCTCGTAAGCGGTAACCACAGAGTCATCGACGGTGATCACCGGGGCGAAAAGGTTTTGCGCCCGCGCCGGGGCGGGAATGCTGCCGGCGGTCAGTGCCAGTGCCGCGCAAAGCGCGACAGACCGGAACAGTCGTGCAGAGGTCAGTTGCATGTGCGTCGATACTCCTTGTCGCTGCCCGCGGTGCCAAACCCTGTCAGCGCGACCGAAAGGCCAAAATCGGTTGACGGCTCGAGGTTGGTCGAGGACGCGAACTCACGCAGTATGGTCAGGTCCACCTGGACGCATTCATTGCGGTATTGCAGCCCCACGCCGCTTCGGTCAACCCGCCGGTCCGCAAGGTCGTAGCGCCATTCGGCCGATGTCGTCCAGTGGCGGCTGACCCGATACGCGCCATCCAGCGTCAATTCCGCCTGGCTTTCATCGCGATCCTCGTCGGGATCTTCGACCAGCATCAGGTAGGTTGCGGAAATGTCGGTACGATCGTTGTACCAGGCGGCACGCGCCTCGGCCTTGTCAAAGGTGGAGCCCTGGTCCAGCAGGCCGCGAATCGAGATCGACAGCCCCTGGGGGTTGAGGAACCCGCCCGAAATGAGCCAGTCCGACGTGGTGCCGTTCAGCCCGCTCGACAGGCTGAGGTCGGAATCGTCGTCCTGCCGCCAGACCCGCCCGAAGGTCATCCGCGTGGCCCAGCCCGCCGGGGCCTCGTGCAGCCAGCGCAGGCCAGCGGCCGTCGTGCGGCCCCGCTCGCGCCGGTCGGCCGCCGCGAAACGCGACAGCGACAGCAGGTTCGCCTCGTCAAATTCCACGCGGGTGCTTTCGTCGTTGGGAATGTTCGGGCGCTCCGCCCCGACCCAACCCGACATCACGACCGGTTCCAGCAGCGTACGCCCGCCAAGGGCCGCGCGCCGCACCAGGGGCCAGCGCAGTTCGACCGACGCCGCCGGGGTCAGCACAGAGGCGGCGGAATCCGATGTCGCATCGTCATAGACATTGTACCGATCGGCCCAAAGGTATGTGTCGATCCCGGCCCGGACGCCCGCCAACAGCGTCCAGCGCCGTTCCCAGTGGGCCTCGGCGCTGAGGCGGGTCATGTCGCGCCCGTCGACGATGCTGTCGTCGTCATTGCCATCGGTGTCGTCGTTGCTGCGCCGGTAATGGCCGTGGCTTTCCAGTCCAAGGGTCAACTGGCCGCCGATCCGCCCCGGAAAGATCCGCTTTTGCCACGCGCTGTCGACGATGACCGACGGTTCCTTGTCGTCGTCTTCGGCCGCCAGCAGCGATTCGTAATAGGTCAGTCCCGTGTCGATATAGCCGTCGCGCCGGTAGCGGCTGACGCGTATCTCGCTGGTAAGCTGCTCGTCGCTGTCGCCGTAGTCATAGGCGTTGAAATAGGAATCGTCGGACACCGATTGCAGTTCGAATGCCAGCTCGAAGCCGCCGCCAAGGCCGAACTGGCCCTCGGCGAACAGATAGCCGCGGGTCTTGTCCTCCAGCAGGGTATCCTGGGACACCGCGCCGTTGACCTCGATCGCGCCATCGACAAAGGCACGCCGGTAGATCACCTCCAGGGTGCGGGTTTCCGACGCCAGATAGGGCGTCAGCGTGATGTCCTGATGGTCGCCGATGGGAATGAAATAGGGCAGGCGGATGCCCGTGCCCAGCAAGGTGGTCGACCGGAAGGTCGGGGTCAGAAAGCCGCGTGCGCGTTTCAGCGTCGGGTCGGGCAGGCGCAGTTGCGGCCACCAGAACACCGGCACGTCCAGCACCCGCAGTTGCGCGCCTTCGAACCACAGCTGCTTTTCGTCTTCGTCGTGGATCACCCGGTCGGCGCGGATCTGCCACAGCGGCACTTCGCCAGCCCCGCAGACCTGGCACGAGGTGACGGCGACGCGGTTCAGCTGCGTATAGCGGCCCTCGACCCGCTGCGCGTCGATGGCGGCGAGCTGAAGCTGGTCGTCCATCACCATGCGCGCGCCTCTGAGCAGCCCGTTGCGGAAATCCTGGTCAAGCTCGGCAGCATCGGCCAGCAGCAGGTTGCCGCTGGAATCGGTGATGCGGATCGGGCCTTCGATGGTCAGCGTGCCGCTGTCCTGGTCGAACACGATACTGTGGGCCACCATCCGCAGCCCATCCTGAAGCGCCTCGACATTGCCGGTCGCGACCAGCCGCGAGCCGCTTTGCACGAACACGCTGTCGGCGATCAGCAGCGCCGGCTCGGTGCCCGCGCCATCGGCGTTGGCGGACAGCGTGGTGGTCTGGGCATACAGCGGCGCGCCAAGCAGCGCCGCAAGCACAAGCGGGAGGACCCTGTGTTTCATCCGTCCTCCATTTGCAAGACAAGGCCGAGCGCCAGCAGAAGCGAGGCGACCGGGGGTATCCAGGCGGCAAGAACGGGGGGCAACTGTCCGTTCTCACCCATGATTTGCGCGAAGTTGCGCACATAGTACAGGCCAAAGCCCAGCAGCACCGCGCCCAGCACATACAAGCCCGTACGCCCCAGCCGGGCCGGGCGCATGGTGAACCCGGCGGCAACCAGCACCATCGCCACCAGAAACACCGGGCGCGCCAGTTCCATCTGGAACCACACGATGTGGCGGCGGGCGGAAAAGCCGGCCTCTTCGAGCGAGGCAATATAGGCGGGCAGATCCCAGATGGCGATGGCCGAGGGCTGGCCGAACCGGTCGCGGATGTCATCCTGCGTCAGGGGCGAGGGCAGGCGCAGTTCGGCGTGGCGCTCTGCGCTGTCTTCGGGGTTTCCGCCCGCGCGCAGCGTCCATTGCTTGGCATCCGTCAGCACCCATGCGCCGCTGTCCAGCCGCGCCTCGGCGGCGGTGATGCGCCGGTCGGGGCCCGCGTCGGGCGCATAGGCCAGAAAGCTGGTGTCATACAGAACGGTCGCGTCGGGGTTGGCCCGGTCGGCGTGAATCACCACCTGACCGCTCTCGCCGCCCTGGCGCAGCCACAGGCCTTCGCGCCCGAACGAGATCACCGAGGCGCCGTTGCTTTCATAGTTTTCGGTCAGGTCGCTGGCCCGTTTCGACGTTGCCGCGACCAGCGGATTCATGATCGCCACGGTCAGCCCCGAGATGATCAGCGCCACCGCAACCGGCCCGCCAAGCGCCACGAGGCCGGACCGCCCGGCGGCGCGCACCACCACCAGCTCCGAGCTGCGCGCCAGCATCAGGAACAGCGCGGCGGTGGCCAGGATCATCACCAGCGGCAGGATTTCATAGATGCCCTCGGGCAGTTTCAGCACCGTCACCCAGGCGGTCTGGCCGAAACTGGCGCTGTTGCCGAAGCGGCGCAGCTGCTCGACCAGATCCAGCAGCCCCAGGAACAGCGAAAACACCCCGAGGATGGCCAGAAACATCCAAAGGAACCGACGGGCAAAGTAGCGGTGCAGGATCATGCGGGGGCCTCGGACGGACGGCAGGCGGGGCGAAAGTTGCGCGAGGCGCGCGCCAGCAGCGCGGCGGCGATGCCCAGCCCCACCAGGCTCGGCAGGTAGACCAGCGGCCACAGCGCGGCAGAGTTGCGCACCGGCGTGTTTACCGTGCTTTCCACCAGCTTGACCAGCACCAGCAGGAAAATCGCCCCGACGATCTGCCGCGTCGCGCCAAAGCGCGAGAATGACGCAGACATCAGCGCGGCATAACCGATCAGCGCGGCGACGACGCACAACAACGCCTGTTCGAAGCGGCCGTGCGCCTCTTGCAGGATCTGGCCGGGGCGGTCGTTCAACTCTTGTGCGACCGCGTCGGTGTCGGTCAGCAACTCCCGCGTCGATATGGCGCGCGCCTTGCGTCCCGGCACGCCGTCGGGTGCGACAAGCGCGGAGATGTCATAGGTCAGATCGTTGAAATTGGTGATCGACAGGGTGTCATCCGCCAGCCGCAGATCCTGGGCCATGCCGGTGCGCATGGTCAGCCGCGTGCCCGCGTCGTCGCGCAGCACATAGGCGTTTTCGGCGGTATAGGTAAACACCCGCCCGACCGACCGGCGGTCGGACAGGTAGACATCAAGCAGCTCGCCGTTTGCCGTGATCTCGCGGATGTAAAACGTCACCCCACGCGCCGGGTGCAGGAACGTGCCCTCATGCAGCAGCCGGGCCGAGACCGACACCGAAATCTCGGATTCGCGCAACCGCAGCTTTCCGGCGGAGGCGGGCACCAGCACATGCGCCAGCACCGATGCCATCACCGCGACCAGCACGCCGAAGACCAGTACCGGCCGCGCCAGCCGCCACGGCGACAGGCCCGCCGCCTTGAGCACGGTCATTTCCGATTCACCGGCCATGCGGTTGGTGACGTAGACGGCGGCGCCGAAGGCGGCCATCGGCATCACCAGCGCAATCACCGCAGGCAGGCTGAGCAACGTGAATTCCAGAAAGATCCCCGCCGAATGGCCATCGGTGATGAGCTCGTCGAACAGGCTGACGGATGCGTTCACCCAATAGACCATCACAAGGACGAGGGCAAAGAATCCAAAGACAACCATGAGCTGCGACAGCATATATCTGTCGAATCTCTGCACGCCCTGTTGTCCCTTCGTGTCGTCCGCGTCCGCGCCACCCTAGCGGTTTGGTTCCTGATGGAAAAGCAGGCTCTGGTCAATGGCCGCCGCTGGCTCTACCAATTGTCGCAACAACGACAGGAGACGATGATGACCCACATGCGCCAGATCAGCTTTGCCGAACCGGATCTTGACGGGCTGGCGGGGGTCGAGGGCCGCGTGGCGGTCTTTGTCAACGCCGCCGGCCAGTTGGGCAAGGGGGCGCGGCGGATCAACCGTCTGACCCGCGGCGCGCTGGCCCGCCTGACCGGATCCGACGCCTGGGCCAAGGGGACATCGGGCAGTGTGACCAGCCTGGGTTACCCGTCGGGCATGGCGGCCTCGGCGGTGGACGTGGTCATGGTCGACCGCCGCCCCGAGGTCATCGAGGCGCGCAAGGCCGGCGCGGCACTGGCCGTCGCCGCCGGGTCAGAGGCCATCACGCTGGTGGGCGACGCGCAGGGGCGCCTGCCGCAGATCGCGCTGGGTCTGGTGCTGCGCGGCTATGCCTTCACCGATCACAAGACCGACAAGGGCACGCCGCCGGCGGCTGCGACGGTGTTGTGCGCGCGCCCCGAAGAGGCCCGCGCCGCCACGCTGCCGCTGCTGTCGGTGGCCGAGGGAGTCGTGTTCACTCGCGATCTGGTGAATGCGCCGTCCAATGTGCTCGGCACCAGCGAATTCGCGACCCGGCTCGAAGCGCTGCGCGACATCGGGGTCGAGGTCGAGGTGCTGGAAGAGGACCGCCTGGCCGAGCTGGGCATGGGCGCGCTGCTGGCGGTCGGGCAGGGCTCGGCCTCGCCCACCAAGGTGGTGGTGATGCGCTGGCGCGGATCGGATGCGGCGCCGCTGGCGCTGATCGGCAAGGGCGTGGTGTTCGACACCGGCGGCATTTCGCTAAAGCCCGCGGCAGGCATGGAAGACATGACCATGGACATGGGCGGCGCGGGCACGGTCGCGGGCGTGATGAAGGCGCTGGCGCTGCGCGGCGCGCGCGCGCATGTGGTCGGCGTGGTCGGCATCGTGGAAAACATGCCATCCGGCACGGCGGTGCGCCCCGGCGATGTGGTGCGTTCGATGAAGGGCGACACCATCGAGGTCATCAACACCGACGCCGAAGGCCGGCTCGTGCTGGCCGATGTGCTGTGGTACGCACAGGAACATCTGGCCCCGGCGGCGATGGTCGATCTGGCAACCCTGACGGGCGCCTGCATCGTCGCGCTGGGGCACGAGAACGCCGCCGTCTTTGCCAACGATGACGGGCTGGCAAACGGATTTCTGCGCGCCGCCGGGATCGAAGGCGAAGGCGCCTGGCGGATGCCCATGGGCAAGGCCTATGACGCGCTGATGGATTCCGCCATCGCCGATATCAAGAATTCATTCGGTCGTCCGGCGGGGTCGATCACCGCCGCGCAGTTCCTGCGCCGCTTCGTGCGCGAGGACATGCCTTGGGTGCATCTGGACATCGCGGGGGTCGCCTCGCGCAAATCTGCCAGCGATCTGTCGCCCAAGGGTGCCACGGGCTGGGGCGTTCTGGCGCTGGACCGGCTGGTGCGTGACCGGTTCGAAACCGCGCCCGAAGTCGACAACGTCACGCCGGCCGAGACATGAGCGGACCCGCACGCAGCGGGAGCGGGGGCTGATCCGGTGGGCGCGGCTTATTTCTATCACCTCACCCATCGCCCGCTGGAAGCGGCGCTGCCGGCGTTGTTGGAAAAATCGCTGGCTGCGGGCTGGCGCGTCACGGTGCGTGGGGTCGATCCGCAGCGCATGGAATGGCTGGATCAAAAGCTCTGGCTGGGGGCGGACGACGGGTTCTTGCCGCACGGGCTGGCGGGGGGGGCGCATGATGCGCTGCAACCAGTGCTGCTGACGGTGGCCGAGGGGCTGACGAACGGGACGTCCTGCCTGATGTCGGTCGATGGCGCACCGGTGTCCGCCGACGAAACCAAGCGGCTGGAACGCGTCTGTATCCTGTTTGACGGTCAGGACCCGCAGGCTGTGGACCATGCGCGAGGCCAGTGGAAGGCTCTGGCAGGCGCCGGGTGCGCGGCGCAATACTGGTCCGAAGCGTCGGGCCGCTGGGAGAAAAAGGCCGAGACCTGAGCCGGCGGGGTGGGCCGAGGGGGCGCTGCCCCCCCCGCCTGCGGCTCCCCCCGGAGTTTAATTGGCAAGATGAAGACGGGCCCCTTGTCTCGCGGAAGAGTGCGAATGGCGCAACCGGTCACCGGCGGGTCACAACCAGCTACCGGGGCGCGTTTGACGTTGATCTGGCGGGCGGCGCGTCGTCGGCACCGCGCGGTTTGTGCCGGACCCGTCGCCCAGGCGCATCCCCGGGGTCGTGGCGGGCCGAGCGTCAGCATTTGCGGGTGGCGCAGCGGACGATCCGGCGCGACCGGCTGGAAAGCCGCGGGCGCGGCGGGCAGGGCTGCGAGGAGTTCGTCGCGCTGCCCCGGGGACGAGGCGCTGGACACCGCCGCCGCCGAGATCGCCCGCATTCGTGGCGAGCATCGCAACGAGGCGATGGCTGGGGGGCTGCGGGTGGCGTTCGGCAGCGCTGTTTCATCACACCCAAAGCCGGGTACGCCGCTTTCTTGACGGCAGCGGCGGCTGTGTCGCGTCGATCGGCAGTTATTCCACGGGCCGAGCGCAGGCGATCATGCCGCATGTCTTCGGCATCGACTTTCATTCGTTTCTCTACACCCCCCTCGGGACTATTGGCAGATCATTCGCGGCCGCACCGAAACGCTGGTGATGGCCGGGGGTCTCGCTGAGGCGTGACGTCGCCTTTTCCCGCCGACGTCATTCCAGGCGGACGATTTCGGCGGTGCCGAGGACATTGAAGCGGGTCATGAGTGCGATGGGGATGTGGATTTCGCCGGTTTGGCGGTCGCGGTCCGTTGCGGCGATGCGCTCGGCAAAGGCCGCGACGCCGCGCAGTTTCGCCGCGATCCGGGCGTTGGGGGCGGGATCCTGAGCCGGGCTTGCAGACGGCCCGATCGTTTTCGGCCCTGCTCCAAGCGGCCGGGTTCTACTCTTTATGGCCGACCGTTCCTGCGGACAGGAACAATCGGGACGACGCCACGGTCAAGGATGGCGAGGGCGCAACGGCGCGCGTCATGCGCCCCACCCCAGGGTCCCGCTGCCGGTCTCTTCGTTGTTCGGGA
>NZ_QLMG01000039.1 GCF_003259905.1 Salipiger aestuarii | reverse complement strand
CGGACTTATCATCGCCTCCAACGCCCCGTCAGACGGCCCCCACCGGAGGGATACGTTTGAATATTGCTTGAAGGTAGCCGGCTACTGCGTCGCTGGCCCGGTCACGTCGCCGTTCATATGGGCCGCTTTCGCGTGGCTGCCGGCGACCGATGCGGACAGATCGGATGCCGCCAGGGCGGTTGCCATCGCGGTGGCTTCAAGAATGTACTCATGCCCGCCGCTGGTGATCGTCTCAGCTGCGGTCGTGATGTTTCTCGCTTAAATGGGGCGCGACAGGCGTCCAGCCGTTCGGGCGTGAGGTAAGCGGCGGCATATTCCAGCGCGGGCTACGGCTTGGCTTTGGCGCAGGCATCCAACCGTTCGAGATCACATTCACAACGGTGTATCTCGACACAGACGATGGGCTTGGCGGCGCCAAGTCGATGAAGGGCACGAACGCCCCGATCACTGTGATGAAGGTCGCGCCAACCGGTGAAGGCGAAGTCGCCCCGATGGACGGCATTCCGCGCCGCTAAAGATAACTGTTCAGCATCGTCAGATCGTCAGGCGACAGCGCGACGCCCCTGGCCTGGGCGTCAGCGCGGATGCGGTGGCGCCGGTCTCCGGGCAGGCGCTGCTGCCCCGCCGCGCGCACCGTGTCCGACAGCTGCGCGACGCGGGCGGCAAAGCCGGTGCCGCCACGAGACGGGTCCATCACCAGCAGGAACTGCCCGGTCAGCGGGATCCTGGCGCCGGGATGGTCCGTCCAGTCGACCTCTGCCGAAAAGGCGCCGCCGGTAAAGGCGGCCGCAAGGATTTCGATGGTCATGGCGATCGACGCGCCCTTGTGGCCGCCGAACGGCAGCAAGGCGCCGCCGTCCAGGATTTTCGCCGGATCGCCGGTCGGCTGGCCATGCGCATCCACGCCCGCGTCAGCGGGCAGCATGTGCCCTTCGCGCGCGGCGATCTGCACGTCGCCATGCGCCAGCGCGCTGGCCGCCTGATCCCAGGTGTAGGGCGGCTGTCCATCGCGCGGGCAGGAAAACCCCATGGGGTTGGTGCCAAAGACCGGCGCCGCCCCCGGTGCCGGTGCCACCACCGCCATGGAATTGACCACCGACAGCGCGACCAGTCCGTTCTCGGCAAAGGGTTCGACATCCGGCCAGAGGGCACTGAAATGTTGTGAGTGGCGGATCGACAGCGCGGCGATGCCCTGCGCGCGAACCCGGTCCAGCAGCAGGGCGCGCGCGTGGTCCAGCGCGACCTGGGCAAAACCCCCGCGCGCGTCGACCCCGATCAGCGCGCCGTCGCCGGGGTCGATGACCGGCATGGCTTCCGGCTGGCCCCAACCGCTGTTGATCGTCGAAACATAGCCGGGGATGCGAAACACCCCGTGGCTGAGCGCGCCGTCACGCTGGCAGGCCGCGCAATTGGCCGCAAGAATGCCGGCGATATGCTCGGGCAGGCCCTGCCGCAGGAAGATCGCCGCCAGCATCTGCACAAGGTCGTCAAAGGGCACTCTGGTGTCGGTCATCCCTGCCCTCTGTGGCCTGTTGCGCGCGCAGGAGACCCCGGCGCGCGGCAGAGGTCAAGCCGGAGTCGTGCGGCCCGTGTTCTGTGTGGGGGTGTCAGGCTCTGCCGGGGCAAAAACCGTGATCGCGCCCCCGGCAGAGGTGGCGAAGGCGGCATGAAACGGAACGGGGGTCTTGGTATCGGCCATGGGCTTTCCTTTGCATCATACGAAAGCGGTCGGGACCGCGCAGCCTGTCGGTCTGCGGCGCAAACGCGTGTCCGTTCCGAATGTCAGGGTGCCGCGCTGATCTGGCGGCCAACCGGGATCGCGGGTCGCAGACCAGACACCACAACCCGAATACCCTTGAGTATCCAAATACCAGTGAGTATGAAAAATTCAAGCCCTCAAGCCAGCCATCATCGTCGCCAAAGGGAAAAAACCGCATGTCACCACGCATGACCCGCAAGGAAACCGTCCAGAAAACCCGCAGCCGACTGCTGGCCGCAGCCGAGACATTGTTTGCCGCGCGCGGCTACACCGGCACATCGCTCGACGCCATCGCGGCAGAGGCCGGATACACCAAAGGCGCCGTCTATGCAAATTTCAGTGGCAAGGAAACGATGTTCCTAGAGGTCCTCGGCACGATCGCGCGGCGTGATCTGGACCGGCTGATCGCCGCAATCGGCGTCGCGCAAGGGCGGCGCGAGGTCGAAGCGCTGCTGATCGACTGGGCCGGAGAGCGCGCGAAAAGCGGATCCTGGCCCCTGACGCTGATCGAGTTCGTGCGTCAAAAACGCGACGACACCGAAGTCATAGATCAGCTGACCGGGATTTTGCAAGCCAACTGGCGCGCTCTGGGCGCGGTGGTTGTCGGCCCGCTGGGTCTGTCCGAACCGCCGCTGCTCGTCGGGGCCGCGCTGCACGAAATCGCCTATGCCCCGGCGATGACCATCGTGTCGGACCCGTCTGCAAGTGACCTGATGCGGTTGTTTCTGGCCGCGCGCCACCAGATCAGCCGCCCTGATCCAGGGTGCCCTGCCGCATGACGCGATACTGCGCGCCCGCCTCCAGCGGCCCGGCGATCACCGTTTCGCCACCACTCGCCCAGCGAATCCGCGCTTGGCTTATCCGTCGCGCCGCACCAAGGCCAAAATGCGCCACCGGCGCGTCGAACGACATGAACCCGCCGCCCAGTTGCACCTCGCGCATCTGCGTGTGCCCGGTTGTGTCGGTGACGATGATCCTTGCGCCGATGCCGTCTCGATTGCCCGCCCGATCGTCAAGTGCGAAGCTGATCGACAGGCCCTGCGCGTTGTTGCGAAACACCGTCAGCGGCCCGTTCACCGGATGGGTCAGAAAATCCAGATCGCCGTCCCCGTCCATGTCGAACTGCGTCGCACTGGCGGTCATCAGGTAGTCTTCGAGCCCGAAGGGCCCCGAACTTTCGGTGAACCGCCCCGTGCCGTCGTTTTCAAAGAACAGGTTGGACGGAGACACCTCGTTGGGCACCCATGTGCCGTTGACGATATACACGTCCAGATCGCCGTCGTTGTCGAAATCTCCAAGCTTGGTGTCCCAGCTCCAGCCGCCGACCTCCAGCCCGCGCGGCCCGGCGCTGTCCCGGAGCGTCGCGCCGTCCCATTCCAGCAGCACGTTCGACCGCAGCACCTGCTGGATGCTGTCTTCGGCCTCTTGCGCGGTGACGGCGCGGACGGGCTGAAAATGCAGGTCGCAGTAGCTGCGCGGAATCGGCTGAGCCTCGGGGATCAGCGCACAGATCGCTGCATCTCCGCGCTGGATCGCCAGATCCTTGACCAGCATCGCCTTGCATTCCGCCTGATCCCGCCCCGACAGGTCGCGGCACTTGCTGGCATAGGTCGGATCGAAATTGTTGCCCGCCTTGTACCAGCTCTTGATCTGCATGTTGCGCGCGCAGACGACCTTGTCGTCAGGATCCTGAATGCCATCGCAATACTGCGTCAGCGGCTGCATCTTGAGCTTTTTCGACACGCCGGACGAGCGTCCGGAAATCTGTGCGAGATACAGCTCGGGGCGCAGGTTCCCCGACAGATCGCCGGTTCCGACCGCCATCGTGGTGGTCGTGACATGCGGCACGATACCATCGCCATGGGTGATCTGCGCGAACGCTCCGGCCCCGTCCCCCATGTAGATGTAATCGGGGATGTCGAAATCATTGCCGACGATCAGGTCGGCGGCGCCATCGTCGTCCAGATCGGTGAACAGGATCGACAGCGTCTCGCCGGGGATGCCGGGAAGATCGGTGACGCGCGCCCCGAGGCGGCCCGCCTCGTTCCACAGGATGCGGTTGCGCGATTCCTCGCCCGGAATACGCCGGTACCAACCGGCCGCCCAGTTGCCGAGCGCGAGATCCAGATCGCCGTCACGGTCCGGATCGCCAAAGCTGAGCGCCATGGCCAGCGGCGCCTCGGGGTCGCCGCCCGCCGCGATCGGTTCAGGCGGCGCTGCCCCGAAGGAGCCATCGACGTTGCGCCACAGATAATTGCCCCCCCGATAGGTCGCGACCACCATGTCGCGCCAGCCATCGTTGTCCACATCGACCAGGGCGGCGTTGAACACCGGCAGATCCGCAAGCACGCCCATATCCGCGTCGATACGGGAAAATACGCCGCCCTCGTTGCGATAGAGGTACAGCCCCGCCTCGGTCGATGCGATCACGAGGTCGACGTCGCCGTCCTGGTCGATGTCGCCGCTGGTCACGCTGCGCCCTTCCCAGAACGGCGGCCACATGTCGCGGAACGAAAATTCCAGCGGCTTGTCGATGCCGATCTCGCGCGCCTCAAGCCGGGTAAAGCCGGTTTGGGCGGGGGGCGATGCGTGGAAAAATCGCTGCGCGCTGATCTGGATACGGTCGGCATCGGCGCTGGTCACGACCCAGGGGTCGGCCTCGCCGGCCATCGCAGCCCCCCAGGAGGCGCCCCCCCCGCCCAGCAATTCCCTGAGCGCGCGCTCGGTCTGCCATTCGTGATAGCCCTGTGCCCCGATCCCGGCGAGATAGCCGCAGATCGCCACGGCGGCGGCCATCAAACCCCCGGCGCGCAGGCCCAGTGCCTGGGTCACGATGAACCACGAATAGACCGAAAAGCTGCCAAGCGTGAACAGCAGCGCCATGACATAGCCCTGATCCAGCCCCGCCGTCAGCAGTACCCCTGCCATCACCACGTCAAAGCCGATGGGCACCGGAAGGAACACACCCGCCAGCACCACAACCGCCAGTACCAGCGCCGAGAACCCCGTCGTCATCAGCGCCTCGCCGGGCAGAAAGATCGCCACGACCGTGCCCAGAAACCCCGCCAGGATCATCAGCGGGACGGTCATCCTGACGATGTACCAGAGGTTGCGCAGATAGGCGACGATCACGCCCAGCACGGCGGCCGGAACGCCTTCGGTCGGCGGGGGGCCCGCGCCAAGTTCGGCCTCGCTCCACGGCTGGGGGCGGCGCAGGTCGGGTGCGATTTCGGTGCGGGGCAGCAAACGGCAGATCAGCGGCACCGCGATCAGGATAATCAGCAGACTGAGCGCGATCTTGGTCAGCGCCATATACACCGGCATCAGGCTGAACAGCATCGTCAGCACCACGATGTTCAGCGTCGGCGAGGCGACCATCGCGCTCAGGGTGGTTTCCGCACGCAGCCCGCCGGTGTACATGCCGCGCGCGATAGGCGCGGCGCAGTTGACACAAACTCCAAGCGGCGTGCCGATCACCAGACCAAGCAGCGAATTGCTGAATCCACCTTCAAAACTCTTGCGCCGAAGATACGACCCGGCCGTCAGGAAGGCGGCTGCAAAGAGCACCCCAAAGGTCATGCCCTTCTTGTTGGTGCTGATCCAGTTCAGTGTCGACCGAAAGATCCGTTCCAGCAGCGTCATGTCGGTGGTGATCGGAAACGTCGCCTCGAAACTCAGGACGTCCTCAAGCTGGATCGCCCCGGACATCACCGCCTTTTCGTTCAGCGCCGGATAGCGCGAGCCGGTCCAGAACAGGTACGCCAGTACCGCGACGATGAGCAGCGCCAACAGGAAACGTTTCTCATAGGGTTTGTGAACGATCCCGGACAGGGTCATCGGGGGCCTCGTGATTTTACCGCCCGAAGGGGCACCTGGAAGTCATTGGATGAAATACTCAGGCAGAGTGCGCGATCCCGTTCCCCATGGTCAACCACAAAGCCCCGCCGGGTCACGCCTGCCAGTCAAACCCGCAGACACGCAAGCTGTCGCGAAAGGCGTCATAGATCCGCGCGCGTTGCGCCGGGCTGACATCGGCGGGGGTCACAAGAACGTTGCGCGAATAATCGGCCTTGGCGCGGCTGCGCAGCACGAAATCGGGGATTCCGAGTTTGTCCAGCAGCGGCGGCAGATCCTGTGCCAGCCGGTCGTAGCGCAAGATATGGGTCATCAGGCTCACGCGCACGCCATCGCAAATCTCGGTATAGGCGGCGACGGAATTGGGAAACTTGCCGTCCTCGACATACGCGTCCCAGGATTTGCGATAGCTGCCATCGGGGTTGTGCAGCGGCGAGTTGCGCAGCATGTGGAATTGGCTGATGCATTTTTCGACCGGCTCGCGTTCCACGCAGATCCGCGTCATGGAGTCGAACCTGTCGGCGCCAATCAGCGCGCGGATCTGCGTGGCGGGCATGTGGTTCTGAAACGCGGGCGTTCCATCCGGCCCCAGATAATTGCGCGCCACATGGCCCGGCTCGGGCGGCAGGATGGGGGTGACGATCGCCGCCTCCTCCAGCCGCTGGCTGAGATCGGTTTCAATGCTGGTGCCCGCGGTCTTTGCGGTCTTTACGAACACCAGCCCATGTCTGAAGGAAACAAGCGCCATGCGGTCTTTCTATCTTTCCTCGCTCAGCGCGTCATCCAGCGCGTCAAGCACAAGCGCCCCCATCCGGGCATTGCCATGCGTCGGATCGTCCGGCCGGGCATATTCGGGGCGGGGTCCGTCGGGGCCGGTGATCCGATCGCGGATGTCAAGAAATCGCGCCCCGGTCTGCGTCACCATCGGGATAAGCCGCGCCTCAAAGTCGCGCAAGGTCGGCAGGTAGCGCGCCGGGCCACGCTGCGGTGAATGCAGGAAATACACCCGTCTGCCATGCGCGTTAAGCAGCGCATAAAGCGCCAGCACCTGGGCGCGGGTGTCGCGGATCGTCTGCACCATGACCTGTTCCGAAATCAGCTCGGACCAGTGCGCCGCCCCTTGTGCGACCGTGAAATCGTGCAGGCGCCGGGCAAAGCGCAACGCATTGAAACCGGCGGTGCAAAGGATCGGACCATCATAGCGCAAAAGGTCGCGAAACTCCGCGACCAAGGACGCCCGCTTGGCACCCAGCAACAGGAAATCTCCGTTTTCGACCCGGTAGAACGGCTGTTCAAGGTCCAGCCCGGTGCCAATCGGCCCCCCCTGAATCGGACGCCCCGCCGCCCGCGCGGCAAGGCCGATGGCAACCGCGTTCGAATCGCCCAGCAGAAACACCGGTCGGTCAGTTGCCATTGTAATAGTCCAGAAGGAAATCCTCGCAGACGAGGACGTCGTCATCGGTTCCGCCCGCAGGCCGGGCGTCGGGAACCTCGTCGTCCGGCGCGCCGTAAAGCCGGACAAAGCAGTCCATGATGAATTTCACACCCCAGGGATCGACCGTGCGCAGGTTCGGCGCGTAGAACATGCCCCGGAACGGCGGCGCGGTCACCAGCTCGTAGCTGGGGAAATAATCCACCCCGTCCTGCCGTGCGAGGCTGCCCGCCACCGCGCGCAGCACGGATTTTGTGTAGGTGTTGGCCACCAACGCGTGGCCCTGCGGTTCCGCCGTGGCCGTCAGCGGTACGGGCGACACGGTCAGGATGATCTTCAGCGCCGGGTTCAGGCCGCGCAGCCGGTCAAGCGACCAGGCAAGGTCTTCGTACAATTGCGGATATTCGAAATTCACGAATTCATGCAGGTCTGGGTCGAACCGGCCCGCCACGGTGCCCGGACAACCGGAATAAAACAGCCCCGTGTGCCTGTTGCGCCAGGCCTCGGTCTGGCCAAGGGTCAACACAAACACCGTCGCATCGGTCACCGACCGGCGCAGCGCGTCCAGCGTGCGCCGCCGGGCGCGTCGCAATTCAGCCAGATCGGCAAAGCCGCCGGGTTCGATGCCCGGCCGGAACGCATCCTGCACGCAGGCGCCATCGTCCCAGGTTTCCAGATCGTCCGGCGCCCCATCCAGCGCCCAGCCCAGCCACTGGCGCAGCATCGCCGGGGTGTAGATATTGCCGGTCCGCACGCTATAGACGCCATAGTTGAACCGGGCGTGATGTGCCGGGTCGAGCATGGGCGGGGCAGGTTCGGCGACGGGGCAGTCGTAACCACGCGCCACCAGAACCTGCCGCAGCCGTTGCGCAAAACACGACCCGGCCGTGACCACGCGATCCTGCCGCGTGATCCGAAAGCCCGGATCGACAAGATCGGTCATGCCGAGGGGGCCGGGTTCGACGACACCGCTGCGCCAGAAATTCCGGGACGGCAGGGTCTGATACGGGTTCCTGATGTCTGTCATGCGCTGCGGACCCCGGAAAAGCCAGTCGTTCAAATCATTTGCAGCTTAAGGGGCGGATTGGTTGCACACAAGGCCCGGTTCGGGCAAGGGCCAGGCCCCGCCCATTGTCGTTTGGCCCTATTGCGCGGCAAGCTTGGCCGCTTCGCTTTCCAGGCCGGCAATCTTGTCGGATTGGCTGGAAAGTGCGGCCTGCTGTTGCAGCGTATACAGCGTCAGCTCTTCGATCTTTTCCAGAAGCGCCATCTGCATTTCGCTGAGGTTGATGCCACCGGCCCCGATTTCGCGCGCCGAAGGGATCTTGGGCAAATGGCCATTGGCGTCGATGAAATCGCGCACGTCGGTCAGGCTCGGCAGATCGTAGCCGTCTTCGAACACATGATGGGGCACGTTCAGCGTTGTCGCCCCCGAAACGAAACTGCCCGTGATGGTCAGATCGCCGGTATTGGACAGCAGAAATTCCGGGCCCGGCGATGTCGGCGTGCCGATGCCGACATCGCCATCGACATACAAGGCATTGGCGATCGCGCCCGCCTCGACCAGAAACGGCGTACGCCCGCTGTCGATATCGTCGATGGCGAAATCGTTCGCGCCGCCATTCGCCGATGCGTTCGCCGTCAGCTGCCAGTCGTTGCCGGGAAAGCTTGCAGAGTTCGACGCATCGACGAACGAAATTCGCAGATTGTTTTCTTTCAGGCGAATGGTGTCGAACCCGAAATCCTCGCCATTGACTCAGTCTGTACCGACACACAAAGGCTGAACGGGACAATCACATCGTCGGCCTGACCGATGTCCGCCGCGGCAGGGGCCGTGAACATCAGCATTACATACGCCGCGCCCGATTGCGGCGAAAAGGTCAGCCTGTTCATCAGCGTCTCGATGTTTGATGAAAGAGCCTTGCCCGGCCAACCCGACCACCCCAGCGGTTTACTCTTCCTGAACATCTTTGGGGGTTATGATCACATTCCGGGACACAACGAAATGTCCCGTCATGTAAAAGGGTTTCTTCATCGACGTCTCGCCCTGGTCACCGCGACCGTTGTCGACGGGATTGACGATCTTGACGGTTTCCCCTGTCGCTGCGGAGATTTCGTAGCGATAGACGCCATCGACGCTTTGCCGGCCGTCCAGCCGATAGACCGGGGTACCGGACTGCGCCTCGATCGTCTGGATCTGCCCGTCCGGCGCGACCACCTTCATGGTGGCACCGCTCAGCCCAAGCCAGTTTTCGAACCACACGGCGTTGGAATTATGCTGCTGGATGGGCTGAGGCTCGGCGGCAAGGACAGCCCCCGTCGCGAAAGCCCCCGCCGCTACGGCAAGCGCCGCCTTGAAGATGTTCAGAAACATTCGACATTTCCCTTGACGCCACAGTTGGTCGCAAATGCGGAACAGAGTGACACGCAGTTTCCGCCCGGATTGAAGACAAACAAGTTGCCCGATCAGACACATGCCCGCCTGCTGCGCGCGTGAACGACGCGGCCCAGACTGCGGCGGGGACCGCGCGCAATGCGCAATGCGGCCCCCGAAACTTGGGTCACTTCTGTACGGGCGTAGAAAGATCCGCCCGCAGCGCGCTGATTTCGGCCTGCTGTTGCAGCGTATACAGCGTCAGCTCTTCGATCTTTTCCAGAAGCGCCATCTGCATTTCGCTGAGGTTGATGCCACCGGCCCCGATTTCGCGCGCCGAAGGGATCTTGGGCAAATGGCCATTGGCGTCGATGAAATCGCGCACGTCGGTCAGGCTCGGCAGATCGTAGCCGTCTTCGAACACATAATCGGGCACGTTCAGCGTTGTCGCACCCGAAATGAAACTGCCCGTGATGGTCAGATCGCCGGTATTGGACAGCAGAAATTCCGGGCCCGGCGAGGTCGGCGTTCCGATGAAGAAATCGCCGTTGAAGCTGGCAAGCTTCCATTCCGGGGTCGCGGCGGCAGCGGTGGTGTTGTTGAAGATCATCGTGACGTCGCCGGAATTTTCCAGCCTCACCATATCCTTCAACCCCCCGGTAGCCCGCCTGATGTGCAGCGGATAGGACGGGTTGGCCACGCCCATCCCGATGTCATTGTCGTTGTCGATGTAAAGCGCGTTGGTGTCCGCGTCCGGTTCGATGCGAAACGGCAATTTCGCCCCGTGCGTCACGTCGCGGATGAAAAAATTGGTCTCGTTGCCGGCGATATCCCAGACTTGCGAACCAAAGCCGCTGGATCCGTCCTGTTCAAGCCGCAATGTCGGAGTGTTGCCATCGACCGCGTGCACTTCGACAACCGGCGTTGACGTGCCGATGCCGACATCGCCATCGGAATCGACATACAAGGCATTGGCGATCGCGCCCGCCTCGACCAGAAACGGCGTGCGCCCGCTGTCGATATCGTCGATGGCGAAATAGTTCGCGCCGCCATTCCCCGAAGCGTTCGCCGTCAGCTGCCAGTCGTTGCCGGGAAAGCTTGCAGAGTTCGACGTATCGACGAACGAAATCCGCAGATTGTTTTCTTTCAGGCGAATGGTGTCGAACCCGAAATCCTCGCCATTGACGCAGTCTGTACCGACACAAAGGCTGAACGGGATAATCACATCGTCGGCCTGAACGATGTCCGCCGCGGCAGGGGCCGCGGTCAGAGCAAGCATCGCGGTGCCGCCAAACAGGGCCAGGGTGGTTTTCATGCTGTGATTCTTCATGGGGAAATCTCTTTCAAAATGGACGCGGGCAGAAACGCTGTGGGCGCAGATTAACGCAAAACCACCCGATCACAACGAAATTTGACCACACGTCAGCATGTGGCCGCGGCTCAGTCGTGACTCTGTGCCGCCAGCGCCTGCGCTTCGGTTACCTGCGTTGGCAGCATGTTGCGTGACAGAACGGCGTTCAGCGCCACCGCGTCACGCAGCCCGGCCGCACTTGCACGCATCAGCCACATGTACCCAAGCACATAGTCCTGCGGCAGGCCCCGGCCTTCGAAATACATCCAGCCAAGATTTGCCATCGCCGCGGGCAATCCCGCCTGTGCCGCAGCGTGCAGCATCTGAGCCGCGCGCACAAGTTCGCGATGGGTGGCGTCGCCACGATCCAGCACCAGCCAGCCCGCCTGGAACTGCGCCACCGGATCGCCTGCGCGCACCGCCTCCATCATGCGCGCCAGCCCTTCGGGACTGGTGTCCGGCGGGCCGAACCGGGGATCGTACAGCGGCGCAGCCGGGCCGTTGCTTTGGATTTCCGTCTTGTACCGGCCCCCCTGGCGGTACAGATTCCCGGCACGCGCCTCGTCCAGCGGCACCCCGAAGGCGTTCTCGTACATCACCCCGAGATTGGTCATCGCCTGCGCGACCCCCCGATCGGCGGCGGCGGCGAAAAGCCGGGCGGCACGGTCGTAATCCTGGGCCACGCCCTCGCCGCGCGCATACATCAGGCCAAGGTTGTTCTGCGCCCGGCCATTGCCCGCCGCCGCCGGGCCTTGGTAAAGCCCGCGGGCGCGGTCCAGGTCCTGCGCCACGCCCGCGCCGTTCTGATAGAGGACCCCAAGACTGACGGCGGCATCCTCGTGGCCCTGATCCACGGCCTTTTGATACCATTGCGCGGCATGCGCCGGATCGACCGCGCCGACCGGGCGATTTTCCAGCGCAACCGCATAGTCGAACTGGTGCTGCGCCGCGCCCGCTTGTGCCGCCCGCCCGAACCAGACCATCGCCGTGTCGATGTCCTGCGCGACGCCAATCCCCTCGTACAGGTATTTCGCCAACTGCGCCTGCGCGGCGGCGTTGTCCTGCGCGGCAGCTTTGGCGAACAGATCCGCGGCGCGGCCAAAATCCTGCAAGACGCCCTGCCCGGCGTGATAGCGCAGCCCAAGCAGGTAGAGAGCCCCGGCGTCGCCGTCGGCCGCCGCAGATTCAAGCCGGGCCAGCGGCACCTGCAGGGCGCGCGCTTCGTGGGCCTGTGTCGGGGGCACCGTTTGCTGGGCGAGCACGGCCTGCGCGCCGACGCCCGACAAGCAGGCCGTCAGCGCCAGCACCCAAGACGGCATCATTCGGCTGGCTCCACGCCGCCGGGGGCAGCGTCTTCGGGTGCGCCAGGCATCGCGACCGGCGTGCCGGGGTCCGCCTGGGCCACAGCGGCAAAGAACGCCCGCACCCGCGCCTGTGCCGCGGCCTCTTCTTCGGGGGGAATGAGATCGCCGATCACGCCGCGCAACTCGGCGGCGGCGTCGTTCCCCCCCGCGGCGGACACGTTCAGCCAGGCATGGGCCATCAGGTAATCCTGCACGACCCCTGCGCCCTGCGAATACATCCGGCCAAGTTCGTACTGCGCGTCGGTGTCGCCCATCTGCGCCGCCGTGCGAAAGCTTTCCGCAGCCCCGGCGGGCTGCGCCCGATCCAGCAGCCAGCGCCCCTGCGCGACAAGCGCCGGGCGCAGACCTTCGCCGGCGCGCGCGGCCAGCCAGGCCTCGGCATTCACATCGCCCGTTCCGGCGGCGGCCAGCACCCAGGGGACGGCCTGATGCGGTGCGACGAGCCCGTCGAGCCGGCCCCTGGCCGCCAGCGACCCGAGGTGCGGGGCGGCCTCGGGCTGGTCTTCGGCCAGCGCCTTGCGATACAATGCGACCGACGTTTCGAAATCGGCGGCCATCGCGTTGGCAAGACCGGTTTCGGCAAGCTGCGCCAACCGGAGCGTGGCCGGCCCATGGCCCTGCCCGGACGCGTTCCGCAACGCCTGCAACGCCTGGGCGGGGTCGGCGGCGCCGCCATCCTCGCCCAGATAGGCCAGCCCCAGCAAGTATAGCGCCCTCGCAGATCCGGCCTGCGCCGCACGTCCCAGCCAGCGCCGGGCCTCAGCCGGATCCTGCGCGACATCGCCCCCTGCCAGGTGTTTTGCCCCCAGCCTGCCCTGCGCGGGCAGGAACCCCGCCTCGGCAGAGCGCCGCAGCCACCGCATCGCTTCGGTCGGGTTTGCCGGGACGCTGCCGCCAGACTCATAAGCGTTGGACAGATAGAATTGCGCCTCTGCCTCGCCGTTTTCGGCGGCGCGTGTCAGCCAGTCCAGCGCCGCGCCCGTGTCGAGCGCCGTGCCCTTGCCACGCGACAGCGCCCGGCTGACCTCAAGCTGGGCGCCGGGGTGCTGTTGCTCGGCAGCGGCAAGAAACCAGTTATAGGCCATCGCGGCATCCTGCGGCACGCCGGTGCCGCCATCGGTCAGCAACCCAAGCAGATACTGCGCCTCCGCGTTGCCACGCGCGGCGGCCTGCGACAGCAGTCCGGCAGCACGCGCCGGTTCGCGGGTCGGCCCGCCCGGAATGTTGCTGAGGTAGACCCGCGCAAGCAGGGTCGCCGCATCGACGTTGCCCCCCTCGGCTGCGCGCGACAGCCAGTGATCGGCCTGCGCCACGTCGACCGGCCCGCCGCGCCCCTCAAGCAGGACACGGCCGTAGCGATAGGCGGAAAAGGCGTCGCCGCGCTCTTGCGCAAGGCGGCGCAATCCGGCGCGCACCGACACGAAATCACCGCGCGCCCAGTCCGCTTCGATGTCGGACATCTCCGGCATGGGCTGCGCCTCGCGCGGGGCGGACAGACCTGCGCCGGGCGCGGCGCCCTCCTGCGCCCAAAGCGCGGACACGCCCGCAAGACAGGCGAAAATGGTAAGCGTGGTCAATAATTTGAATGTCATGTCAACGCCGGTAACTGAATGGGTACCAGACCATGTGTCCGGCGTGGCCGAGCCTATGCGGCACCCGGTTCCATTTCAACACCCGTCCCGGTCATGTCGGCACGAGATGCGCCGCGCGCAGCAGCCACAACAGCCCGGCGGCGGCACAAAGCGCGCTGCCAAACGGCAGTTTCAGGTGCCGGCGCAACCGGGCGCGCCGCCATGACACCGCGCCCGCCAGCCCGCCCAGCGCCGCCATCAGCACCACAAGCGGCAGATCGAAGGGGCCGGCAAAGGCCCCCAGGCCCGCCATCAGCTTGACATCGCCAAGCCCCAGCCCTTCGCGCCCTCGCAGAGCCCGGTAGCCAAGGCGCAGGGTCAGAAAGGCCCCGCTGCCCAACAGTGCCCCGGCCAGCGCCTGTCCCGGCGGCGGCCAGATCGGCGCCCCCACCAGAGCCGTGCCCGCCGCGGCAACCGCGCACAACGCCAGAACGAGGACATCGGGCAGACGAAAGGCCCGCGCATCCGCCACCCCCAGCGCAAGCAGCAGCCACAGCCACAGCAGGCTGACCCAGACCTGCACGGCGCCGCCTCCCGCGGCCACCGCAAGCGCCGCAAGCCCCGTCGCGGCGATCTCGACATACAAAAGCCAGGACGGGATCGGCGCCGCGCAGGTGCCGCAATGCCCCCGGCGCAGGCAGAACGACAGTACCGGCACCAGATCCGCAGGCCCGAGCCGCGCGCCGCAGGCCCGGCAGGCGGACGGGCGCGTCACCACGTCTTCGCCCCGTGGCAGCCGGTCGGCCAGCACCGCCAGAAACGAGCCGACACACGGCGCAAGCAGCAGCGGCAGAAGGGTCGAAAGCAGCAGGTCGGGCACGGTCCGGAAACTCCTGATGCAAGAGATGTCGGCAGCGATGGACAAGCCTTCATCCATCTTCCTATCATGGCGTCGACCAGAAGGACCGCTATTTAGATGAATTGTCAATTTCGTACATCCCGGCGCGACGCGGGCCAGTGTCTTTCTGACGACAGCGTCGCCGCCCGACGCGCGGGCGATGCCTGCCCGAGGGCGCGGCGTTCCGCCGTTGCTTTTCCGGGAACGCGGCGTTCCGCCGACGACGGCTTCTCGCTGCTGGAGCTGATGGTCGTGGTAGTCATCCTGTCGCTGCTCGCCGTGGTGATCGTACCGCGGGTGATCGACCGACCCGATCAGGCCCGCGTGGCGCGAGCGCGTGCCGACATTGCCGCCATCACCAGCGCGGTGAACCTGTATCGGCTCGACAATTTCCGCTATCCCACGACCGAACAGGGCCTTTCGGCGCTGGTGTCCCCGCCCGCCACCGATCCGGTTCCCGCCAATTGGGCCAGCAACGGATACATGGACCGGATGCCAGTGGATCCCTGGGGGCAGCCTTACCAGTATCTCGCCCCCGGCGTTCACGGCGATTTCGACATTTTTTCCTACGGGGCCGATGCGGTGTCGGGCGGCAGCGGCACGGATGCGGACATCGGGTCATGGGCCATCCAGTGACGGGGCGCGACACCGGATTCACCCTGGTCGAGCTTCTGATCGTGGTGGCGATCGTATCGGTGCTGGCGGTTGGGGCAGGCTTGGCCGTGTCCCGCGCTCCGGCGGCCGACCGCGATCTTTCCCGGTTTCTCGCGGCGCTGAGCCGCGAGCGTGCGCTTGCGGTGATCGGCGGCCAAAGCCGCGGTCTGGTGATCGGCGCGCGAGGCATGGCGGCGGTGGGCCGCGACGCCTCTGGCTGGCAAGTCCCCCAGCACATGGCCCCCTGGCGCGGGCGCGTCACCCTGACGGGCGAGCGGGTCGCGAATGGTCCCGACATCGTCTTTCTGGCCAACGGGGCGGGATCGGCGTGGCGGATCACCTTCAGCGGCGACGGTGGCAGCCGCCGCTGCGCAGGTGAGGGAATGACAGAACCGACATGCTCGGGCGGCTGACCGCCCCCCGCGGCGCACGCGGCCTGACCCTGCTTGAACTGGTCATCGCCATCCTCGTGCTGTCGCTGGGCAGCCTTGCGGCGCTGCGCGCCACCGATCAGTCACGCCGTGCCATCGGCGGCGAAGAGCCCCGCCTGCTGGCCCGCGTCGCCGCCCGCAACCGCGCCGAGGAACTGCAACTGTATGGCAGCCGGGGTCCCGCCCTGCCCGGCGACGTGTCCCTGATGGGGCAAACCATCGCCATTGGCACCCGAACAGCGGCGACCACCGGCGGCCTGCTGCGCGCCACCGTCACCGCGCGTGCCGCCAGCGGCGAAGGCGCGATGCTGACTGTTTACCTGCGCCCCGACGGCTTGCAATGACGCGCGATTCGAAACAGCGCGGCCTGACCCTGCTTGAACTGGTGATCGCCATGGCGCTGTTCGCAATGGTCGCGGTAATGGGGGTGCAAAGCCTCACCGGCATGATGCGCCTGCACGACGGGCTGTCCGAGCGCGACAACCAGAACGCCGCGCTGTCGCAGGCGGTATCCTTGCTGCGCCGCGATCTTGGCGCGGTGCTGCCCCGCCTCTTCTACCCGCCGGACGCTGCTGCCCCCCAATCGCCGCTGCGCTTTGACGGGGGGCAGTTCGCCATCACCACCGGCGGGCAGCCGCTGTTGGTCAGTCCGCCGGGGTCGGTGCCCGGAACGGCCCTGCAAACCGATTGGCCCCAGCGCGTCGAATGGCGGTTTGACCGTCGCACAGCCACGCTTTGGCGCGGCGCATGGCGCGATCTGACCCCGGCTTCGACGCACGCGCGCGGCGCGGATGTGCCGGTGCTGCAAGGGGTCACCGCCGTGCGCCTGCGCAGCTACTGGCCCCAGGTGGGCTGGACCGAGGGCACCGCACCGCCCGGCTCCGCCCAGAGCGCCGCGACCCTAGACGCCGACAGCGCGTTCATCGCGCCTGAAACCTATTCCGGCACCCTGCCCCTCGCGGTTGAAATCGTGCTGGTTCTGAACGGGCGCGGCCCCCTGCGCCTGATCGAGGCGCTGCAATGAAGGCCAGCCCCGGCTTCGTGCTGGTCAACGCGCTGGTGCTGGTCGCCGCGCTGGCGGCGCTGGCGGTGCTGTTGCTGGCCCGCGCCGAAGGCGGGCGGCAGCGGCTGGCGGGCGGCATCGACGCCGAACAACTGACGCTGAACCTGGACGCATTCGAGGCTCTGGCGCTGGCGCGCATCGCCCGCGATGATGGCCACGTCGATCACGCGGACGAAGCCTGGGCCGCCCCCGCTGCCACCCTGCGGCTTGACCGGGGCAGCGTCGCGGGGAGGATTATCGACCAGCAGGGCCGGTTCAACCTCAACTGGCTTGCGGGCGGGACCGGGGGCGGCATGGACGGATTTCGCAGCGACGCGTTCGACCGGCTGTGCGCCCGTCTCGGTGTGTCCAGCTCTGCCAATGCCGCGCTGCGTGCCTTTTTGCGGCCCGGCGGCCCGGCGGACCCCGGCGCTTACCTTCTGGCCGATCCGCCGAGCGCACCGCTGGGCGGCAGTCTGCTGATGGTGTCGCAGTTGCGCGCCGTGCCGGGGCTGCCCCCTCGCGCGCTTGCCCGGCTCGCCCCCCATATTGCCGCACTGGATGGCGCAAGCCGACTGAACATCAACACCGCCACCCCGCAGGTTCTGGCCGCGATGCTTCCCACCCTGTCGCAACCCGCCATCGACCGCCTGATTTCGGCCCGCTCCGCCAATCCCTACACGGCCGTCGATGCCTTTCTGATCGACGTCGGGCTGGCGCGTGCCGGGGATGAACAACAGGCCGACGACACCCCCGAACAGCTTTCCGAAGACATGATCTCTGTGCGCTCGGACTGGTTCCTGGCCCTGATCGACGCGCGGATCGACACCCGCAGCGCCACCAGAGAGCTGCTGATCGAACGCCGCGCGCTGTCCGAAGGCCCGCGCATCGCCTGGCGCGTGACGGTGCGGCCATGACGGCGGTTGCGGTCGCCCGCGGGCGCGGGCATCCTGACCGCAACGGAAAAAGGGCAAGACCGGACATGACGGCAGGCAGCGGGCACGACCGCGAGGAACCGCAGGTCACACTTGTGTCCGGCGCCGAGGTGGCGCTGCTGACGCTGGACTTGCCGGCGCGCCTGCGCGGACAGGCCCGCGAACAGGTCGCGCTGCGGATGCTGTCCGACCGGCTGGGTCTGGGGCCGGGGGAGTTTGCGATGCGCCCCTTTGCCAACGGATCCGCCCCCTGGACGCGCGTCTTTGTCGTCGCACGGCCCCTGATCGACGCCTGGCGCGACGGCCCAACCCCCGTTCTGCCCGACTATCTTGCCCTGCCCGCCGCAAGCGGAATCTGGTGCGTGACCGAAACAGATGACGGCATGCTGTGCGCCCGGCTTGGGCCGGATGATGGCTTTGCCGCAGTGCCATCCGTGGCGATGCTGCAACTGACCCGCGCGCTGGCGCGGGACGGCGCCCCCGGCGCGCTGCTGCTGCCACACCGCCTGCCCGCGCTGGCGGACTGGGCGGACCGCCAAGGCATCCCCGTGGCAACCACTCCCGACGCGGTCGCGGCGCTTGGCCTGCCCCGACCGCACGATTTCGCCCATGGCGAACTGGCCTGCGATCTGCGCCGCGACCCGCTGGCCGCGCGCTCGCGGCTGGAACGACAGGTGCTGCCATGGCGCTGGCCGGTGCTCGCCGCCGCACTGGCGATGGCGCTGTGGGCGGGGGCGCAATACCTTGCCATCGACCGGCTGGACCGCGCGCGCGCCGGGATCGACAGCACCACGCGCGCGCTGGTGCGCGAACAGGTCGTGCCCTCGGGGCCGATTCTCGATATGCGCGTTCAGGTCGCCCGCGCGCTTGCCGACGCGCGCGCCGCGCAGGCGATGCAGCGGGGCGCCGAAGACCCCGTCGCGCTGACCGCGCGCGCCGCCGGCATCGTCGCCGTCTCCGATGCCCGGCCGCGCGACATCGCCTGGGCCTCGGGCGAGGGCCTGACGCTGGTGCTTCTGCTACCGGATTTCGCTGCGACCGACCGCATCGCGGCACAGCTTGGCGACGCCGGCTTCGCCGTCGCGATCACCGAATCGCTTGCCCGCGAAGGCGGCGGTGTGCGCAGCACGCTTTTGCTGCAACCGGAGGCGCCCCGATGATCGACCTTCTGCTGCGGCTCGCCCCGCGCGAACGGATGCTGCTGGCGGTGGCGGCGCTGCTGGTGCTGCCAGCGACACTGGGGCTGGGCGTGCTGCTGCCGCTGGCCGACCGGCGCGCCGCCGCCGAACAGGCGCTGAACGACGCGGTGGCGCTGGACCAATGGGTGCGTGACCGACTTGCGGAACAGGCCGCGATGCCGCGCCTGGCCCACCGGGAAAACGCCCCGGTCGGCACGGCGGGCATCGAAAAGGGGCTGATCGCGGGCGGGCTGCGCGGCGAAGTCTCGACCCTGGTCACCGGCGCCGACGGGCGCATCGAAATGGTCTTCGACGCGGTCGACTTTCTGCGCCTTGGCGGCTGGCTCGGAGCGCAGGCGCCGCATTGGGGCTACGACATCCAGAGCTTTCGGATCGAAGCCACCGACACCCCCGGCGTCGTTACCGCGCGGCTGTCGCTGACACCCTGAGCAGTGCCGTCACAACCGCGCCAGACGCGCGTCGATCGCCGCGGCACGCCCTGCCATCGCGCCCAAAGGGTCCAGCGCGGGGGAATTTTCAAGCACCTCGGCCAGCGCCCTGCGCGCCGATTGCAGCGCGGCCGCGCCGGTGGCGGTGTCTCCGGCCGCCAGGGCCGCGATGCCCATTTCGTGCTGCGCCGTGCCCTGCACCGCAAGCGCCGCGCCCCGCGCGTCCCCGGTCTGCCGCGCTGCCAGACCGGCCGCGATCCGCGCCGCGTCGCCAAAGCGGCCCGCCCGCAGTTCGCCATGGGCGTATTCCAGTTCGATCCGGGGGGCGAGCGGCCCTGCGTCTTCGATCAGCGCCAGGTACTGACGGCGCGCCCGGTTGTACTGGCCATCCTCAAGCGCATCGCGCGCCGAGAAATACTGCGCCTTGAAACCGCCGCCCGCGCCCATCCCGACATCGCACCCAAAGAGCACCGCCAGGCCGGCGACCAGCGACACGGTGCGCCCATTGACGTAAGAAGCCCTGTGCATATCCTGCCCGATCCTGTTTATAGTTTTGCCGTCACCCCTATCATCTTTGGCCCTTTGCCGCCACAAGGCAGGCCGACAGCCCTGCGGAAACGCCTTCACATGCGCATCCTTGCCACGCTTTGCACCCTTGCCGCCCTCACCGCAGCGATCTGGGCCGGGGCGCAGCTGTGGCAGCAGGTCGCGCGCTGGCAGGCGGATGCGGCGCCCGCCCTGGCGCCGGCCAATGCCCCCGCCCTGCCCGTTCCTCCGCCCCCTGCGCCACCTGCGCGCTGGCCCGCGATTTTTGGCGAACCGCATCCCCCCGCGCCGCCCGAACCGCCTGCCGCCGAGCCGCAACCGCCCGGCGCGCCGAAACCTCCGCTGGACAGCCTGGGCTATCGGCTCAGGGGCGTGGTGCGCAGCCATGACAAGCTGTGGGCGCTGGTCTCGCACCCGACGGGCGAAACGCTGGTGCGGGCGGGCGACGTGATCGCGCCGGGCATTCGCGCGCTGCGCATCGCGGCCGAGGGGCTATATATCTCGCGCGACGAAGACGCCCCGGAGCTGCTGGCCTTTCCGCAATAGGGCCTACCCCGCAACCACCGCCTGCAAATCGAAGATCGGCAACAGCACCGCCAGCACGATCACCAGCACCAGCGCGCCCACCAGCATCATCAGCATCGGTTCCAGCAGCGCCGCGATGCGCTTGCGTTCACTGGACAGGCGATGTTCCACCAGCGTGGCGGCGCGTTCCGTCATTCGCGCCAGCCGGACCGAGGTTTCGCCCGCCTGAACAAGCTGTCGTGCCACGGGCGGCAGAAAACTGAGCCGTTCCAGCGCCGACGACAGCGCCTCGCCCTGGCGCACCGCCAGCGCAACGGCTTCGCCTTCGGTGCGAAAACGGGCCACGGTCAGCACCTCGACCGCGCTGTCGGCGGCGGCCAGCACCGCGTGCCGGCTGCCCAGTACCAGCGCCAGGGTGCGCAGATATTGCACCGACGCCGACAGCCGTTTCAGCCGCCCCGCCAGCGGCAGACGCAGCACCAGCAGGTCGCGCCGGTCGCGTAGCGTGCCCACCCGTGACGACAGCGCCGCAAGCACCCCAAGCCCGGCCAGAATGCCTGCAAGCAGCACAAGATGCGCCCCGATCCAGTCCGAGATCGCCAGCACCCCCTGCGTGAGTTCCGGCAGCGGGCGGTCGGATGTCTCGAAGATCGACACGATCTCGGGCGCGACGCTGACCATCAGGATGGCGCACACCACCACCGACACCGCCGCCACAAAGGCCGGGTAGACCAGCGCGCCGATGATCTGCGCCCGATCGGTGCCGATCCGGTCGAGATGGTCGGCAAGCTCGGCGAACACGCTGGCCAGTTCGCCCGCGGCCTCGCCCGCCCGCAGCGCCGCGAGGTAATAGGGCGGAAACCCCGCCCCGGCCCCCGCCAGTGCGTCGCTCAGGGGGGCGCCGTCGAGCACGGCCGCGCGCGCCCGTGCAGCGATGCCGCCCAGCGCTGACGGCGCGCCGCGCCCGGCGGCCTCCAGCGCCGCTTCGGCGGGCAGTTCGGCGGCCAGCATCACCGCCATCTGCCGGGTGAACACCGCCCGAAGATCCGCCGACAGCCGCCGTCCGCCCCGGTGCCCCCTGCCTGCGGTCACACGGGCGGGCCGGATGTCGGAGGCGAACAGCTCGCGCCTCGACAACCGGTCGGCGGCGTCCGCTTCGGTTTCCGCGACGATGCTGCCGGTGCGCCGCTGACCGCGTGCGGAATAAGCAATATAGTCGAACGCCCTCATGCCACGTCGCCGACAACGCGCAGGGTCTCGGCCAGGCTTGTCTGGCCGGACGCCGCAGCCGCCAGCCCCTGCCCGATCAGGGTTTCGCCCGCGCCCAGCGCAAGCTGCGTCAGCGCGGTTTCGGTGGCGCCCTGATCGATGGCGGCGCGCAGGCGCCCGCCGACTTCGACCATTTCAAAGATGCCCACCCGGCCCGCGTGGCCGCTGCCCCCGCAGGCATCGCAGCCGACCGGCTCATACAGCGTATCCGGGGCCGGCATAAGGTGCCGCGTGAACAGCGCCGAGGCATCGGGCGACACCGCATGCGGGCGCCGGCATGCGGGACACAGCTTGCGCAACAGGCGCTGCGCCACCATGCCCCGCAGCGTTGCCGCGATCAGAAAATTGTCTATGCCAAGATCGCGCAGCCGCACCACGGCACCAATGGCACTGTTGGCGTGCAGCGAGGAAAACACCAGATGCCCCGTCAGAGCCGCCTGCGCCGCGACGCTGGCGGTTTCGGGATCGCGGATTTCGCCCACCAGAATGACATCCGGGTCCTGACGCAGCACCGCGCGCAGGCCAACCGCAAAGGTCATGCCGATGTCGGCGTTGATCTGGCTTTGGCTGATGCCCGGCAGGTCGTATTCGATCGGATCCTCGACCGTGACGATGTTGCGCTCGCCGCGTTCGGCCAGTTGCAGCAGGGAATACAGCGTCGTCGTCTTGCCCGCCCCGGTTGGCCCCGTGGCAAGGATGATGCCATTGGGCAGCGACGACATGCGCGCCAGCAACGCCTGTTGCGCAGCGGCAAGGCCCAGCGCGCCCAGCGGCATCAGCCCCGCCGACCGATCGAGGATGCGCAGCACGATACGTTCGCCGTAATGGCCGGGCAGCGACGACACCCGCGTGTCGATCATCCGCCCGCCCAGAGACAGTGCGATGCGCCCGTCCTGCGGCAGGCGCGTTTCGGCGATATCCAGCCCCGCCATGACCTTGAGCCGCGACACCACACGGCGCACCGGCAGGTCGGGGCGGTCCATGATCTCTTGCAGGAACCCGTCGATGCGCATCCGCACCCGCAGCCCCTTTTCGTGCGGCTCGACATGCAGGTCCGACGCTCCGCTCATCACCGCGCGGCGCAGCAGCCGGTTGACCAGCTGGATCACCGGCGCGTCCCCGGCATCGTCCAGAAGGTCCCGCTGGCGGCTTCCCGCGGGGGGGTCTTCAAGGTCGAACAACAGTTCGGACTCCGAGCCCCGTGTCAGCCCGTCATCGCCGCCGTCGTACACCCGCGCCAGCGCCGCCTCGAATCCGGTGCGGTCCAGCTCTTCGACCTGCGGCACCATCCGGGCCAGCCTGCGCTGCGCCTCGCGCAGACCGGCAAGCCCCGCCTCGGGGCCGGTGACAAGCCGGGTGCCGTCGATCAGTACCTGCTGGTCGCGGGCAAAGGCAAAAGGCAGACGCGGTGTATCCATCGCGCTACCCTCAGTCGCCCGGAAACCGCAGCCGGCTTGGCAGCGGAGGGTAGTTCCGGCGCTGCGCCACGTCGTCGACAAAGCCCGCATCAAAGGGTTGGTTCAGGTCCACCCCGTCGAATGGCAGCGCCTGCGCCGGGGTGCGCGGGCCGCGCTCGGCGTTCAGTGGAGAGATGGCGCGGCTGGCCTCGCGCGATTTGGCGGCGATGTGGCGGGTCATGCGGCGAGCCTCGTCTTCGGTTTCCACCACCTGCGGGCGCAGCAGAACCAGCAGAACCCGCTGGGCACGTTCGGTATTCTTGGATCGAAACAGCCCGCCCACCAGCGGCAGGTCGGACAGGCCCGGCACCGCCTGCCCCGCGGCGCCAGAGCCGTTTTCCAGCAGCCCGCCCAGCAGGATGACATGGCCGTCCCGCACCAGCACGGTCGTCGACAGCGCGCGTTTCGAGGTGATCTCGCCACCTGCCGAGCTTTGGGCGCTGGTCAGGTTCGACACCTCTTGCTGGATCGCCATCTTGACCGTGCGGTCGGCGTTGATCTGCGGCGTGACGGTCAGCGTCAGACCCACGTCCTGGCGTTCGACGGTCTGGAACGGGTTCTCGACGGCGCTGTTGCCGACCGTGGAATAAGCGCCGGTGACAAAGGGCACGTTCTGCGCCACGACGATCTCGGCTTCCTGATTGTTCAGTGTCACGATCGACGGCGTCGACAGCAGCCGGGTCGAGGTTTGCGAGGCGATCGCCGCCAGAAACCCCGCCACGCCCGTGTCGCCGTCCGGCAGCCCCGCCAGCACGCCGCCCGATCCCGCATCGGCGGTTTCGCCGTTCAGAACCGAGGACACGAGGCTGGTCAGGCTGGGCCGGTCCCCCAGCGAAAACTGCGCGCCGCCGACGATGGCGCTGTCCAGAATGCCTGCCCACTGCGCCGACAGGTCGGAAAACGCCGACACCGACATTTCAAAGATCACCGCTTCGACCAGCACCTGACGGGGCCGCTTGTCGAGATAGCCGATCATCGCGACGATGTCGGCAATGCGTTCCTGCGGGGCGGAAATCAGCAGCGTGTTGGTCTGGGGCTCGGGCACGATGCGCACGGGCGCCTGCGTCGCGCCTTCGGAGGACTGGCTTTCGATGGCGCGCAGCACCACATCGGCCAGCGCCGCCGCATCCGCATAAGCCAGCGGCACCGCCCGGCTGACCACGTTGTCTTGCTGCGTGTCCAGACGCGCGACCAGCATCTGCACTCGTTCGATCACCCGCATCGGGGCCGACAGGACGATGGCGTTGGACCGCCGGTCGACGCTTATCGCCGCTCCCGCGGGCAGGATTTCCATGCTCTCGACCACTTGCGCCACCTCGGCGGCGTTGGCGTTGCTCAACTGAATCATCTGCACCGGCAGTTCGCGCGGCTGGTCAAGCCGGGCGATCAGCGCCGAGATACGTTGAAAATTCTGCCCCCGATCGGACAGGATCAGCAGGTTGGACCCGGGCAGCGGGGTCAGCACCGCCTCGGCGGGCAACAAGGGGCGCACGACCTCGACGATGTCGGTCAGCGGCACATGGCGCACCTCGATCACGCGGGTTTCATAGGCCCCGGTTCCACCAGAGGCCGCCGCCCCCGACGCCAGTTCGCGCGCCCCGTTCATCGCCACGATGCGGTCGGCCCCGGCGCCTTCGATCAGTGCAAGGCGGTTGATTTCCAGCACCGACAGAAACACCTCGTACAGTTCCGCCGCGTTCATTTCATCGGGGGCAAGCACGGTGACGGTGCCGCGCACCGCCGGGTCGACCACAAAGCGCCGCCCCGTTGCCTCGGACACGACTTCAACGAAACTGCGCAGGTCGGCATCGCGCAGATCCAGCGTGACCTGCGCGGCGGCGGGTGGCGGCATAAGCGTGCCGGACACCATAAATGCAGCGACCAGCGCGCCTCGCGCATGCGCCGCAATGGCTGCAAAGCCTCGTCCGATACCGGATTTCATCGCATCCCTGTCCGCTGTGAGCCTGTCATGTCAGTTGCCCGTTCGGCGGGTTCTGATCTGTCCCGCCTTGTTGCGGGGCAGTATAGCCGCGCCTCGGCGCAATTGCAGCGTTTTTCTCACGCGGCGTCAGCGGCGCCTCTTGCCCCCCTCACCAGCGAACGAGGCATCCCCCCGCAGCACCTCGTCGCGCTTGAGCCTGTCGAGAAAGGTCAGCAGGCCGGGGCCAAGCGGGATTGGCAGAAAGCGCCGCTGCTCGCACGCATCAGCCCGGCCGACGCGGTGGGCGGTTCGGTTGCCGGGGCAGGCGCGATCAGGGGCGGTGTCGCGGTCGATCAGGGCCTGACCATCGGGCGACAACAGGAACGCGATGAAGCGGGCCCCCATCTCGGGTTCCTGCGCGGTGCGCGGCACGAAGGCGGTGCGCGACATGCCAAGGTTGTCGTCGTCCAGAACGTGGATGCCCACCTCGGGATAAACCTGCGCCAGCGCAATGGCGCTGGGCCCGATGACGTCCAGCGCCAGCGCGATTTCGCCGGAGCCGGTCGCCTTGATCATGTCAGAGGTGCGGCAATAGACGCGCATGGCGGCGCGGCCCGGAACCTCGGTCAGGCGCTGCGTCTGCACGCTTTGAATCATGTCCTGCGTGGCGAACAGGTATCCGATGCCCGACCCGCGCAGGTCATAGCCGCCGACCCGGCGCTTTGGCGCGGCCTCATGGTCGCGAATGAACGGCGACAGGTCGCGGTGGCTTGTCGGAAGATCGGTCGCCCCGTAGATGGTCAGATCCCAGGCGCGTGACGCCTGCGGCATCAGCAGGCACAGCCCCAGCAACAGCGCCCCAAACCGGGGAAACACCAGAACCGCGCGCAGCCCGCCAAGGTGCGAGGCGCCCGGTTCCAGCCGCGCGTCATGGCCTTCGGCAACGGATCGCACGATGGCCAGCCCCAGCCCCGACCCAGCGGTGTCGCGGGCAATCGAGATGAACCGTTCGGTCGCGCGGCTTTGGGCGGCGGCAGGGATCCCCGGCCCCACGTCGGACACCGTCAACCGGATGCTGCGGGCGTCGCCGTCCAGTTCGATCAGCACGGAATTGTCTGACCTGCCGTGGCGAACAGCGTTGTCGATCAGGTTGCGCAGCGCCTCACGGATGGAAATGGCATCCCACCGGATGTGGCCGACACCGTCCGGCAACTGCCCGTCCTCGTAGGATACGGTGACCTTGCGCAACCGTCGGTCGCGCGGCAATTCGGCCAGCGTGTCGCACACCAGCGGGCGCGGCTCCGGTGGGTCGGGCTGGGCCCGATCGGATCGGTGGATCGCCACGGCGTTGGCGAGCAGCTGGTTGGTAAGGTGAACGGTGCGCGGCACCTGCGCTTCGGCCTTTATCATCCGGGCGCGCATGGCATCGGGGCTGTCGGCGTCCACCGCCGGCGCCAGCGCCAGCGCCAGAATATCCATCGCCGATTGCGGCAGGTCGACCGTGGGGCCATCAGAATTGTAGGACACCCGTTCCAGCACCGCCAGCGCGGCGCCTGCCAGAAACAGGTCGAAGGCGCGGTTGGCGGCGGCGCGCGAATAATTCCACAGCAGCACCGACATCAACAACAGCCGCAGCACGAACCCCGCCGCCATCGACGACAGCAGCCGCCGCTTGAGCAAGCGCGGTTCCTTGTTCGTCATCGGCGACGTAGGGCAGACAGCCCAGATCGCGCGCCGTCTTGATGACCAGCGGCGTGCCGTCAAGCTTGCGGCGCAACCGGGTGACAAGCTGTTCGACGGCATTCAGGCCGGGCGCCTCGTGAAACGTATAAAGCGTGTCGGCGACGTCTTCCTTGGTAAGCATCGGGCCCAGATTGTCGATCATGATTTCCAGCAGCTGCACCGCGCGGGCGCGCATGTCGATGGGTCTGTCGCCGTTCCAGGCCAGCTTGGCCGCGCGATCGAACCGCAGGCTGCCAGCGGTGAACAGGTTGCTGGACGTCCCCGCGCGGTGCAGTTGCTGAACATCATCCTGGGCAAATACGGTGCTTTCGATGAAACCGACGTGCGCTGGCTGGCCACCGCAGGTGCCGATTTCGACGCCGTCGTGGGGCGCGCCGACAGCGAATATGTTCCCTCAGGAATGTGATGGACGATCTGTCCAGCGATCCCGGCAGTTGTCCTGGGCGCGGGCGATTCCGTCGGTTCGCAGGACTGGATGAAGGGCGCGCTGCTGATGCGCGAAGCGGGCGGCACGCCGTTACAGATCCGCTACGTCGCGTTTGACAGCGGCCCCTGCGGCGCATCCGACCTTTCGACAAACCGTATATCAGAGCCCCCTCATGGCTGACCGCATCTTCGCGGCGGTTCTGCTGGCGGTGACCATCGGCGACGCGGTGATTGCGTTCACCGTCATCCGGACACCTTTTCAGTACGACCCGCTCGCCCGCGAAAGCTGGCCGCAAATCCTGTCGATCGTTGCGACGGTTTGCCTGCTCACCATCCTTTGGAAACCGGACACCGCGCATGTCGACGTGACGCGCAAGGTCTGGGTCCGGCTGTGCGCGGCGGTGCTGATCGAAGCGGTCCTCGACAGCTTTGACACGGAGGCCGACTGATGGATTGCGTCCCTTCCGGACTGGCGTCGGAGTTTGCCGTCACGCTTGACCCGTTCAACATGATGCTGGTGCTGGTGGGCTGTTTCGTGGGCACGCTGAACCGCGCGCTGCCGGGCCTTGGACCGATCAACGGCGTCGCGATCCTGCTGCCCATCGCCTACGGCCTTGGCTTTGAACCCGAAGCGGCGCTGGTCCTGCTGGCGGGTATCTACTATGGCGCCGAATACGGCGGGCGGATCAGTTCGATCCTGCCGAACGTGCCCGGAGACGCGGGCGCGGTGATGACCACGCTGGACGGCCACCCCATGGCCCGCAAGGGCGAAGCGGGGCGCGCGCTGTCGCTGTCGGCGGCGGCCTCGTGCGCGGGGGGCACATTTGCGCTGATCCTGATGTCGCTGTTCGCCCCGGCGCTGGCGAAATTCGCCGTGACCTTCGGGCCGTCGGACTATGTGGTGCTGATGGTCTTTGCTTTTGCCTCGCTGGCCTCGCCTGTGGGCAAGAGCACCGTCAAGACGCTGCTGGGGGCCACCATTGCCTGATGCTGACCACCATCGGCATCGACGCCAACACCGGCGTGGCGCGCTATACCTTCGGCATTCCCGACATTCTGACCGGCATTGATTTTCCGATCATCGTGGTGGGCCTGTTCGGCATGACCGGGCTGCTGACGCTGGTCGAACATCAGGCGCGCGGCTCCCTGAAATCGCGGCCCGTCGACAAGAGCTTTGTGAACTGGGCCGACCTGTCGCTGGCCAAATGGACCATCCTGCGCAGCCCGGTCATCGGGTTCATTATCGGGATCCTGCCGGGAGCGGGCGCATCCGTCGCCTCGGCCTTGGCCTATGGCACCGAAAAGCGCATCAGCGACAAGAACGGCTCCTTTGGCACCGGCGACGTGCGCCGGCTTGCCGCCCCCGAAGCGGCACACAGCGCCGCCGCCGGCGGGTCCATGGTGCCGATGCTGACGCTGGGCATCCCCGGATCGGGCGCCACCGCGATCCTGCTGGGCGCGTTGCTGATGTTCAACATCCGGTCCGGCCCGATGATGTTCACCCAGCGCTCCGAGGTCGCCTGGGGGCTGGTGATGTCGATGTACATCGGAAACGTGGCGCGGCTGAACATCAAACTGCCGCTGGTGGGGCTGTTCGCCCGGATGCTGACGATTCCGCAGCACTCCCTGACACCGCTGATTGCCGTTCTTGCGCTCATCGGCATCTACACCATCGTCGGCAACCCGCATGATCTGTTCATGATCACGATGCCGGGCGTGTTCGGCTGGTTCCTGCGCAAGCTGGAATTCAGCCTCGCGCCGGTGATCTTTGGCTTCGTGCTGGGATCGCTGTTTGAGGACAATCTGCGCCGCGCCCTGTCGATTTCGGGAGGGGGCCGGGGCATCCTGGTGTCGAACTGGACACGCATCCTGTTGTATGTGCTGGCGCTGTTGGTGATGGTCCTGCCGATCTGGCTTGCTCGCCGCGCGCGCAAGGTGTCCAACGACGAAACGGCCACTACGGACTGGTCCTCTTGTTTGAGACTGCACAGACAAAAGCGACGGCGTTCACCGCCGTTGCCGCGCTTGCAGGCGCGGCGATTGCCACGTCGGTCGTCATCCCGCCTTGCCCGGTCGCTGTCGCGCAAGGCGCGCGCGTCGGGCCGCGCCCGCGTCGCTGCGCGGCAAGGCACCGGCATCAGCGGACAGCGGACAGCGTCCGCATGGCTGTTGCGATGTCCTGCCCCGTCCCGCGTGCCCGCGCCCCGCAGGCGCTAGCGCCGCCGCTTTCGGCCCCCAGACCGGCCATCCCCGCCAGAGGCTCTGGCAGGGGCAGGTCAGGGGCCTGCGGAAAGGCCGATGGACAAATCGGCGCCGGTTTGCGGGTGACTCCGCCGGATGAGCCACAAAAACGCAGATCTCTGATTGACCCTGATGGTCGCCGGCCCTGCGCCCCGTGGATGCGAAAAAGGCGGACCCAACGGCCCGCCTTTTGCAAGATCAACGCTGCGTCCGGGTCACTCGGACGCGGCAGCGGCCACGTCGATGGTGACACCCGGACCCATGGTCGAGCTGAGCGAGATCTTCTTCATGTAGGTGCCCTTGGCGCCGGCCGGCTTGGCCTTGGCAACCGCGCCGATGAAGGCACGGATGTTTTCGACCAGCTGAGCTTCGTCGAACGATGCTTTGCCAACGCCTGCGTGGACCACACCGCCCTTTTCGGCGCGGAACTGGACCTGGCCGCCCTTGGCGTCCTTGACAGCCTGAGCGACATCCATGGTCACGGTGCCGACCTTGGGGTTGGGCATCAGGTTGCGCGGGCCAAGGATCTTGCCCAGACGACCGACGATCGGCATCATGTCCGGGGTGGCGATGCAGCGATCGAACTCGATGGTGCCGCCCTGAATGGTGGCCATCAGGTCTTCGGCGCCGACGATGTCCGCACCAGCGGCCTGAGCTTCGTCAGCCTTGGGGCCACGGGCGAACACGGCGACGCGCATGGTCTTGCCGGTGCCGTTGGGCAGGCCGATCACACCGCGAACCATCTGGTCCGCGTGGCGGGTATCCACCCCAAGGTTCATCGCGACTTCGACGGTTTCGTCGAACTTGGCCGTTGCATTCGACTTGACCAGCTTGACCGCCTCTTCGAGCGTCAGCTCGTCCTTGCCTTCGAAAGCTTCGCGCGCGGCGCGGGTGCGTTTTCCGAGCTTTGCCATTACTTCACCTCGATGCCCATGGACTTGGCCGAGCCAAGGATGATCTGCATTGCAGCTTCCACGTCGTTGGCGCTGAGGTCCTTCATCTTGGCCTCGGCGATTTCGCGCACCTGCTTGATGGTGACGGTGGCCACGACTTCACGACCGGGGGTGACGGCCCCCTTGGGACGGTTGCGCTTGCCAACCGGCTTCAGACCAGCAGCCTTCTTGAGGTAATAAGACGCGGGCGGCGTCTTGATATCCATCGTGAAGGATTTGTCCTGATAATAGGTAATCACGGTCGGGCACGGCGCGCCGGGCTCCATTTCCTGCGTCTTGGCGTTGAACGCCTTGCAGAATTCCATGATGTTGATGCCGCGCTGACCCAGGGCGGGGCCCACGGGCGGCGACGGGTTGGCTTTGCCTGCAGGGATCTGCAGTTTCATCTTGCCAGCAAGCTTCTTGGCCATTGGCGTGTCTCCTGTTCCATCTCCTGCCGCGACGCGTCGCGGAGGCGTTCATGTGGCGTGGTCAGGATCGGACACCGCGGTGTCCTTGCCTCCCACAATCGGCCGAGTCGCCACTGGCGGTCTGCCGAAGCCCGGCGCATAGACCAGATCTGTTACCGGATCAAGGCCCGAGCCCCTTGTCCGGCGGGTGGAAACGAAAAACGCACCCCGAAGGGTGCGTGATCGTGATGGCGGTGCGGCCCCGCCTCAGCCCTGCTTGGACACCTGGGTGAATTCCAGCTCGACCGGGGTTTCGCGACCAAAGATCGACACGGCCACCCGCAAACGCTGGTTGTCCTCGTCGACGCTTTCGATCATGCCATCGAAACCCTCGAAGGGGCCGTCGTTGACCTTGACCCGCTCGCCCGTCTCGAAATGAATAAGCGTGCGCGGCGCTTCTTCGGTTTCCTGAACGCGGCCCAGGATCGACTCGACCTCGGCATCGCGCATGGGCATCGGGCGGCCCTGCGGCCCCAGAAAGCCGGTCACACGGTTGATCGAGTTCACGAGGTGATAGCCCTGATCGGACATTTCCATGTGAACCAGGACGTAGCCGGGCATGAATCGGCGTTCGGTCGTGACCTTCTTGCCGCGACGCACCTCGATCACTTCCTCGGTCGGAACGAGGACTTCGTCGATCTGGTCCTCAAGACCCTGCTCTTCGACCGATTGCCGGATCTGCTCTGCGATCTTCTTCTCGAAGTTCGACAGAACGCTGACCGAGTACCACCGCTTCGCCATCTGGCCCCTCTTCCAACCTTGCGCCGAACCTGTGCCGGCCATTCACTTCCGCCTCGCCAAAGGCGCGCGATACGCTTGTCCCTGAAACAAAACCGGCGTGCAACTCGAATCGCTGCACGCCTGCCCAGGGTATTGCTTTGCTCTTACCGCCTTGGCGGACCGGATATCAAGGCCGCACGTCAGGCTTTCGCCCCGCGGCCCCATCCGCAGCTCGGTGTGTCCTAGCCGAAATAGGACAGCAGCCCTTGCAGCCCGCCACGGATCAGGATGTCGACCAGCGCAAAGAAGGTCGCCGTCAGGGCGGCCATGATGAACACCGTGACCGTGGTCAGCAGCACTTCGCGGCGCGACGGCCAGACGATCTTGCCGATCTCGGCGCGGGTCTGCTGGATGAACTGTACGGGATTGGCCATCAGAACGACGCTTTCGGTTTTCATGCGGTTTTCGGGGCGTATACGCATCTGTCCGGCCAGAGGCAAGCCTTGCGCGGCCCCCGAACACGCCGGTGGACCCGGCCCCCGGACATATCCGTCCCGCAGGGCGGCCCATCATCACGCCGACGTGAGCGATTGTCGCGCAGATCTGATCGCAACGCCCAGTTTGCGCCGGAACCCGGCCCGCCCGCACGCGTTTGCGCACGCGTGGTCGATCCAGCGCGCAAGTCCATGGCGAAAAAGAAGAATCTTTGCAGCCTTCTGCCTCGGAACCAACCATGTCGGGGCGCCGTTGTACAGCCATACCGACGCAGCGACGACGCTACGCTGGATACAAGACGACGCACGGCCAAACAGACGGTCGGGACCGCCATACGAAGATTTCCGCCTGTGCGGACACCTCGCGGGCGTAACGACCTCGGGTCGCTGCTAAAACGGAACTGACGAAAGGATACACCATGAAACGCTTTATGACCATCACCGCCCTTACCGCCGTCATGGGGACCAGTGCCTTCGCCGCATCGCAGGCCGAAATGAACGCCATTTCGATGTACTACCCGGAGGCCAACTTCGCGACGCTGACCGACACACAGGTCGCCGAAATGATGACCATCGCGCAGTCGGGCAAGGAAGACACCGACAAGGCAACCTTGATCATGTCGATCGCCCAGCCTGACAATCCGAGCATTGTAACGGCCGATCGTCTGATTCTGACCGAGTACTTCCCCGAGTGGCGCATCAACGAGATGACCGAAGCCGACAAGGACCGCATCGTCGCGCTTGTGAACCGTGGCGCCGACCCCGAGTCCATCCGCGTTCAACTGCTGGATGACATGGAACAGGCCGCGCCGAACCTGACCGAGGCCGAAGTCGCCGCAGTGCATCAGCTTGTGCCCGAGGCCGACCTGCGCGTGCTGACCACCGAGCAGGTCAACCACCTGCGCGCCGCGCTTTACGGCAAAGACAGCGACAGCGATCAGCGCCAGGCGATCGAGAACGCACTGGACTCGTAATCGCGGGCCTCGATCACAGGAAAAGACCGCGCCTATGGCGCGGTCTTTTTCGTATGCCCGCCTGTATGCCGGCGGGCAGCAGCCACACGAATATGAAGATCGCGCAGTGGCTGCGCGTTTGAAAACCGTTGCTATCGTCCGACACCTAAAGACCGTCCTGACCTGGCATTTTAACAATAAATATCAATATCTTACGACATCACCCGACATTTCGAATACCGTCCTGCCGACATCAAAAACCCGTCTTCCGACATCGTTTTTCCGACCTGTCTTGGGTGGGCTGCGGCGCGCAGGCAAAGAAAAAGGCCGCCCGGCGGGCGACCCTAACGTGGATTAACGGGGACAGATTGCTGGCTACTTCCGTTTGCGCGGTTTCTTCGCCGCATTCGTGTCTTGGTAAAAACGATCCATGGCGCGGGAGGTGTCAATCCCGCGCCAATGCTCAGACAGGAAGGGGTTGAGTTCGTCATCAGAGTTGGTGCGGACATAATAGGCCTCGGCGAAATGATCGAGGGTGACCCGGACATCCCCCATCTCCAGGGCCTCCGAGAGCGCTTCGATCGTGATCTCGACGGCCAAACCGAACCGATAGGCTGCAGCATGCATCATGAGCGGCATGAATTCCGCGAGGCAGAACAGGCCTTCATCGGTCAGGCCAGTTCCCGCCAATAGCTTGGTCATGGCATTTCGGAGGGTGGGGCCATCGGCTTCGGGCGTCATGGCCAAAATCTCGACAGGACGCAGTCGCCGCGTCAGGGTGGGATCGTGGTTGATGAACTCGCGTCCTTCCGAGGTCCCGGTCAGGATAAGCGAAACAGGCCAGGGCCCGACCTGCATCAGGTTGCGGAACCGCTTCGCGAAGGCGGACATCGCCTCCTCGGTCGCGTAGCGCCCTGCGTCCTGGATCTCATCGAGGTGAATGGCCGCGATATGATGATGCTGGAGCTGCCTGCGCAGGCAGTCAATCAGGTAGTCCTCGGTCCGGTTGCCCTTGGTCGGGTAACCAATTTCCCTGAGGACGGCACAGCATGTGTCCTTCACGCTCGCCTTTCCCGGCACGATCGCACTGACGATCCTGTGGCCGAATTCCCGACCGCCAGTGGCGACCGCCGCCTCCTCATACTCACGGATAACCCGCGCCATCATCGTCGACTTCCCGCTACCGGCCGGGCCGATCAAGGCGGCCCCCTTCTGCTCATACAGCCCGCGCGCCAGGCGAGTTTCCCGCGCCTCGAGGACACTGAACACCCGCTCGCGGATCAAGCAGTGGGTCTCGGTTTCAAAGAAGAAGGTATCCAGCGCGGCGGTCGCGGCCGCTTTGGTGCGCGTTTTCTCCATCACGGCCAGGGTTTCATTTGTGGTCATGGAATATCTCCGGATCAGGATCTTGGGCGGCGTCGTGCGCCATTGGAGCGGAAGCGATCGAGGGGATTTGCTCCATCGGGGTGTTCGGCGGCCTCGGTCTCAGATGGGGACGTGGGCGCGGATGCGGTGTGATTGCCACTGGAACCGGTCGCGTAGCCGGTTTGCAGCGGATCGATGAACTCGTCGCGGCCGACAAAGGGCTTTTCATGTGCGCCCTTGCCGAACTCCAGTTCCTTGCGAAGACGCGCCGCCTCCGCGTCGCTGCGACCTTCCATGGTGACGCCGGCCGAGTCTGCGATGGCTTTTGCCTCCCCGCGCCAACTCTCACGGGCTTCAGACTGGGCTTTGGAATGATCGGCGACATCAAGTGCGGCTTCAGCCTTGAGCCGGGTCTTTTCCGCCTTCCACCGGGTGAGTGACTTTCCACGCATGGTCTCGTCGAGGCAGGGAACGGAAATCAGTTCACCATTGGCGACGACCGAGATGGCCCCGAGGTTCATCGGGTCGACGATGATTTCCAGCTTTTCCCCCGATTGGGCGATCCTATCCACGCCCGGAGCCTTGCGCTGGTTGCGGATGAACTCATTCGAATAGACCAGCCCCTCGAATCGGATGCCGGCTTCCGAGACGCCAGCAGCATGGGAACTGCCACAAGCTTCGCGCAATGCTTGAGACCCAGGCAGCGCGAAGGGGTCAAACTGTTCATGTTTCGACAGCTTCGCCCATGTGCCGGACGGGGTCGCTCCGCCGAGACCGCGGTGAGGCGATGCGTTGTAATCCGCCACGAATGTGACGAAGAGACGATGCAGATCATCATCCGTGAGGCAGGCCTCGCGCCCAGGATTTCGGTCATTTCTCAAATGGGGCGCACCGGCTGTCCAGCCCGGCAAATGCCGCGCCCATTTCAATTCGAAGGTTCGAAACAGGCGTTCGATGTGAGCGCGAAGTTCGGCCACGCCGGTCACGGCATTCAGAAGCGAACCGGACAAGATCCGAACCGCCTCGACGAACCTTGACCCACCAAAAGGGTTCTTTCCGAACTCGCTTCCCGAATCCGTCGAAACCATATGGATAGGGGCCCTGCTGTCCCATGAGGATTTGAAGAGCCCCACCTCCCTGAGCAGTGGCGTCTTGTCCACAAAACACATGCGAAGGCACGCCAGCGAAGCTTCCTGGTTCGGTGCCGCACAAAACGCAAACCCCAAAATCATGCGCGTGGCGACATCGATCGCGACGACCACCCATCGGCGAACGCGCTTCACCTTGGCACGCTGCTCGGGTGTCATGCGGTCCCAGGCCGCTCGCGACACGTTCAAGGACAGGACATGAACCTGCCACGCGTCGAAGATGACCACCTGCCCAGGAAAGCTGGCTTTCAGTCCCTGCTCGACGCTGCGGAATTTCGCTTTTGCCTTCGCCAGCCCCTCGCGTTGCACGGCGACCGTGAACGGGTCCAGGTATTTTTCGATCCATCGCTCATAGGTCCTGGCCGACTTCACATCGATCAGGACCGGGAAGCCTGCGGCGCGGCGGCGCTCGTTTTCCTTCTCGACCTGCGAGATCGTGTTGGCCGCCACTTCGGATTTGGAGAATTCCGGGTTCAGATACTGCTGCAGGCACCGCAGGACAAAGTTCTGGTCTTCAATCGCCTGTTCGTCCAAATCTTCCGACTGAGCGCGTGGAGGGCAAAACACCCTCGCCTGCTGACCGCCTTTTCGGAACGTGCGATAGTAACTGAGCAGAGTGTCATTGCTGGGAAGCGGCTTCAGGCTCTGCGTCGCATTCGCAGTTTCCGTCCCATAATCCCGACGTGCTTGATAGGACTTGTAGTCCCGATCCAACTTGGCACGCCAGGTCTGCACACCGTCGCGCGTCAAGATCATTCCGAGCTCACGGTAATGGGCCATCCGCATACAGAGGAACATGATCAGGTCTATGCGCGCGCGCCGGTTCTTGGTGGCCCCGAACATCTCGCCCGCGCCGAACATGGCGCGATCCATCTGCTGTGCCGGGCTGTAGTAGCCACGCTCGATGATCAGCAGTTCGCACTCAAGCAGGTGCGGGATCTCATCCGCGCGGAATTTGCGGATATCCACGCCATGGTCGGCGTTCGAAACCGACAGCAGATAATGCGTGACGATCTCGCTGCCGCGATCCCTGACCTCGCGGGTCTTGGTGACTTCGGCTCCCTCGAATGTGACTCGATCCGTTGCCTTGAGACCCGCGAAGTAGGTCATGCCGCCACCTCGCAGACAAGGCCGCTCTCGAACCGATCCAGAGGGTGTTTGCGAATGTCACCATCCCCGATGAGCCGGACTACCGCACGCCATGCGCGGTTGTCGAGCCGGGACGCCTCGATCAACCGATCCAGCGTGAACCGGGGCGACAGATCGTTCGCCGCCTCCAAGACGATCCGGTCAGCTTCCGGGTCCCAGCCGCGCCGCGCATAATGGATTTTTTCTGCGCAGTCCCGCCACGCCGTGTGAAATGAATAGCGCGACAGCACCACGATCCGATCGGCGACATCCGGCGAACACTGAGATGCAATGTTCGCGATCTCCGCCAGATAAGACGGGCGCCGGGCTTTCTCGTCGTACTTGACCGAGACCAGGACCTCTTCACCGGAGGCCAGCAAGACGTGGATGTCGATCTTGGTGTAGCTTTCGTCCCCGTCCAGGCCCACGAAATCGATGCGGGTAAACTGCTCCTTGAAGTTCAGCACACCAGGATTGGCCGCGAGGTTTTTCTGTACTTCCGCCTCTTCCAAAGAGGCACACCAGAACTCCTGAAGCACGGCCTCGCGGTGCAGGCGCGTCACGAAGGACAGTCGGGAACTGCCACGTGACTTTCCGAGCTCCATCTTCTGCAAGTGCGATCGATGAACCAGAAAGGGGTGATCTGGATCCGCCAGCAAGGGCGGGCCAATCTTGGACACGCGTCCGGTCGGGCAATGGCCCTCAGCATCGGAATAGGCGCCAGATGTGCCATCATGATAAAGCATAACTTCTCCGTTCCCCGGATTCGATGAATCCAGAGTTCCTGATCCGGCTCCATCTGGCCGGCCTTGGATGCGATTTCGGCGACAGGCTATCGCCCAGGTTTTGTTTCTAGCGGTGCTGCTGATTGAAGATTTATGCGAATTCCTCAAACGCACCAGAGCCCGGCGCGGGAAGGCGGTGGACGCAGCTCACCTGAAACTCAGATTTCTAAAGGAATGGACCGATCTTCGGCTTCCTTTCGAAGCCAGACCAGGAAATCCGGCGAGTCTGGCGTCGTGTCTGCAGGCGGCTTCACCGGATTGACCAACACCAGCTTCCCAAGAAACCCCTGTCCCCCATTGGTCCGCAGATCATCATATGTTCTGCGCCGCAAACGAGAGGCCGTATTGTAATGCAAACCGGTCCAGGCTGCGTATTCCTCCAGCGCAGGCATGAGATGATGAACATATGCCGGAGCATGTCGGATCATGTAATCCGCGCTCAAAAACCATGTTCGGAGCGGTAGCTTGCTGTAGCCGAGCATGGTCCCTGATGTCGCTGAGAACTGATGTCGGCATTCGCGACATTGCCACCGAGCCACCGCCGGCACAATGAATGGCCGCCCTGCACCGCAACGGGGGCAGGACACATGCTTCCCCCATCGTTGCTCGACCAGACGTTCGAGGCAGGCAGCCTCGTCCTGGAAGCGCGCGGCGATGCCCTCTGCCGGAAGCTGAATGCGCAACAGGCCCCACCATGCCCGCTCCAATTCCCAGTTTATCCGGCTTACTGCCCAACTCGTCCGCACCATCTTCTGCGCCTCCTGAAGGGCACGGGACCATGCTTTCATGAGATTGTGAAGGGGGCGGCAGGCCCAGGTACAAGCCCGACTCATTGGGTCACCGGCCCCGCCTCGAGCCGTTCGGCGAGATCAAGCATTCGGATCACCGTCCGTAGGCTTATTTGAGACGTGTGAAGCGACGCTCGTCGCAGTGTTTCGACCATCGCCTCGCTCGAGGGCTCCGAAATCCCGCGCTTACCCCCCTGCTGCAAGCCGAAGTCGATCAATTCCTCCAGGGATGGGGGCCTCAGTTTAAGCGGGGGGCAACGGCTGAGAAGCGGCGCTGGAAGCTGGCGGTAGTCGTTCGAGGTCATCACCCATCCGATCCAGCCCATATCGAACCTGACCTCGAAAAATGGGCAGCTCCAGTTGCCAGCCGTCGCCGACTCCAGCAGTGGCAGTAGAGAAGTGGTCAGATCAAAGCTGCGCCCGTTGCTCGAATGTACAGATCCGGCCTTCTCCACCTCGTCGATGATGACGATCGGATTGCCGACCCGGCTCTGCATGATGGTCTGAAGCACGCGGCCGGGGGCGGCGTTGTTCCAACCGCGCTGCGAGCCGACCACTCCGAAGCTCGCACTTTCGTTGGTGGCCTCGACCACCATACTGGGCACACCGATCAACCTACCCAGCTCCCGGGCCCAGACAGATTTTCCGATCCCAGGAGGTCCGTCGAGCAGCAGCGGCGGCAGGCGAAAGCCCGGCCAGCCTTCCCGAACCGACCTGCGCATCGCGTGCCACACCTGTTCGGTCGCAGCGGAGAGCCAAGGGAACTCAGCATGCAGACTCGCGGCTAGCTCGTCGGCACGGTGCTCGTTCTCGATACGGCCCAGCCGGACACCATCCCTAAGCACCGCGAGCTTCTCGAGATCTTCCTTCTTCAGGTGCGCGACACCGGTTGCCGCCCTCCGGGCCTTACTGAGGCAAGCCGCGCGGCGGTCGATCCGCCGGCGGTCTTTGTGCGACAGCTCCGCGGGGGACAGCCAGTCCATGCCGAGATCATCGCCAAGAACTGGCTCGTCTGCCAAGGAAGCCGCGCTCGACGAGCCTGCTGCGGTCTCGTTCGGCACTACATTGGCCTCGCGCTGCTGGGCGCGCAGACGCAGTTCGCTCAGGTGCTTCCGCAGGCGTCCGGCAAGCGCCTGTTCGTTATCGTCAGGCTTAGGGAAGCGGGCGTGGATGAATGGAATGCGTGACATGGTCGGCCCCTGCAAGCAAAGCTCCGCCCATCGGAGAAACGCAGTTTCTTCGTCCTGGCAGGCTGGGATTTCGTTTGTGCCGGGCGGAAGCGATCAGCGCATTCAGTCACGACGGCCGCCGGCATCCTTCCTGAAAGCGGGATTGTCAAGAGGGATATCTCCCCACATGAACCCACCTAACATGCGAAAAACAAAAAGATTTTTCATTTTCGCAGAACATCAGACGTCGCTCGTCTAGCAAGGGAAGAGCCGGAACAGATGTACCAATTTTTCGTATTTTCGAGCCAAGGCAAAATGCGGCAACGGCGAAGGCCAAGAAACGCATCGTTGGAGAACAGATGACAACTCAGGCGCGGATATCCGGCCGGTGAGCGTTCTGAGAAGCCCCCTGAAGGGCGGGCAGGAGAAAGCATTGCCTCCCTGCCCGGAGATGAAACCGCGGCTCTAAACTAGGCAGGAGGTGAGGCTCGACGTGGAAACCGAACTCTTACCGGCCAGAGGTAGCTGGCAGGCCGCTGGTACCCCGGACCATGCCAGAAAGTTAGGTCGCGTTATGCCTTCTACGGCGTGCAAACCACGTCTGCCCTGGGCGGCAACGGACAACGTGGCCGGTTATGAGCGCTTTTGAGTGGCCGCGAATTCAACGGTGCCACCGACCAAGAGGGCGGAAAGCGGTCGTTCGCCGCACATGCGCGCTGAGGAGCCGAAGGGCGGGCAGCCGACCTTCGCTGCGTTCCCCACGAATGTCTGCTGTGCGGGACGTTCCTGCCATTCGCCGCGTGTGCTCGATTCACGCTGCGCCCGCGAAGTTACGAGCGAGGCAGGGCGGTTTCCGGACCTTCTCCGCAAGCGCGAGATACATGTGACGTGCCCTTCAGAACGGACATCAAGGTTTGAACGAAACCGAGGAATCCCAGGGGCTGACGCATGACGGGTTAACGCCCCTGTGTGGTAACCGGCCGGTAAGGACCGCAGATCAGGCGACGGCCTTGGCCTCCTGAGCGATCGGCGCCCAGTTCCACGGCAACAGCTCGTCGAGGCGGTTGATCTTGTGATCGCCGATGCGGGCCAGGATGTCGGCCAGGTAGCCTTCAGGATCGAGACCGCTGAGCTTAGCGCTCTCGATGATCGTCATGGCCTCCGCGAGGGTCTCTCCCCCGGCATCAGCCCCGGCGAAGAGCCAATTCTTCCGACCAATCACCACCGGCTTGATCGCGCGCTCGGCCGGGTTGTTGTCGATGGCCACGCGGCCGTCCTCCAGGAAGAGCGTGAAGGACGGCCAGCGGCGGA